>JANNZM010000048.1:0-39826 GCA_031410595.1 Actinomycetes bacterium | reverse complement strand
CGCAGTGTCGGGCGGCGTGTCCTTTGCTCTGGCGCTGTGCGCGATCGGTGTGTTGGTCGGCGTGGCCGTTGGTGTGGCGGTGGGGGTGTCGCCGGGGGTGTTGGTCGGCGTGGCCGTCGGCGTGTTTCCGGGCGTGTTGGTCGGCGTGGCCGTGGGGGTGTTACCGGGCGTGTTGGTGGGTGTGGCCGTCGGTACGAGTGGCGTCGGGGTAGCCGTCGGCGTCGGGCACTGCTTCTTTTCCTTGTACTTGCACGGGGGCAGACCTGGAGTGGCACTCGGGTTGGGCCGACGAGGGTCATCCTGCGCATGGGCACTCGAGTAGTTGGACATGGCGGAAAAGGCGACTACCAGCGTGCCCGCGAACACAAGATGTGTGAATTTCCGGTTCATTCGTCCGCCTTCGGGCCGATTGTCACTCTGAAGAGCAGCTTAACCGAAGCCCGTTGGGTTTGAAAAGGAAATGATAGGTTCTCGATATATGGCGGGGGGATCGGTGTCCATCGTGGGTGGTGGACCTTGTGGGCTGGCGTGCGCACGAACGTTGCGCGAGCTCGGACACAACGACATGATCCTGCTGGAAAGGTCTCACCATGTCGGAGGCCTTGCGGCCTCGTTCGTCGACCCGGCTGGCTTCACGTGGGACCGCGGCGGACACGTGGTGTTCTCGCACTATGGCGAATTCGACCGACTCCTCGCGGACGTTATCGGCGAAGACGTCGAACGCCACGAGCGCTCATCGTTCGTGAGGCTTGGCGGGGAATGGATCCCGTATCCGCTCCAGAATAACCTGCACCGACTCCCTGCTCAGATGGCCGAAGAGGCCCTTGTCGGCCTGATCTCAGCTCAGCATGGTCGGCGCCCGGTCGTGTCGGAGTCTCTCGACTTTCGCACCTGGATGGACTCGATGTTCGGCGATGGCATCGTCGAACTGTTCATGCGTCCGTACAACGAAAAAGTGTGGGCGTATCCCGCCGAGGCCATGAGTTCGCGTTGGATCGCCGAACGGGTCAGCACGGTCGACTGGCGGCACGCCGTTCACTCCCTGGTCAGCAGGGTCGATGATGAGGGCTGGGGCCCGAACAACCTCTTTGCCTTCCCGAAACAGGGCGGCACCGGTGAGATCTATCGTCGAGCGGCTATTAGCGTCTCCGACCAGATCCGGCTCAGCAGCGGCGTGCATTCGGTCGACCTGGACAATCGTCGGCTTGCGCTTGAGTCGGGCGATATTGTTGCGTTCGACCATCTCGTCTGGACCGGGGCCCTCGACCGGCTCATCGATTGCATCAGCTCGCCGGTCGACATCGACGTTCGGGAGGCGGCCCGTGAACTTGTCCACAACACCGTCACCGTGGTGGGCATCGGCTACGAAACGCCGCTGGTCGATGATCGATCGTGGCTGTACTTCCCCGAGCCCGATGTGCCGTTCTACCGGGCGACCAACTTCGCCAAGTACGCGGCCAGCAATGTGCCCGGCGCACGCACCGACCGCTACTCCAGTTGGATGACCGAAATCGCCAGTTCAGACTGGCGGCCGCTCGACGAGCGTGATCTCGCGTCGGCCGTTGACGCGGCGCTGCGTCGTCACGGGCTCGTCCCACCGGATGCGACCATCGCCAGTGTGCACGTCGACCGCGTCGACTACGGCTACCCGGTGCCGACCTTGGGCCGTGATCCCGCGTTGCGTGCGATCCAGCCGTGGCTGATGGAACGGGGGGTACTCGCACGCGGTCGCTTCGGTGCCTGGCGATACGAACTGGGCAACATGGACCACGCCGTCAAGATGGGGGTTGATGCCGCGAGGTGGATCAACGATGGAACGCCGGAGGAAGCATGGAGCCTGTGAGCCCGGTACCGGTGAATCCGGTGCCGTTGTCGGTCATCATGCCGGTCTACAACGAGGCAGCCGGGGTCGCCGATGTGATCGCCGACATTCGTAAGCATGTTCTCGACGTCGTCGCGGGCAGTGAGCTCGTCATCGTCGACGACTGCTCGAAGGATGGCTCCGCAGGTGTGCTGGCCAGCGAGGCCGCGAGCGACCCCCGAATTCGGGTCCTCACGAACGTCACCAACTCGGGGCACGGCCCCACGGTACGACGCGCTCTTGACGAGTCACGAGGGGAATGGATCTTCCACCTCGACAGTGACGGCCAGGTCGACGTCTCTGAGTTCAGTCTGCTTTGGGCGGAGCGTGAGCGGGCCGACCTTGTGCTCGGGATGCGGCTCAAGCGCCACGACCCGTGGCATCGGCTTGTGCTCACCATCTTCACGCGAGTGGTCGTATCGCTGATGGCCCGGCGCAGGGTCCCTGACGGAAATGTGCCGTTCAAACTCGTGCGCCGATCGCTGTATACCCATCTCGCCCCGCTGATGCCCGCGTATGCGTTCGCGCCGTCGCTGCTACTCGTTATCGGAGCTGTGCGCAGCCAGGCACGAGTGGTGGAAATGGAGACCACCCACCTCCCTCGCACACACGGCGCGTCGACGCTGAACGTACGGCGGCTCGGCGCGGCCGTCGTGCGCGCCACGCGCGAGACCGTGGCCTTCGGCCGCCAGTCCTTCCCGCCGTTCCCTCGGGCCTAGTGGACGGGACCCAGGCCGCTCATCGATCCAATCAATGGTTCCGCGCGCTCGTCGTTGTCGCGATGATTCTCGGCCTGGTACTTCGCCTGTGGAACGTCGATTTCGACCAGCGACAGCACCAGCATCCCGACGAACGGTTCTGGGCCATCACCGCGGATGCGCTCGCCAAGCAGCCGGCACCGGCGCCACACGGCACTGTGCTCGGACCGGTGCTCGACTGGTTGGACGGGCAACGAAGCCCGTCCAACCCCTATCGGGTGAACGAGGAGTTCCTCTACGGTCCGATCTCGCTCACGATGGCCCGATCGGTGAGCGGCTGGCTGCACGACGGAGTGAACACCGGGAGGCAACCAGCGAGTCTGATTGCCCGAGGGATTGATGCGGTCGGCGTCCCGTTGATCGATAACGACGGTCGTGCCCGTTTCGACAGCCGATATCAGGTGGACCTCGTGGGACGCCTCATAGGTGCACTATTCGACACCCTGACGATCGTGGTCGTTGCGGCCATCGGCCGACGGCTCGGTGGCGCAAAAGCGGGCGTGATCGGAGCCGGCCTCTACGCGGTCTGCGTTCTGGCGATCCAGTACTCGCACTTCCTCGGGAGCGAATCGCTTCTAGGTCTCGGCTCGGCGCTGACGGTGCTGGCGACGCTGCGCCTCGACCGCAGCGCGAACTCGCGCGGGGCATGGCGCACCGGGCTTGCGGTCGGCGCTGCGAGCGGACTCGCGCTTGCGGCGAAACTGTCGGCGATCGGCGTGGCAGCTGTCCCGGCCATCGGGGGCGCCCTACTGCTCTGGCGCTACCGGCGGCGCAGCGATGTGGTGCGCCTGGCCGCGATGGCTGTCGGCGCGCTCGCCACCTTCCGGGTGCTGGAGCCGAGTGCGTTCAACGGTCTGGGGCTCAGCCTGTCGGCCAACTTCCTCCACGACGTGCGCCGCCTACCGCGGCTGACGAGCGAGACCTGGCCCCCGTCGTTCCAGTGGGTGGGTCGAACGCCGGTGGTGCAGCCGCTGCTCTGGCTCGGTCGGTTCACACTGGGGCCGGGTGCTCTGCTTGCGTTCGGCCTCGGCCTAGCCGCGTTGGCCCTCGCCCGGTGGGGCGACCGATGGGAGGGTGGTCGGCGCTTCGGTCGGCTGATGAGCCCCGTCGGGGTTTGGGTGCCGGGCACCGTCGCCGCCGCGGTGGCGATCCCCTTCGTGTACGTGATCGCCACGGCATGGCCGACCGGCCGATACTTCTATCCGATGTTGCCGGCCCTCTACGCCATCGCTGGCCTGGGGGTCGCCGCCACCCTTCGGCTCGCCCGTCGGACCCGGCAGCCTGTTCGCCGAGCCGCCGCAGCGGCAGCACTCGTCGCCGTCGGCCTCTCGGCCCTGTGGGGTGTCGGATTCGTGCATGGCGTGTACGGCGCCGACAACACCCGGGTCACCGCAACGCGCTGGATCGCTACGCACGTCCCGGCAAGAAGCGTCGTCTCGGCCGAGGCGTGGGACGATTCGCTGCCTCTGTCCATTCCCGGTGTCGATGCGAGTGACTATCCGATCGAGCAGCTGAACCTCGTTGATCCCGACAGCGTGGCCAAGACGGCAACGCTCGCCGATCAACTCACCCGCATCGATTACGTCATCGAATCGTCGCCTCGGATCTGGGGTGTCGTGCGACGGATGCCGGCGCGCTTCCCCTCCACCATCGCCTTCTTCGATGCGTTGGAATCCGGGCGCGCCGGTTTCCAGCGAGTAGCGACGTTCCGGAGCGGGATTCAACTCGGACCTTGGCGGCTCGGTGAGGTAGGGGCGGAGGAGGCCTTCAGCGTCTACGACCACCCCGAGGTGCGCATCTGGAAGAAGGTACGCGCCGTCGACCGCGCCGAGATGCTCGACGCGCTCGACCTCGACGGCGCAGCCACCGCAACGGCCGTTAACCCCAACCGAGGTGCCGCGAACGGCTTGACCCTCACCCCCGACGAACAACGTCTCAATGCCGCCGGGCCGACGTACGACGAAACGTTTTCGGTCGACGGCTCCGGCCTGTTCCATGCGATCGGATTTCTCGCGCTCATCGAACTGTTCGGTGCTGCGGCGTTCGTGCTCTGCTTCCCGCTGTTGCGCCGCCTCCCGGACGCCGGACTCGGTGTCTCGAAGGTGTTGGGCCTGCTGACCATGGCGCTGGCGACTTTCGTGAGCGCAGCCTGGCTGGGACGCGCACTCGATCGCGGCCTCGTGGCCCTACTCGCCTCGATGTTCGTTGCCGGGGCCGGCTGGCGGGCATGGTGGCGGCGTGCCGAATTGGCGGAGCTCTGGAGAGCGCGGCGTCGCATCTTCCTCTCCGTCGAGGCCCTCACCGTCGGCTGCTTTGTAGCCGTCATGCTCCTCCGGGCCGCCAACCCCGACCTGTGGCATCCAAGTCGCAGCGGCGAGAAACCGTTCGAACTGGCATTCCTCACCGCACTTCTTCGCTCGAGAACGCTACCGGTCTACGACCCGTGGTTTTCGGGTGGCGCACTCAACTACTACTACGGCGGGTGGTACGTGCTCATGGCCCCCGCCCGACTCCTGCGCACCACCCCCGGACTCGTACTGAATCTCGGCATTGGGGTGGTCGGCGCGTGTGGCGCCGGCTCGGCGTTCACCCTCGGGTCGGCCCTCGTCGGCGGCTTCCACCAGCGCTGGCGTCGCCATTCCAGGTCGGCGCGGGCTGCCATCCGCGGCGGTTTCCTGGCGACGTTCTTCGTGCTCTTCGCAAGCAATGCGGCCATTGTGCCGCCGCTCTGGAGAAAGCTGAGGGGGCGCTTCGGCCGCGGGTATCTCGACTGGTGGATTCTCAGTCGGGTGATCCCCGATTCCGTGGCCATCACCGAGTTTCCCGCCTGGTCGCTGCTCTTCGCCGACCTCCATCCTCACCTCATGGACATACCACTCATCCTTTCGGTCGGGGTGCTCGCATGGGCGTGGCACGACGCCCTGGCGGGAACCGACCGGTGGCGCGACGCGATGCTGCTTGGCGCTGCGCTCGGGGTGGTCGTCGGGTTCGTGCGGATTACGAACACGTGGGACTTCCCCCTGGTGTTGGTCATCGTCGGTTCGGCGGCGGCGCTCGCTTGGTGGCGCAGGTCGGCGTGGCGGCCGCTTGTGTTTCCGGTCGCCACCTTCGCTGCGGTGCTCGTGGTCGTGTTCTGGCCCTACGTGCGCCGAGGCGAAGTCTTCGACGCGGGCTTTGAGCCAGCTCAGCTCAGGACTCCGACGGCAAGTTGGCTGCGTCACTACGGAATATTCGTGGCGCTGAGCACGCTCGTGGTGTTCGATGCGGCCAGCGCGGCGGTGGAGAGGTCGAGGCGGCGCTGGAGACGGATCACCACCGCCCATATCGTCGTGATCGCCGCCGTCGGCGGAGAACTCGCCTACACCGCGGTTCGACCGGACTTCGCCGTTTTCCAGCTGACGGCATCACTAGCCGTGGGCTGCGGGTGGATGGCATGGCAGCGACGCAAGATCACGACGGGCGGCTTACCGGCGGTGGGTCCCCTCGTGCTCACCCTCGGCTGGACGATTCAGGCGGCGGTCGAGTTGGTCACCGTCCGCAACGACGGTGGGCGGATGAACACGGTATTCAAGTTCTGGTACCAATCCTGGCTCGTCTTGGCCGTCGGCTCCGCCGTCGTGGTCACTACCCATCTCGCTCGTCGGGCCAGCCTTCGACCGGTTGTGTTTGCGTTCGTGGCCACGGCCGGGGTTCTGTCCTGCGCCTTCTGGTGGTGGGCCACACCGGCGCGGCTTGAGGATCGTCTCAGCGCGCCCGGCCTGTCCCTGGCCGGCGACGCAGTGCTCTCTCCAGCGTTCGCCATGGAGGCCGACGGAAAGCGCTTCGTGCCAGGGGACGACGTCGCACTGGCCGACTGGCTGCGTGCCAATGTCGCTGGCGTCCATCCGATCGCCGAGGCGCCCGGAATCGACTACCGGTGGACGAGCCGGATGTCCTGGTTGACGGGGCTTCCGTCGCCGATCGGGTGGCCCTACCACGAACGTCAGCAACGGCGGGCCTACGAGTCGGCAATCGACAAGCGGGTCGCCGACCTCACCACGCTGTACACCACAACCAACACAGCGGAGATCGCACGGGTGCTGTCAACCTATGGCATCGAATATGTCGTGTTCGGCACCCAGGAACGCTTGATCGCGTCGAACGACGCGGCGTCGACGCTCCGAACGTTCACGTGCCTCGACGTGAGGTTCGTCGCCGACCGATCCGCCTCGGCCGGTTTCGAAACCGGCGCGTTCTTCATCGCAACCGTCGATTCGGCGTGCGTCAGTCGCCTGCGGCCGCTGCCAACTGTGTCGTCGCCCGGGCGATGAGGTACTGATCCGATGTGCCCTGGCCGCTCCACACGCGTCGGGTGAGGAACCAGCGGACGATATCGGTGAACCCGGCCCTGTCGTACTGGGGCAACCACCAACCCCGCAGCGGGAACCGTTTGATGACATAACCCTCGGGGACCGCGGGTGGATCCGTCGAGGCGCTCACGATGTACGCGTCGTACCCCGTCGGAAGCGGTTTGGTCGGATCGATGGTCACCCACGCGACCCTGTCGAACGAGTGGAGGTACCACGCCCACGGCCATGACCCGCTGTCGCGGTCGTCGACCAATATTGACCCGAGTTGGCCACTGCGGCGGCCCGCCGCCATGGCGTCGACGAGCTTGGCCACCGCGGTCTGGGTCTGCACGGTGACGAGTAGTTCCCGTGTGTCGGCTCCGTCGGTGATCGCCGGTCGCACAGCGACGACCGTGGTGAGCACGGCCGCAATGCCACCGACGACGATCGGAACGAATCGCAGTCGACGGGTAACCCACGCGTTCGTCAACTGATCGCTTACGGCCTGCCCACCAAGGCCGGCCACGAGCACGACCGGAATGAGGGGATGCATGGCGAGCCACGCAAACTTCTCACCCGCCCACGAATACACCGCGAACTGGACCACCCCGGCGGTGACGAACCAACTTCCGATGATGGACCGCTTGTGGAACGCGACGACCGCGCCGACGAACCCGATCATCAGGAGGAGCCATTCGTAACCGAGATAGACCGTGCCGTAGAAATACCAATGCTGACTGCCCCGTGCCACCTTGTGTTGCGACAGCCAGTACTTGATGCCGTCGATGAGACCACTCCCGAAGCCCGATCCGTACCGGAAGCCGGCGCTGAAAATCACCATCGTGATCGCGATGAAGACGATCGTGAACCACATCCACGGCAGTGTCCCGAGGGTACGCACCCGGGAGAAGAACAGCCGGGCCGATCCGCCCGGCGATCTCCATGCGACAATTGCCAGCCCGACGACGAAACACGTACCGGCGAAACCGAGGATGAAGGTGGTCTCCTTCAAGGTGAAGCTCAAGGCGACCAACGCACCGGTGCCAACGATATGACGAGGCTTCGGGTCGATCAGCGCATGGGCAACAACGAGAAGCAACCCGACTGACACCAGGCCGACGAGGGAGTCCTCGCGACCGGTGCGGGTGACCGTCAGCATGGTGGGGCTGATAGCGAAGAGCAAGGCGGCGATCACCGCACCGCGATGGCCGAGGAGCCGCCGCTGACAGACGATGACGATCGTTGTCGCGATGCCCGCGAGCGCGGCGACGGCCCGGGCCCATGCGGGGGTCGTACCGAAGTGTCCCAATACGAAACCTTCGAGGTAGAACCGCAGCGGCCCGTGGTAAACGGGGTTGTAGGGGATGAGGTTCGTGGTGTGCGCCTGCCAGGAGAACCAGGCATCGATGGCTTCGTCGTGGGCGAGTGGTCGCCTTCCGAGATCCCACAGGTGCAGAAAGGCTGACAGCACGATGACAGCAGCTGCCCACGGGTCGAGTCGCCGACGGCGCACCCCCGGCGTGGTTGCGGGATGGTCGCCGACACCGTCAAGGACCGTTTCGTCGTCTCTGGTGAGCTCGGTCATCGCCAGTTCCTCAACCGGCTCCGGATCCGAACGAGTTCGAAACAGCTGCGCACCGACGCCCAAAGGGTTCGGCGGGAATCGCTGATGTCGTGCCAGTACTGGAGCGGCTCCTCCCAAAAGGCGTTCACCGGCGTCCCGCTCCGCACCAGTCGACCAATCAGCTCAACGTCGAAACCCCAACGGCTCGCGAAGGGTTCACCAAGCGCCCGGACCAGAGGGTCGGTGCAGCGGAAGAGTTTCGCGCCGCATTGCGAGTCGTAGACGGGGAAGCCGAGCACGACGGCCGCGAAGGTGGCGAAGACGCGTCCGGTGTAGTGACGAAAGGCCGACCGCTCGATATCACGGCCGAGCATCGCCACTCGGGAACCGAGCACCACGTCAAGGTTGTCACGCTGCCGGGCGAGTTCGATCAGTTGAAGCAGTGCCGCCGGGGGAGTGGCGAAGTCAGCATCGATGAAGCCGACCCACCCCGGGTTGCGGGCCACGGCGGCAAGGAGGCCGACCCGGACTGCTTCTCCCTTGCCCGCGTTCCGGTCGAGTACGTGCACCGTCGTGTGGTCGTGTGACGATGCCCATTGCTCGAGCATGAGCCGAGTGGCATCGGTCGAGCCGTCGTCCACCAGAACCAATCCGATGCCGGCTGCGTCCAGCTCGACAAGCCGGTCCATCTCAAGTCTTGATGCCTCGTTGAAACACGGCACGACGAGCACAACCGTGATTTCACCGCCGTGAGCACCCACCGGGCAGATGGTACTCGGCGTGAGGATGCCGTCGTCCGTCGGCGGTGACCATGCAAGGTAAGGTCGCCGGAGCTGTGACACTTCTGCGCGACTTCGCTGCGCCTTCCGAACCCGGGGACCCATCCATGCCGACATGGTGGCGTCGGCGCGACTCCCAGTTGTTCACGCTCGGATCGGCGTTGTATTTGCTGACCCGCTTGGTCGGCTTGTCGCGATTTCCGATTTACTTCTTCTGTGACGAGGCCGTTCAGGCCACCCTTGCCGATGGTCTGCTCCGTCACGGGTTCCGATCGGCCGACGGGGTGCTCCTGCCTCCGTTTTTGCGGAACGACCAACAGTTCAACCTCAGCCTGAGCGCCTATTTGCAGATCCCCGCCGTCGCGCTTTTTGGCACTACGGTGCTGGGCACACGCGGTACATCGGTCATCGTCGGCTTTCTCGCCGTGCCAGCGCTGGCTGTCATCACCCGCCTGTTCGGTCTTCGGTCGTGGTGGGTGAGCCCGTTCGTTCTCGCCAGCATCCCAGCCTGGTTCCTTCACTCGCGGACCGCGTTCGAGGTTGCCGAGATGGTGGCGTTCTACACCTGCTTTCTCGCCACGTATCTGTTGTACCGGTACCGATCACCGAGGTACGCAGCGCTGGCGATCGGCTTCGGCGGCGCCGCGTTCTACGCCTACGCGAACGGTCAGGGACTGATGCTCGTCACTGGGCTGCTCCTCCTTGCGAGCGATGCGAAGTACCACCGCTCGCACCTGCGTGAGCGTCGCGTCGTCGTGCCCGCTGCGGGGACCCTGGCGTTCGTCGTGGCACCGTTTCTTCGGGAGCTGACTCTCCACCGGTCGGCCACGTCGGGCCATCTCCGCCTGCTCAACTCCTACTGGTACCAAGATCTGAGCCTTGCTGGGAAGCTCTCGGCCTTCTGGCGGACCTACCGCCGCGGTCTGAGCCCTTGGTACTGGTTCTCACCGAAGAACTCGCCCGATCCTGTCCGGCACGTCATGAAGGGCATGGGCCATGTGTGGTGGCTTCTCCTGCCCTTCGTCGTGGTGGGTCTGGTCGTGTGCGTCATGCACTGGCGATCCTCGAAGCACCGGGTCGTATTGATCGCCCTCGTTTCGGCACCCTTCTCGGCGGCGCTGGTCGAGGTCACCGTCACCCGCGCCCTGGTGACGGTGATCCCAATCGCGATACTTGCCTGTCTCGGGATCGAGCATGTGCTCCGCTGGATTCCCCGACCCGATTGGCGGGTGGCGTCAGTCAGCCTGATAGCGGTCGCACTCGCCGGCCTGACGGTCGGGATGACCCGGAACGCGTTGGCGGACGGGCCGGTCTGGTTCGACAACTACGGGTTGTACGGGATGCAGTGGGGGGCGAGTCAGGTGTTCGAAGAGGTCGACAGGCTGTTGCAAGACGATGACCGTCTACGCGTCGTGGTGTCGCCGAGTTGGGCCAACAACCCCAATGTGTTCGTACCCTTCTTTGTCGGCGTCGATCGGCGCGATCGGGTGAGCTTCCAGGATGTCCACGACTATCTTGTGCGATTCACGCCGATCGCGGACGACACCGTATTGGTCCTCAGTGCCGAGGACTACGCGGACGTGCGAGCCAGCGACAAGTTCGACCTTCCGGATCCGGTGTTCGTGCTCCCGCGGCCCGATACGACACGGGGGTTTTTATTCGTTCGCCCGCGTTACGTTGCGGACGTTCAGCAGCGCTTTGCAGCCGATCGTGTCAAGCGGGCGCGCTTGGTCACGGACACCATCACGATGGACGGCGAGGTCGTCACCGTGAAGCATCCGGCCCTCGACTCCGGCCAGATCCAGAACGCTTTCGACGGCAACGACGCAACGGTGGCGCGCGGCTTGAACGCCAATCCTTTCGTGCTCGAACTCACCTACCCCGCCCCCCGCCCGGTCTCGCAGATCAAGCTCGTCACCCAGCGGTTAGCGCTTGGGCTGGTCGTGGTCCTGTTTGATCCCGACGGCAAGGAGTTGCTGCGTTCCGAGACGACCTACGAACGTCTGGGGGAGCATCCGACCGTCACCGTTCAGCTTCCGTTCGGCGCCGATGGAAAGCCTGCCGTCGCTAGCTCGGTTCGCCTCGAACTACGAGACCTCGCGAGCCAAGACGTTTCCCACGTCCACGTCTATGAACTCACCCTTCGTTGACGCAACCTCTGTCCGTTAGGTCGGACCGTCCGTGGTGGGGGGCGGCGGCAGCCACGGTAGTAGTCGCCGCGGCTGCGGCCGTAGTGATCGCGCACCGCGACCCCAGTTGGTGGGGCAGCGGGCTATGGCTCGCCAGTATGTGCTCCGCCGCAGTCGCCGGGGTGCTTCACGACCGCCGTTCGGATTGGCTGGGTCGCCTGGTGCGAGCGACGGCCTGGCGCTGGATCGACACCGGGGCGGTCGTCGTACTTGCGGCAGTCGCGTTTGCAATTCGAGCGCGTCACCTTGGCGCGGCGTTGCCGTATCTTCACGGCGACGAGGGCGAGATGGGGCTGCTCGCCCGACGTGCGCTCAACGCCTCCGCCGCCGGCGCCCGCCCACTCCCGGTGTTCGGCACCGAGTTCCTCGATCACCCGACGCTGTTCCACTACGTGCAGGCGGCTGCACTTTCCGTCTTTGGTGACTCGATCACCAGCCTCCGACTGCTCTCCGCCGGGTTCGGGGCGCTGGCGGCTCCGGCTGTGTATCTGATCGGGCGGCTGGGGTGGGGACGTAGAGCCGGGCTTGCGGCCGGATGGCTCCTGTGCGTCTCACACTTCCACATCCACTACAGCCGCCTCGCGCTCAACAATATCGAGAGCGCATCATCCATTGCTGTGGCGATGGTGCTGGTGCTCGCTGCCGTGACGCTCGGCCGAGCAGCCGAGCCCTCGCACTCTCCGACACCCTCCCTCACACTCTTCGTGTTGTTCGGGCTCACGGTCGGGATGAGCCAGTACTTCTATTACGGGTCGCGTGTGCTGCTCGTCTTGATGCTGCCGATCCTCCTCGTACTACGCGGTCACCGGCTTGCACGGGCTCGTGATATCGCCGCAGCCATCGGCGCGACGCTTGTTGCCATGTTGCCGCTGGCGCAGTACTACGTGCGACACCCGGCGGCCCTGGTCAATCGCACCAGAGGCGTGAGCGTGTTCAGCACATCTGGATTGGCCCATGAGGCCGGGGTGGGCGCAAGGTTGCCGCGCGACCTGCCGCACCTTCTGCTGACACAGATCCGGCGCAACATCGCCTTCTTCCTCAATTCCGGCGACCATTCGGGCTTTTACACCAGCGACTACCCCGCATTTGATCGCATCACTGTCGTGCTGTTCTGGCTCGGGATCGCCATCCTGCTCGGGACGGTCGCTCTTCGCAGAGGCTCCAGGGCCGTGCCGGCCCAGATGATGCTGATGTGGATGGTCGTTGGTGTGACGCTCGGCGGCATTCTGACTATTGACTCTCCCAACGGGCCGAGGTTGCTGATGGTCGTACCGGCGGTGTTCGTGTTGGCCGGTGTGTCCTCGCAGTTCGTTTGGAACGCGGCCGTGCGACGATGGCCAACACGCCGACGTTCGATGCACGGCGCCGTTACTGTGTTGATGCTGGTTACCTTCTTCGCGAACTGGAACCGCTACTTCGTCGACTACGCCAGGAGTGAGCCGCTCGGCATTATCACCGATATCGGGAACCTCATTCGTGAACGAACGGCGTCGCACCGGGTGTTCCTCATCGGGGGCGACGCATTGCGTGTCGACAACGGCGCGATCCGCTTTATTACCAAGGGCGGAGACCAGTCAGATCTGGACTCGGCTGATGGCTTCGAGACGCTATTCCCCGGTCTCGTCGCGGCAGGGAGACCCGTACTCATCGTTGCCCTGGCGTTCAGGGCAGCCGACCTGGAGCACATTCAGCGATTGCATCCTGGCGGCGTACTCGCCACGTATACCGACCCTGACGACCGGCCGTCCTACCTCACCTACGAGTTGCCCGCGACGACATCGACTCAACCTCGCCAGAGGGTGCGGAGTTGACGTTTGGAAGGTGGGAACGGGGGGTAGACAAAACTGTTCATCTCTGCCCTTGAAAGGCAATTCTCCATGTCTGACATTGAAGTAAATTCCCGGTTCCTGAAGGACGTCGGCGTTCACGTCGAGGATTCCGGAGGCCCCGGTCGGCCCATCGTTCTGATTCACGGCTGGCCGCTATCTGGTGAAAGTTGGAGTGCACAGATCCCAGCGTTGCGCTCGGCCGGTTACCGCACCGTGGCCTATGACCGTCGCGGATTCGGACGAAGCGATCACCCCGGAGGCAGCTACAGCTATGACACCCTCACCGAGGATCTAGCCGGTCTCATGGCCGAGCTAGATCTGAATGACGCGACGCTGGTGGGGTTCTCGATGGGAGGTGGCGAAGTTGCCCGGTACGTGACCAAGTACGGCGAGGACCGTCTACATAGCGTGGTGTTCGCTTCGGCCGTTCCGCCCTTCATGATGCAATCCGACGACAACCCCATGGGTCCCCTTACGAAGACCAAGGCCGAGGAAATGGCGGCCGGACTCATGGCTGACAGGACGGCGTTCTTCGACGAGTTCACCACTCAGTTCTTTTCGGTCGACGGGAGTTTGAAGGTGACCGAGGCGCAGCGTCAGGAGGCCATTCGGTTGTGCGACCAGTCAGACCAGCATGCTGCACTCGCGTGCATGACGTCGTTCGGCACGGAAGATTTCCGTGATGACTTACCAAACGTCAGGGTGCCGACGTTGGTCATCCACGGCGACGGCGATGCGGTTGTCCCTCTTGAAGGATCGGGTGCCCGAACGCACGCAGCTATTCAGCACAGCAGTTTGATTGTTCTGAACGGGGCTCCGCACGGTTGCAATGTGAGCCACGCCAAAGAGTTCAACACCTCCCTCATCGATTTCCTCGGGACCTGAACAAGGTAGTAGGCAGTGCTGACTGGGACCGCGGCAGTCGTCACGACGGTCACATTTCGCCAGCGTTCGCTGGACAGCGAGACGCGGGTATGAGTTGACCGACGGTCTGCCGGGCTCCGAAGCACCTGGCGCGAATACGACACAGCTACCGGGAGAGAAACGGCGGCTCAGCGACCGTTTCCCTCCCCTGGCTACGCAGCTCGCCTGGGCTGTTACGGGGTGAAGCGTGCCACCCGTACGTCGGTGTTGCCGAACTGACTTGATGCGCAATCGACCGGCGGGGCCGGCTTCAACGAGGGATCCGGCGAATCCTTTCCGGTCGCAGGTACCTCATCGTCATCTTGGATGACCAGATGATTGTCGACCAGATACTTCTGGTACGCGTCGACCGCCGGGCAACCTGCACCGGAGCGGCTATCGGTGGAGATGAACCATGCCGTGGTGGCGTCGTTGACCAGCGTGTTGTAGTCACCCCAGAACTGGCGCTGAAGATTGTTCTGCGCGCTCACGGCCGGGTCGGATGAGGCCGTCGAGATCTTGACCGGCACCGACCAACTCGCCGAGTTCGCCGGGCGCGACGTGGCCCAGGAGTCGA
Organism: Actinomycetes bacterium; assembly: GCA_031410595.1. Taxonomy (GTDB): domain Bacteria; phylum Actinomycetota; class Acidimicrobiia; order Acidimicrobiales; family Ilumatobacteraceae; genus JANMCE01. The sequence continues at coordinate 25,038 of JANNZM010000048.1, read as the reverse complement.
TCAGAGCGTTGCCCGTGCCGAACCGGTTGGGATCGCTGGCGATCAGCGTCTGATACGCAATATCGACTCGTCCCGTCGGCGCAACGGCCATACCCTGGAAGAACGCATAGCCCTCCGCTGCGGTGCTCACCGTGACCGGAGCCAGCCAGGTCACACCACGATCATTGGAGCTCGCCACGACGATGCGCCCACCGGCCGCAGTGCGGTTCGACCACGAGGCGTGCACGGTGGTGCTCCCGACGCGTGGGTCGGCAGCGATGGTTGGGAAGCTGTCCGTACGGAAGTTTGCTCCGGGGATCGGATCGGCGATATCGGTCACCGAGCCCATCGCCACCGGCTTCGTCCACGAGGTACCGCCGTCGCGTGAGACGGTGACGACCTGCGAGCTGGCCTGTTCGAACGCCACGTACGCCGTACCGTCAGGTCCAACGCTCACCGAACTGCCCTGGCGGCCATTCCCGGTGCGGTTGTTTCCGGCCGGTGACAGTTGGTTGGGGGCACCGAACGTGCGCCCACCGTCGGCAGACACGCTCACCATGACCGGTTCGCTGCCATTCCCGGTGGAGGTGTTGGAGCGGAACTGCGTCCAGGTGAGATAGACCCGACCGAAGTTCGGGCTGTTCGGCGTGCGGTCGACCGTGATCCAGTTCTTGTCGTTGAACACCGCCCTGGCCGATTTCGACATACCTACCACCGGCGCCGACCATGTGGCACCGTTGTCATCGGAGAAGCTGACCACGACGTACATCGAGCCTTTCAGGCTCGCCACCGATGCCAGGCTGGAGTAGTAGGCACGAGCACCATTGGCATAACTGAAACCGCCGCCCGAGGCCGGTTTCGGTCCGTAGGTGATCACGGGGTCGCCGTTGGAGATAAGCCCCAGGCCCTGCCAACTGGCTTGATTGTCCAGCAGGCCACGGTTCATCCAAGAACCACCGCCGTCGGAAGAGGTGTAGATGCCGGATGTGCCGACACCGGGGAAGAACGAGCAATCGTTGGCCGGCGCCGTTGCACCCCGGACCGGCCCGGGGCCACAGGGCGGCTGCTGCTGCTCGTCGTTCGAACCGGCAATCAATAGCATCGAGTTGACCGGGTTTACAGCAATGGTCGGTTCGTTCTGCTTGTTCGTGGGAAATTTTGCGGTTATGTCCGAAGTGGCATCACCGGCGACTTGAGGCCGATTGGCCTGCACGTCGCCTGCCGGGGACAGCGCGACCGCGGCGCTGCCAATGGTCATCACCACCGCTATCACCCCGACTCCCGCGCCTTTACTCAACCGTTGAAGCTTCATTTCGTACGTCCTCTCGCCTGCGTCGAATGAATCACCGTCGCGATTGACTGTAGACCTACGCAAGCCGCTTCGCAGCACAAACTTTTGGGCCTCGCAGCTCGGTTCAACAGTCGCTGACCGCCGATCGTCCAAGCATCGTCACGGCCCTCGCAACTCTCGCGCGTCTGTCGAACCCTTTCGCGGCGTCGGCTACGGTTGGGAGCGTGGTTGGTACGTTCGATCACTCCGATCCACCCACCGTCTGCGCAGTCAGAAGGAGGCACATGGATGCACGTTTGCGTGAGGTGAACACCGCAGCCAACGAACTGATCCAGACGCGCCGCGCCGCGATCAATCCGGAATGCGCGCGCATCATCGAACAGGTTCGGGCCCGATGCCCGGATGCCTTCGTTGGGCGCCAGCTCAAGCCGAGTGAACTCGGCCCGCCCGTCGACCTCAACCAAGACGAGACTCAAAAGCTGTTCTCTGCCGCGTTCGTTGACGCCGCCACCAACGGCGCCATGGCTACCGAAGCGGTCCTGTGGGTCGACGGCACCTCGGAACTGCTGGTCTTCCCCGCCAAGGCGCGGCTGGCGACCGCGGACGGGTTCGCCATCGTCGGCATCAGCGTGCAGTGCGATGAGACCGGTGGCGTTGAGATCGTGGTGCCCTTCGCGCTCGGCTCCGGTGATCTTCCGACCGGCATGATGGTGTCCACCGAATCCAAACCGCGTGGACCGGCGGTCATCGTCGACGTGTGGGGTGACCGGCTGATCGCCACCGCCTGGGCCGCCCTGACCGGCGTGGCCACCAGTGTGGCCCATTCGGCGGGCCAGGACCTCGACGGTGAATCCCTCTTACCCGGCATGCTGCACGCCTCGTTCAAGGGTTTAACCGTCACACCCCAGGCCCGTCACCCCTTCGATCGGATCGTCCCACGATGACCGCCCCTACGGCCAATGACCTGGGGCCGGTCCTCGACCTAGCCAAGGCCATTGGTTTGGTCAGAGCCGATCAGCTCAACACCGCGTGGTTCGCTTCACCCGGTGAGTCAGTCGGACAGATGCTGCGCAACCCCGAGCAGCGAGATGCCCTGTGCCGAGCGGTGCAATCCATGTTGCACGAGGGAGGCGACGCAGTGGTCGACGCCGCCGGCCGCCGCTGGCTGCAGCTCTTCGCCCATGCACCGATTTCGTTGCATGTCGTTTTGGCCGTCGGCTCGACCGCAGTCGATCTGGGGCTCGGCGTGCGTGTATCGACGACGGGCCCCACCGCGCATCTGACGTTGCTGGTCCCGCTCATGCGGATACCGAACTCGGGCGCAGCCACCGTGCTGCTCGGGCATGCCGATGGCCGGGTAGAACTCGACGTAGACGTCACCATGGACACCACCCCTGCGCCCGGGCAGGCCGGTCTCCACGGCATCGTCGTGGGGGCGCGGGTCGCCACCGATGGCAGCGCGCCCAGCCTGCAGGTATCGCTCCGCGGCCTGCAACTGCCCGGCCAGCAGACCCCGCACGATTTCGCCATCGGGGGGACCGCCGGCCCCGGACGGGCCGACGAAGCCGTACGCCTCGTGCTTGGCGTCGTGCAGCAATCGCTGGCCTCGTCGTCCGGTGAACTGAGCGAACTGCTCTCCCTGGTTGGCCTCAGTGCCGACTCGCGGCTGCCCGTGCTGCCGATCGCGGACATCTTCGCCCACGGTGCCGCGGCCTGGCGGACCTGGCTGGATGCGCTGTTGCAAGACAGTGTGGCGGTTGACGCCTGGCTGAGTCACGCCGCCAAGTTGTCGGGAAATGTCGGCACCGTCGTGGCCGCGAGCGGCCCCGGACTACCCCATCGAGTGCGGTGGACGACGGCCACCGGGGTCGCCATCGACGCGCTGGTGCTGGCCGGTCGCACCGCGGCCGGCGATCCGCTGTTCGAGTTGGGCGTCGAGGTGACCACCCCGCAAACCACGGCATCGGGTACCACCCCGGCCGGGCGGCTGGCCCTGTCGGCCACCCTGGTGCGCGTGACCCTCGGCGCGACACCGTCCGTGCGCGGGCTACCGTCCGTCCAACTCACGGGCCACGTCGGCAAGCAGGGTGAACGGCTGCTCGACGTTGCCGCCCCGCCCCCTGGCGTCAAGGTCGGTTCTCTCGAAGTGGGCCTCACCCTGGGGGCCGACCGCAAACCGGGCTTGGTGCTGGCCGCCCACAACGTCGACATCGGCACCCATCACTACGACGTACTCGATCTCACCAACACCCACACGTTGGCCGACGTGGGTGGGGCGGTCGTCGGTGACGTAGCCGATCTGGTGCTGGGTCACCTCGGTACCGCCGGCGTCGCGGTCAAGGTGCTGCTGGGACTGGGGGCGCCGGTCGGCCAAGTGGGCTGGCCGGTCACACTCACCACGTTGCCCGACTTTCTCGGCAACCCCGTTGGGGCCCTGGTCGGCTACCACGATCGGGTCATCCGCACCCATGCCGCCGGGTATGGCGCGGTGCTCGACGCGCTGCAGGGCCTGATATCGACCACCGTCTCGGCTGTCACGGGCACCGGCACCGTCATCGATCCGTGGCGGCTGCCGCTGGCCGGCGATGTGGCCGTCGTCGTGTGGGCTGACGGTGCCCCGGCCACGCTGCACCTCGGCCTGACCATCAACCATGCCTCGCTCGGGTTGGGTGCCAGTTGGCCCGGCGCTCGCCTGGACCTGAGGGCCGAACTGGTGCGTATCCATCTCGACGGTAGCGGCGGTCAGGCCGTTGGTAGCCTCGCCGCCGGGCTGGTGTTCGAGCGCAACGATGGCCGAGTCCTGCGCCTCGGGTCGGATTCGGCCGCAGTCGAAACCGCCCGCGCCGGCCTGCGTTTCGGGTGGGCCCCGGCGGCGGGTTTCACGCTGAAGCCGGTGCTCGATGAGCTCACCGCTCGCATCGACGGGGAGGCCATGCCCTTCGCCCTGCCGACGCTGCAATCCGATGGCACCTTCACCGGTGAGGTGCCCTGGCTGGTCCTGGAACGGCTGTTGGCCAACCTGCTGCACCGGCTCGAACGCCTGTGGTTGGACGAACTGATCGGCCTCTTCCGCTGGGAGGAGCGCGACGAGCGAGGCCTCCAGGTGCGGCTGAGCCTGCAAGACCTGCTCATCAATCCCATCGGTACCGTCGCCGATCTGATCGGCGGACTCGCCCAGGACGGCCGACTTTCGGAAGTAGCCGAGCGGCTGGCCCTGGCCTTGCTCGGCCCCCTCGATCCCGACACGCCCATCGGCCGCCTGCTCGGCCGCGGCGTGCCGCACGACCCGTTCTCGCTCCCGCTGACGGCGCTGGCGGCCGACGCTGCCCGCCGGATCGAGCTGCTGCTGTGGTCGCCACATGAACCAGACCTCAATGTCGATGTGTTCCGCCCCGGTGACCTGCTGAGTTGGATCACCGCAGACAACGGCTTGGTTCCCGAGCCGCCGGCCGAGCGACTGGCCGCGGCGCTGCGCCACGCGTCATTGCACAATTCGGCGTTGGCCGACCTGCTCGCCGCCAGAGATGATCTCAAGGACGGATTCACGGCGCTGGCCGCTCGCTGGCTGGGTTCCGACGGTCTCGTTCCGTCTGCGTCGGCCACGCTCCCGGGTGCCACCAGCCATGATCTGACCGGGGTGGCTCACGGCGCGTTGGTGGATGCGCTCGACCTTTCGGCCCTGGGCCTGCCGGCGGTCGGTGCTGGCACGATGTTCGTTGCCAGCCCGCTCGGACCTACCGAATGGCCCGGGGTGGCGTCGGATCACGTGCTCGATCTGCGCGCCGCTGGGTTGTCGCCCGACGCGCTCGATGTCTCCCGTCTCGAGGCCCAGGACGGTCCGTGGTTGGTGCTCCTGGCCAGTCGGGCCGATGCGGCTACCAACGGTGCCGATGACGGCGCGGCCCGTCAGACGGCGCGCCTGGCCCGTGCCGTTGCCGCTGTCGTCACGCGCGTGGGCGGAGGTGGTCCGGTGATGCTGGTGGCCCACGGTGCAGCCGGGCATGCGGCGGCGTCTGTCGCGGCCACCGTCGCCGGTGTGAGCCATCTGGTCACCGTCGGCACGCCCCATGGCGGTATCGGCCTTGATGTCGTGGAGACCCAACCAGCCGCCGGTGCGTACCAGCTGCTGGCGCGGTTGCTGCCCGCCGTCGACGTCGATCAACCCGAGCACGACGCCGTCCTGGCCGGTCGGGCCATGGTCAACGCCCTCGATCTGGTGTGGAAGCACGGCACCTCGCCACTGGCCGAACTCTCGCCACCGCTGTCGCCCCCGACGATTCCGGGCACGGTCGATGTCCATTGCGTCCGCGGCGTGATGGACGCCACCGGTATCTCAAAGGCCATCACCGGCGTTATCGTGCGCGGCCTACAAGACGTCTTCCAAACGTCATCGACGGCGGATGATCCTGGTGCCGACCCCGATGTCGAGGTGGGCATCGACGTGCTGCATGGCGGGCTGAACATGGTCATTGCGCCCGATGCTGCACCGGGTGCGGTACGAGTACGGGTGGAATTGGCGGCGACGTTGGCGGGGCTCGGATCACCGGATCAGTCGGGTGCCGGGCTCCGGGCCCGCATCGTGGTGGATCGGGTTGGCGGCTGGCTGGCTGGTGGCCCTGACCCGGCTCGGCCGGGCTCGGCGTCTCGGCAACCGTCATTGCGGCGGGCCGAAATCCAGCTCGATGCTCCCTTCACTACCGGACTGTCCGCTTCGGCCCGCATCGTGCTGCATGAGGCCGAGGCGTTGGGCGTCAGCCGACGCCGATGGGTGATCAGCCACAGCGACCTGCAGAATGGTTCGCCCCTCGTGCCAGAGGCGCAGGTGCTGATCGGGCGTTTGGCATCATCCCTCGGGCCCCTTCCAGCAAGCGGGCCGATCCGCCAGTTGGTGGCCTTGCTCGATGTGATCGGCCTGCTCGACTCAAGCATTCCGGCCGTCACGGGTGGGCCGGTGGGTTTCTCGGTGGAAGGTATCCGTCGATTGCTTGTCGACCCCTCGGGGCTGCTGACCGATCTGCGCACCTCGGTGCGGGCCCCGAGGGTGGCCGCCGCGCTCACCGACCTGCTTGGCGGCGTGGCACCCGATCCATCCAGCCCCTCGGCGTTCACCGTCGAGATCGATGGCGTGCGACTTTCCGTCGACCTGGCCACCGGCGCGCTGGCGGTTGCGACGACCGGCTCTGGCCTGGCCTTTGCCGCCGGCGCCACGCTCACCGGGCGACTGGAACGCAAGGTTGATGGTTCGATCGGCGGTGAGTTCGGCGTGGCGTTCGGATCCTCCGGTGCGGTGCTCGCCGTTTCGGGCGCGCCCTGGACGGTGAAGCTGACCTGGCCTGATGCCAGCCCCGATCCGATCGAACTTCTGCCTACCCCAAATACGGCCCGCCTGGCCCGCACGCTGGTCGCCCTGGTTCCGGCCGAACTGGTCGGCGGCCTGGTGGCAGAGTTGCGAAGCGCCCCCGGCGCCGCCCGAGACCGCCTCGATCCCACCCTGCGTGCGCTCGGGGTGCTGGTCGGTTCCGGCGACGCCGTTCGGGTGCGGCCCCCACTCGGCCTCTTCACCGACCCCCACCGCTGGTTCGCCGGACTGTTGGCCGTGGCCGATGTATTCGACGGAGCACGCTTGGCGTCGCTCACCGACGCAGTCGGCGGCCTGCTGGGGGTGAGCAGCGGCCCCGGAACATGGGCGCTGCCCTTCGGCCTCGCCCTCACCGCCGGTACCCGCGAGGGACGGGCGCACCTGGCGCTCGGTATCGATCAGCCGATCGACGGTACTGGCCTGCGACTGGCCGGTGGCGTCGGGGTATCGCTGGGCGGCCCCGGATTGGTGGCGCGGCCCGACGCCCGGGTGGTGTTGGCCCTCCCCGACGGCTCGCCGCTCGCCACCGCCGGCCGACTGGTGCTTGACGTCGCCCCGACCGGTGTGGCCGCTCGACTGATCATGCCGGCCAGCCACATCGACCTCGCGTTGTTGCCCCACGGCCCCGGTTTGGGTTCGGTGGGCGACGTGGCCAATGCCGCGGTCACCTACGCCCTGCCGTACGTGCTCGATGCCGTGGCCGGCATCCCGAACGGCAGCCTCGGCCATGAGGTGGGCGTGGCCCTCGCCGGCTTCGGTGACGCCACCGGGCTACGGGTGACGTCCAAATTCGACAGCGCCCAACTGGCCCAACTGGTGGCCGACCCGGTCGGACAACTGGCCCAACGTCTGCGTGCCGCCCTGCCCCAGGCGCTCGATGCCCTCGCTGCGATCGTGGCGGGAGCCCTCCCGTCCGGCGTCACGCTGGCCCGTGTCGGTGATGAACTGGTGCTCACCTATCTCAATGGCGGCGTCGCCGGTTCCGTGCGGGTGAGCGTTCCGGTAAACGGCCCGCTGGCCGCCGGTGCTCGCATCGCGGCCACTCTCGATGGTCTGTCACCGTTTACCGGCGCCCTCATTGGCGCCGGCCTGACGGTCGATCACACCGGTCTGGTCGAGGGTCGTACCCGGTTCGCCATTGCGCCGGCCTCGGCGGTGGCCTTTGGTTCCCTGCGGCTGGCGCCACTTGCCGAGATCGCCATCGGCAGCAACGCGGCCGGTGGTCCGCGCCTGGCGGTCGGGCTGGCCCTCGATGGCGGCAAGCAGGTAGCCGGAGTATTGCATCTCACCTCGTCGCCCACGTTCGCGCTCGAGGCCACCGGCGGGTCGCTTCCCGAAGTGCTCGTCGATCTGCTGGTGCCGGTGCTGGTCGACCTGGCCCTCGCTCAGAAGGAGGTCAACGATCTGCTGGCCCGAGTGGTGTTCGGAGGGGCCACTATCAAACAACTGCTTGACGGGGTCGTGTTCACCGGGTCTACGTTCGACCCTGGCGTGCTCGACACCGCGCAACTGTGGAAACGCCTCCTGCAGTTGGCCGCCAACATCGCCGCCCACACGCCCAAAGTCAACATCGATCCCCTTACCGTCGCCCTGGCCAAACGCGTCGATGGAGCCAATGGCGATGTCTACGGCGTCGCCATTTCACTCAAGCCGGGCGGCCGCTTCAACCTGGCCGATGGGGAAACCAGCGTCGATATCGAGGTGGACGGCACCTGGATTGAAGGGACCCCCGCCGAGGGGCTGCTGGTCGAGGTCTTGCGGGTGAAAGGTGGGAATCCAGAAGTCTTCTTCGGGGTCGGTATCGACGGTATCGGTCTGCGGATCGGCAGTAAGAGCGGCCCTCTACTGAACACCTTCTTCACCGTCGATTCGGTGGCGGTGCACGGTCACCTCGCCATCGACGCCAGCGGGGTAACCGGGGCTGGCGGTCAGCTCGAACTGACCGGGCTGGCCGTACCGGTCGGTTCGGCGTCGGACAGCAACAACAAGGTGGCCAGCGGGGTGCTGCGAGACAGCGCGAGCGGGGCGGAGAAACCGGCCCCCAAGTTCAGCCCGGCCCTGGCCGTGCAGCATCACAAGGGTGGTCCGGTCAAGGTCGACCTGCGCGCCGGTACCGGCGAGGGGCCGTGGTGGGTCACCATCCAACGCGGCTTCGGCCCGGTGTACATCGAGCAAGTCGGCTTCGGGGTCAGCAAGAACGGCAACCAGGTGATTGCGGCACGGGTGATGGTTGACGGCAAGGTTTCGCTGCTCGGCCTCACCGTCGCCGTCGATGATCTGGCCGTCGGCGTGCGGTGGCCGCAAGTGCCCAGCGATCCGCCCATCTACAGCCCACTGGCCTGGGAGGTCGGGTTGGCCGGACTGGCCGTGTCGTCAGATACCGGCGGCGTCGTGATCACCGGCGGCCTGCGGCGAGCGCCGGGCAGCGCACCCGATTACGTCGGCATGATCAGTATCCGGTTCGGGGTGTACGGCATCTCGGCCTACGGCGGGTACGCCGTCATTACCGATACCCACGGCGACTTCACATCACTGTTCATTTTCGGCGCCCTGGTGGCCCCCATCGGCGGGCCGCCCGCCTTCTTCGTCACCGGGTTGGGTGCCGGGGTCGGTGTCAATCGGCTGCTCCTCCTGCCGAGCGACATGAACAAGTTTCCGTCGTACCCGCTGCTAAAAGCTCTCGACCCGAACGCCAAAGCCACCACCGACCCCATGGGTGCGCTCGATGAACTTCGCGGTTATTTCCCACCGCAACGGGGTGCGTTCTGGTTCGCGGCCGGTATCTCGTTCACCTCGTTCGCCCTGGTCGATGGCATCGCGGTGATCGGCATCCTGATTGCTGACGGGCTCGACGTGAACCTGCTCGGTCTGGCCCGAGCGGCGCTGCCCACCACCGCGTTCCCGCTGGTGCAGATCGAACTGGCGCTCCTTGTGCGTTTCTCCACCCGCGACGGCGTGCTGTGGATACAGGCGCAACTCACCGATAACTCGTGGCTGCTCACGCCCGACTGCCGACTCACCGGCGGATTCGCGTACGTGATGTGGTTCAAGAACCAGCCCAACGGCGGGCCCGGCGCCGCCGAGTTCGTGCTGACCCTCGGCGGATATCACCCGTCGTTCCAGCGCAAGGGCTACCCGGTGGTGCCCCGACTCGGATTCGTTTGGAGCATCGGCAGCGTCCTGGTGATCAAGGGCGAAAGCTATTTCGCGCTCACCTCTGAGGCCATCATGGCCGGCACCCGATTCGAGGCGTCGCTCACCCTCGGTCCGTTGTGGGCGTACCTGCGGCTCGGCGCCGACGGCATTATCTACTTCGACCCGTTCCACTTCGAAGTCACCGCCTACGCCGAACTGGGCGCGGGCATCACCATCGACATCGACCTGGGCTGGTTCGGTCACATCCGCGTCACCATCAGCATCCACCTGCATGCCGATGTGTATCTGGCCGGACCCGACTTCCATGGTCGAGCCACCATCGACCTCGGCGTCACCAGCGCCTCCATTTCGTTCGGCGATGAGGGCGACAACTCCACGCCGGTGCTCGAGTGGGGCGCCTTCTACGACAAGTACCTGCGTCAAGACGGGGCCCGGGTACTGACGGCCATTGTCGGTAAGGGGCAGCTACCGCCGAATCCGGCCACCGCCAATAAGCCGCCCACCGGCGCCAGCGCGAGCGACCCGGTCTTGATCCTGCCCGAGTTCGTGCTGATGGTCACCACCACGGCCGCGGCCTCAGAGGTGGTGACCAGCGCTTCGGTGCCAGTACTGGGTGGTCAGCCGCTAGCCATCGGCCCCATGCATCGGGCATCGGTGAAATCGTCGCTGCGTATCGGCATCATCAACCGCGCCGACGGCACGAATCATGTGGCCAACCTCGATGCGTTCGTGGTGACCGGCGCCTTTCCGAAGGGGGTTTGGGGCCCGAGCCGCAGTGACAAGCCGGTACCCACCGGCGAGACCATCCTGAGCGGAAACTCGGTTTCCCTCATCGGGGCCCCGGCCATCGCGCCGGGCACGGTGCCCATCGATTATCACCAGGTCGAGATCGGCAAGCGCCACCAATTGCCGTTCCTGGCCGAACATGCCGTGCGGGCCGAACGGGCGGCCGACGTGACAGCGGCGGCCGCCTTGGCGGCCGCCACGCCGAATGCATCACTCGATGTGCTCGCCCAGGCCCATGAGTGGTTGGTGGCTGGGGCCAAGGGCTCACGGTTCAGCCCTCTCGGGGCGTTGACGTTCCGCAACGGTCGGGCCGCGCCGCCGCAATTATTGCCGCTGACCTTTGCCATGGCCACCGACCCACTGCCGTTCGCAGCCGTCGCCCAACGTCCTCCTGATGGGGGACCGGCTGAGCCCGATCTGGTACCGATGCCACCGCGAGTGGATGGGCTGCTGGCATCCACGCCGAGCCGCGCCGTCGCCTCGCCGCAACGAACGTCTGTGTCGCAGGCCGGAGACGTCCCTCGGGTCACGCCTCGTCGCATCGCCGATGTGCTCGCCGCCGGTGATGTGCGGGTCGCCGCACGGCTCGTGCTCACCGGCACGCCGGGGCAATCGACCGACACGACAGTGATTGGCGGAACAACCACGTTTACCGGACGGGCTGGCAGCGGCGGCGAGTTGCGACGCCAACCCGGCCAACGGCCCTTCGTGGCCGAACGACTCGAAAGCCTCACCCGAAATCTGGCCTCGGACGGATTCGATCTGCTGCCCGGCGAGGCTACCATTTTCACCTTCGCCAACGCCGACAACGACGTCGCCGATCAGCGGCACGGTCTCGAAATCTCGGGTGGACTCCCGGCTCGGGTCATCGCCCTCGACACCGTCGGTGCGGTCGTGCGTGACGTGCGGGTTCGTCAGGGGTTTGTCGTGCTGCCGTCCAAAACGTGGACGGTGATGGTGCTGGGCGGCGGCGGCACGCTCGACGGCATCGCCGGCTGGCACAGCACCACTCGCGTGGCGCAGATCGGCACCTTTGCGGTCGCCGCGCCCGGATCCACCCTGTGGAGTTCGGCGTTGCGAACCAGACGTGGTGGGCAGGAGGTGACGGTGGCGTTCACGACGGCTGGCGTCGCCGTGGCCGGATACTCGGTCACCACCACCGCATTGCCGGCCGGGGTGACCACCATCGCGGTGGCGTTGGAGGAAGCGGATCCCACCGGTGACGGTCGGGCCGACGGTCTCGAACTCGGCCTGGTCGGCGCCACCCGCACGCTTGGGGCCGATGGTGAACCTGTGCCAGCCCTCGTGGTGGTCTCCGGCTCGGGCACCTTCGGCGTGTACTCGGTGGATCCAGATCGCGACCCGACCGGCCGTCCCGTGCCCGTCCAGGTCAGCGTGGCCAGCGGGGAACACACCCACCTGTCGGGCGTACTGGGTGCACCGCTGTCGGCCGACGAACTTGCCCGCCGCTTGGCCATGAGGGGCTTTGACGGGCTGCTCGCCAACCTGGTGGCCGATAGTCGGGGCGTGACCCACATCCGATGGCTCCCGCCCGACAGCGGCCCACAACAAGACCACGTTCAGGAGGTTCGGCCGTGACTATCACACCGGGAAAGTTCGTACTGCACAGCAACGCCGTCCCCGATCTGCCCGCCGGACCGTACGTGGTGGAGGTGCGCCAACACATCCACGGTGACACCCAAACCGTTAACCCGGGAGGCGCGCTCGACGTCGACATCGACCCGCTCGACTATCACATCGAAGTGACCGCCCCGCGGTTTCTGCTGCCACCCGACCAGGTGCTTTCCACCTTCCCGCCAAACGCGTCGCAGGGCGCGTTCAGTTCCCGCCTCCCCCAGATCGTCCTGAAGCGGCGCACCCTGCCGTGGGAACGAGAACTCGACGGCAAGGCGGTGTCGATGGACCCGAACAGCCCGCAGCGCTTAGTGCCGTGGATGGCACTGGTGTTACTAGCCGACGGCGAATGCACCTTTGAATCGGGCAAACCGGTGGCCGAATGTGTCACACCGGGGGTGGTGCTCGAGGGTCGCAACGACGTCGATCGGGGCGATCGCATCATCGTCACCCAGGACGTGGTGGATCAGGTCTTCCCGTCGCAGGCCGAACTTCCGCTGCTCGCCCATGTACGAGAGGTCGACCTGGCCGATACCGAATTGGCGCTCGGAGACGACGACGGCTGGATGGCGGTGGTCATCGGCAACCGCCTGCCACAGCCGGGCGTGCGGTACCGGGCGTGCCTGATCTCGGTGGAAGGCCAGTACGACAAGCTGCGCACGCACGAGGCGTTGTTCGATGATCAGTTCGACAAGATCTACGTGTACCCCGACGTGATCGCCCACATCGACCAACTGTCCTATGCCAGCCACTACCCCGACGTGGCCTATCAGTCGGCCGTACCCGCCTGGCTTGGCATCAGCGCTGCCGACGCCATGCCCGGCGTGGCCGCGGTGGAGGCTGCGTCGATTGAGCGAGGGGTTACCGCGGCCCGCGCGTTCACCTCGGTGGACGCCTGGTCGACCCCGCATACCCAACCGGTGAACCCCAGTTCGGGCACCAAGGCCACCGCGACCTACACCGCCCATCTGGTCGGTGAGATGCACAACATCGACCTGGCGATCATTGCGCCGCTCATCGCCAAGTACACGTTTCCCGTGCTGGCTCATTGGGAGTTCACCTGTGTCGGCGCCGGCGATTTCCAGTCGCTGATGCAGGGTCTCGATGTCGGCATGATCGGCACCCTGCCCGATAGTGCCTCGACCAAGCCGGGCGAGAAGGCACCGCCCCCCGCCACTCGAAAGCCGCCCGAGGTGCTCGACACCGGCCATATATCGCTCGATCATGTCACCCGGGAAGGAGAGCCGACCACCGTCTGGTATCGCGGTCCGCTGGTACCGCGCCCGACGGTGCGTCAGGAACCTGAGGCGGGCAAGCCGCTGCCCTTGGCCCACACCAGCGACCAACTGAGACGGGTGGGCCCCGACGGTCGGGAGAACCTCGGCGCCGCCACCGGTTTCGAGATTGGTCGACTGCTGGCACTGGCTGAGCCGAGCGTGGTAGCCGCCCTCTTGACGTGGCGGAAAGATGGCTTCGACGAGTCTCATCGGGCCACCATGGCCGCGGGCCACACAGGCCTCAATCACCTCGGGTTCGATGATCTGGCCCGTGGCTTCGCAGCCCGGGTGAGCCACGACGTCATCGCCAACCTGGGCTCCGAGGGTGCCGCCCGACTCGGTCGGACACGGCCGTTGATCGAACCCGGAGTGCCGATCGAAGGGATCGATGACAACGATCCGATCGAGCTGCTGGCGACCGGCTTCGGTCTGCGCCCCGAGATGGTGAAGGACCTGATCTTCCCGGAGGCGCAGCGCCGACTCGGCTCGGTCGAGGTGCCGGTGGCGCGCAACGACGACCAATTCCGTGATCTGGCCGCAAAGGCGCAGGATCTGCTGGGGCCCCTGCGCCAGTCGGTACTCGAGGCCGCCACCGACGTGGCCCGGGCTGCCTTCAGCCGCGGTATCGGCGCACCCCCTGGCCTGCTGCCCGACCCGGTCCCGCCCGGCTCGGTGCTCTCGCCGGACCCGGGTGGAACCGTTGAGCCTGATGCGCTCGACATCTTGTTGCGGGAGGGGAACTGATGGCCAGCACCTATGCCCACTTCGTCACCAACCCGCTGGTCTTTACCGCTGCCGCCCAAGCGGTTGATCATCGGGTGGGCGTGGTGGCGGCCGAACCGGTCGGGGGTGCGCTGCCCGATTTGGTGCGCACCTGGTTGGCCCGCGTCCGCCTCCTCGAGGGTGTCCCGTTCGCGCATCTGGTACCCGACAGTGAACTGTTGCCGCCTGAATCCATCCGGTTCTTCTACGTCGATCGGGACTGGACCGACGCCATGGTGCAGGGTGCGTTGTCGGTCGGCACCATCACGACCCTCGATCGCGAGCAGGTGCAGAGCCTGCACACCATCATCCGCAATGAAGTCGATTCGGCCGAGCGTCAGGTGCGCGTGGTGGGGGGCGAGAACGGACCAGAGGTGGCTGAAGCTCACGCCATAACCGGGTTCATTCTTCGCTCCCGCGCCGTGTCGGGATGGCCGAATCTGCATGTGCGGGCCTACTCCGCCGAAGTCGGTGCGGATGACGCCTTGGTGAACGAGAACGACCCGCATCGCATCCGATTGTTGCGTCTGGAACGACTTGCGCCGGCCGTGCTGCTCTGTCTGTTCGATGGTGTCCCCGAAGTCGTGCATATCGAAGAACCACGATCTGGCATTCAATTCGGCGTCGATCTGCCCGAGAACGCCACGGGTACCACCGGTGCCACCATCCCGTTGCGCAACGTGCTCACAGCCGTTCGTCTCGACAAACAACAGCCGCGCCCGCCGGGTGATCTGGCCAAGAAGGTGCCCTTCCGGCGTTCGGCCCCCGGGGTTGTGCACATCACCGAATTGGCTCGCCGCATCACCCAGCAAACCGAGACCCATGTCAACGACTTCGAAGGCGCCGGCGTGCAGAGCGCCGAATTCGCTCTCGAGATGCTGCAGTTCCCGTTCCGTCAGGTTTTCGGCGACCCCGACAAGGGAACCGTTTCGGGTGGTCAGGTCTTGACGTTCGCCCAGATGTTCAAACCCACCGTGGGAATCTCGGTGTTGCGGCAATGGAATCAAGGAGGCTGACCATGGCTGGTGTCGACCCCGAACTGCTCAAGAAAGTGGTGGCCTCGCCCCGCTACGCCGCGCTGGTAAGAACCGATCTTTCGATATCGGCGATCGGCACCTGGGACAGCCACCTGCCCAGAGATACCCGCCTGGTCGTGCCCATGGACGTACAGGCCTTGGTCGTCGGGCCGGGCGACACCGTTGCAGTTGTGCCGACCGAAACGGTGGTGCCCATCACCGTGCCCGGTACCGACAGGGTCGATGTGATGCCGGTACCGCCAGAACCCTTCGGTGGCCCCACCGGTCGCGCCGCCGGCATTCACCTGCACTGGGCCATGCCCGATGGCCTCACCCGGGGCGATGCGGGCAAGACCCGCGACACGGCACACCCGGCCGGGAACCCGCTCGGATTGCCCCCGCTGCCTGATCGCTGGGTGGTAGCCCGGTTGGTGCACGCCAGCCAGGTGGTGCGTTCGTGGGTGTTGGAAGCCGACCGTGGTGATCACCAGGACCTGCTGGGCTGGCGCGAGCCCGGTCCGCTGCCGGCGCCGGTACCCGGGACCACCCAAACGGGGGCGAGTGGTCGGCGCTACATCAGCCGAGAAACCTTGACGGCCGTCGCAGGCGGTGACGTGGCCTGGGCGGCTACCTATGACGCAGTCATCGATCGATTCGCGTTCCACGATGACCTCGCCGATCTCGACCCGACAACGCTCGACTCGCTTCGCGTGTCGTATCTGGTGGCGGGATGGTGGTCGGATCCGGCCATCGATCCGCTGCATGACGCCACCTCACTCGGTCGGTACAAGGACCGCACGCAATGGCTGGGTTGGTTGGCTCCGGTACCCGAAGGCGTCACCGACGATGCCGATCAGCGAGGTAGTGGCGCCGCCCGACGAGGTGCCGTGCGCCTGAAGTCGGCCGCCCCGTTGGGTGCGGGATACGCGGCCCGTACGGCTTCGATCGACCGGCTCACCGCCGACCCCGTCGCCGCCGATCCGGCGCCGTCGGTGATGATGGCGTCGTCCCGATTCCTGCCGGACGACGCGGCGCTGTTCGTCCACGACAAGCCGAACGCCCCTCGCCAGACGGTGATTCACGGCGCGGTATTCGGGGTGCGGTTGAAGGTGGAACGTGACCTGGCACCCAACGCCGATGATCTCGAAATCTCTGTCGGGCCCACCCCGTCGGCGGCGCTGGCTGCCATGTTGGCCGACGGCACCGATGAACAGCGCCGATCGTCCGAACAAGTCCTGGCCGCGTTTGCGGGCGGTCTCCTGCCCACCATCGACGCTCCCGGCGGCCTGGTCGCCATCGACGAATACCGTCACGGATCGACCTTCGTCGGCACCTCGGCCGGGGTGAAGGCCACGCCCGACCGCATCGCCCAGGGTGACATCATGACGCCAACCGACACCGATCGATCGGCCCCCACAGCCTCACCCATTGCACCGTCGACGGGCTCGCAGTTGGGTGCGGCCCGTCTCAAGCATCGGGTGGAATTGGTGTCCCGGGACTACGCAGCGGTGCAGGCCGCCGATCTTGCCCAGCGACATGGTCAGGTGAAGGCGCCGCGCCCTCCACGATCGTTTCGTGACGTTCCGGCCAGTCAGCCGCGCTACTTCGTGCCGGCCGACTTGACGGTGCTGGTGCGCCACGCCCACCGCTCGTTGCGCCACGGCGGCGACCGCAACCATGACCCTGGGCAGCTCCTCGGGTGCCGATTGCCCAGCGGCATCGCCCGAGGTCTGGAAGGTGTGGTGGCCAGCCGGCATCTGCCGTCCGGGCTGCGGTCGTTCGGCTCCGGGTCGATCCCGCCGGAAATAGATCTCCTGCTGCAGGAGGCGGTGCTGTTCGATCCCTACCGCTGGCAGGAAATTTCGATCTGGTCGGCCGAGGGTCAGCGGTTGCCTTTGCAGGCTGTCGGCAATCGGGTGCGGGCCGAGATGACTTTGCGCTACGCCTTTCATCCGACCGGACGGGAGATCGAACCCGTACTCGACCACCACGTTCGGGATGCCCTTCGACCCGCGTCGGTCGGGCAGGGGGAGGATATGTCACCGGTCGGCTGGACTCGGTGGACTCAGGCATGGGTGCCGCTGTGGTGTGACTGGGAACTCGATCTGGCCGTCGATGACCGCCTCGATGGCTGGGATCTTGGCCAGATCGACACTGCGCCCAAGGACGGTCAGACCGCGAACGGCAGCAGATCCGTGGTCGTGGTCGGCCGGTCGCTCCTGACCGGCTCGGCTGCGCCGGCGTTGGCCGCCGAGATCACGAAATGGTTGGAGGAGGAACGCCAACGCGACGCGGCCAAGGTCGGCCAGGTCAGCGACCGCCGCGAGGGTGAACTGGCCGCCGCCCTTGCCGCCGCCCCAGGTACCGATGTGGTCGCCGCGTCGTTGCGTGGTGTGCGCGACGTGCTGTTGGGCCTTGATCCGCACGACGCCACCCGCCTACGCATCAAGCCCGACGGCACCTTGCAGGATGGCGACGGTGACGCAAAGCCGAGGGCGTCGGGTCTGCCGTTGCTGCTGGTCGGCGGGAAAGCAACCGTGAAGCGGCTGCGTATCGTGGACGCGTTCGGACGCTTCCTTGACGTGCCTGTAGCGGTGCTGGCCCGGGCCGAGATGGCCGACACGATCGATCATCCCGACGGTGCGCCGACCCTCACGCTCGCCCCGCGGTGGCAACGTCCGGCCCGCCTGAACTTTCGCTTCGTCGACCCCCGCCCGGCCGACGGCACCGCCGACGTCGATGCCCGTATCGACCAGCAACATCCCGACCTGGCCGTCAGCCCGGTGGCTGGCTGGTTGCTGCCCGATCATGTCGATGAGGCACTCGAATTTTTCGATGCGTCGGGCTTCTCTCTCGGCCAGCTCATGCATGACCCCATCACCGGCGCGGTGATGTGGGAAGGGGCACCCGGCCGTACCGGTCCCATCGGCGGGCCACCCGACCCCGGCCCCGATCCCGGGGCCCGCCACCTCACCCGGCTGGCGGTCGGGCTCATCTCGACCGACGTTGCGGTGCGCAACGGCCCCGACGCCGATACTCAGCCCGACAGTGCGCTGAGCGCCTTGTTGCGAGCCATCGACACGACACTGTGGACGACCGACCCGCTCGGTTCGATCGGCTCGGGTGCGGTGGCCGGCCTGGTCGGTCGACCGATTGCCGTGGTGCGGGCCACCTTGCGACTCGACGTGCTGGACGACCTCGAAGAACTCTCGTATGTCTCCACAGCCGATCGGGATGCCCGGGCGGCTGCGTATCGAGACCTGCGCTCCAAGGCCATCGCGGTGCGACTGGGTGAACTCACCCGCACTGATGATGGCTTATTGGCCTACGCCGTCGACGACGACTACGCCCGGGTACAGGCCGTTGCGCCAGAGATTCGCAGTCTGGCCCGTCGCAGCGGGCGGATGCAGGGCCAACTCTCGGTGTTCGGTCGCGGTTCGCAACTTCCCCCGGACGCCCGGGCCATAACCCATCCGTACATCGCGGCCGAATCCTCGGTTGCGGTTCGTCCCGAGCAGACGGTGCGCTTGACCTTGCTGATGGCGCCGGGTGGCAAGGTGCACGCCACCAGCGGGCTGCTTCCTCGCAAATCGCTGGCCCTGGCGCGGGACTGGTTCCACGACACGCTCACCAAATTGTCGCCCTCGTTCCGGGTCGGTCCGGTGCTGGTCGACCCGACTGGTATCCGCATGCCACGGGTGACCGGGTTGGGTGACAAGCAGGTCTTCACCCGGCGCGACACCCCACTCACTTGGAAAGACGACGCTATCTTGGCCTCAAGCCAGACCGCGCTATTGCCCGAGCAACCCCACAACCTGCAGGAGGGCTGGATTCGGGTGCTGCCGGTGGACGACACCTCCAGCCGGCCCGGCGAGTCGGGCGGTGGGAGCGCTGGTGGGTCGGGCGGTGGGGCATGACGAACACTTGGATTTCCGGCCGCTTTTCCGGCGTGAGTGAGGCGCCTCCCGGTCGGCCTCGGCGGGTGAAAGTCGAGGCGTCGGGCACCGTCGTGCGCAACAATCAGCCCGACGGGAACGATGCCGCAGCCGATCAGTGGGTGCCCCTCGGACCAGTCGCCGTGGTGCGCGGCACCGGCTTCGGCCAGCCCACCGTGTCGGGTCGGGTGCGGGCCATAGCGGCATCCGACGACGGACAACGGGCCTACATCGGCGCCGCTCTCGGCGGGGTTTGGTACACCGACGACGGCGGTGCCACTTGGCTGTGCCTCGATACCTATGCCTCCACCCCCGATCTCAGCGGGACCCTGCGTGAGGCCGACGCCCTGGCCATTGGTGCCCTCGCGGTGAAGTTCGACCCGTCCGGCGATTCCTCCAAGGACATCGTGTACGCCGCCACCGGTGAGCAGCTGGGCCGACGCGGCGGCTTCGGTGAGGTCAGTATGAGCGGCATCGGTATCCGCCGAGCCGTCGGTCCGGTCGACAAGGTGCGTTCCGGTGGCCCCGATACCGACCCGTGGACACTGGAGACCGGCCCCGGCCTTGAGGGCACCTTCGTCGCTCGATTGGCGCTCGATACCGTGGTTGACGGCCGGGTGTGGGCGGCTACCGGCCAGGACCTGTATCGCCGCGATCCCGCGGCCACGCCCACCTGGCAACGGGTCGATACCCTGCCCACCGGAGCAAAGAAGCCGACCACCAACGTTGGGCTCGCCGACGTGCTGGTGGTCTCCACCGGAGCCGGTCACCAGATCCTGTACGCGTCGGAGCGCAGCGGCATCCTGCGGTTCAGCCTCACGGGCGATGCCGGGTCCTGGCAGAACATCGCGCTGCCCAAGTACCCGAAGGGCATCGAACCCAAGATCGGTATCGGCCGCATGACCCTGGCGGTGGCTCGCAAGGACATCGCGAACCCGGTGATCTACGCGGTCGCCGAAGGGCCTCGACTCTGGCGGATCGAGGGCACCCTCGCCGACGTCGTTCGGGGGGTCGACAAGGACATCTTCGGCAAGCAGGCGTTTTATGACATGGCTATCGCGGTCAGCCCGACGCTCGGTCCCGATACCGATGACACCATTGCGGTTGGTGGTCAGGGCCTGGAGGATCCGACCGGCGCCGACAACGCCGCGCTCTACACCGGTCGGGTGCACAAGGACGGCGCCACCTACCGGTTCATCGGCACCACGCAGGTCGGACCACCCAATCGAGCCGGGTGGGTCGGCCTCAGTGTGCATCCCGACGTGCAGGTGCTGGCCTGGGTCCCGGGCATTCTTCCCGGCCTGCCAACGGTGCTGTGGGTAGGGTGCGACGGCGGCGTATTCCGCTCCAGTCAAGACGGCGATCGCCACACCTTCCGGTCGGTCAACAGCGGCCTGAGTGTTACCGAAATGACGTACTTGGCCCACCATGCCACCCACGACGGGGTGGTGCTTTCCGGCACGCAGGACAACGGCACGGTGCTTCGCCTCAGCGGTGAGGTGTGGCGGCAAGCTGACGGCGGAGATGGCGGTGGTGTGGCCATCGACCCGCGAAATCCCAGCCGCATGTATCACCAGTACACCAACGGGAGCTGGTGGCGATCGGTCGACGCCGGACAGACCTTTACCTACTTCGATCTCTTCAGTACGCCCTCGTTCGCCCTGCCGCTGGCCGACTTCACATGGGCACTCGGAGTACGAACCAAGGAGCGCGAGGCGGCTGGCTTTTTTAGCTCGATGGGCATCATCGGCGACGCCGCCGGGTCGACCACGCAGCTCGCCGTGGGTACCGATCGGATCTGGTACACCGACGACGGGCTCCAAGCCAAGAAGGGGTCGCGCTCGGGCTGGGTGACTCTGCCAACAGGCACCGACCCGTACGCGGGTGGCACCAATCGAAAGCAGGATCATCTCGACGATGTCATCCGAATGGTGAAGTGGGCCGACAAGGATTCGCTCTACGTACTGGGTCTCGCCAACCTCTACCACTTGCAGCGAACGGCGGGGAAATGGTCGCAACCTGACGTCTTCTTCTTTATCGACTTCACCGACACGCCGGCGCCCCAGATCCCGACCGACCTGCAGGCCATCTCGTTCGCGCCGCATCAACCCGCCACCGGGTCGATGTACGTCGGCACGCTCCCATCCAACGGCAAGGTAGGGGTCGGGCCGACGGCCGTGAACGTTTGGTGGTACAACGGCGTCAGCGACTGGATTTCGACAGGCCTGCAGATGTCGGGGCCGATCTATGCCCTTGTCGTCGACCCCGACCATCGCAACGTTGTGTACGCCGGCAGCAGTACTGGGGTGTGGAAAGGCGTTGGCGATTTCGGTGTCGGCCAACCCCCCACGTGGGTATGGACCCACTACTCCGACGGGCTGCCCGAAGCCGCCGTCACCGACCTCACGATATACAGCAACACCGCCACCGACGCCGGGAACCGGCTGTTGCGAGCGGCAACCTCGGCGCGCGGCGTGTGGGAGTTAGCGCTCGATGATGTCACGCAAGGACCAACGCTCTACCTGCGCACCCATCGGTTCGATTCGGCCCGTCGCGCCATCCCGGACACGGGTGCCGTCCATCCTTTCACCGGGGGCGCGTTGCCGTTGGATGGGTCGTCGGACGTACGGATCTGGCGTAGCTCGACCGCTGATCCGCCACCGTTTCCGGGCATCCCCATCGGGCCGAAGTTGTCGCCGTTCCACATTTGGCTGGTGCAATCGGCCCTGCGAGCTGCCGGTCGCGCCGTGGGCGTTGATGGCACCTGGGGTCCGGGGACGGCAACCGCACTGGCCGCAGAATTGAAGGATCTCGCCATTCTGTTAGGAGTGAATCCCACCCCCGAGGCCATCTGGAAAGTGCTACTGGCCGGCAACCGGCTGCCCTTCGATCATGACCCACCCGACTTCACCGACATCACCGCCTTCCTGCAGGATGAGCCCGATACAAGAGCCGGCAAGGCCGCCTCGTGCGTCGCCGGGGATGGCCCTATGTTGGTTTTCGTCGCCGCACATTCCCGCCATTGGCGACCGGTAGCAGCGGCCGACTCGTGGGTAACGGTGCTGAAGACACCGTTCTCGAGCGACCACCAACTGGCAGGTTTGGCCGCGCTGCCTGCTGGCTGGGCCGCCAGTCTGGTGGCCGATATCAACTCGGGCGCCCCTACGGGAGCCTGGCTGAATGCGAACTGGAGTTACCTTGATCCCGCCCAACCAGCGCGCCGCTTCCGCCGCAGCGTCGAGCCGCTCTCACCTCAGGTTGTGTCCTTTGAAGTTGATCTGGCCGGTGCTGCCTGGCCCGACCCGGGCTGGCTGCTGCTCGCGGTGACTCACAGCACCACAGATCCGCTGGTCACCGTCGAAACCGACATCGCGACCCTCGTCCGTACCGACCACCACGTCGCCGCACGTTCCGTCCGCCGCGCCGCCTGACAGCACGGCGCGTCCGCGCCATGTTGGCGCGTAGCGGGCGGCGACCGTTGCGGCGACGGGGGCGAGGTCCTATCGTTTACCTATTGACTTCCGTGCGGGAAGAGGTCGGGGATGCCTGAGGGACACGAACCAGAGTTGGCACGTTCACTTGTGCCACTGCATTGGCGCGTCGGCTGCCTTTGCGGCAAGTGGCAGTCCGACTATTTGCATCTGCTGAAGGACGATGCACGGGCCGATTGGAATGATGCGCACTGGGTGATTGTTCGGGCAAAACCCATCTTGCACCGAGCTGTCATTTCCGACGCTCTGCTGCTGCCGGGGGTGAGTTGCGAATGCTTTTGTCCTGACGGAAAGGTTGAGAACCTTGGGCACTTTTCCGACCACAGCTCCGCTCGGCTTGCGTGGCGGAAACATACTGGAGCATGAGCCATGACGTCGATGAACATGCCCCCGGCCGAAGTGCACATCGACTCGGCGCTGGTGCGCGCATTGTTGCAAGAGCAACGACCGGATCTTGCCGATCTGCCCTTGGTGGAGTTGACCAACGGCTGGGACAACGTGGTGTACCGACTGGGAGCGGATTTCACAGTCCGGTTTCCTCGACGACTCGCTGCTGTCGAACTGGTTGAGAACGAGCAGCGCTGGCTGCCGATGCTGGCCGAACGATTGCCGCTACCGATCCCGGCGCCCGTGTGGTCAGGTCGTCCCGGTTGCAACTATCCATGGAGGTGGAGCCTCTGCCCCTGGCTGCCTGGCGAGACGGCGGCTGTGACTCCTCCCACCGACGTGCCGGGTGCGGCCCGCTCACTTGGCGGTTTCCTCGCCGCGCTTCACGTCGCTGCCCCCAGCGACGCGCCGGTCAATCCCTTTCGCGGCGTCCCGCTTGCGCAGCGCACCGATCGATTGCACGCGGCCGTCGCCACGTTGCGCGGGATGCTCGATGGACCGAGGGTGCTGGCACTCTGGGCCGAGCTCGTCACCGCACCTGCCAGCACAACAACGGTGTGGATCCACGGCGATCTCCATCCCGCCAACATCCTGGTCAATGCCGGAAAGACTTCTGCGGTGATCGACTTCGGCGACATCACGTCCGGCGATCGTGCGACCGACCTCGCCGTCGCCTGGATGCTCTTCCCCGCTGAGGTGCGGCTGGTGTTTCGCGAGGCTGCCGGCGCACGGGATGAGGCCACATGGGCACGCAGCCGTGCGTGGGCGATAGCGCTCTCGCTGGCCTACCTGGTGGGCTCCGCCGACAATCCGATGATGCACAACATCGGCGTGCGCACGCTCGCCGCAGCGCTGGAGAGCGACTGATTCGGGCTACGTCGTGTCATCGCCCCGCCAGGCAAGCGTGGGACGCCGATGCTTGGCTCGTTTGCGAGGCTTGGTAATAGTGTCGGAGGCCATTGTGGCCGGCGGGCGGATCGATAGAATCGAAGGATTGACTTGAGGCTACGGAATTCGGGCGCTGCCGAGTCGCTGGGCGGAGTCGGGATCGTTTTGGGTGCCGTCGGCGGACTGCTGATGCTGGTCGCTACCGGCACGGGGGTTCGTCTGGGGCTTGGCGTCGTGGGGCTGTGCGTTTTTCTCGTCGGGCTGTTGCTTGCCCTCGTTCAGTCTTGGAGGATCGCCCGGGCCAGCGGCGTGGGGTTTGTTCGTTCCCTCTCCCGATGCATTCGGCGTGCAGTTAGCTTTCTCTTCTGGATGTCGCCGTAGAGGGGATCGGTGACGATCGATTCGTACACTCGCTGCCGCACTGGAGATCGACTGACTCGGGCTATGTCGTGGCGGTTTGGAAGAGGGTGTGGTAGCTGGGGAGTTGGGTGATGTCGTAGCCGTCTCGGTCGAGGCTTTGGTATTGGTGTCGGAGGAGGTCGCGCATGGTTTCTTCGCGTTCGTGGGCGTAGCGGGCGATGTCTGCGTCGGTGGGCACGTACGGGTCGGCGGCCGGTAGCACGGTTCGCTGTTGCTGCCAGGGTTTGGGGGCGGGTTGGCGTGCGGGTTGGGGTGTGACGCGTGGTGTGTCTGTGGGTGGCGGGTTGAAGGTGAGGTCGTGGTGGTTGAAGGGTTCGCCGAGGGGATGTTGGTAGGGCTTGGCCGATGTGGGGAGGTCGGTGGGGGGTGGGTTGGGTGTGCCGCAGGGTTCGATGATGTCGCCGTTGGGTTTGGTGAAGGTGAGTCCGCCGGGTTGTTCAGCGTTCCCGGTGATACCGAAGAGGCCTTTGTGGTGGTCACGATGGCAGTGGCGGCAGAGGCAGCCGAGGTTCGAAGGGTTGGTGGGTCCGCCATCGGTCCAGTGGACGAGGTGGTGTACTTCGAGTCCGCGTGTCGTGTGGCAGGCCGGGTTCCGGCAGGTTCGGTCCCGGTCCATGATGAGTTCGGCGAGTCGGTGGGGCACGACGCGTCTGCTG
>JANNZM010000047.1:0-17673 GCA_031410595.1 Actinomycetes bacterium | reverse complement strand
CCTGGGCCAACGCCGCGGCGATCGAGGTCGCCACCTGGCCAGACGACCTCAACCAACCGATGTTCGACCGCACGATCTTCGAAGCCGCCACCGACTCCCCCTGAGGGAGGTCGGGAGGGCTTGGCGATCGCGACGTCGTTCATGCGAGCTGAACGGCTGGGGGTATTAGTTAGGCGAGTGCGAGACGGAGGGCGTCGGTGTCGTGGAAGTTGTGGTTGGCGACCGCTTTGCCATCGCGAACGGTCCACACCCAAGCCGCTGGCGAGTCGAGTCGATTTCCGGTCTTGGTGACACCAACGGCGCGTCCCTCGACCACGACGGTGTCGCCAGCATCATGGAACCGTTCCGGTACGACGGCGAACTCATCGAAGTTCGCCATCACGGCCATGAACACACCGGATACGACCGCGTCGGGACCATGGTGGGTGCCGTGCCACGGCACAAACTGTTGTGAATTTTCGACCCATTCGATCTCGGGGTCGAGTACGGCGAGCACTGCGGGGATGTCGCCCTTAGCGAAATTTTCATAGACGCTGGCCACGATTGCGACGTTGGTTGCGGACATTGGATAGCTCCTCACTTGGTTGGGTTGGCGAACCGCCTATATATGATTGTAAAGTAACTTGCGTACTTTGTCAAGGAGGTTGCGCATGTCCCGTCCAGCGTTGTCCGACACAATGGCGATGCGCGCCTGGCGCGACCAAAGCCTCTACCGGTTGCTGTTGCGCTCCGCCCGCATGGAGACCACCACAACGCTGGAACGCATTCATGCCCGAGGTTTCGATGACCTCACGATCACCGACACCAACTTGATGGCCAACCTCGATACTGCCGGCGCCTCAATCACGGCGCTCGCCCAGCGGGCCGGGATCACCCGACAAGCGGCCAGTCAGCAAGTCGCGTCACTCGAAGCTCGCGGCTACCTGCAACGACGCCCCGACCCCGGCGACGCCCGGGCGGCGATCATCGTTCAAACCGACCGTGGTCTCGCCCTGCTCGAAGCCGCCTTTGACATCGTCGAGGCACTCGAAGACGACTACCGCACCCATTTCGGCGACATCCAGTTTCAGGAACTGAAACGGCTCCTCGCCTCGCTGCTCAACGCGTTCGATCCGATCGGCGGTCTCGCCGACCGGATCTGACTTGTCGACGGCCCTGAACTTCATGGCTCGTCCAGAGCAGCGGCTTACCGCGCCGACGGGTAAGAGGGGACGTTCGACGAAGTATGCAGCACGTCGAGAAAGTCCGTGGCCGTGAATCCCGGGACTGAGCGGACAGCGACTGATTCCAGCCAACTGAGCCTCGTCGAACCCGGGTTGGTTCGCACCTCGTTGATCAAGATCTGAGCGAACGCGTCGGTGAAACCTTCACGCGGCCACGCCGCGAGGACGCTACCGACATCGGCCGGGTTCAATCGTTCGATGCCGTTACCTCGCACATCGGCGCTCACCCCTCGGTTGCCGACAGACGTCTCGACGCTCTTGTGTGCGGCGATCGCCGTCGATGCGTGGATGGCGATAACGTCCCACACGTTGCCGACCCGCACCGGGCCATGCCCGTGTCGAGCAGCACCTCGCGCACATGGTTGGCGCCGCGCATCTCGAACCGGTCCGGCCCCGCCAATCGTGCGGCCAACCCCAAGTCATGCAAAACAGTCCCGAGGAACAGGACCTCAAGATCGGGCTCCAGTCTTTCGAGCAGAGCGATGAGGCCAGCGAACTGGAAACTGCGCTCGCAATGCGCTGCCACGACCGGGTCGCACACCGACCAAATCAGTCCCGAAGCCCACGCCGTGCCCAGCCTCACCGACAACACCGTCACCATCCTCACCAACGATGGGCACGGCACTCTGACCAAAGGCGCTGTGATGGCCACCGGAACGTACCCGTATTTCCTTGCGACCGGCGACGTCAACGCCGACGGCAAACCCGACGTCGCTACCTCCAACCGGGACGCTAATTCGATCTCGGCGTTCATATCGCACGGCGAGGAACCTTCGACCCGGCAACCAACCTTACAGCCGGACCGAAACCGGTCGGTCTTGTCATCACCGATGTCAACAGCGACGGCCGCGGCGACATCACCGCCGCCATCTCCGGAGCCGCCCAAGTCGCCACCGCGCTCAGCCAACAATCAGGAGGTTTCGGACCGATGCAAGCTGTCGTGACCGCCGCCGGCGCGTACGACGTCGTCATCGACCGAAGCACCACACCAGCACAAGCGGTGACCGCTGCCAGCCAAAGCAACACCGTCACCATCACGCCCCTCAACTGCCGCGCGACGTGACTCGGCAATTTGCAACCCGACCATGCTCACCATCTCGCTATTCCAGTCGGCCGGACTACAGGCATCACCAACCGCAGAGTATTCCGGCAGATCAGGTTTTACTGGAATACGCATGGGTCGCTCCAGCGCTGCTGGCTCGTCGATGGCAATGACCTCGGGAGTGCGACACGAGACGGGTTTTCCGGTTGTTCCCTCCAAATTCCTGTTCGTTGGAATAGCATGGCAGCTGCGACGGCTTGTGCCAGGAGAACGCCAATCGCTGGATTTCCGTAACCACGCGGTCAAAATACCGACCTACGACGCTTTGCCGAACAACTCGAATCGCTCCGCGAGCAGGTCGCGGTCCGGCAGCTCGGCCGGTGCGCTCGGCAGCTGACGGAGTCGTTCACCATCCATTTCCTTGATGGAGTGCTGCAGGGTCGGCCCATCGAAGGTTTGAAGAACAGAGTTGCGAACACGCACGACATAGTCGGGCGAGATACCAATGATGTTGGTATCGAACGCGCCGTGGTGAATCTTGCAGAGCGCCAGTCCGTTCGATACTCGTGCGGCGCCATCGTTCGAATCAGCGCGGATGTGCGCTGCATCCAGCAGCTCGGTGAACGGCAGTCTGCAAACGGCGCATCGCTTCTCGTACGCCCGGATGACCGCCGTTCGGAACAAAGGTTGGTGATGTCGGGTAAGCACCAACCGCTCGTTGTACCGCTTGGTGATGTCCAATACTTCGGCGCTCGCTCCAACCGGCAGCACCCGTTGCGCCTCATCGACCGCGACGGCAAACTGGCCAAGCTCAGGCTCTTCGCCAACGAGCCAGACTGGGAATCGCGGAACGAAGACCTGGGCATGTGTCTTGCCCGAGTATCCGATGCCGACGAACCAAACGAGTGGCAGTCGGCGCAGCATCGCGGTGCGCAACCAGACGTTGTCCGCAGTGAGCGGGTCATTGCCCCGCCACTTGTACCGAAGGAGACCGTCGTCTCCAACGGAGTCATCGTACGGGCGCTGCCCACCATCGGGAACGAACGACGTCAGAATACTGATCGCCGCATCCGAGAATTCCTTCACCCGCCAAATCCCCGTCTGCGTGCCGACCAAGCGTATTTGGCGACCGCCATAGTCGAAGTCGCTCAACTCTTGGCGCGTGAAGGCGTCGGTCGCAAGCATTCGGGCACGGAGCTTCGTGAAGACGCTCTCGCGGAACGCGATCTCGTTCAGGTCATCCGCCACCTCGTCTATCGTAGGCCAGCGACGAGTCACGCTCGTCCGGCGTGCTCATCACTATCAACATCAGTCTCCGCTCCAGCAGAGCCGTCAAAGCCGTCACGGTCGTGGTGGAACCGGTCCCGACATATTTGACGAGGAGCAATATGGCTCGGGATACCGACACAGGTTTTTCACGCAAGCTACGACAATGGCGGCGATCGAATCAGTTGTCGGCAGACGCCCGCGCCGGTGCATACTCCCGGCGTCAGCTCGAGTTGACTCAGCTCAAATGGCTTCGAACCAACCGACGGGCGGCGGCCAGCCTGCTCGGAGGCTGCGTTGCGCTAGCCGTGGTGGCTCAGGTTGTCGCGGCCAACCGCTTCTCTCCGTATGTGGTTGGAGCGGTGCTTGCGTCCGGCCCCTGGCTCCTCTACACAATCATGCTCGAAACTGACGGCGGCCATACCGACCGCAGCAGTGTTATGGGCGAGGAACTCACAGCGCGACAGCTTCGAGGCCTTACCGGGGGATGGCGAATGGTAAATCACATCATGCTCGAAAATGCCGACGTCGACCACGCCGCTCTTGGTCCCGGCGGGTTCCTCGCCGTCGAAACGAAGTATCGATCGGATTGGAAGGCGGGGTCACCATACTTTGACGGGATCGCCGCACAGGCCCGAAGGTCAGCGCTTGGACTACGAGGCAGGCTCGGCCGCACCAGCCATATTGTCCAACCGGTCGTAGCGATGTGGGGACCTGGATTGCTGGACGCATTTCCCGACGTGTTCACCCACGCCAACGTCACATTCTGCCCGGGCCCGCTTCTCCGCCAGCACCTCGCCTCTCTTCCGGAGCTCGTGGCTGCTGCGGACGTTCAGACGGCCTTCGACGGATTGGACCATTACATCGAACGCCGGGATCAAGGCGAGCTAAAGGACGCTGGCCCGTATCGCAGCCTCAACGATCGAGTAAACGACGCCGGCGCAATCTCGATTGCCGTCACGCTCTCCCTCATGAGCGTCCTCTTCGCCCCGGGCGGAATCATCGGGAAAGCAGTCGCTGCTGTTGCCGTCATCGCCGTTGCTATCTGGTTTCGCGTACGAGGTCCCCGCAGCTACAGACCTCGGCTTGTCGCCCTCGCCGTAATCATCGCGGCAGTTGCTCTCGCCATCGCCGTACCGGCTTTGGCCTTAGTGATCTCGCTTCGACGCTGACAAGGGCAACCGTTGCCGGTGCACGCATGGTTCAGACCGAGGTGATTGGGGGCACCGACGATGGATCATCACTGTCAAGGGCATTCAGTAGCTGTTGCCAGTCCGACGGCTCAGAGATCTCGTCGAGCGAGGCCTGCGGCGCTCCGACCGGAGACCGACAGGCCTTTGCACTGACTACTCGACTTTTCTACGGTTTTACCGTAATAATGTAGCTATGACAACTACCCGCGCTCTGAATTCGCTCGTGCGGTTCTCGTTCTCGAATGTTCGTTCGTTCCGGGATGATGCCTCGATCTCATTCGAAGCGACCCGGATGGTCGAGCCGGGCGTTGCACGAGCGGTACCCTGGCGCGCCGATGGGGCGACCCTACAGGTGTTGCCGGTCGCGGGTGTGTTCGGCGCAAACGCATCTGGGAAGACCAGCGTCCTGCGGGCGATGGCTGATATGCGCGGCCTCGTGCTCGGGTCGTTTCGCCATGGAGGGCAAGGCACAGCGATTCCTCGTCGGCCGTTCCGTCTCGACCCGGCGTCAGTCGAACTGCCGAGTCATTTCGAGGTCGACGTCGTCATGAGCGGCGTGCGTTGGCAATACGGATTCGATGTAACCGACGCAGAGGTGGTCACTGAGTATGCGTACCGGTTTCCGAAGGGCCGTCAGTCTCTCGTGTTCGAACGCGACGGCGGCAGCTTCCAATTCGGTGCCTCGATGCGACCGGTCGGCCGGATGTTGGAGAAGATCACGCGTCGGAACTCGCTGCTGCTGTCAGTTGCCGGAGCTACCGCCGATTCCGAGCTTGCGCCATTGTTCGAGTGGTTCGCAGCTAACTTGAAACTGGCAGAAGCGGATAGTCGGGGCATCCGCGCTGCGCGCACGGTCGAGCTGGTCGAGTCCAGTCAGCGCGAACGGGTGCTCGCGATGATTCGGGCAGCCGATCTCGGTGTGACCGAGGTTCGACGGGAGAGTGCCGATCCTGAGTTCGTCGATCGGATGCGGCGAGCGATCCGCATTCTGAATGGTGTCGATGGTGAGCCCGATGGTAGCGACGCCGAACATTTCGTCGTCGAAGACTTCGTGCGCCTTACACACTGCGGTGCCGACGGATGCGCGGAACTCGACCCGGATGAAGAGTCACTCGGCACGCTTGTGTGGATCGGCATCATCGGCCCGGTCATCGACGCGCTCGATGGTGGAGACGTGCTGTTGGCTGACGAACTGGACGCGAGCTTGCATCCTCGGCTCGGCGAGCAACTTATCCGGCTCTTCCAAGACGCCGCGACAAATCCAAATGGCGCGCAGCTCATCTTCAACGCCCACAATCCGGTCTTCCTTGGCGACTCGGCCGAAAGGCCGATTGGCCGCGACCAGATCTGGATCGCCGAGAAGGCGAACGACGGTTCGTCGCGGATGTACAGCCTCGCGGAGTTCAGCCCCCGACAGGACGAGGCGCTCGGGCGTCGCTATCTCCAAGGTCGTTACGGCGGGGTGCCCGTGATCGACCCGTCCGGCTTCGACCGTGCTGCGGAGCCGGTCGAGCTCGCCTCAGTGTGAGCAACCGTCACGCTCCACCAGCGAAGCGATCCACTCGAAACCAGCCGCAACGACGGATCGTGCGACTGTTGACCGAAGGTCGGCGCACCGAAGTCGAATACTTCGCGAAGTTGGCCGCTCTTTACCGAGATCGGGTGACGGTTGACTTCGAACCGCTTCACGGCACCCCTATGACTCTCGTGGATCGGGCGGTAACCCTCGTCGAGCAACGCCAGCGGACAATGCGGCGCGGGCGCGGCGACACACCGTTCGACGAAATCTGGTGCATCTTCGACCGCGACGAACACCCCTTCGTTGAAGCGGCCATCGCCCTCGCCGAACTTCATGAAATCGGCGTGGCGTTCTCGAACCCCTGTTTCGAGTTGTGGTTGGTGCTCCACGTCACTGATCTTCGGCGTCACACCGAACGACACGCCGTCCAAGCCATGAGCACCGCACTCGGCTTCACAATTGGCAAGGGACTGGCGCGCGAGACATGGCCGACGCTTGAGTCCAGGTGGGAAATGGCAGAGGCTCGCAGCCTCGCGCTCGACGCCATGCACGAAGGCAACGACTCACCGGTCGGAAGCAACCCGTCAACTTCGGTCGCGCTGGTGGTGCGGATTCTTCAGCGTGATTCACCTTCTTAACGTTTGACCTTCTCGGGCTCCAACGGCGAGAGTGAACGGTCGGCCGGAGCGGGCGATCGTGGCGACGGCCCATCCGAGGAGCGCGTTGGCCCAAGCGGCGACGCCGGTAGTGTTCGCGCTCGACAAGCTTCTCACCCGCACGCTCGCCGGGACGTTCGACGGCCCGACCAGTTTCTCGATCGACTGGACCGACGGCCCCGGATTCGTGATCGACCTTTCCGCCGTCTACTTCGACGAAACCGCACTTCCGCTCGTCATGCTCGCCGCCACCTCACGGCTCGCGTCCGTCCTGCATCATCGAAGACCTGATGACGCGTATCATGCATCCTGATGGCAGGCGTGGCGCTCGGTCTTTATGTGGTGTGGGCCGTGCTCGCGTTCGGGTGGAGGACGGTCGTCCAATATCGACGGACCGGCGACTCCGGGTTCCGTTTGGGCGCCGAGCCGGGGACAACCAAGTGGTGGGCCAAGCTCGGATTCGTTGTTGCGATCGTCGTCGGCTTCGCCGCACCATTGGGAGCGGTGGCTGGGCTCGGCAACATCGCAGCGTTCGACGCCGACTGGCCGCACGCTGTCGGGGTTGTCGTGACGGTTGTCGGGATTGTCTTGACGGTGGTCGCTCAGTTCGCGATGGGGAGCTCGTGGCGAATCGGGGTCGACAACGACGAGCGCACCATCCTGGTCACGGGTGGTGTGTCTCGCTCGCACGCAACCCCATCTTCACGTCGATGCTCATCACGTCGCTCGGGCTGATGATGACGATCCCGAACGTGTTGAGCATCGCCGGGCTTGTGCTGTTGGTCGTCGCGCTGGAAGTTCAGGTCCGCTTCGTCGAGGAGCCGTACCTGCTCACTGCTCAAGGCGACGGCTACCCGGCATACGCACGTCGGGTCGGGAGATTCGCTCCAGGACTCGGTCGACTTCGCTGACACCAGCCGGGCTTCGTATCACCACCTGGCCACGAGTTGATCGTCGTCACGGCTTGATGAGGCCGCCGAAGTAGTCGAGCGTGTAGGCGCGGACGCCGTCGACGAGGATCGATTCTTGGCCGTGGAAACGGGTGACGTCACCGGTGGACTGGTCGACGTAGCGGCCGTGCGGACCGGTCCATTCGAACCCACCGAGGAATCGGTCTTCGTAGGGGTCGGCGGGTCGCGTGCGGGAAATTCGGGGTTGGGGCAGCTGTTGGTCAGCTATTCGTTCACCGGGAGCTACGACCTGACCAGCGGTGAAATGCGTACAGCAAACCCATGCCGACGCCACCAAGGACAGTGACGGCACCCAGCACTTGAGAGATGCTGTCGGTCGTCGTCGATGACTTTCTCACGACCGTCCAGAGCCAAACGACGGCGAGGAGAACCGCGGAACCGGCCGTGACTATTTGCGCCGCAAGGCGGACCCTCGACAATGACATTTGCGGGTTGGGCATCGTGTTCCTCTCACATCGCCTGCAATATCAAACCGTATACCGGACCATGCCAAGCCCTCGCGATACCGTCACGGCGATGCCTCGACGAGCGACACGAGTAAACCGCCGTCACGAACGCGGCACATCGTCGCCTGACATCCCTGTGCCCAACGGTGGAACCACAACATCCAATACCACCCGCTGCTCCTCAGAGCAGTCCCCACCGGAGCCGACCGAGTCCTTGATGTCGGGTGCGGCGACGGTCACCTCACCCGCCAGCTCGCAGCGCACGCGAAACATGTGGTCGGCATATAACTGGGGGCTACATGGCAACTGACGAACCCTCTGTACGCGACGAGACTCTCACAGTCGCGCTGCGGTTTCTCGACGCCGTCGCGTCGCGTGACTGCGAGCGGATACTTGCGGAGTGACCGGAACGTGTGATCTTCGAGTGGCCGATGACCACGACAGTCGTCACAGATCCTGAGGTGTTCCGGGCACGGATCGGACCTGTGCTCGCTCCGATCGACGATCTGAAGTTCAGTGACATCGTCGTGGATCAGATGCTCGATCCGTGCGAGGTGACGCTCCGCTACATCGGCACGGCCACCATGTTGACCACAGGAAAGCCTTACCGGCAGACGTACATCTCGCAGTTGCGGGTGGAGAGCGGGCGGGTCGTGCGGTTTCGGGAGTACTTCGATCGGCGAGCGCTGGTGGCCGCCCTCACCCCCGGGTGACGTCGCACGGCTCGCTTTGGCCGCGCATCAAATCGAGACGTACCGCCGGCGTGCCGACGTTTTTGCCTCTTGAAGGGCCGTGGCGGCTGTGGGATGGTTCAATTGTGTCAACTCGAGTCGACGCGTTGACAGATCTACTGACCCGTCGGTCGCTCTTCACATACCGCCGACCGACCAACCGCAGCAACGGGGCGCTGGACATCACACCACCGTCTCCGAGACCTCGCTGAGCTTGCCCCCGAAGCATCGGCGTCCGAATCCGGATCAGCGCTCCAGCGCACTGTTGTCGGCTGCTGCCTTTGGATTCGGCATATTCGCCCTCACTGCCTGCGCCACAACGACCTCGTCCAGCTCGGCGCGCTCGGAACAAAAAGCGTGCAGGCGTGAGTCGACAACTCGTTCAACGGGCGATTCCGCAAGGGGAGACATCCGGTTCACCAACGGTTCAAAGGCGCCGATAGATGTCTTTTGGTTGGACTACGACGGCAAGCGGGTCCTTTACGGCTCTCTGGAGCCGGGGCAGAGTCTTGCATAGCAGTCCTACGTAACGCACCCTTGGGTGATCTCCGACAAGTCGGGGAAGTGCCTCTCCCTGATAATCGTGACCAGCGACTCCCGAGATGTGAGCATCCGATAGGTCGATGTGCTGTGTGTAGGACCGTCAACGATCTCCAGCGGTGACTACCAGTCGAAATCGGGCAAGATGGAAGCCTCCGTCGAAAGTTCGACAGGAGTGGCCCTGGCGCGATCGAGGTTGCTGCCCGATGGAGATCCGCTCGGCGGTGTGCACTGCCCGAGCGACGACTGCTCGCAGCGCTGTGGGGGTGGTGCCGATGAGGGTTTCGGCGGTTTGTTCGGTGCGGCGGGCGTGGACGGCGAGGATTTCGAGGGTTGGCAGCGCCGGCGCGTTCTTTGATGGGACGGCGCAGTTCTATCGCAAGGCGTATCTGCGGTGGATCGACGCATACGAAACGCCGCCCCAAGTTGCGTTGGATGGCGGCGATGTCACCCACTTCGGGTTCGGAAACGTCTGTACTGACAACGTGATCTACTTGGATCTCGAACCGTCAGATGCACAGGTGAAGCAACGAATGGACCGACTACGGACAACGCGTATCTCGCTCGGCTTGATCGCCGTGTTCACGTCGCCCGCCGCCGTTCAGGCAACCTTCGCGCCGAAATCATTCTTCGACGACTTCCCACTTGGCATGAACTGGATCTCCGGTGCCGGCGACCTGTACAACGAACACCTCACCCGCGATGTCGGCGGGTTGTTCACCGCGATGATCATCGTCACCGCCTGGACCCTGTGGCGTCGACACCCAACAGCACCGATCGCCACCGCCTGGTTGATTCAAGCCGTCCTGCACGCCGGGTTCCACATCGGCCACCTCAACGGATACGAAACGATCGACAAACTCGGACTCCTCGCCTCACTCGCGGCCATTCCTGTTTTGGCGACCGTCGCGCTGTGGGCCGGTCGCGCGCCGCACGCTGACAGCAACGTGCCATGACCGAAGTTCAGGCCGGGCCTCGTCTCGATCCGACGCGACGGATTGTTGAAATGATCCGTGGGATTGTCGTGACCGGCATCCTTTACGGCGTTGTTGTTGCCGGTGTCGGAAGCCGCCTGGCGATGCTGCTCCTGAGAGTCACCTCGTCGGACCGAGTGATCGGCAT
The DNA here is from genome assembly GCA_031410595.1 of Actinomycetes bacterium. Lineage (GTDB taxonomy): Bacteria > Actinomycetota > Acidimicrobiia > Acidimicrobiales > Ilumatobacteraceae > JANMCE01. The sequence goes on along the minus strand of JANNZM010000047.1, from coordinate 6,964 downwards.
TCAGAGCGACGACGACTTCACGATCGGGCGTTTCACCCTCGCCGGGACCTACAACCTGCTGCTCCTCGGCGCGGGGTTTGGGATCCTCGGTGCTGGCGTCTATCGCCTCGTTGCCCCTCGGTTGATCGGACCGGTCTGGTTTCGGCGGGTCACCGTCGGCCTCGCCGCCGGTGCGGTCGTCGGGTCGATGCTCGTGCATGCCGACGGGATCGACTTCACCCAACTCACCCCGAAGTGGCTGGCGATCGGACTGTTCGTCGCCCTCCCAGCCATCTTCGGCACATTCATTGGTCCCGCTTTCGAGGCCGTGAGCGCACCCGACTCGTGGACCGCTACCGGACGGCGACGATGGCTCATCCCCCTGATCGCCGTCGCCTGTTTCCCGCCCACCATCGTCCCGGTTCTCATGATCGCGGTCGTCGTCGCGGTGTTCACCGGTATCGGCGAGGCCGTCGCCGTACGCGAACTGCGAGCCACCGCGGCTGCCACACTGGTCATCCGCGGGGTCTGGCTGCTCATCGCCGTCGCCGGCCTCTACGCGCTCATCAACGACGTCGCCGACCTGACCTAAAGGAGCCCGGACCGTGACACGATTCGCCCGACGCTGGTGGCCGATACCGGCCATGCTCGCTACGACCGTTGCCATCCAGAACATCTGGTTCGGTCGCTACGAGGCGACCGGCCACGCCGCGGGGCACCTCGCCAGCGCCAGCGCAATCTTCGCGATCACGTTCGTTCTCGCCGTGCTCGTGTGGGCATCACCGCCACAACTTCGCCGGTCCCCCGGACTGCGGGTGTTGGCTGCTGGCGTCGCGATCGCCGCGGTGGTCCCGACGATTGGGAATCTGCGAGTCGTCAACGCGGTCGGCTCTGACAATTGGACCGACGACCAAGCAAGCGCTCTCGGACAGGCCCGCCCCGGATTCGAGTCCGGACACGACCTCGCGGAGCGCGGTATGTGGATCGTCGTCGGGTTCGCCGTGCTGCTCGCTGGATGGCTGTGGATCAAACGCGCAGTCAGCAACGGCGTTGGAATCGCGTCAATCGTCCTCTGCCTGATCTTCCCGCCATGGATCTTCCCCGGCGCCGGGCTGATCGTGCTCGCCATCGCCACCGTCATCAAACGCGCCGCACGGCTCCGCCAACCCGAGCTCAACGGAAACAGACCCGGTCGTCAAACGGTACAACAGGTGCCGCCGCTCATCGGATGAGATGCCACCCTGACATCGCTCGGCTCAACGTGCCAATCGGCGGGGCCGAATCGATCGCTGCCACCGACGCTCACAGCTGGCCGGGCTGGACCCAAAGTCGATGATCCACAGCTCGAAATCAATTGGGACAGCAGCCGTCTGTCCCAGCCCTGACGCGGCACGCTTGCCGGCGGTTCGTCCGAAGGGCCAAAGCACACTCGACTTCGACGCTGCGGCAGTCGTGGCAACGCCAGTTCCGACCGACCAGTTGGCGATCCGAAACCGTGTGGCCGGGCGATGCGCGGTGTGCGGCGCGTGGGCCGAGGTCGGCGCGACGAAGTGTGCCGCCGTGGCCTATGAAGTCAGTCGATAGCGCCCATCGGTGGCCGCAGTTCTCAGCCCGTTGACTTCGCCTTGGCTGCCGCTGCCACCGGTCGGTCGTGACGCAGGTAGAGCCGGAACACGCATCCGGTGAGCACCGTGGCGGCGGCGAGCGCGAGCCATTGCAAGTGTGGCGCTGTGCGGAACCAGTTGCCAGAGTCTTCGTTCTGCACCCCGACCGCCGCTTGTTGGAGGATCGCCCAGATCCACGCTCCGATCACGGCGGTGTACACCAGGGCAAGCGCGTGGCCGTGACGCACGGGTAGACCGAGGAAGTGGTCGAGGCCTTTGGCTTTGACGTTGCGCGTGGTGTCTCGGCGTGACCCGAACACACCGGGATGCTGATCGGAGCCGAAGGTGTCGAAACCGAGGAACGTTTCGAGTTGCTCGGCGCGACCGATAGCGCTGTTGTAGTGCTGGCTGTTTCGCAGGTCGTACAGAACGATGCCGAGCGAGAAGGTCAGCCCGCCAACGGCTAGCGAAGCCTTCGTTAAGGGACCGAGTTCGCTCGTCGCCAGCAACGCGACCGCCGCACCGGTGAGCGCCGGAAGGAACGCTGCGAGTTTGAACCGCACCTCGGTCAACTGGTGGATCGTTGCGACGGTCCTGTCGTAGTCAGCCAGTCGTGCTGGCTCGTGTTCATCCGGCATACGACAAGGATGCCAAACATGCGCGCCGAAATACAGGAAACCGCCGCGGAGTGATCCGGGGAGTTGGCCAGGGAGTGATCGAGGGAGTTGAGATCGGCCAGCTGGCCGGTGATGGTCCGTCAGATTCGTCCGATCTCGACCTCTTCGGCCCGAGTCGCCGACCGCAGAACGCAATGCACTATCTCGACTGGGGAGTGATGCGGGCACTGGGTCTCGATGGCACGATGCGCGTCGTCAATGAACAGGGCGTCGACGTCACGGCAGAGGCGCGAGAGAACTTTCCCGGCGGCCCGGTCGCCTTCGGGTCGAACGGGAGGCGCTGACCTTGCGCTGCCAGGTGGTGGCGACTTCAGCGCCGAGGGTCGAGCGCCACCACCGGGATGACACGAGTGGTGTTCTCCTGATGGCGAGCGAAGCCGGGATACCGGGCCGCGTGTTCGGCGTAGAAGATGCTTCGCTCAGGTTCGGGCATCACGGTGGCGGTGACATCCACGGTGATGACGCCGTCGTCGGAGCCGACCTCGATCTGTGTATCGGGGTGGGCGGCGAGGTTGTGGCACCACGCGGGGCTGCTGTCTCTGCCGCGGTCCGACGCGATGATGAGGTACCGGCCATCCTCTGGCCAACACATCAGCGGCGTCACACGAGCGGACCCAGATTTGGCTCCGATAGTGTGCAGGATCAGCATGGGGAACCTTCGAAGTCCCCGCCGACTCGTCGGTTGTTCTGGTGGAACTCACTGATGATCTGCTGGTTGATCGCGATGATCGGGTCAGGCGGTGGTGTTGTCATCGTTGACCATGCCGAACGCGTTGCTAATGGCGGCACGCAGATGCGACAGGTACGTGTCGGAGGTATGGATTTCGGAGTGGATCAGGTGGGTGGCGTTGGCGATCTCGGTGATCATCGCGTGTGGTTGGGACAGGGCGAGCTTCGCGGCATGCTCGGGTGGCAGCGCCGCTCCGAGGGACGGGTCGGCCCGCAGAACGGTCAGCGGTACGGTGACTGGCTCGTCGGGGTCGTAGCCGACAAGCATTTTACCGGCGATTGCCGTGTCAATTTGTTGCGGGGTCGCAGTGCATCAGCTCGCTGGCGCGGGATTTGATGTTGGTGTCGTTCATGTCGTCCGCCGCGATCCCGCCGCGAGCGGTGGGTGCGTTGCGAATACCTTCGCAGACCGCGTCGACGGGCACATCGTTGGCCTGCACGTCGCGGATCTGCCCGGCGATCAGCGGGAACACCATGGCGAACATGGTCTGCTCGAACAGGGCGTGGTCGCAGAAGTAGAGCGGCGGGTCCTCCTCGAACACTGCGACGACATGCTCGGGGTGACGCTGCGCGACCACGTGCGCGACGACCCCACCGAGCGAGTGCCCCGCAAGGAGCACCGGGCGGCCGATGACTTGGTCAATGTACGCGACAACGTCGGCTGCCATATGCGGTAGGTCGTAGGTTCCCGGAGCCCGGGCTGAGTCGCCGTGGCCGCGGAAGTCGAGGCGATGGATTTCGAGACTGGGGTCGAGGTTGCTCACGACTTCGTCATAGGTGCACGACGCCCCAGACAGGCCGTGCAACAACAACAGTGGCTGCCCGCCCTTGGTACCGTCGATCTGCGAGGCCAGCACGATGCCGTAGTGCTCGAAATGGTGGTGTGTCACGTGGTCTCCGAGTAGCTGTGGTTGTGTGGATGGCAGAACGATGCGCTCCTGCCGGTGCTCCCGCCCAATGTATGACACACGTCATTGCGTCGATCTCCGGATCGCCCAAGTTTCTGCTCCGAGGAAACTGGAGACCTATCGCTGACACAGCCGACCCGCCGATGCCGTTCTCCCAGGTTCCCGCGTATCAAAAACCGGCATAGCGCCCGTGTTTGATACTCTGTCATCGGCCGCGTCTGCGGTGCGCCTCTCGTTGCCAACCCGGCAGCCCGATAGGCGTCAACGGACGCGTGCGTCTTCGACAGTCGTTCGCGTTCGAAGGTCGTCAGCTGATCGCGCCCGGACCCTTCGTCTGGGACGTACCTGTAGCAAACTCGTTCTAGTCATCGAGGACTGCGTGGGCGAACCGATCGGCCACGACCTCGGCCGCAGCAACCATGACGCCAGCTTGCTCACCTTACAATCCTGTTCGGCTCGATCACCGATTCTGCGGCCGTGCACCACACGCTCGTCGCGCTCGCTCCGACCTATGACCAAACGGCCAGGCGTACCGCAGTTCTGGAAAAAGTGAGCTTGGGAGTGCGTTAGCGTCAGGATTGCGGCGACCATGTCGGCGCCGCCGAACCTTGGGGGGTTCCGATGGATCTTTATGACGTTGAAAATGTTTTGGATGTGGACGACCGCTACCAGCACTGGGTGTACCGCCACCCGGTGAAAGGAGCGGCGCTCGCAGGGTTCGTCGCGACACAGATCGGTACGATTTGGGGTTATTACGCGCGTGGTATCGGGCTGCCGTCGTTGCCGTTCCCGGCTTACAACGGTCTGCTGTTCTCGCCGCCGTCGGTGGCGAAAGACTTCTCGAATTTCGGGAATCCGTCGAGCTGGTTTCTTGGCCAGTCAATCCACATGGTGAACGGCGTTGTCTTCGGCATCCTTTTCGCCCTCACGGCGTATAACAAGCTGCCGACTTTCTTGCCGAAGATGAAGAGCGTGCAGAAGGGCATCCTGTTCGGCACGGTCCAGTCGATCGTGAGTTTGGGTTTCCTGTTCCCGTATGTCTACGCACCGAAGGCGGGGTTCGGTATTTTCAGTTTCGGGAACAACGCGTTCGGGAACAACCCAAATCACTGGAAACTCCCCGTCGCCGTGCTCTTGTGGCATTGGGTGTACGGGGCGATCCTCGGGACGTTGTACGACCCGAAGAAGCCCACAGCCACATCCTGATGTGACCGACCGACGCCCCGGCGACCGACCCAAGATGGGCGGTTGCTGGAGCATCATCGAGTACCAGTGGTCCGGCGCGTATTTGGTGGGAGTGAATGACGAACAACGAAGGAGCGCATGACCATGACGGCTCGAACCACGATGCGAGCGGTCGTGCTCGACGCGCCCGGTCCGCCCGAAGCACTCCAGGTCCGCGAGCTCCCAATCCCGATACCGCGGCCGGGTGAGGTGCTCATCAAGGTCGAAGCGTTCGGGCTGAACCGCTCCGAACTGCACACACGCCTCGGCCTCGCCGATGGTGTCACGTTTCCTCGCGTGCTCGGCATCGAGGCCACCGGCACCGTCGCGGAATGCCCCGGAGCGGAGTTCGCCATCGGTCAACAGGTCGCCGCGTTGATGGGCGGAATGGGCCGCACCTTCGACGGCGGCTACGCCGAGTACACCTGCGTCCCCGCCCCGTCAGGTCGTGCCGTTCACCAGTAGCCTCGACTGGTCAATCCTCGGTGCAGTGCCCGAGATGCTGCAGACCTCCCACGGCTCGCTCACCATCGGACTCGACGCACAACCGGGTCAGTCGATCCTGATCCGTGGCGGCACCTCGTCGATCGGGATGGCCACTACCGTGCTCGCGAAACAACGGGGTATGACCGTGCTCGCCACCACCCGCAACCGGTACCGCATCGACATCCTCCGCGGGATCGGCGTCGACCATGTCCTCGTCGATGACGGGAGAGTCGCCGACCAGGCCCGCCGGATCTTCTCTGACGGGGTCGACACCGCACTCGAACTCGTCGGAACGCCGACCCTGCCTGACACCCTTCGTGCGCCACGAGTCCACGGTGTCGTGTGCTTCACCGGGATGTTGTCCAACCAGTGGACCGTCCGCGACTTCTACCCGATCGAGTACCTCCCACGCGGCGTGCGACTCACCGCCTACGGCGGCGACGCCACCGACCTCCCCAACGAGGTGCTGCAGGACTTCCTCGATGCCGTTGCCACCGGTGACGCCGCGTGCCAATCGATCGCACCTACCGCCTCGCCGACATCGCCCAGGCGCATGCCGACATGGAAGCCGGACGCGCCACCGGCAAACTCGTCGTGTTGCCATGACCACGCCGCCCGGTGGGCCGAGCATGGCATGCTCCACCGCACCGGTGCCAAAGTCCTCCACCACGTCGTCGTCGGGCAACTCGACGCGAGTTATCGGACGCTCGGATTTCCCAGCGACCCCGGCCAATGGTCTGGGCTGTATGGGTCTCATTGCCAACTACAGCACCCGCTGAGCCAGCGGCAGCGATCGCGCAGAACCCTCTGGCGTTGTGGCGGTGCTGAAGCAACGGCCAGACTTGCCACGTGAAACTGGAGATCAACACCCCGGTGTCATTGTTCCCCGCGATCAGCTTTCTGCTGCTCGCGTACGGCAACCGGTATGTGGCCATCGCCGGTCGGATCCGTCAACTCGCCGCCGACCACACCGCCGCCGGCAGCGGCCGGGCCGCGCAGATCGTAACGCTACGCAAACGTGTCGGACTGATCCGTGGAATGCAGACCTTCGCGGTCGCGTCGATGCTGTGCTGCCTCGTCAGCATGCTGCTCTTGTACCTCCAAAACGGCGCACCAGGCAAGACCGTGTTCGGCCTCGGACTCGTACTGCTCATCGTGTCGCTCGTCATCACCCTGTTCGAAATCCAACTCTCCACCCGAGCGCTAGACCACCAACTCGCGGACGTCTCAAGCGCATAACCGCTCGATACCTCATCGTCCCTACCTTGCGCGGCAGCGCCCCCTCCGCCACAGGTACGCGGCTCGTGTAGGAGCGACCAACGGGCCAATGCTCGCGGCCCGCAGCAACCACGCCGGC
>JANNZM010000046.1:0-5705 GCA_031410595.1 Actinomycetes bacterium | reverse complement strand
CCGGCTGACCCTTGAGGCTCTCCTTGCTGTCGTAGAGACCGCGCTCGGAAAAGTCAGTAAGCGACAGCGTCACCCGACCGTCCTCCTTCGCGGGAAGCGGATCGAACACGACGCCCGCGCTCTGGCTAAGACGCGTGGTCTTCACTGCCTGCCGGTTGGCCGCGTAGGCGCCAAGCGATGTCGGCTCGACGAGAAGGAGCACCGCCAGGGGCAGCGCCAGAAGCCAGCCGACGCCGGGACCCTTGCCCTCGGCATGGCTGTGGCTGCCAGCAGTCTGGACGGTGTCATCGGCCGCGTGAACATCGTCGTGTTCGGCCATGCGGGGTACGCGCCACGCACGGATCAACGTGGTGACGCCGAGCACGACCAGCAGTACCGACGCAGCCAACAGCGGCAGCTTCATGCCGGGCCGAACGAAGCGCAGGTACTGGCGGCTGAGCACCAACCGCACCCCCATCGCCCCGAGCGCGGTGAGTAACCCGCCCTGCGCATCGTCGCTTATCGAGAAGCGATGGTTCATAGCATCACAGTCCCCACGATGACAGCGACCCCCACGGCCACGACCAACGTCAGGGGCGCGAACCACATGGCGAACTTCCTGCCGAACACACCTGACTGCATGGCGATGAGTTTGAGGTCGACACCCGGGCCCACGACCATGAAGACCAGGCGAGAGGTGAGGCTGAACTGCGTGAGCGTCGACGCGACGAACGCGTCGGCCTCCGAGCAGATCGAAAGCAGCACGGCGAGGGTGGCCATGGTGATGACCGCAGTGATGCCGTGCCCGGCGACGGTAGTGAGCACGCGGCGCGGCACCAGAACCTGCAGGGCGGCGGCAACGGCGGCGCCCACCATGAGGTATCCGCCGGCGTGCAAAAGATCGTGTACCGATGCAGCTCGAAACCGTTCCCATCGTGTGCCGGTCTGCGGCACTTTCTTCAGCGCTCGCTCCACCATCTCGGTCTTCCCGAATGCCAACCACAACCACCCCATCACAATCGACATGATCATGGAGCCGATGAAGCGCGCCATCCACACGTGATGATTGTTGGGGAAGGCGACCGCAGTCGACACCATGACCACCGGGTTCACCGCGGGTGCCGCCAGCAGGAACGTGAGCGCGGCGGCAGGGTGGACACCGTTGCCCATCAGTCGACCGGCTATGGGTACCGACCCGCATTCGCAACCGGGTAGCGCAATGCCGCACACGCCTGCGAACGGCACGGCGAGGGCGGGGTTCTTGGGGATGACCCGGTTGAGTGAGTTGTCCGACAACAGCGCGGCGATCATGCCCGATAACGCCACCCCCAACGCGAGAAAGGGCAGCGCCTGCACGCTGATGGCTACGAAAATGGTGGACCAGGTGCGCAGCGCCTTATTGTCGAGCGAGCCGGCGAACACCGGGCGCAACAGCACCGAGGCCACCAGGATGAACGCCAAAACGGAAAAGCCGTAGCCGCCCCGCTCCCGAGCAAGAGTCGGAGCCTCGGCGGTTCGCATACCCGCGACACTAGGGCGCAGAGCCAACCGATTGCGGTCACAACCCTCTACGCTTTCGACGTGAGCGATGCGGCTAGCGACACCCCCGACCGTCGGATGCCCCCGTGGATTTTTCGGGCCATCCTCATGTTCTGGGGCACCTATGCGGCATTGACACTCGGCCAAAGCGTGGCGACCAGCCTCAAAGACCTGCTCATCATGCTGCTCATCTCGCTGTTCCTGTCGCTCGCCATCGAGCCTGCGGTGAACGCGTTGGAACGACGGGGGATGAAACGCGGTCTGGCGACCGGGCTGCTCCTCATAGGTCTCACGCTGCTGACGGTTGCGTTTCTTGTCGCCATCGGTGCGCTGTTAGCCAAGCAGATAACCAGCCTGGTGGATCGGGCGCCAGACTACGTGGCCAAGCTGGAGATCTGGGTGAACAAGTCGTTCGGGGCCAAGATCGACACCCAGGCTGTTCGCAACCGGATCACTGCCACCGACGGGCCGCTCAAGGGTATTGCGGGCAGCATTCTCGGGTGGTCCACCACCGTGCTCGGCGTCATCTTTCAGCTGCTCGGTGTCGCGCTGTTCACCTTTTACATGGTGGCCGAAGGGCCCAAGATGCGCCGAGTTGTGTGCTCCCGGTTACGTCCCGGTGTGCAGGAGCGCGTGCTGGAAGCGTGGGAAGTAGCCATGGATAAGACAGGCGGCTACATCTACTCCCGAGCGCTGCTCGGGTTCTTTTCTGCCGTGTGCCATTGGGTGGTCATGGTCATCCTCGGCGTCCCGTATTCGCTGGCGTTGGCGGTTTGGGTCGGTCTGGTCTCGCAGTTCCTCCCGGTAATCGGCACCTACCTGGCTGGCGCACTCCCGGTGCTCGTTGCGTTGGCCGATCATCCGTCGCGGGCAGTCTGGCTGTTGATCTTCATCGTGCTCTACCAACAGTTCGAGAACTACGTGCTGCTGCCTCGTATCACGGCACGCACGATGGAACTCCACGCCGCGATCGCGTTCGGCGCAGCCATTGCCGGCGGTGCCATACTGGGCCCGGTCGGCGCCGTTCTGGCGCTACCGCTGGCAGCCAGTGTGCAGAGCTTTTTGACGATGTATGGCCGCCGCCATGAAATCGTCGAGTCTCATCTCACGAATGTGCAGGGCGCGCCGTTGGTTCCGCGGCCCCGGGCTACGAAGCCGAAGAGTTAGCTGCGGCTGGTGACCCCGGAGTGAGGGCCCATCGCATCATTCCGATCACGGCCTGGCTGGCCGGGCGGACCAGGACCGCATCGGCAACGGGCGTGAGCGGCAGCCGAAGCGACAGGCGAGCCCACCAGGGCAGCAATGACGTCGCCGCCGCGGTGAGGGCGCCATAGACCGGGAGGGCGAGCGGCGATATGGGAGGGAACAGTAGGAAGCGAGCGGCCTCCCGCGCCTCGGGGATCGTGCGCAGTTCAGGTTGGTAACGCTTGAGTGATGCTTTGAGCTCGGCGAACGTGCGCGGCGGGTTCTCGGCGCCGAGAGCATCGGCGATGACGGCCATGTCCTCTACGTAGCCGTCACGCTGCTCTGCGGTGAGACGGCCCCGCCCGTAACGGTCGTACGCGACAAGAAAGCTCTCAACCTCGGCGATGTGTACCCAGGTCAACAGGTGCGGATCGTTGGCCTCGTAGTGGACCCCATCGGGCGTGGTGCCAACCACGTGCTTGTGCACCCGATGCACGACATCGACAGCTCGTTGTGATTCCGATGCGGGGCCGAACGTGGTGGCGGCCATGAAGTCGGCAGTGCGCTGCAGGCGGCCCCATGGGTCCTTCTTGTAGTCGCTATGTTGGGCCACACCGGCCATCGCCACCGGGTGCAGGCTTTGCAGGAGGATGGCCCGCAGACCGCCGACAAACATGCTGGTGTCGGAGTGCACGATGCGGATGGGTCGATCCTCGGCGAACCACCGCGGCCCGGGCGCAGTGAACAGCTCGATCGATCTTGTGCGGTCACTTTGGTCGCCGACCACGCGTGACCGGATGGCTTCAGCAATGGTGTCCCGGAGATCCATTGCAACAGTGTGCCTCTGTGCCGGTCATGATGCCGAGTCAGTCGGACGCTACCGTGCTCCGGGTGACGACGATTCGGCTGGCGACGCCTCAGGGCCGATGGCTTATCGCCGCTACTGCGCTGGGGTCGGGCATCGCCTTTCTGGACGGCACGGTCGTGAATACCGCCCTGCCGGCAATTCGTCGGGATTTTCACACCTCGATTTCCGGTCTGCAGTGGGTCGTTACCAGCTACCTACTGGCCGTTGGATCGCTGTTGGTTTTTGGTGGGTCGCTCGGGGATCGCCTCGGGCGTCGGAAGATCTTCGTGATCGGCGTGATCGGGTTCTCGATCGCGTCGCTTGGTTGCGGACTGGCGCCAACCTTGCCGTTGCTCGTGGCGGCCCGTCTGGTTCAGGGTGTAGCCGCCGCGCTGCTGGTGCCCGGTAGCCTGGCGTTGATCTCCGCAACCATTGATCCCCGGGATCGAGGCGCGGCTATTGGCCGTTGGACGGGTGCCACCGGTGTCGCCAGCGCGATCGGCCCGTTCGTCGGTGGCTGGCTGATCGATTCCGTGTCATGGCGGTTGGTCTTTCTCATCAATGTCCCGCTTGCGGCTGGTGCGGTGTTTCTTGCGGTCCGCTTCATTCCCGAGACGCGTGGTGCGGTGGTTGGCCGCCCGGATTTTGGAGGCGCCGCTTCGTTGTCGGTGGGATTGGCAGGCGTCGTCTACGCGCTGATCGAACAGCCCCGTCGCGGCTGGGCCCCCGTCGTTGTCGTCGCTGCGAGTGTCGGTGTCGGTGCGCTGCTTCTGTTCGCACTGATCGAGTCGCGGCATCCGCAGCCGATGGTGCCGCTGTCGGTGTTTCGCAATCGCCAATTTGCCGGGGGCAACGCGGTGACTTTCGTTGTGTACGCGGCACTCGGCGCAGTGCTGTTTCTCCTGACGTTGCATCTGCAACAAGACCTCGGGTACTCCGCGTTGGAGGCCGGGGCGTCCACGTTGCCCATCACCGTGATGATGCTCCTGTTGTCATCTCGCTCGGGCGCGCTGGCGCAGCGCATCGGTCCACGGCTGCCGATGACGATCGGCCCGGTTGTGTTGTCAATGGCCTTCGTACTCTTCCGTCGTGTCGCTCCCGGCGCGCATTACGTCGCCGTCGTACTGCCCGCGGTCGTCGTCATGGGACTCGGTCTGGTCATCACGGTGTCGCCGCTGACAACAGCGGTGTTGTCCGCTATCACGGACAGGCGGGCGGGCGTGGCGTCGGCCATCAATAACGCCGTGTCCCGTGTTGCTGCGTTGCTGTCGATAGCGACATTGCCGGCGTTGGCCGGGGTCTCGGTCGGCGGTGAACTCGGCCCCGGATTCCGCAACGCCATGAGCATCTGCGGCGTGCTGTGCGTGGTCGGCGGCGCCCTCGCCTGGGCCACCATCCGCGCGCCGAAAACATCCCAAATGCAACTCGCGGAGCCGCTTGCCTAGACTCTCGCCCGCAGTCAGTAGGTCAGGGCCGTTAGCTCATCTGGTAGAGCAGGGGACTTTTAATCCTAAGGTGCTGGGTTCGAGCCCCAGACGGCCCACCTATATTCCCTGGTCAAGGCAGGTTTTCTGTTCCGTGGACTAGTTGCATCTGCGACTATCTGGGCCGCGTCTCACGAAAATCTCACGGATTGGGTTCTCTGGCGTTCGGGTGGCGGCCGGGTCTTGCGCATTGCGGCACGGCGATGCTGCGGGTGATGGGTTGATGAATGTTCGATGGTTGCCCCTGGCGAAGTCGATAGTGGTGTCATGCACGGTGAAGCACCCGCCATCCTGCCGGTTGTCTCAAACCAACGGTCAACCAGTCGCTCGTACGGATCGGGCCTGAATCTGTGATCGGTCCGTGCACTGCGCGGTGGGTCCCCTATCGAGCTGCGGTGGGCGAGGATGCCTCTGGCGCAGGAAAGTGATCCAGGTCGACCTGCCTGGATCTGCGGCATTCGGCGACGGTCATATCTGCCCCGCTCAGGACGACCGCCTCGGCGGCCTCGACTGTCTATGGGCCAGGGACCGACGCGTGAACCTCGACGTCAGCTCGCCGCTCGGACGTGAAGGTCGAGTTTGAGGCCAGCCGAGGTGAGCATGTTGACGAGGGTGTCGATACTGAAAAGGTCGATCTTGCCTCGGGTGAGGTCGGAGATGCGCGGCTGCGT
>JANNZM010000045.1:0-15887 GCA_031410595.1 Actinomycetes bacterium | reverse complement strand
GTTCCGACCGATGACGATGAGGTCGGCCAACGCCTTGTAACCCACGCCGATGTTGCTGCGGTCATTTTGACCGGCGCCTTCGCGACCGCTGAGATGTTTACAAGGTGGAAGCCCGACCTTCACCTTCTGGCGGAGACCAGTGGCAAGAACGCCACCGTCGTCACCGCATAGGCCGACAACGACGCAGCAGTTCGCGACATCGTGAAGTCGGCCTTTGGTCACGCCGGCCAGAAATGTTCAGCGGGCAGCCTGGCCATCGTGGAGGCTTCGGTGTACGACCATCCGTCGTTCCGCCAGCAACTGAATGATGCCGTCACCAGCCTTCGAACAGGGCCGGCCTGGCTTCCAACGACCGGGGTCGCGCCCGTGATCCGACCACCCGATGGGCCATTGCTTCGGGCTCTTACCCGACTCGACGCCGGCGAGTCGTGGTTGGTTACGCCCGAAGTCCACGCAAACAACCCCAACCTGTGGTCACCCGGCGTCAAGCTCGGTGTGCAACCTGGCTCATGGAGCCATCGGACCGAATGGTTCGGTCCGGTTCTAGCCGTCATGCGGGCGCCCGATCTGGCCACGGCTCTGGCCTGGCAGAACGGCACCGATTACGGACTTACCGCTGGCATTCAGTCCCTTGACCCCGCCGAGTGCGAGCGATTTCTCGAGACCGCCGAAGCCGGAAACCTGTACGTCAACCGACACATCACGGGCGCGGTCGTGCAGCGCCAACCCTTCGGCGGCTGGAAGCGCAGCAGCATCGGCGCCGGAGCGAAAGCAGGCGGACCGCACTATGTCAGTGTGCTTCAGAAGTGGACATCGGCCAGCGGCGATCTCGTTGCTGATGCAACGAGATCATACGGCCACTGGTGGAAGACATACTTTTCACTGGACCATGATCCGTCGGCGCTTGCGTGTGAGCGCAACGTCCTGCGCTATCGACCACTCCCCCGTGGTGTCTTGGTTCGCATCAGTCCAACGACTGACGCCGCCACCGTGTCTCTCGTTCGCGAGGCCGCCCGCATCACCGGTACGCGCGTGGCGTTCACCGTGTCGCATCACACCGACGTGGCACCGGATGCCACTGTGGAGTCCGATCCAACGCTCGCCGCGCGATTACGGCCAGAAGTATGCGATCGCCTCAGGCTCCTCACACCAGTCGAGCCCCAGGTTCGGCTCGCCGCCCTTGCTGCCAGCATCCAGATCAACCCGACCCCCATCGCCCCCGACGGACGCGTGGAGCTGATCCACTGGGTGAGGGAGCAGGCGCTCTCGATCACCAACCACCGCTACGGACGCATCATGCCTCGCTCGGTCGCTACCGCTCCGTGTCGCTCGGACTCGCTTCGCTCAGACAATCCCACAATCGCCTAACACACGTGAACTCTCGCTTGGCGGCGCTCAGGCCGCCAAGCGAGAGCGTTCCTACCTAGTTTTCGAGGATGAGCTGGCCGAGGGCCAAGTTCCGCTCTTTGCGAGCGGTGGAGCGGCGCTTCCAGGCCTTGGATTTCCAATGGCGGAGGCCACTCGTAGAGGCCGCCTGTTTCTTGGCGACGTCGGCGGAATGATGATGGTCCGGTTTCCAGGCCGGCCCCGGCTCGATGGCATCATCGATGCCAGAACGGGTATCAACGTGTACTGCGACTGCGTGTAGCTCGGCGGCAATCCGGTGCCGCTCGCCTTTTGCGTGTGATCTACGTTCCTCCCAAGCGGTCATTGGTACGTCTTCGCTGCGGTTCCTTCGGCTCATGGGTTCCTTTCGCCTTCCCTCGTGGCCAATGGCTTCCTGCACCCTTCATCTAAGCGCAACCCGTGTCACTTCCGCGTGTCATCTGTGTTGTGATCGTGTAACAGGAATGTCACGCAATGTGTCAATTCTCAGTAAACTATCAAGACCGTCCGAATTGCTCTCCGGAGGCGCCCCGAATGCGCTGGCTCCGATCAATTCGAGCGGATCAGCCGGTGTGGCAGGGACCGTCGGCCTTGTTGTAGAGCGCAGACCCGATGTTGCGGGCACTCTTCACCCGGAACACCGTACCGTTGGCCGAGATCGTGAACGAGCCGTCGGTTCCTGGGATGTCAACCGTCACGATTTCGGCATCGGTGTCGGTGGGAGGAACGAAGCCGGCGAGGTCGCCGAGGCCTTTCGGCGGCGAGCACCGCGTGGCCGTCTCGGCCGCACGCACACTGGGAAACGGGTCAAGCGTCTTGCCGGTCGGATCGGCGATTTCGAAGTGCAGATGCGGGTTGCCTACCGCGTCGCCGCTGTCACCCATGTAACCAACCAGCTGACCAGCGACAACTTTCGAACCCTCGGTGAGCCCTGGAGCGAGTCGCCACGCGACCGGATTGCTGTTGTCGGCCGTGCCCGGCGCGTCGTTGTTCACGTGGTAGTAGCGGTACTCCCAACCAGCTTGGTCCTTGATGACGAAACCCCATCCGGCTGTCGGGCTCTTGACCACGAGATGGCTAATGGTGCCACTGGCTGCAGCGACGAGCGGCTGGAGTCGAACGCCGAGCAGGTCGACGCCAACGTGGAAGTGGCTTTCGATATCGGCTCGATAGTCACCCCAGCTGTCGCTGTAGTTGACGGGTCCGAGCACTGGGAACACCAATGGCTTCACCGGCCAGCCGCCGACAGGCACGGTGTGGGGATCGGGCACGGTGGTGGAGGTGGACGGAACCGTGCTCGTTGGAGGCGCGGCGGTGGCCGGCACTGTGCTGGAGGTTGTTGGGACGGTGGTGGTGCCAGGCAGGGTGCTGGAGGTTGCACCGGCGACGGTTGTCGTTGTGGAAGTTTCTCTCGGCACTGACGTTGACGATGTGCTGGTGGCGCCAGTGGTGAGGGTGGTGGTGGTAGTTGCAGTGGCAACGGTCGTGGGAACTTCCTCGGCATCGGTCGTGGGAACTTCATCGGCAACGGTCGTGGCGGTTGCACCGACAACGGTCGTCGTGGTGGTTGCACCGACAACGGTCGTGGGAGTCGTTGTGTTGGCAACGGCTGTGGACGTGGACGTTTCTGGCGTCGGCTCAGCCGAGTGCGCAGACGTTGCGGTGGAAGCAATCACAATAAACGCGACAAGCGGAGCGAGAGCTCCGACTGATCGAACCCGCGTACGGACAGTTGGAAACACGGCAGCACCTTAACCTAAACAGACAAAGGCCGGGGGGCGGCGACTGCCGCGAGTTTTTCAGCTGGAAACGACCTGTGGTTCCTTCGGAAGCCCCAGTACTCGCTCCCCCACAATATTCCGTTGGATCTCCGCCGTGCCACCCCAGATTGTTTCGCTGCGACTAAAAAAGAAGGCGGAGATCATCGGCGTCACCGGGTACGTCGGCCGCCCGGCATGACGAAGAACCCCTGGCCAGTTGCCGGTCTCGGGGCCCGTGTTGATCAGCATGGAGTCGGCGCCATAGATGGCGAGCGCAAGTTCCATGGCGTCGCGATGCATCTCCGACCAGAACATCTTGTTGGTCGCGCCGAGCACGGCGACGGCGGGATCTTTCGTCTTGTTGACTGTGGCCGACAGGCCGCGCAGGCCGTTGATGCGGAGGAGCTGGATCTTCGTGTGGTACGTCGCCAGCCCCTGGCGTACGACCGCATTGTTGATCGAGCCGTTGGCACGCGCCGTCTCGGTCATGAGACGCAACTCTTCCTCGAACCGGCGATAGCTGGTGGTGGCCGACATCCCGCGCTCATGGGCGAGGGTGGTGTTGGTGACCGCCCAGCCATTGTTCACGCCGCCAACCACGTTGTCTTTCGGACAGCGGGCGTTGTCGAAGAACACCTCGTTGAACTCGGCCGTGCCGTCGGGTTGCGTGATGGGTCGCACCTCGACACCGGGCTGCCGCATGGGTACGAGCAAATAGCTGATGCCCTTGTGCTTGGAGGCGGAAGGATCGGTACGAGCGAGCAGGAAGATGTAATCGGCGAACTGGCCTTGTGTGGTCCACACCTTTTGGCCGTTGATGACCCACTCATCGCCGTCGAGCACTGCGCTGCACTTGAGTGATGCAAGGTCGGAGCCCGAGTTCGGTTCACTGAAGCCCTGACACCAACGCATGGACCCGTTCAGAATCCTCGGTAAGAAGAAGGTCTTTTGTGCCTCGGTGCCCCACTGCAGAATGGTCGGACCGACCAGGGTGTCGCCGAAGAAGTCGGCGCGCAGTGGCGCTTTGGCTCGGGCGAACTCTTCGGCGAGCACCACGTTGTGCATGACAGGAAGGCCCTTGCCGCCGTACTCCTTCGGCCATGACGCGCAGATCCACCCGCCGCCATAGAGCTTGGCCGGCCATGACTCGTTGAACGCCTTCTTCTCTTCCGGCGACATTTCGAAACCGGGCGTGAACCAGCCTGATGGCAGATTGTCCTCCAGCCAGCCGCGAATTTCGGTGCGAAAGGCTTCGGCATCCGCGGGGTAGCTGAGATCCATTCTCCCATTCTGCCTCACGACTTGACCCGCGGGTCAAGCGGCGGGTTCAGCGGCTGGCGGCCTTGGCGAGCTTCTTGACACAGGTGGCGAAGCGAGCCTGTTCCTTGTCGCTCAGCACCCCATAGGCACGGGCTTCGATCTGATCGGTGATGCGCTCGGCCTTGGCGCGCACTGCCTTGCGGGCCTTGGGAGCCTGATCTTCGGTATAGCCGAAGAGCTTGAAGTCGTCCATGCCGCGAGCGGTGAAATGAGCTTCTTGCGGGGTCATGCCGACCGAAACGACGGCGACAAGGTTGGCACAACCACGTAGTTCACGCAGCACGTTGAACGCCATCGCCGCCCGCCCGGCGGGGTCGTCGGTCTCGCCCAGCGACTCAGCCTTCCACCCGGCGAAAAGTGACATCCCGGCCGATGATGTGCGCTCGATGACCTTGGCCGCCAGATCGGCAAACGCACCCGCCTCCTTCTCGCTGGCGAACGCCGAACGCCCCCATGCCCGACAACATTCGGCGTACTCCCGCGACGCTTCACGAGCGCCCATCGCCGCGAGGCCCTGCCCCCACAACTTGCGCATGAGCTTGGGCTCGAAGTAGGCGAAGGCTGAGCCGACCACTTCGGCATCAACGTCACCGAGCACGCCGCCGCGGCCAATGACGTACCAGCAGTAGCCGTTCTTCATCCCGAGTTCCTTACCTCGTTGCAGCGTTTCCGGTGTGAAGTAGAACCGCGCGCCGAGATCGTTGATGGTGCCGGAAACGGCTTGGACTGTGGCGAGGGATTGGTCAGACATGCGTCGCACCGTAGTGGCAACAGCCGTGGGCGAGAGTCTGCCCGTACCTGCATCGCGCCGTTGACTCTCCTACGCTCTCGTCCATGACGGTCACCGAGACTCCCCCGGCCAAGGCTGAGCGCTGGACCCACCAGTGGAAAGAACTGTTCGAGGAAGTCATCGATACCGGGTTGTGCACCGGATGCGCAGGATGTGTCATTGCCTGCCCGCACGAAGTGATCGGCTACAAGCACGAAGAAAAGGGTTACAAGCCGTTCCACCTTGAAGAAGAACTTGGCCCGACCGACTGCGGCCACGGTCAGAAGGGCTGCACCTCATGCACCCGTGCCTGCCCTCGTTTCCGTGACTGGGAGCAACAGGCCAACGATCATCTCTTTGGCCGTGACCGGGAAGAAAACGAGATGGCCGGCATCATTCAGCAGAACCTCCTGGTTCGCGCCACTGCCCCGGAGGTCTCAGCGGTCGGTCAGGACGGCGGCTTCGTCTCGGCCATGCTCATCTGGCTGCTCGAGCAGCAGTACATCGACGGCGCGCTGGTTTCCTACCTCGAGGGCGACGGCACCTCATGGAAAGCAATTCCGGGTTTGGCCACCACCAAGGAAGAAATCCTCAAAGGAGCGGGCAGCCGTTACACCTACTCGGCCAACACGCTGGCGCTCAAGGAGGCAACCGACAAGGGGCTCTCGAGGCTCGCTCTCGTCGGCATGAGTTGCCAGAGTTCGGTGCCCGCCGTGATGTGGCCCCGCAAGATCGGCAAGGTCTCGAAGCCGATCATTTTCAACATCGGGCTGCTCTGCTCCAAAACGTTCGATGACGCCATCTTCGAAGAGCTGTTCCTCGCCAAGTACGGGCTGCACAAGCAGGACATGGTGAAGATGAACATCAAGGGGGTGTTCCAGATCTGGATGCGCAACGGCGACTACCACGAGATCGATTTGAAGGAATGCCATCAGTGGACCCGCGAGGGCTGCAAGACCTGCCCCGACTTCGCGGCGGAACATGCCGACATCTCAACCGGCGGAATCGGCAAGGACAACGCCTGGACCCTATGCGTGGTGCGCACCGATCTCGGTCGGGAGGTCATGACCCGAATGATCAAAGCGGGTGTGGTGGAAGCCAAGCCGGCGGAAGATGATGAGGTTGCCATGAAGCTCCTTCGACAACTCTCCATCGTCAGCCGCCGGCGCTGGCCGGTGACTGCGGCGAACCGTGCGGTAAGCGTTGGCGTGCCGCCGCCGAAGAAAAAGGCCGACGGCTCAGTACCCGCTGCGCACTAACGAAGACGGGTGTCTTAGACGCTCTTCGCAGCGTCGATGGCCCGGTCCACGATGGCGTCAACGACTGCATCGGAGTGCGATAGACCGGGAAAGAGGATCTCGTAGGCGCCGGGGGCGAGGGCAACGCCACGCGTCAGCATGCCGTGGAAGAAGCGTTTGTAGGCCTCGACATCGGTGGTCTTGGCGCTGACGTAGTCAATGGCGGGCGTGTCGTTGAAGTGCAGGCCAATCAGCGAACCGATCACCGGCACGGTGATGGAAAGGCCTGCTGCGCTGATGGCATCGTGCAGGCCAGTGGCCAGTCGCGCAGCTGTGGCATGGAGCTGCGCGTAGGCAGCGTCATCCAGAAGCGAGAGCGCGGCGAGCCCGGCCGCGGTCGCGAGCGGGTTGCCCGAGAGTGTGCCGGCTTGGAAGACGGGCCCAAGTGGGGCCAACGCCGACATGACATCGCGACGACCACCGAACGCTCCGATGGGCAAGCCGCCGCCGATGACCTTGCCGAAGCACGACAGGTCGGGGGTGACGCCGAAGTGGGCTTGGGCACCGCCGCGCGCCAGGCGGA
This sequence comes from Actinomycetes bacterium, assembly GCA_031410595.1. GTDB lineage: Bacteria > Actinomycetota > Acidimicrobiia > Acidimicrobiales > Ilumatobacteraceae > JANMCE01. The sequence continues at coordinate 8,831 of JANNZM010000045.1, read as the reverse complement.
AGCCGGTGATGACCTCATCGAAAATCAGCAGCGCGCCTGCTTTGTCGCATGCAGCTCTGAGTCCTTCGAGGAAACCCGGTTGCGGACCGACGAGGCCCATGTTCGCCGCGACCGGTTCGACCATCACGCAGGCCACGTCGTCACCAACTTCTGGCACGACGTTGTACGGGGCAACGATGGTGTCGGCGATCATGCGGTCGGTGACGCCCGCCGAGTCGGGTAGACCGAACACCGCGAACGCGCTACCGCTTTCGGCCAGCAACACATCACCATGACCGTGATAGTTGCCCGAGAACTTGATGACCTTGCTGCGACCAGTGAAGCCGCGAGCAAGACGGATAACCGTCATAGTCGCTTCGGTTCCGCTGTTGACGAAGCGCACCATCTCGCAGCTCGGCACCCGATCGCGCACGGCCTCGGCCAGCAGTACCTCACGCGCTGTCGGCGCGCCGTAGGACGTGCCGAGCGTGGCAGCCTGCTGGATCGCATCGGTCACTGCCGGGTGGGCATGGCCGCCGATCACGGCGCCGTAGCTCTGCACCAGATCGAGGTACTCCTTGCCCTCCGCATCCCACACCCGCGGCCCTTCCGCGCGAGCGACGAAGTAGGGCGTGCCGCCGACCGATCGGAACGATCGGATAGGCGAGTTCACGCCACCGGGGATGACATCACGCGCTCGCTCGTACCAGTTGGCATTGGTATCGCCGAGGCCCTGGCAAAGATCGGTGCGACACCTAGCCTTCGAGCAGGTCGCCTCGTTACACCAGGTCATCGGAGGACTTCGGCAACTTCACGGGCAAGGTAGGTGAGAATGATGTCGGCTCCGGCTCGTTTGATGGCGGTGAGTTGTTCCAGCGCGATGGCTTCGCCGTCGATCCACCCATTGGCAGCGGCAGCTTTGATCATGGCGTACTCGCCACTGACGTGGTACGCCGCGACCGGTACGTCGACTTCGGCTCGCACGCGACTCAAGATGTCGAGGTAAGACATCGCCGGTTTCACCATCACCATGTCGGCGCCCTGCTCGATATCGGCGCGCACTTCTTCCATCGCTTCGCGGGCATTGCGGTAGTCCTGCTGGTAACCCTTGCGGTCACCGCCGCCGATGATCTTGCAGTCGACCGCGTCGCGGAACGGGCCGTAGAACGCGGAGGCGTACTTGGCTGAGTAGGCGAGTATCGACGCGTCAACATGGCCGGCCGCGTCGAGTGCAGTGCGGATGGCGCCAACTTGACCATCCATCATGCCGCTCGGCGCAATCACATGGGCGCCGGCGTTGGCCTGAGCTACCGCGGCACGGGCATAAAGCTCCAGTGTGATGTCGTTGAGCACATTGCCGTGTTCATCGAGCAGACCGCAATGACCGTGCGACGTGTACTCATCAAGACACGTGTCAGCCATCAGCACAAGGTCGTTGCCCATGTCGGCACGCAGGTCCTGAAGGGCGAGTTGCACGATGCCGGTGGGGTTCCACGCCTCACTGCCCTCGTCATCCTTGCGAGCAGGAACACCGAACAGGATGATGCCCGGGATGCCGAGCAATGCCAGCTCGTGAACCTCCTTACGCAGACTTTCGCGGGTGTGCTGCATCACACCGGGCAGACTCGAAATGGGTTGCGGCTCGGCAATGTCCTGCCGTACGAACAGTGGCGCGATCAAGTCATCCACACCGAGGCGGGTCTCGGCCGTGAGTCGGCGCATGGCCGGTGACGTGCGCAGACGACGGGGGCGACGAGCGGGAAATGTCATCGTGGCCCAGCTTAGGAGGAGCGAGTCTGAATCGCCCGATGAAGGTCGGCGAGGTGGACAGCTTCAAGAGAGTCGTGTTGTTGATGTGCGTGGGAAAGGCCGTGGTGGCGGGTGAGATGGCTGGCTACACCGAGCGTGAACAATCCGGCCGCTACCGCCGACTCTACGCCGGGCGACGAATCCTCTATCGCCACCGACCAGCGGGGGTCAGCATCGAGCAGGCGGCACGCGGTGGTGTAGGGCTCGGGGTGAGGCTTGGCGAAGGTGACCTCGTCAACCGGGACGACAACGGGGAAGTCGGCGAGCAGTCCGAGGTTGGACAGATGATGCTCTACCCAATTCCGTGGCGCGCTGGTGGCGATGGCAATCGGCACATCGGCGGCCTGGCATTCTTTGACCAGCGCCTCCACACCGGGCCGGGGACGGGCCGATCGCAGCAGCTCTCGCACGCGTGCTCGCGTCTCCACCATGACGAAACCGATATCGAGACCGACATCGTTCGCCAATCGCTCGATGGCGGCGTCGGCCGCGTCGACGGTGGTGCCGATCATGGTGGCCCACCACACCGGATCGAGCCGGCGTTGGTGGTCGGCGTAGACATCGGCGACCGCGTCGTAGGTCACCGTCTCGGTGTCGAAAATGGTGCCATCGAAATCGAACACGACCGCCTGCACTGTCACACTCATTGAGGGTAGTGCTCGCCCGGTCGGTTTGAGCAGCCGATCTCAGCGCAGGCTTTCGACGGTTGCCGCCACAAGGCCGTCGATGTTGTGTTCCGATGCGGTCACCGTCACGCTGATGCCAAGGTCGGCGCATGCGTTGGTCGTCACCGGGCCGATCGAAATCACGCTGCCCGGCAGCCGATCGACGCCGTAGGCCGTCACGAAAGATCGGACGGTCGAACCCGACGTGAAGGTGATCGCGTCCGCTGTAGCAATGGCATCGCTGACCGTTGGCTCGGCATCGACCGCAAGAGTTCGGTAGGCGGTCACAGCGGTCACATCCCAGCCTTTCGCCCGCAGCCCGTCCACCGCAACCCCACGAGCAATATCCGCCTGCACCACCGCAACCCGACCGGGCCCTGAGGGAAATTCCTCCACTAGACTCTCGGCCAGCGCGCGTGCGGGAATGAGCGCTACCGAGAAGCCTGCGGCACGGGCCGCGTCCGCAGTACCAGGGCCAACGACGGCGAGACGAGCAGTGCCAAGGTCAGTCAGCGCGGCAACGCCGTTCGGCGACGTGACAACGACCCAGTCAAGGCCGTCGGGCAGCACAAACGGTACCGGCTCAAACCGGATGGTAGGGGCAAGAACAACCGTGGCACCCAGTTCTTGCAGGCGGTCAGCCAGCTTGCTCGCCTGATCAGCAGCGCGGGTCACCACGACCCGCCGCCCGTCAAGGCTGCCCGTCACGACAGGTCGTAGAGATCGCGCAGTGCCGACGCGTTGCGCTCGCCGCGCGGGGTGCCCGCATCATCTTTCAGTCGGACCGATGGTGCGTGCAACAACTTGGCGACCAGGCCACGCGTCATGGCTTCGACCGCGCCACGCTGACGATCATCGAGACCGTCAAGGCGGCCGGCGAAACGCAACAGCTCGCCGAGGCGAACCTGCTCGGCGTAATCGTGCAACTGCGAAATGAGCGGAGCGACCTGACGGGCTTCCACCACGTCCGCGAAGCGCTGCACCTCATCTCCGACAATCGACTGCACTGCAGCGACCTCGCCCTGGCGTTCGGCGCGTCCGCGAGCCGCCCACTCGCGCAGGTCGTCGAGGTCAAGCAACGTCACGTCGGGCATCAGACCAACACCAGCGGCGACATCACGGGGCACCGCGATATCGATGACCATCAGCGGGCGTCCGTTGCGGCTGGGCACGGTTTCCTCGGTGACAAGCAGCCCGGCGCCCGTGGACGTGAGCACAACATCGGCAAACGGCAGCGCGCCGGCGACTGCATCGAGGCTGATGGCTGAACCGCCGACCCGATCGGCAAGTTCTTCGGCCCGGGCGAGCGTGCGGTTGGCGACCAGCACTTCACCTGCCCCGGCAGCAGCAAGCGCGACGACGATGCCTTCGCCCATCTCACCCGCACCCACCACCAGCACCGTACGGCCAGCGAGGGTGCCGAGCCGATCGCGAGCCATTTCGACGGCGGCATGGGAGACCGACGCAGTGGAACGACCAATAGCGGTCTCGGTGCGAGCCCGCTTACCGACTTCGACCGCATGGCGGAACAGCAGGTTGAGCGAGGACCGTGACGCACCTTCGGCCTGCGCCCGTTCCCACGCTGTGCGCACCTGGCCGAGGATTTCGCTCTCGCCTAAGACCGTTGATTCAAGGCCGGCCGCAACGGAGAACAGGTGACGGACGGCGCCGTGGTCATGATCGCTGTAGAGGTGCTCGGTGAGGTCCTCGGGTGCCAGTTGCGCGAGATCGCAGAGGAAATCACGAATGTCGCCGTAGGCCGGGTGGAAGCGGTCGGCCACCGCATAGACCTCGGTGTGGTTGCACGTGGACAACACCACGGCCTCGGCGATATTGCTGCGCCCACACAGATCGTGCAGTGCCTTGCCGAGCGCGTCGGCAGAGACCGCGAACCGCTCAAGCAGTTCGATCGGGACGGTGCGATGGTTCAGGCCAATGACTACGACTGACACGTGGAGGGCTCCTGGGAACCGTCGACTACGGTTCGCTCAACTTTACGCACCGGCCACCGCCGAAACAGCACCGGTCGCGCCGTTGCGGCCAAGTGTCACATCCCCAGCATCGGCCTCAACCTCCAGGAGCACTCGGCGCTGCTGGTAAAAGCTGAGAATCTGTAGCTCGACGGCCAGGTCAACCTTGCGCACCGAGACGCCCTCAGGAACGGTCAGCACCACCGGAGCGAAGTTCAAAATGCTGCGCACCCCGGCGCGCACCAGCCGATCGGCGGCGTCTTGCGCAGCGCCGGGCGGCGTTGCGATGACGCCGATCGAGGTGCCGTCGCCGTCGATCATGTCGGCCAGATCGTCGATGTGGCGAATGGTGATGCCATGGAGGGTTTTGCCCACCTTTTCCGGGGCGATATCCACCAGACCGGCCACCGGATAACCACGCTCATCGAAGCCGCCGTAGTTGGCCAACGCGGTGCCGAGGTTGCCGGCGCCGACGATAATGATGGGCCACTGCTTGGTGAGACCCAACTCACGATTCATCTGGTAGAGGAGATACTCCACGTCGTAGCCGACACCGCGGGTCCCGTAGCTGCCCAGGTACGAGAGGTCCTTGCGGACCTTTGCCGCATTGACGCCCGCCATCTCGGCCAGCCGTTCGCTGGAAACGTTGGAGATCTGCTCCCCCATCAGCTCATACAGCGCTCGCAGATAGACGGGCAAGCGGGCCACCGAGGCGTCGGGAATACGGCGACGGCTAGGCGTGCTGAGATTGCCGTTCGTCTCGCCGTTGGTCATGGCGGCAACGTTACGGGGGGCCCAACGGTGTTCACAAGTTCACAAGCGGTCGCCGTTGCCTTTGGGCTGGTGCTGCCTTCACCCGTAGAGTCGCCGAATATGGCCGCTTCATCCACCATTGCCCTCGCCGCAGGAGCCACTCTGGTTGCCGCGGCGTTTACGGTGGCCATCGGCGACCGGTGGGCCACCCGTCGCCGCCCCCACGAGCTCGCCTGGACGGTATCTCTTGCCTTGTTCACCCTGGCCAGCGCGGCGCTGTGGATCGGTGTTGCAACCGGTTGGACGGCTGGGTCGTTCCGAGCGTTTTACCTGTTCGGCGCCATACTGAATGTGCCTTGGCTCGCGCTCGGATCGGTGCTGCTGCTGAACGGCGGCAAGCGGGCCGTCGGCCTGTTGAGCGGGTTTGGCTTCGGATCGGCGTTCATCGCCGGACTTATGATCTACGCACCCCTGAAGGCAGAGGTTCCGTCCGATGATCTGCCCGTCGGGAGAGACCTGTTCGGCGTGGTCCCTCGCGTGCTGGCGGCCGCGGGATCGGGCGTGGCGGCAACGGTCATCGTGGTGCTGGCACTCTGGTCGGCCTGGCGCCTCTGGCGTGGCCGGGACCGCGGGCTCGCGATCGGATCGGTGTCGTCGAGACGTCTCGTGCTCGGCAATGTGCTCATCGCTCTTGGCACATTCGTGCTGTCCGCCAGTGGCACCGTCGCCGGACGTGTCGGCAAAACCAATGCTTTCGCCATCACACTGGCGCTTGGCATCTTGGTGTTATTCGCCGGCTTCGTTATTGCCACCGGAAACCCCGGCATTGCCACCCGATCCCCCCGCCAAGCCGCCACGCAATTGGCCGCTGCCGCGGGATAGCCTCAGCGCAGGAGGCGGCGCAGCACTTTGCCGCTCGGGCCTTTGGGGAGTTCGGGGATGAACACGATGTCGCTCGGGCACTTGTAGCGAGCCACCTGGCTCTTGCAGTGTGCCGTGAGTTCTTCGGCTGTGACGGCCGCGCCTTGCTCCAAGACCACGTACGCCTTGATTGCCTCACCGGTCGTCGGGTGCGGCACGCCGACCACCGCACACTCATGGACCGAAGGGTGGCTGGTGATGGTGTCCTCCACCTCGGCGGGGTACACGTTGAAGCCCGACACGATGATGAGGTCCTTCGACCGGTCGACCAGGTAGAGGAAGCCATCGCCGTCCACAATCGCCACATCACCCGTGTGCAGCCAGCCGTCACGCAAAACCTTGGCGGAAGCTTCCGGATCATTCCAGTAGCCGAGGAAGACGTTCGGCCCCTTCACCAAGACCTCGCCGGTGTCGCCATCGAGCGCGTCTTCGCCGTCTTCATCGACGACCCGCACGGTCACGCCGGGCAGCACCCGGCCAATGGAACCGAGACGCGGCGTGGTGCCCATCGACGTCGTGACCACGGGCGATGCTTCGGTGAGGCCATAGCCTTCGCGTAGCGGTACGCCGCTGCGTTCGGCGAACGCCTGGGCATCATCTTCGGGCATCCGGGCCGCACCGGTAAGCGCAAGCCGCACCTTTGCGAAGGAGGTCGTGGTGACTTCGGGAGTGGTCGACCAGGCAATCCACATAGGTGGCGCGCCGGGGACGATGGTGACGCCTTCGTCGACGATTGTTCGCACGGTTTCGACGGGGTCGAACCGGTTGGCGAGTACCACGCTGGCCCCGCCGATAAGGGCAAGCCCGAGGGCCACGTTGAGTCCGAAGATGTGGTGCAACGGCAACACGTTGAGCACGACATCGCTTGGGCGAATGGAATCATCGAGGCCGAGATTCTGCTGCAGGTTCGACAACAGATTGCCGTGGCTCAACATGGCCGCCCGAGACGCGCCCGCCGTGCCCGAGGTGAACATCAAGACCGCGAGCGTGTCGGGGGCGAGATCAACGATGTCAGCGGGTTCACCGATCAGATCGGAGGTGGCCACCGCGTCGACGCCCTCAGGGGCATGGCCACCGCGACCAACAAGCGCCAAGGTGGCACCGACGGTCTCCATCTCGTGGCGAATCGCCGGCGGCGGTGCTTGTGGGTTGAGCAACACAGCCACGGCGCCCATGCCGATCAGCGCAAGGTAGGCAACCACCATGTCCGCCGAGTTCTCACCCAGCAACGCAACCCGGTCCCCAGCCTTCACACCAATCACCTTCAGACCACCACGAGCAACAGCAACTCGCTGGCGAAGCGCTCCGTACGTGACTCGCTCTTCGCCATCGACCAAAGCCGAGACGTCGTCGGGATGCCCATCGACAATGGCAGCGAGGTTCATAGCGTTGTGAAGGCTATATCGGTTCGATGTGCCGAGCCGTTCGTCATGCGGTGGGGTTGATGGTGGTGCCGTTGGGTCGTTGGATGTGCCAGTTGCCGTTGGTGTCTCGGTGGGTGTGGTAGCCGTGTTCTTTGTACCGGTTGTGCCTGCCGCATAAGGGCGCGCCATTGCCTGCGGATGTGTCTTGGCTGGTGCGCCAGGGTGTGATGTGATCGGCCTGGCATCGGTCTGATGAGATGTCGCATCCGGCCCACACACAGGTGGTGTCGCGCGTTTGGATGAGGCGGCGTAACGGCCCGGTGAACAGCCGGGTCTTTTGCGATATCGATGCTTCGGTCGCACCGATCACCACTCTTCGTATATGTCCTGCCATCGCGGCTGCTAACGCGGCGTGCGGGGTGAGGGTGGTGCCGCCGAGGGTTTCGCATTGCCACCGCCGATAGCGTTTCGGATCGAATACGACTGGTTCACCGGTCATGTCGGCGAGACCAGCCTGGTAGGCGTCCTCGCTCATGATGATCGTCACCAACGGCTCGGGCTTTTGTGCATCAGCGGGGGTGGATGCTGCGTTCACGAAGATCGCGTAGAACGCGTCCGCTCGACGTTGCGCTTCCGTGCGAGCCAGGTCGGCCGGGGTGACGTCGTCACCATGCTCGGCTTTCGGCGGCAGCCCAGTCTGCGAGGCGTTCGGTATCGGTGTAACGGTCCTGAATCTCTTTGATCGCTGCACCCTGTTCGGGGCCGAAGATGCCATCGACCTTGAACCCGCCATCGAACTGTGGTGTGATCCGCAGATCACGATGCTTATGAAGCGAATCGTGCCGCTGCTTGATCCCTTCGGCGTCCGCGATCGAGAGCCAGTGTTTGACGGCGAGCTCGAACTGTCGTGCCGTCAGATCCTGCTCGTGTTCGAGCAGTAGGGCTTCGCTGTCGGCGAGCTGATGTCCGCACCGCGGGTTTCGGAACGCCCGTGACAACTCACCCACCTGATCAGTACCGATCTCACCAGCCCGATACCGGCACGCAGTCTCATCAAGCGTCCGGAACATTTTGGCGAACGCCACAAGACGGTGTGCTTCACGACCCGACGTGCGACACGTGAACGCGACCCACGTCTTCGCGGACGCATGTCCGTCTTGGGCGTAGAGGCCGTTGCGGTCGACCGTATCCACGATCGAGACCTTGAGAGCATCCAGTTTGCGGCTCGCTCGCTCCAACATTCCAGCCAACAACCTGGCCTCTTGAGCGGTCAGGAACTCGTGATCGGCAGCGAGCATTTTGTCCAATGCTTCATCCAACATGGCCGCCGTTTCCATAGGAGAATTCTACCGGATCAAACATGTGTTCGC
>JANNZM010000044.1:0-15236 GCA_031410595.1 Actinomycetes bacterium | reverse complement strand
CATCGCCGGCGCTATCGGCCTTACGCGCCTCATCGGTGTCAACGACGACTGCCGTGACGGCGACGAGCACGACCGTAGCGGTGACCGTTCCAGCGTCAACCACTTCGACCACTGCGGCCAAAAGCCTGGAACTGGTCGTGGCCGAGGCGGCGGTCCAAAACTGGATGGTCGACCGTGAAGGCTGTCTCTTGGCCATCGTGACGTGTGACCCGACCACATTCACCCCCGAAGGCAGTGTGAATCGTCAGCTGGTGACGAAGCGGGTGACGGACTATCGGGCAGCCAACTTCAGGGTGCGTGCCAACACTGAAGACCCGAGTTACACGGTTGTGAAAGGGACTGTCCTTGGTGCGGGCCGAACCACCGCCGAGGTGAAAGCGTGCTACTGGTCGACCGGCGTCGTGTTCGAACCGAATGAGAAGGCGGCCGGCGGAGAGATCATCTCCGACGACAAAAAGTCGAGCTATGACATGGTGTTTCAGATGGTTCTGGTTGGTAAACGATGGCTCATTGCCGACTACACAGTTCCGACGGAGTACGAAGGATCCAACACGTGCCCCGCAAAGTGATCTCGTTCACCGCGGCCATCGCGATCTGTCTCTCGGCTTCAGCACAGGCGAAGGCTGCACCGGGTCCCGACAAATCGGGCGGCACGACGGTGACGACGGTGGCTTCGGTTTCGAACAACGGTGAGAGTCTGTCGGTCGGCGTGGGTGCTGGCACGCACGAGTCGGGTTCGACCGGGGCGGATCCGGGTTCGGCTGCGGGTGGTCCGCCGCCGCCGGTGGTGTGCGTGTGGGTGAATTACGACATCAATGATCCGCGAGTGATCGCGTCGAGCGCGGTCAAAGTCGTCGATCACGTCACCTCGATCTTGCAGGAGTCAGTGTGTAACGGCCTGCCGACGGGGACGATGCGCTGGTTTGAAATCGTCACCGATGAATCGGTGATCTGGGCGACGTACGCGAAGGCAAGAACACACATCGACCAGCAGATGCCGCTGTTAGGACCGGTGGGTGTGCAGTACCGGTCGTGGCCCACGAACATCTATTTCAAGCCCGAGCAGCTGACCGCACCTCCGGCCACAGCAACCCTGCCGTCAGGGTTCGCTATCACCGTGCAGCCGGTGGCGAACGTGGTGACGTTTCATCCAGGCACCTCAGACGGTGAAGCTTTCGTGTGCCCGACGTTGCCGGTGGCGGTGGAGCAATGTCAGTACACGTATTGGGAGACGTCGAAGGATGCAGACGATCTGAAGTTCTTCGCCGGCGTGTCGATCGAGTGGAGTTTCGTGTTCAGCAGTACGGGGCCGGGCACGGTTACGTTCCCGCCGGAGACGCTCGATCAACCGCTACGCATTCCCGTCGCCAAGATCCAAACCGTCGGCGCGTAACGGACCCAGACGTCGCTCAGGGTTCGAGTACGACCTCGTCGCCTTCGTTCACCCGACCTGGTTCAAGCACGCTGGCGTAGATGCGGCTGACAGGCCCGCGGTCGTGGTGCATCAACGATGAGTCGCGTCCGATGAACCACTGTGCGTTCTTCGAACAGGGCAGCGCCCACAGGGCCATCTCCAGCAGTGCTTCGCCGACCTGCATGCGCACGCCAGCCTGCACCTGACCCCACGGCACGCCCCGCACGGTGATGTTCTCACCTGCGCTGCCGTAGGCGATCGGGTGACCTTCGGCGGCAAACGCGTCGACCACTTCGGCCGCCCACAGACACACCGCCTGCCACGGCCGTCCGTGATGGAGTCGAGTGCGTTGCGCGTCGCCAAGCGGCCCGGTCTTGTCGATCATGAACGACGCCACCGGAACCTTGGGTACACCGCCGCCGGACACATTGAGCTGCGCTACCAGCCCGTGATCGGTGTGCGGCAAGGCGCCCGCTGCCCGCAGCGATTCGCTGGCATCGCGGATGAGTCGCAGCGACACGGGGAGCAACACGGACGCGTCGCCACCCTGGCGCACGAGGCCCGACGCGGACTGTGCCAAGCGGTCGATCGTTTCAAGCGACGCGTCGGTGGCGGTCATGTGAAGCATGTCGGTCAGCGCAGCGCTCTGGGTTGCGAGCAAGTCTTCAAAACCGACGGGAGTCACTCGGCCGCGTGTGAGTTGCTCCCACCACGCGCCGAGCGCTGCGATGGTTCCGGCTGCATCCTGTGCGTCGTACATGTGCCCATCAACGTTGATCAAGAAGCACCTACTACCGCACCGCGAGCAGGTCGACGACAAACACCAGGGTTTCGTTGGGCTTGATCACACCACTGGCGCCCCGTGCGCCGTAGCCGAGGTGAGGGGGGATGGTGAGCGTGCGGCGGCCGCCGATCTTCATACCGGCCACACCCTTGTCCCACCCGGTGATGACCTGGCCTGCACCCAACCGGAACTCGAACGGTTCCAGACGATCCCAGGAGGCATCGAACTGCTCACCCGTCGACCATGAGACGCCGACGTAGTGGACCATCACGTTCTGACCGGACGCGGCGGTGGCGCCGTCACCGACAACGTCATCAACAATGACCAGTTCGGCGGGAGCAAGTTCGTCGGGAATGGTAACGGTGGGCTTCGTCATGGGAATGCACGCTACCGTCCTGGTGTGGTCCGGTCGAAGGCACCCTCCAAGAAAGTGGCTCCGACGCGCCATGCCGAACAGGAGCTGTGGTCGGCCGGTCATCAGTACGTGATCGGTGTGGATGAAGTCGGCCGAGGTGCGTGGGCCGGACCGCTCGTGGTCGGTGCGGCCTTACTGCCGCGTGGCAAGCGGGTCAACGGCGTGCGCGACTCCAAGATGCTCACCGAAGTCGAGCGCGAGCAGCTGTTCGATCGTGTTGCCGGCTGGTGTGAGGCATGGGCCGTCGGCGCCGCCAGCCGACAGGAGTGCGACGACCTCGGTATGGCCGAAGCGCAACGCCTAGCCGCCCGGCGGGCCGTGGAAGGGCTGGGCATGGCGGTCGATGCCGCCATCGTCGACGGTAAGTGGAACTTTCTTGCCGGCATCGTCCCCCATACGCAGATGATGGTGAAGGCCGACGCCTACTGCCTAGCCGTGGCCGCAGCCAGCATTCTCGCCAAGGTCAGCCGTGATCGCGAGATGCGTGAGATGTCCGAACACTTCCCGCCGTACAGCTTCGAAACGAACAAGGGCTACCCGTGCCCGACGCACAAGGCGGCGTTGCAGGGTTACGGCCCCTGCAGCGAACACCGCCGCAGTTGGGTATTCATGGACGGCCTGGCCTACACCACTGCCCGCATCTTCCGCGCCGAACAGCCCCTTTTGATGCCTCGTTCGGTCGCTACCGCTCCGTCTCTCTCGGACTCGCTTCGCTCAAACAATGCTGTAAGCGCTGCGCAGCCACTCTGAAACAACAAAGGCCGGCCGACGAGGCATGTGCTCGACGGCCAGCCTTGACGGGTTGGTTACTCGGTGCCGACGAGGGTTGAACCGGTGGTCGTGGCCGGTGCCGGGGTGGCGCCGGGGGGCAGGATGACGGCGTCGAGCACGTGGATGGTGCCGTTCTTGGCGGCGATGTCGGTGGTGACGACGTTGGCGCCGTTTACTGTGACCTTGCCGCCGTTGATGGCTACGGCGAACGTCGCGCCATTGACGGTCTTGACGTCACCGGCCTTCAGGTCGGCGGCCTTCACGTTGCCGGCGACCACGTGGTACGTGAGCACCTGTTTTAGCAGATCCTTGTTGGCCGCCAACGCATCGAGCGTGGCTTTGGGAACCTTGGCGAACGCTTCGTCGGTGGGCGCAAACACCGTGAACGGGCCGGCCCCCTTGAGCGTGTCGGTGAGCCCGGCATCGCCGAGGAGCTTGGCCAGCGTGGTGAACTTCCCGGCACCGGTGGCGACCGAGAGGATGTCACCCGCAGCCGGGGCGGCAGTGGTGGCCGGCGCCGCCGTCGTGGTGCTGGCCGGAGCGGCCGTGGTGGCGGGCGCAGCAGTCGTCGTAGCAGCCGCAGCAGTAGCCGGTGCAGCGGTGGTCGTGGCCGCCGCAGTGGTGGCTGCTGCGACTGTCGTGGCCGGAGCGGCAACGGTGGTGGCCGGGGCGGCCGCGGTGCTTGCCGTTGTGGACCCGGAGCTTGAGGAGCTCTTCGAGCTGCCGCAACGGGTCAGACCGAAAATGATGGCCGCAATGATCAACAGGGGAATGAGCCACTTCCACCAGGCGAGGCCGCCCTTCCGGGCGGTCTCGGTGACGACGGCCTTCTTCACGGTGGATGGCGCCGAACCGGTGGTCATCTTGGCTGCGCCGCCAACGGAAGCAGCTGCAGCGCCACCGGCCCCACCGGCAGCTGCCGCGGCGACGCCGCCAACGGCACCGAGTCCGGGTGAACCGGAGCTGACGGTTTCGGTAACGGCGGCGTCTGCGGAAGCCGCAGCGTCGGACCCACCGCCGAAGAGGTGGCCGACACCGGGCAGGTTCAGGCCGCCCAGGAGATTGCGGATCCAGGAAAGGTCTTTGGCGACAATGCGCTTGGGCAGCTCGACCCAGTCTCCGGGGGAGAGGTGACTTTTGAGCCAGTCGAGGCCACCGCTCTTGTAGGCGGACTCGATCTTGCCGATGTCGCCGCTGGCCAGGTTGTCCTTCAGCTGGTTTGCGAGGTCAAGGGGGATTTCAGGGATAGACATAAGTGGTCAGAGTAGGCCAACCGCACTACCCCGCTCATCTTTTGCTCACAAGTTGTAGGAAGTTCGCGGCCACCACTTTGATGCCTTTCCGCCCACCTCGAAAAACATTTGGCGTATTTAGTGCAGAACGTGAATTGACCGGTTGATTAGGAGTAGCGTGCGTCGCATGGGTCAGCCGGTTGGCGTTGTGGAGAAGGTGAGCGCCACGCCCGGTGTGGTCCGCTTTGAGGCAAATCGTAACCTCACGGGGCAGGGTCATGATCGTTACCCTTCCTATACCTCCGCCGTCGGTGTTCGACCGTCTGCGGTGCTCGCTCGCCGTTTGTTCGATACTGGCCGTGTTGATGCGGTCCACGTCTTCGCCAACATCGTGACCGTGTCATTGAAGACTGGCTACCAAGCGACTGGCCTCAAAGAAGTTGTCGAAAACCTCTACACGTACTACGTCGAGGGGTTTGTTCCGCCTGCCCTCGTTATGCCCGAAGAGCCAGCCGCAGCGGCTCCCAGCGCCGATGGTTCGGGTGCCGTTGTCGACGGTCGGATTCCAGCAGCAATACTGGAACGGTCTCGCCTCGCACGCGAACGATGGAAAGCCCGAACAGGGTGAGCATCGATGAAAGAAACGATGCGATAACGACCGATGTGACGCTCCAGGAAGCGGCAGAGTTTCTTGGGGTCCACTACATGACGGCGTATCGGTACGTGCGCCTCGGCACTCTTCAGGCCCACAAGTCGGGCAACGTGTGGCGGGTACGACGTGACGACCTCGATATGTTCCGCGCCGCAGTGCCTGCCGCTGGTGTCGCCCGCCCACCTGCGCCATGGGCCGAGCGCCTTGAGTCAAGGTTGCTCGCCGGCGACGGTGGCGGGGCCTGGGGCGTCATTGAGGCTGCCCTGGCTTCGGGCGGGGATCCACGATCGATCTATCTCGATGTCATCACCCCCGCCATGGTCTCCATTGGTGAGCGCTGGGAAAGAGGCGAACTCGATATCGCAATGGAGCACCGTGCGTCAGGCGTTGCCAGCCGTATCGTTGGTCGCCTGGGGCCGCGGTTCACCCGACGGGGGCGCACCCTGGGAACCGTGCTCGTTGGGGCGCCCGCCGGAGAGCGTCACGCTCTTCCCATTTCGATGGTGGCTGACCTCATTCGCCTTGAGGGTTACGAAGTGTCCGACCTAGGTGCCGATACGCCGCCTGCATCATTCGCAATGGCAGCGGCTGGTCTCGACCGACTCGTCGCGGTGGGCATCAGCGTCACATCACCCATGAACCTTGGGTCGGCCCGCGACACCATTGTCTCACTGCGAGGCCAGCTCAACAACGTGCCGGTCATGGTCGGTGGCAACGCCGTCCAATCCGACGACATGCGCCTCGACCTCGGCGCTGATCTCTGGGTACAAGACTCTGCCGAGCTGCCCGTTTATCTCGCCCAAGCAATGGCCATCGCCCGAGCGTAAACGACCGTCATACGCTTGCTGCATGCGGCGATGGCGTGAGATCGGGTTTGTTGCTACAGCAACCATTCTGGTGCTGAGCTGCGCGTTGCCCTGGGTGCAGATTGGTTCGCGATCCCGGTCGAGTTTTTCACTGCTGGCCTCGGTGCGTCGGCTCGGAATCATTCAGTCCGCGTGGGGCCGCATCGCGCTCGCCGGGTGGCCGGTCGTACCGTTGCTCGGCTCGACGGTTATCGCGTGCGTCTTGCTCGGCTATCGGCGACCAGCCGCGGTGGCGGGATGCATACTCGCCTTTGCCACTGGAGCGCTGTCGGTCGCTGTTTTTCAGCTTCCACTGCCCTCTTTGATTGGATCTAGAGTTGCGTTGATCGGCAGTCTCGGTATGGTGCTTTTGAGTACAACGGCATGGCGGAGGAACAGCGATGAGCAATAACTGGCAAGAGCCAACGAACGCGGCTACCGGTTTTCCGCCGCCGCCGCCACTTGCTGTCGCGCCATCGATGCAGATCGCGCCGCCGACGGCTATTCCGGCGTCACATGCGTTGTTTGCCCCCTATGCGGCCGCTGCAGTACCGCTGGTTGCCGATGATCCGTTGCCGGTGTACGTGGCACCCGAAGCAGCCAAGCGAGGTAGGGGCAAGCTGCTCGGTGCCATTGCGGCTGGCGTGATGTTGCTCGGCGGTGTGGGTACCGCCATCGCCATTCGTAGCAATGCCAACAGCGGCGCCGCCTCTCCCGAAGCTGCGGTGCAGTCGATGATGAACTCGATCGAAGCGGGCGACTGGCTCGGTGCCATGGAGACCATGCCGCAGGGCGAGCGTCAGTTCTACGTGAAAGTTGCCGAGAAGTCCATCAGCGAAGCCAAGCGCCTCGGGTTCCTTTCCGAAGCCGGGTCAGCGCGCAAGGTATCCGGCATCAAGATCGACTTCAAAGACATCACGATGCAGAGCCTCACGGTCAGCGACCGTGTTGCTCGGGTCACCATTACCGGCGGGTCGGTCACCTCCGACGTCACGGCCAGCCAGCTTCCTATCGGTGACGTGCTGAGCAAGCTCATGGGACACGAGAATGCCACCCTGACCGATCAGCACAACGAGCAAACCATCACCCCCAACGACGACTCGTCGAAGGGCTTCATCGGCACTGTGAAAGATGATGAGGGTTGGCACGTCAGCCTCATGTACACCGCGGCCGAAAACGCGCGTGGCGAAAAGGCCATGCCAAAAGAAGCGATCGCAGCCAAGGGCGCAGCATCGCCGGAGAAGGCCGTCGAAGAGATGGTGCGAGCCGGTCTGTCGGCTGATGTGAACCGCGTGGTCGAACTGGTCGATCCGCAGGAGGGCGCGGTCTTCCACGACTACGGCCAACTTCTGGTAGATGCCGTCAGCCAGGACGACATCGACCCGACATACTGGCCCAAGGTGGAGGAGATGCAGCTCACGTCAACACCTGGTGACTGGGGCACGGTCGTTGGTGTGAAAAAGATCGTGATGGTCTCCACCAACAGCGACGACGGTTCCAAGGACAAAATTACCTTTGAGCAGTCGGGCGACTGCACCAGCATCACCAGTGAGACCGATGGCGAAGTGAGCGACACACAGCAGTTCTGTTCCTCCGACGTGCAGGATCTGTTCCTGAACGACGGTGATGGCACGTGCGACGAAGGTGATGAGGGCTGCGCCCGGGCCAACGTCGCCAAGGACGTGATGCGGGCCATCACCGGTCGGGCCGCTGCGAATCCCTACCAATCCGGCGTCGTGACCCGCCAGATTGACGGTAAGTGGTACGTCTCGCCATCATCCACAGTGGTTGCGGCCATCTTCCGTTTCACCAAGCTGGTTGAACGGTCGGACATCGAAAAGATCCTGAAGGCGTAAGAGGCTGCGGGCAGACGACGACGACATGTGTTACGACTTCGCTCCCGTCGACCCAGGCGGCCGGCAGTTTTGTTTGGGTCCATCAGGGTTAACGCACAGTCTGAACTCACAAGCCAATCTGACGAAGGTGAACCGTGACTGTTCGCTAACCCTCATGCACCCGAAACAAAACATCTGCCGGCAACCCGCAGATGCTCCACCTCACCCCATCGGAAAGAACAACTTACTCAGCAGTCTCCGAACCGCTGGATAGCCCGTTGCAATACGAACACTTGTTCGTTACCATCGTGGGATGGCGGCTGCTGCAGCGACAATTCTTCCCGAACCCCGAGGTGATGCGGCTCTGCTCGCTCGTGCCGCGCAGCTTTCCCGGCCGGTCACCCTGGCGGGGGATCAGGTTCTTCCCACGCTTCCTGTCTTTGCCCCACTCTTCCCGTGGGGTGGGCTTCAGCGGGGCACCATCGTGGCCGGGGCCGGCCCTGCGGCTCGCTCGCTCCTGCTTGCCCTGGCTGCCGGCCCCGTTGCCGCCGGGGCATGGGTAGCCGTTCTCGGTATCCCAACACTGGGGCTGCTTGCGGCAAGTGAGCTGGGTCTCCCGCTGTCACGCTTGGTGTCGGTCAACGTCGATGCGGTGCAGGGTGCAGCCGCGCTCGGGGCGGCGTTGGACGCGTTCGACGTGGTTGTGGTCGGTCCCGGATTTCTGCACGGATCCGATGCCCGACGCGTGCAGGCCCGAGCACGTGAGCGCGGTTCTGTGCTGCTGACCGTCGGTGACTCCGGCGCGTTGGAAGTGGACTCCACCCTGCAGGTCGCGTCGGTGCAATGGCAGGGCCTCCACGACGGCCACGGCTACCTGCGCGCTCGCCAGATCTCCATCGTTGCCACCGGCCGCCGCGCCGCCACCCGCGCCCGCAAACTCTCCCTCTGGCTCCCCAACACAAACGGCCAAATCGAAGCTGTGCTGATACCTCGTTCGGTCGCTACCGCTCCGTCTCTCTCGGACTCGCTTCGCTCAGACAATGCAGCAAGCGAGTGCGCGTCATGAGACACCATCGTATAAATCTCCAAGACGCGCACACCAAACCGGAGCACGGTCGCGCGCTTGCGGGATTGCCGAGCGAAGCGAGTCTGAACGCCGGGAGCGGTAGCGACCAAGTGAAGCGTGTCGCGGTTGTGCGGTGGCCGGACTGGGCGGTGGTGGCTGCGGGGGCAAAGCCAGGGCAGGCCGCTGCGGTCTTTCACGCCAATCGGGTCGTCGCTGCTACCCCTGCGGCTCGAGCCGATGGGGTGGTGCCGAGCCTGCGTCGTCGAGAAGCGCAACGTCACTGCCCCGGGCTGGTCATCTTGCCCCATGACCTTGAGCGCGATGCCCGCGCCTTTGAGCCGGTGTTACGCGTGCTGGAGCAAACCACGCCGTTGCTGGAAGCCACCGAACCCGGCTGCTGCACATTTGCCACCCGCGGCCCGTCGCGTTACTACGGCGGAGATGACGCGCTGGCCGAACGGGTCTCGGCCCATGTCAGCGCCACGTTCGGTGAGGACACTCTTGGCATTGCCGGACCGCCCCAGATCGGTTTGGCCGACGGGGTCTTTGCAGCGTGGCTGGCTGCTGCGCCTCCAGGTAAGAAGCATCCGGTCACGGTCATCGCTCGGGGGGAGAGTGCGGCGTTCCTTGCCTCGTTCTCCGTCGCGGTATTGGCTGGCCGAGACGGTATTGATGATCGTTTCCTCAGCTTGCTCCCTCAGCTTGGCGTTCGGTCGTTAGGGCAACTTGCCGCCCTGCCGCGTTCGGACTTCGCAGCCCGATTCGGACACGTTGGTCGCGCCGCTCATCGACTCGCCAGCGGACTTGACGCGCGCCCACCTGTCGCTCGACAACCGCCACCGGACCTCTCTGTCTCGTGCGTGTTCGATGACCCGGTGCCCACCAGCGGGCCGGTGGCGTTCGCGGCCAAACAGTTGGCTGACGAGATGTTCGAACGTATGCGGGCCCGTGGTCTTGCCTGCACACAGATTCTGGTGACGGCACAGACCGATCACGGCGAGCAGCATGATCGGCTGTGGCGCCATGAGCCGGCCTTCCAACCGGTGACGGTGGCCGAACGGGTCCGGTGGCAACTCGACGGTTGGGCCCAAGCGCTGCTCGACGGGCCGACAGCGGGCATCACGTTCCTTCGCATTGCTCCCACTGAAGTGATTGCCGGCACCGGTCAACAGATCGGCTTTTGGGGTGGAAGATCGCAAGCCGATGATCGCGCCATCCGAGGTGTGGCTCGACTGGTCGGCCAGTTGGGCACGGACGCCGTGCTCGTCCCCGAATGGCGAGGAAGCCGCAGTCCCGGTGACGCGATTGCGCTGGTGTCGGCAGCCTCCGCCGATTTGGTTGATCGTGATGCTGCGGTGCAAAAAGAGCCGGCCAGGGGTCCCTGGCCCGGCGTGTTGCCCCCACCTTCTCCCGCCACGGTTTGGGCCGACCCGGTCGCAGTGCGTGTTAGAGACGCCCACGGGGCCCCGGTGCGGGTGAGTGGCAGAGGCTTCGTAAGCGCCCCACCGGCCACATTTGCACTTCTTGACGAAAAGCCACGACGAGTCGTTGCCTGGGGCGGACCGTGGCCAATTGAGGAGCATTGGTGGGATCCGCAGCGATATCGACGCTGTGCGCGGTTTCACATTCTCTTGGATTCGGGTGAAGCTCATCTGATTGTTGTTGAGAGCGGTGTTTGGCGGCTGGAAGCGACCTACGATTAGACGCGATGTCCTCCGCCGTTGACAACAGTGTCCTCGACCAACTGCACGTCGCCCTGGGGGGCGACACGTCGGTGCTGCGTCGAGTGATCGACAGCTACTTCGCTGGCCTGCCCGCCCGTCTCGACGCCTTACGGGCCGCCGGTATGGACCTGGGTCTGCTCAGCCGAGCCGCTCACGGCCTTGCCTCCCCGAGCGCAACCTTGGGCGTACGAGCTGTTGCCGAGCCCTGTCTCGCCCTCGAACGAGCTCTCGATGAAGGTAAGCCCACCAACGAGTTCATCACCGAGCACCTCGCCACCATCGAAGCCGCCATCGACCCCGCCAGCGCCGCGCTGCGCGACTGGCTCGAAAGTCACTCCACCACCGCTGCCTAAAACGACGAAAGGCGGCACCCGAAAGTGCCGCCCGATTCGTTCGGGGTGATCTAATTCGTGGCGATTTCGTCGGCGAGACGGAAACCGACGCCACGAACGGTGTGGATGAAACGGGTAGCCGGGTCGGTGAGACTCAGCTTGCGTCGCAGGTTCGACATATGGACATCCACCACGTGCGTGTCGCCGTACCAGTTCGGACCCCACACCGTCTCCAGAAGCTGGGTACGGGTGAAAACCAAACGGGGGCGGCTGCACAGCGTGGCCAACAAGTCGAACTCGATACGGGTCAGATCTGCTATCTGACCGTTCACGAGAACCTCGCGGGTGGCGGTGTCGACGGTGAGAGGACCGAAGGTACGAGTCGTTACTTCTCCACCGTAAGCGACAGCACGACCGGCCCGACGGGGACGGCGCAGCATGGCACGAAGACGGGCGACCAACTCGTTCGGTGAGAACGGCTTTGTGACATAGTCATCGGCGCCAATGGACAGACCGACGACTTTGTCGATCTCGGTGTCTTTGGCGGAGACCATGACGACGTAGGCGTCACTGAACGCCCGGATGCGACGGCAGGCTTCAAGCCCGTCGATTCCAGGGAGCAGAAGGTCGAGGATGATGACGTCCGGTTCGAAGGTGCGGGCGAGCTCAACAGCACCGTCGCCCTCTCCAACGATCTTGACGTCAAAACCTTCGCGGGAAAGGAGCGGCTCGAGCAACAGACACAGCTCGGGGGCGTCATCCACAATCAGCGCTCTGATAGGGCTGGTGGATTCTGTGGGGGCAGTTGTCGTGTTCATAGGACGCTTTGACTATCGGCTACATGTACGAAGTCTTGAGGGTTCTGCTTGCCTTTACTTCCCGCGACTTGTTTGTGGCTGTTCTGCAAAGCATATGCCTCTCTGTCGAATTGTATGATTCGTTCGGCCTATAGGTCCATGTTCGCACGAAATTTTCTCAAGGATCTCTCAAGTCAGAACAAATCTTGCGAATGAGGGAGGCCGTAAGACTGGGTTGACCTTTACGAACAAGTGTTCGATAGTGAGGAGGTATGGGATTCAACAACCCCACGGTTTCTTGGAAGGATCTGGAAAGACGTCTGTCCAATGGGCGCGCTCCTGGTTCGCCATCGTGGAACGCCGGGGGAGACAGTCCGGCGTGGAGTAGAAAGCGTCAACCATACGATGCCGATGGAACATCACGTCGAGTCGGAGGCACGCCGTACGCCGAGCTGCACTGCCATTCCAATTTCAGTTTTCTCGATGGTGCATCCCATCCCGAAGAGCTTGCTGAGGAAGCAGCCCGCCTCGGCCTCGAAGCACTGGCCCTCACCGATCACGATGGCTTCTACGGCGTAGTGCGTTTCGCCGAAGCAGCCCGCGCCGTCGGCCTCCCTACCATCTTCGGCTCGGAAATCACCCTTGGATTGCCTCACTTGCTCGCCGCTCCTACGGCTTCGCTCGGTCGCTACCGCTCCGTGTCGCTCAGCGCCGCTCCCGGCGTTCGGACTCGCTTCGCTCAGACAATGCCGCAAGCTGCCGAGACAGCCTCGCGGACGGGGTCGCCGGATCCGGCTGGGCGGCATGTGTTGCTTTTGGCTGATGGGCCGGCGGGGTACGCCCGTTTGTCCACGGCGCTCAGTCGGGGGCAGATGGCGGGGGCGAAGAACGCGGCTCGGTTTTCACTCGTTGATCTGGCGGCTGAGACGGCTGGGCATGTGTGGGTGCTGACCGCGTGCCGCAAGGGCGCGGTGCCAGCGGCGTTGATCAACGATGGTCCGGCTGCAGCAGAGAGCGAGCTGCGCAAGCTCATGGACCTGTTCGGTAGGGATCGGGTGGCGGTGGAACTGTGGGATCACGGTGATCCACTCGATAGCCACCGCAACGACGCCATGGCCCAGCTCGCGATGCGCAACAACCTGGCCGTGGTGGCAACCGTGAACGGTCACTACGCCACACCCGCCCAACGGCCACTGGCCAGCGCGCTCGCCGCGGTGCGGGCCCGCCGCAGTTTGGAAGATCTCGACCCGTGGCTGCCGGCATGCGCTGGCGCGCACCTGCGCAGCGGTGCCGAGCAGGCCCGACGGTTTGCCCGTTACCCGGGCGCGGTGGAGACGGCGGCCGAACTGGGTCGGGCCATGGCGTTCGATCTGCGCCTGGTGGCGCCGAATCTGCCACCTTATCCGTGCCCGGACGGTATGAGCGAGATGGCCTTCCTCCGCCGTATTGCGTTCGAGGGGGCCGAGCGTCGGTACGGGCGTCGGCCACCCGCTCATGTCGACATGGGGCTGGCCGCTCGGGCGTGGCAGACCATTGACCGTGAACTCGACATCATCGAGGGTCTCGGTTTCTCCGGCTACTTCTTAGTGGTGTGGGACATCGTCGAGTTCTGTCGCAGGGAGAACATCTTCTGTCAGGGGCGTGGGTCGGCAGCCAACTCGGCCGTCTGTTTCGCGCTCGGTATCACCAAGGCCGATGCGGTGTCGCTGGGCCTGCTGTTCGAGCGGTTCCTATCTCCCGAACGTGACGGCCCGCCCGACATCGACATCGACATCGAATCGGGCCGCCGGGAAGAGGTGATTCAGTACGTTTTCAACCGCTACGGTCGGGACCACACCGCCCAGGTCGCCAACGTCATCACCTACCGTTCGCGCTCGGCCGTGCGAGACATGGCCAAGGCATTGGGTTACGCACCTGGCCAACAGGACGCATGGTCGAAACAGGTAGACGGCTGGGGTCGGGTCGCCAAAACCGCCGAGCAGACCGATCACGATATTCCTGCGCAGGTACTTGACCTGGCCATGCAGGTGGAGGACTTCCCGCGTCACCTCGGTATCCACTCCGGCGGCATGGTGATCTGCGATCGGCCGGTTATCGAGGTGTGTCCGGTCGAGTGGGCGCGTATGGAGAACCGCAGCATCCTGCAGTGGGATAAGGACGACTGCGCGGCAACCGGTCTGGTGAAGTTCGACCTCTTGGGTCTTGGCATGCTCTCCGCGTTGCACGGCGCGGTTGATCTCATCGCCACCTATACGGGTGAAGTAATTGATCTTGC
Organism: Actinomycetes bacterium; assembly: GCA_031410595.1. GTDB lineage: Bacteria > Actinomycetota > Acidimicrobiia > Acidimicrobiales > Ilumatobacteraceae > JANMCE01. The sequence continues at coordinate 1,094 of JANNZM010000044.1, read as the reverse complement.
AACTATTCCGCAAGAGGATGAGGTGTACGACATGATGTGCCGTGCCGACACCATCGGCGTGTTCCAGATCGAGAGCCGGGCCCAGATGGCCACGTTGCCTCGCCTGAAGCCCCGCAAGTTTTACGACCTTGTGGTGGAAGTGGCGTTGATCCGCCCCGGTCCTATCCAGGGTGGCTCGGTGCATCCTTATATACGTCGTCGCAACGGCACCGAGCCGGTTACCTATCTTCACCCGCTCCTCGAGAACTCGCTCGGCAAAACGTTGGGCATCCCGTTGTTCCAAGAGCAGCTCATGCAGATGGCCATCGACGTTGCCGGTTTCACACCCTCTGAAGCCGACCAACTGCGACAGGCCATGGGGTCAAAACGCAGTCGCGAAAAGATGGAGCGACTGAAAGAACGTCTCTTCGCTGGCATGAAAGCGCGTGGTGTTACCAGCGAGGTGGCCGAGGAGATCTTCATGAAGATGGCGGCGTTCGCCAACTACGGCTTCCCCGAATCACACTCGGTGTCGTTTGCCTACTTGGTGTACTCGTCATCGTGGATCAAGCTGCATCACCCTGCCGCGTTCTGCGCCGCCCTCATCAACGCGCAACCGATGGGCTTTTACTCACCCCACTCGCTCGCGCAGGACGCCCGACGTCACGGTGTGGTGGTGCTCACGCCCGATCTCAACGCGTCGGCTGCGTTGTGCACAATGGAACCCTGCCCCGACAGTCATAACGGTGTTGCCGTGCGACTGGGCATCGGCGAGGTGCGCACCATCGGCACCTCGCTGGCCGAAGCAATCGCGGCAGCTCGCCCGTTCACCACGCCACAGGATCTGGTGCGACGCGTACCCGGTCTCACCCTTGGTCATCTCGAATCACTCGCCACGGCTGGCGCGTTCGGCTGCTTCGGTATGGATCGGCGCGCCGCGTTGTGGGCTGCTGGCGCTGTCAGCCAGGCAACCGCCGATCGGTTACCCGGCATCGTCACCGGCGAGCATTCACCCACGCTGCCCGGCATGGCCGACTGGGAAGTTGCCGTTGCCGACCTGCTCACCAACGGCGTTGCGCCCGATGGTCACCCGACCATGTTCGTGCGTTCGCAGT
>JANNZM010000043.1:0-17840 GCA_031410595.1 Actinomycetes bacterium | reverse complement strand
GGCGTTCAGGACGCCACACACGTCCGCTAACCGTGTCTCCAAATCCGCCATCGCCACACCCCCAGCATACACCTGTTCGCATACCAACAACCATCGATATCGACATTCATTTCGTCAAGAAATACCTGCTCACAGCACATTTCCAGGCACTGAAAGCGACGAGTCTTAGGTCTGCTCCCCCTGTCGTGAAGAGTGCGCAGCAAGAGCGAAGCGAAGGCCGATGATCGACAGCAAAAGACCGGTCGTCGCGACCCGCGCGCGGGGCTCTAAGAAGGCCTGGATGACGGGGAAGCCGAACACACCGACGCGTGCTCCGTAGGCGAACCTGCGGGTCAGTAGCGTGACCACCAACAACGCGCCGATCGCGAACGCGGCGACCAGCGGCGCGATCACGACGACACCGCCGCCGAAGGCGAGGATCGAACGTCCGCCGCGGAACCGGGCGAAGAGCGGCCAGGCGTGCCCGACCATGGCCGCACCGACCGCAAAGTAGGCAATCCACCATGGCCCCCCTGCGAGACGACCGACCAAACCTGCGAGCGCTCCTTTCAGTGCATCTCCGATGAACACGGGCAGCGCCGCGCGTCGGCCCAGCGTCTCTTTCATGTTCCAGTAGCCGGGGTTGCGGTCGCCTTTCTCACGTGGATCGACCCGATACAGCCGCCCTATTAATACGGCGACGGGAATGGAGCCGAGCAGGTAGCCAGCGAGAATGACGAGCGCGAGTCGTACCATGTCAGCCGTGGCCCCGATCGCGTCGTTTCATCTCATCCGCGATCATGCCGTGTTCTCCAACCTCACGCGACTCGGACGGGACCGCCGCACGCTGCAGCATACGAACGGCCTGCAGTTCTGGCGGTTGATGGGTACGGGCAATGGCCGCAACACCGGGCCGTCGGTCGACCTTCGTCGTCGTGCCGTCCTGGCCGTGTGGGACGACGACATGGCGCTCGACCAGTTCCTGCGTTCGTCTCCCGTTGCGAAAGCGTGGCGTGAGGCAGAAGAGTCGTGGCATGTGCGCCTTCGACTCATCAGCGGTGGCGGAAAGTGGCGCGGTCAGGAGATCCTGCGCGACATGACGGTCGCCACCGACGCGCCCGGACCCATTGTCACCCTCACCCGTGCGAACGTTCGGCCGAAACACTGGAGAAGATTCGCTCGGGCATCCCGAACGACCAACATCGACGTGGCCGCGGCGTCGGGGCTGCTTCGGGTCGTTGGCGTGGGCGAGGCACCCGTCGGAAAGCAGGCCACCGTGTCGGTGTGGCAAGACGAGAGTGCGCTCAAATCGTTCGCCTATCGCACGGCTGGTCACATTGAAGTCATGCGGCGAACCCGACAGGAAGGCTGGTACTCCGAGGAGTTGTTTGCCCGCTTCCAGCCCTACGCGTCGACCGGCTCATGGGACGGCGAAGATCCCTTGGCTGCTCGCTGAAGCAGGGCCTTCGGAACGATGGGCAGCAGCATGCCGTAGGGCTCGCCGTTGAAACGGTGGTGCAGTTCATGGCGCTCGGCCAATACATCCAACCGAGCATTGGGCTTGCGGAAGACGGGCAAGCGGCCATGGATATAGACGTCGTGGACCAGGGCGTAGGTGATGCCGTACAACGTCACGCCGATGCACACCGGGATGATGCCTGAGAACCCGGCAACGTTGAATCCGACCGCCAATGCAACGCACACACCGCCACCAAACAGAACGGGGTAGAGGTCGTTGGCCTCCCATCCGGTGGAGTTGCGACGGTGATGGCTGCGATGCAGGAATGCGCCGAATCCGTGCATCACGTAGCGATGTGTCAGGTACGTGATGGGCTCCATCACGACGAAAGCGAGAACAACAATCACCAGCGTCACGCTGCTGAGGCTATACGCTCGTTCCAGGTGGAGGATTGGTCGCCGCGCGTCGGCCAAGAGTCGCGAAAGGACATCGGTTGTTCCGCTCGAAACCAGCCCCACCACCTCCAGCACCACCGACGCCTCCGGCTCCGGCTGCGAAGTCGCGTCATTGGGGGCTCTGGCTTGTGGCGGTTGTCGTCGTGCTATCGGTCGCGTCAGCCGGTTGCAAAGACCGACGGTTGCTTGACGGCACCGGCTCAACCTCCACGGCCAAGAAGCCATCCGCCTCCACCACCGCCAAGCCGACCGGGAGCACCGCAAAGCCCGGTGCGAGTATAGAGCCCGCCTCGACCGCGCCACCTACCGCGCCCCCGACGACGGTGCCGATGGCCGAGTACATCATCGCATCGGGCGACACCATGTCGGGCATCGCCAAGAAGTTCGGCGTCACCATGCAGGCATTGCTGTCGGCCAACAACCTCACCGATCCCAACCTGGTGCGTGTCGGTCAGAAGGTCAAAGTCCCTATCGCTCCCGCGGCTGCCACCACCCTTCCTCCGGTCGGTGTAACGGGGACCTTCCCGCAAGCCGTCACCGTCGCTCCCGTCACGCAAGTACCTCCGTCAACTACCCCCACCACCATCGACGACGGCTCATCACCGCAAACAAGCATCGTCACCATCACTGTCATCGTCACCATTCCCCGGACGACGGTGAAGCCCTAGCAAGTCCTAAGGCTGTTCACGCGTCCGCGGACGCGTGAAAACTGTCCGGGCATGTCCGCTTCATGACCCCTGAGGGTTTTGACATCTCAGGTAGCCCCCGCTTGCTCGGCTAGGCAGCCCGCGGCCAACACCAAGGCTGGACTTGGCTGTCGAACTGTTTGGCTCGTTCCGCTTCTTTGCGACTTTCATCTCGCATCCAGTCTGCCTCGAAAGTCCTGACCGCCCTCCGACGTCGTGCCAGGTAGTGCCTCCACATAAGTGAAGATCTGCTGAGAATATTCAGCTTGGTGCTCTAGTCGAGTTGCAGGTGGAGGTCGGCGACCTGCCGACGCGTGCGGGCTGATGCGTAACCGATCAGCCAGGCCAGAGCTGGCACGATGATCAGCAGGACGCCGACCGTGATCCACGGAAACACGATCGGGTTGCGGGCGTGTCGAGCTTGTCGCACGGCGAGCGAAGGCAAGAAGCCGATCGGTATAGCGAGCGCCACTCCCATGCCCGAGAGCAGCGCTCCCTCCCATGCCCGCACCTTCCGGCGCACGGATGGAGCCGCGCCGAGGGCGACGAGGGTGGCATCGTCACTGCGACTGTCGACGGCGGCAAGAACGAACGCCAGAGCCGTCACCAGAAGTGCGAGGAGCAGGGCGGCGCCACCAACGATGAGCTGCGTGAGTGACTGCGGGAACGACTCATTGAACTCGAACCCGATCTGGGGTTCGGTGCCGTACTGGAACACCTTGCCTGACGCCTCCGCGGTATCTTGCGCCTCTCGGTTGACGTCACCTACGAGGTCCCGCAGCGACCGCTTCTGAGCCAGAGTCAGTGGCTCAGGCGTGATGAAGACAGTCGTTGTTTCGTCGGTGGCGAAGCCAAGGTTGGCAGCCTTGTCGGCGGACATGATGAGTACCGGGCCGCGGGTGTCCTTGCAAGGGGTCGAGCTGTTGCAGTCGGGGCCAATGGCGCGTTGTCCAAGCTCGACAGCTCCCCACCTCACGGTGTCGATCTGCAGTCGTTCGACTGTCGGTGGAACGGCAGACTGACCGTTCGCGTCGGGGTGGCGGTGTTGAGTTCGACTTGCAGTGGAAGCGCGAAGTTTTCGTTACCGCCAGCAACCAGAAGACTGCCAGACTGCACCCTGCTGATGACATCGGCGGGCAGGCCGACGGCATGCAGCGTTTCCGGAGAAGCGACGATGGTCATGGGCTGGAACCCATACCCGTTCTGGGCAGTGATGGCGAGCGTCAGCCACCGCAGCGTTTTTCTGGACTCGTTGCTTTGGGAGACCCTTTGGAATTGGACCGTCTTGGCGTTCGGCACCAGCGCCTGCACCAGCGACACTGCCCGTTGTTTCGACTCGGGTGTCGGCCGAGATCGCTCGCTCTCCAGCCCGTAGAGGACGAACGGCCGACCGTTCACTTCGATCTGATTGTTGGCGAATCGAGGAAGATAACGCTGGCGGTTTCCTTCGGATGTTGACAGCGAGATAGCGGAGAACGCGATGGCTGCGGCTGCGGCGGCCATGATCGCTCCGACGAGTGGGCCACTGCGGGCTCGGTGTCGGGCCGTGCGACGGGCTGCCAGTCGCAACGCACCGGACAGCCGCCCGGCGAGAGGGTCGAGGCGACCAACCAAATAGGGAGCGCAGAGCACACCGCCGAAGATGACGAGCACCGATCCGAGCGACAGCCATATCCACGGGTCGGGCGGATCGTTTCCGCCAACTTGGGTCTGCCGGAACTTGATGGCGGCAGAAAGAATGAACAGGCCCAGGCCAACGATGATCGCGCCGATGACCGGGAAGCGGGCGGTGATCGCTGGGAGAGGCCGTCGCCCGGCGAGGGCCGAGAGCGAGGGGCAGCATGACGTTCTCCACCACCGTGAGGGTGGGAAGCAGATTGAGCTTTTGAAAGATGTACCCGACCGTTTGTCGTCGAACGGTGGCGAGGCCGCGCACGTCGAGCGACGCAAGATCGACACCGTCGACTAACACGTGTCCGGCGGTCGGCACGTCGAGTCCACCCGCCAGATTCAGCAGGGTCGACTTGCCGCTACCCGATGGTCCTATCACCGCCACAAACTCTCCGGCGTCGATGGAGAACGACGCATCTCGCAACGCGTAGACAAGATCGTCACCGTCTTTGAAGCGACGTTCGACGCTGCGGAACTCAAGAATCGGATCATCGGGCGGAGCCTTTCTTGGAAATGGAAATTCGTTGCTCGCAGATGTCGAGCCAGCGGAGGTCGGACTCCACACGGGCCAGCAGTGCGTCGAAGAGCAATGTGGTGAGAAGGTCAGTGGCGGCCTGTTGGCGTCGACGATGCGCCCGCACAACCGACAGCAAGCCAGCTCGTTGCGCATCGATCACGGTGGCGGCGTCAACGCCGGGCGTCACGATGGCGAGCAACACCTTGATCATCAGATCGTCCCGTGGGGGAGCAGCGTCCGCGGTGGCGGTATCGAACCAGGCAGCCAGTTCTTTCCGACCGGTCTTGGTGATGGTGTACGTCGTGCGACCTTCCATGTCGGGCACGCCAGGCAACACACATTCGTCCCGAGCCAACCGGTCAAGCGTGGTGTACACCTGCCCTACATTCAGCGGCCAGACGCCGCCGGTGTGTTCTTCAAACTCACTCTTCAGCTGATACCCGTACTTCGGCTCACTGGCGATGAGCGCCAAAAGCCCTTCTCGAATTCCCGTTTACTCAGTATGCATACTGAGTAACTACGCGTCAAGCCCTTTGGAAAATGGGTGGTTGCAAAGCGAATTAACCTACGGATTACATCCAAGGCAAGGGAGACACCATGGAACAGACCAATCTCATGACGCGTCGAGGCGTCCTCGGGATCGGCGCAGCAATGGGCCTCGGCGCAGTCGGAGCAGCGGGTGAGTTGCTGCTCGGAAGCGGAGCCTCAACCGCGACAACGACGCCCGATGATCCACTCGGCGCGCGACGTATTGCCGGGACAAACACCACAAAATCGATCTCGGCACCAACACCGGGGCTGACATACCTTCAGGTGCCTTGCACCGATTTCCTCCCGAACTCTTTGACCAGCGGCCGAACCATAGACGGCGGCGCCTATCCGACTGCGGCTGGCATTCTTCTCGCCACCGTTAGCTTGCCGGTCGGAGCAGTTGTCAAGGAGTTCTCGCTCTGGGCGACCAACTCATCAACAGCAAGTTTCGACGTGAGTCTTGCGCGGTACGCGGACGATTTGAGCAGCGCCTTCTTTGCCACGTCCATCACGGTCCCGGCGCCATCGTCCCGTAGTACACAACAGTCGTCGTCGCCTTTGGACATCGTTGTGGAGGCCGACACGTTTTGGGCTCTTTCTTCTGACCTGATTGGAGGAGCCTCACAGTCGATCTGGGCGTGCCGAATCGGGTACGTGGCTCCGCCGACGTTCGTGCCGATTACGCCTGCTCGTGTCTACGACTCGCGCTCGGGTGACGGCGTGCTGAGCCCCAACTCCAGTCGGTTGGTCTCGGTGAAGGACGCTCGCAACTCGAGCGGTGCGGTGACGACGACGGACATCGTCCCTGCCGGAGCGACTGCCATCACGTTCAACCTGACCGTCACGGGGGCGACCGGACCGAACTTCTTGTCTGTTGGTCCTGGTGATGTCGCTTCGCTCTCCACGTCGAATATCAACTTCCCAGTCAGTGATGATCGCGCCAACGGTGGTGTCGTGAAGTTGGATTCCAACCGTCAGGTGAAGGTGTTCAACGGTGACCAGCCGGGGTCGACGCACTTCATCATCGACGTCACCGGTTACTACTTCTGAACTCGGCTGCGACGAGTTTTAGCCGAGAAGCGTCTTCAACTGGTCAACGATCGTTTCAAGTGCAACGACCCGTGCCTCCAGCGTGTCGACGCGTGACTGGAGCTCGGCGGTGCGATCCATGCGGGGGGAGGAGACGGGTTCGTCTTCATACGCGGACTCATCGATGGGGCCAGAGAGGAGATGCATGTAGCGCTCCTCCTTCTGACCGGGACGCCGGGACAACCGAACGACCAGCGGTTCCGATCGGGCAGCGAGCTGGTCCAACGTTGCTTCCACGTCGCGCAGATCGGCGAAGGGATGCATGCGCTCAGTTCGCGTCTTGATCTCGCCCACGGTCTGCGCACCGCGCAACGCCAGCACGGTCAGCACCGCTTGGTCACTCGGCTCAAGCCGCAGTGCCTCGTCCACGGTGTGGCGATGCTTGGCGGCGCGGTTCGACGTGCTGTAGACGATGCGGGTCAGCTTCCGATCGCGCAGCGACAACAGCGCAGCGTTGATATCGGGCTCGGTCAGCTCCATGACGGGGTAGCGGTTGGTGGTCTGGTTACACGCCGAGCGCAGGCTGTTGACCGTTAGCGGGTACAAATCGGGCGTGGTCACCTGCTTCTCCATGAGGGCACCAACGACGCGAAGCTCGACCGCAGACAGATCCATGGCACCACCGTATGTCCCGAAAGGCAGCGCGCGTTTGTAAACGCCGCGTGAACTACGGGCGCGTTCGCTCGCACCGCAAGGCCAATTCGGCCGATACTTACCGCATGGATAACCAGATTGACTTCGTGCTGCGATCGGTGGAGGAGCGCAAGGTGCGCTTGGTGCGCCTGTGGTTCACCGACGTGCTCGGTCAATTGAAGAGTTTCGCCATCAGCCCGGCCGAGCTGGAGAACGCACTGGTTGAGGGCATGACCTTCGATGGTTCGTCCATCGACGGATTCAGTCGAGTGTTCGAATCCGACGTGCTCGCCATGCCCGATGCCAACACCTTTGAAATCCTTCCGTGGACGCAAGGTAGCTCGCCCGAAGCACGAGTCTTCTGCAATATTGCGCACCTCGACGGCTCACCGTTTGAAGGTGACCCGCGCCAAGTGCTCATGCGCAACATGGAGAAGGCCCGCGCTCTCGGGTTCAGCTTCTACGTCGCGCCCGAGATCGAGTTCTTCTACTTCGACCCGAAGGACCCCACGCCCATCCCGCTCGATCAGGGTTCCTACTTCGACCTCACCACGGCCGACGTTGCGGGGACGCTGCGCAAGCGAACCATCCAGACGTTGGAGACGATGGGCATCCCTGTCGAGTACAGCTTCCACGAGGACTCGCCCAGCCAGCATGAGATCGACCTGCGCCACACCGATGCGCTCAGCATGGCCGATTCGGTCATGACATTCCGCCTGGTGGTGCGCGAGGTAGCCGCCGTTGATGGCCTCTATGCCACGTTCATGCCCAAGCCGCTCGAAGGAGTGCAGGGCTCGGGCATGCACACTCACATGAGTCTGTACAAGGGCGAGGAAAACGCCTTCCACGACCCCGACGACAAGTACCACCTATCACCGATCGGCAAGGGATTCATCGCCGGTCTCCTCCGTCACGCGCCAGAGATCACGGCCATCACCAACCAGACCATCAACAGCTACAAGCGGCTCATCCCCGGCTTCGAAGCGCCCGTCGTGGTGAGCTGGGCCCGCAACAACCGCTCAGCCCTGGTGCGAGTTCCCACATCGAAGAACAAGGCCACCGCAACGCGTGTCGAGTACCGCTCACCCGACCCGGTGTGCAACCCGTACCTTGCGTTTTCGGTCATGCTCGCCGCCGGTCTCAAGGGAATCGAAGAGGGTTATGAATTGCCGGGCGAAGCGGCCGGTAATGTCGGGGCGATGACCGACGAAGAGCGGGCAGCCGAAGGCATGGCAGCCCTGCCGCAATCGCTATCGGAAGCGCTCAACTTGATGGAGCAGAGCGAGCTCGTAAAGGACGCGCTCGGCGAGCACATCTTCGAGTGGTTTCTGAAGAACAAGCGCAAGGAATGGCAGCAGTACAAGAGTCAGGTCACGCAGTTCGAACTCGATCGCTATCTGCGGATGGTGTGATGGGACCTCTCCTGATCTATCCCGATCCTCCTCCACCGGAGTTGGCCCAGACGCTTGACCTGGCCGGTTACTCGTGGCGCGCCGCCGACTCGTCCGTTGCTGCGGCGCAGATCGAGCCCGACGACGGCTGGGCTGGCGCCATCGTGATGCTCGACAAGGACCCTGACACAGGGTGGGCGTTGCTCCGTTCCATCCGCAAGAGCGACAATCCGGTCGCCCCCGTGCTGGTGATGGTCGGTGGCGGACAGCTCGCCGACCTGGCAATGCGCGACGATTTGTTCGAAGACTTCTGCCTGTCTCCGTTTCACCCCCGTGAGCTTGAGGCTCGCATTCGCCATCTGCTGTGGCGCCGGGGTGAAACCGTGGCCAGCGAAGTGGTCGAGTACAGCCTGCTGGCCCTCAACACCGAGACCTATCAGGCCACCATCGCCGGCCGCCCGCTCGACCTCACGTTTATGGAGTACGAGCTGCTGAAGTTCCTGGCTCAGCATCCGGGCAAAGTCTTTACCCGCGAGATCCTGCTGAGCCGCGTGTGGGGGTACGAGTACTACGGGGGCGCCCGTACGGTCGACGTTCACATTCGTCGCCTGCGCGCCAAACTCGGCGAAGAACACGCCAACCTCATCGAAACGGTTCGCAGCGTCGGTTACCGCTTCGGCCAAAGCCGCTGGGGTTCGTAGAGCGGGCGACCTATGTGAGGTTTTGGTCACAAGATCGGCCAAACTAAGCGGCATGGGAGCGGGTCGACGCGTGAGGCGGTGGGATGCTCCGTCGTTCGGCGCGTTTGTTCCGATCATTGGGCTCGCCCCCGTCTGGCTGATTGCGGTGGCGGTGTTCTGGCTGCCATTCAAGTTGCTATTGCATCTTCCCTATTGGGCGGCGGTCCTGATTCATCTTGGTCTCGGGCTCACGTTGCTGTACCGGCCGATTCAGCAACGGTTCCTCATGCGCCTCCTCAGCGCACGCATTCCCACGGCTGACGAGCGGCGTCACCTCGAGCCGTTGTGGCAGGGGGTGCTGGCCAATACCCGCATGGGTCGTCGTAGCTTCGTGCTGGCCGTCACCGACTCCGACGACCTCAACGCGTTTGCCAGCGGAGGGCACCTCGTCATCGTAACGACCGGTGCGTTTCACTCGTTGCCCGCGGCCGAGCTGCAGGGTGTGATGGCGCATGAGATCGGTCACCAACAGGGTCTGGTCAGCACGGTTCTCGTGCTCGGCTACTGGTTGGCGTTGCCGGTGATGGCGTTGGCTCGCGTCGGATTCTTCCTCGACAACGTTGCCACTGCCGCTACCCGGGCCTTTGCCGACACGGCCGCCGCAAAGATCCTCGGCGGTGCCGCGGCTATCTTGCTGCGCGGGTTGGCCTGGGTGTTTCAGGTGGGCATTTTGGTATGGCAATCAATTGGCGGCATCGTGAGTCGTCAGGCCGAGTTCCGCGCCGACGCGTGGGCCGTCAACGCTGGCTTCGGGGTGGAACTTGCCGCCGCCATGCGGCGTACGGCGCTCGACGAACCAACGGTCACCGGCCGGTCGTGGGGTGAGCGGGTCTTCGGCAGTCATCCACCGTTACGAACGCGAATCGCGAAAGTGGAAGCGCTTACCAGGCGATCTGCTGCAAATCGGCGCTGATCCGCCGATGGGTGCGCAGCATGTCGTTCAGCCCGTTGTGGCGTAGCTGACCGTCTTCCACCACGACCCGACCGTTGATGACCGTGTGCCGCGCTGCGGTCGGCCCGCAACGCAACCAGGCTTCGATCGGGTCAGCGATCGCACCCGCGTAGGCCGGACCACCGAGCGGCCACACGGCAACGTCGGCCACTGACCCGACCGACAGCTCGCCCAGTTCGCCGAGCCGCCCAAGACACGATGCGCCGCCCCGTGTCGCCATTTCCAACGAGGTGCGTGCCGTGCCGGCGTCGGCCCCGTTGCGTAGCTTGGCCAGCAGCATGGCCTGGCGGGCTTCCATCCACAGTGATGCGCTGTCGGCCGAGGACGACCCGTCGACGCCAAGCCCGACGGCAACGCCCGCGGCCCGAAGCTCGACGATTGGCGCAATGCCCGACGAAAGAATCATGTTGCTGCTCGGGCAGTGCGCCACGCCGACACCGGACGCGCCGAGGCGGCGGATCTCGTCGGCGTTCGGCATCACGCAATGGGCAACCCATGTGCGGTCGGTGCACCAACCGGTGCGCTCGAGATATTCGATCGGCCGGCAACCGTACGTCGCAAGCGAGAAGGCGTCGTCCTGGGCATTTTCGGCCGCATGGGTGTGGAGACGCACGTCAAGCCGCTCGGCCAACACGGCGCTTCGTTCCATGAGATCGGTGGTCACACTGAACGGCGAGCAGGGCGCGAGCGCGATGCGAACCATGGCGCCGAAGGTGCGGTCGTGGTGGCGAGCGACTTGCGCTTCGCATTCGGCCAAAATGGTCTCGTCATCCTGAACGACCGAATCGGGTGGCAGCCCGCCGTCCTTCTCGCTCAGCGACATCGACCCGCGCGTCGGATGAAAACGCACGCCCAGCTCGACCGCTGCGGCAATGGACGCCGACAACAGATCGCCTGCACCCTTCGGATGAAGATAGAGGTGATCGGTACTTGTGGTGCAGCCCGATAGTGCCAGCTCGGCCAGGCCGATCCACGCCGACGCGTGCGCGGCTTCCTCGTCGATGCGACGCCAGATCGGGTACAGCGACTGCAGCCAACCGAACAGCGGTTTGTCGGTCATGGTGGGCCAAGCGCGGGTGAGATTCTGGAAGAGGTGATGGTGCGTGTTGATGAGCCCGGGGGTCACCAGGCAGTCGTTGGCCGCGAGGATCTGTACGGCGGACGGACGCTCATCACGCGGGCCGCCCAGGGCCTCCACCCGACCGTTCGTGATGGCGATCCAACCGTCGGCAATTTCCCGTCGCTCGTGATCCATTGTTGCCACGAGCGTTGCGCCCGAAATCAGAAGATCGGTCATAATCTTGACAGCCTAAATTGTCCCCAACCGCTCACACCTGAAGATGCCCGGCCGATCCTTCAGACATGATTGAGAGATCGGCAGATTCCGCAGTTGAATCCCGAATGTTCGGTGCTCTCATCTCCGGACGCCTTCGCTTCATCGCCGATCTGAAGGCCGAGGACATCGCTGCGCTCGACCAGGCTCAGGCCGGAGCCTCGGACCTGATGCGCGGCGCAGACATCGACCCGCACTCGACGGCCACCCGTCGGGCCTTCGCGGCCGGCATCATTGCCGGTTCAAGCGACCTGACCGACGCCGTTCGCCTCGGCATTATCCGAGGTCTACTGGCTCTCTGATTCGGTCAACGAATCGAGGATCATCTGGACATCGGCCAGCGTGGTGCGCGGATTGATGAAGCAGAACCGCAGCACATGTTCGCCCTGCCATTTGGTGGCGACGGTGAGCGTGAGATCGTCGGCAAGTGCCTTGTCACTCCAGGCGTCGTAGCGGGCCCGATCCCAGCCGACGCGTCGGAACACCACGACGGAGAGTTCGGGTTCGAGCACCAGTTCGAGACCGGGAGTTCGGCGAATGAGGTCGGCTGTTTGTTGCGCGAGTTCAAGCGATTGTTCGATGGCTACCCGGTAAGCGTCGGTGCCGTGGGTAGCGAGTGAAAACCAGAACGGAAGACCGCGGGCGCGACGGGTGAGATGCACTGCGTAGTCGCTCGGGTTCCACTCTTCATCATCGGCCAACACGTCGAGGTATTCGGCCTCCTGGGTGTGGGTACCCTTGGCCAGTTCGGGTTGCCGATACACCAGCGCACAGCAGTCGTAGGGGGCGAACAGCCACTTGTGCGGATCGACCAGGAAACTGTCGGCCTTCTCGATGCCTTTGAACAGATGTCGCGTCTTGGGAGCCGCCAACGCCGCACCACCGTAGGCACCGTCCACATGGAACCAGGCGCCGAGCGCCTTGGCCGCGTCGGCCGCGGCGGCGAGGTCATCGACCACCCCCACGTTGGTGGTGCCGCCGGTTGCGACGACTGCGAACACGCGGCCCCGGTCGTACCCGGAAAGGGCCGCAACGGTCTCATCGAGCGCAGCGCGCGTGAGCGCACCCCGAGCATCGGTTGGCACCTTCACGACATCAACGTCCATGACCCGAGCCGCCATGGTGATGGATGAGTGCGCACCACCGCCAGCGATGACAAGGCCTCGTAGGTTGCCCGCTTCGGGGTGCCACGTGCGCCAGGTCTGGCGAGCCGCTACCAGTGCGCTCAGGTTGCCGGCCGTACCACCGGAGACGAAGACTCCGCCGGACGTTTTGGGGAAGCCGACCAGGTCGCAGATCCAGCGAAGCGCTTCGTTCTCGGCAAACACGGCGCCGGCACCTTCCAGCCAACTGCCGCCGTAGATCGAGCTGGCCCCGACTACCAGATCGAACAGGATCGACACTTCGGTCGGCGCGTTCGGCACGAAGGCGAGATACCGCGGATGGTCGGTGGAGATGCACGCCGGCGCCAGCACATCGGTGAAGATACGAAGCGCTTCGAGGCCGCCGAGGCCCTGCTTGGTTACCGATGAGCCGGCCATCGCCCGCAGTTCTGCCTCGGTACGGGGCCCGTCGAGCGGCGGCGGATCGAGACGCATGCGTTGGACGGCGTAGCGCAACACCGCCTGGGTAAGGACCTCGATAGAAGGGTCCTGCATATGCATGGTGATCAGCGATTCAGGTCGATGAGTTCGCTGCCCTCATGGCGGTCTTCGGCATCCTTCGTCAGCGCCGTGCCCAGAATGGCTGCGCCGACTGCGCCCGACATGAGAACGACGACCGGGATGAGCAGAAGGACAACGACGATGATGGCGGCTCCGAGCACACTCGCAATGTAGCGGAGTCGACTGATCTAGCGCGGGGCGACGACGCGCCGAGACGACAGTTGTGTCACGGTGGCGCCATCCGTCGTCCGCAGTGTTTGGCGGGGTGGAAGTGTCGTTGACGAGGTCAGCAGGTTGGCAAACTCGTCGGCCGGAACCGGCTGGCCGAACAGGAAACCCTGGCCGCGGTCGCAGCCGAGCCCGATCAGCACGTCGAGTTCTTCCTGGGTCTCGATTCGTTCGGCGACGACCCGGAGCCCCAGCGCGTGACCGAGGTCGATGATCGATCGCACCAGCATGGCGTCCTGGTTGCAGAGCCCGGCCACGAACAGGCCGTCGATCTTCAACTCATCAATCGGTAACTGCCGCAACAGCGACAGTGATGAGTATCCGGTACCGAAGTCGTCAATCGACACCTCGGCACCCTGCGCTCGCAGTTGGGACAGCACCTTGGTGGCCGTGATCGGGTCATCAAGCAGCGCCTGTTCGGTGATCTCCACGCGCAGCGCGGTGGCGGGCAGGTCGGCAAGGTCGAGCAGATGGAGCAGCTGCGAAGTGGTGCGGTGGTCCTGAAGACTGCGAGCGGACAAGTTGATCGTGACGGGCAGAGGCGTGCCCTGTCGGTGCCAACGAGCGGCATCGGCGATGGCGGCCGCCGCAACGGCCTCGGTAAGTGAGCCCACCATGCCCGACTGTTCGGCCAGGGCGAGGAACTGGGCCGGTGCAAGCAGTCCGTGATCCGGGTGTTGCCAACGCACGAGTGTCTCGCCGCCAACCAGCTTTCCGGTGCCCAGATCGAAGATCGGCTGATAGTGATTGGTCAGTTCCCCCGCGTTGACGGCGTGCTGGAAGTCGGCGAGCAGCGCAATGCGTGACGGTGACGAATCATCGTCGCTGGCGACGTAGTGCATGATGCGGTCGGCTGACTTCTTCGCCTGATACATCGCCAGTTCCGCCCGCTGCATGAGCGTGGTCGCGTCGGTTGCGTCGGTCGGAAACGTGGCAATACCGATGGCTGCGGTGGTCTGCACGTTGATGTCTTGAATAACGATGGATTCGAGGAAGACCTCCAGCACCGTCTCGGCCAGCGCATCGGCCCGGATGGCCGCATTGACGCCGGAGACGACGACGGCGAACTCGTCGCCACCCAGTCGCGCGACCACGTCGGATCGTCCGGCCCGCTTCAGACGACGACCGAGCTCGATCAGCAGCCGATCACCCTCATGGTGGCCAAACGTATCGTTGACCTGTCGGAAGTGGTCGAGGTCGATCATCACCAGAGACACTTCGTGACGGTCGTTCGGCACCGCTTCGAGCGCCTCGTTCAGACGCTGCACCACATTGGGTCGGTTGGGCAGGCCGGTGAGCGCGTCATGGTTCGTTTGGTAGCTCAGCGCGGCGCTGGCAAGTTGAAAGGCGGTGGCGTCCTCCATGGTGATGGCGGCAACTCGCCCCGCGAGGGGGAAGGCCCGAAGACGCACGTAGCGAACGCCTTCAGCCTGTACCCGGGTAGGCCCAAGCTCAACGATTTCGCCGCCGTCAGCCACCGCGCTCAACGAGCGAATCATGCTCTCGTCGAACAACTCGGAGAATGCGTCGGCGAGCGTGAGGTTCACCAGCTGCTCGGGGTCGCGGGTGCTGAAACTGCCCATGGCCGGGTTCGCGGCACTGACCCGCAGCACGCGGTCTTCGTCGTGGCCGATGATGACCATGCCGAGCCCGACGGACTCGACCAGGTTGGCGTACATGGCGACACGATTCTCGGCTTCCATGCGTTCGGTGACATCGATGATGACACCCTGTACCTGGGCCGGGTTATCTTCCTGTCCGGCCTGCTTCACTCGAATGAGTTCGAGCAACCAGCGGGTGGAGCCGTCGGCGTGCACCGCCCGGTACTGCAGCTCGTGATCATGGTTGGCCGCAACCTGCTCGCGATGGAAATCGAGCACGTGACGATCGTCGGGATGGATCGGCCTTCGCAGGTCAGCGGTGGTGGAAATGGCTTCGGCCGGGATGCCGAGCAGGCCCTCAACGTGGATGTTGATAGAGGTCACCAGGTCGACATCACCCTCCCATACCACGAGGCCAAGGCCGTCGATCACGCGGGTGTATTGCGTGGCCATCTTGGCGCCGGCTTCGTTGGCGTCACCAATGATGCCGATGGTGCAGGCCGCCGAGAACGCCCACAGGAAGATGCCGCCCGTGGCGCTTGGATCGTGGTGCGCGAACGCAATCCCGCCCATGAGGGCCAGGGTCAACACCATCGCTGCTATGGCGTACTTTCGTCCGAGCCAACGAGTAACGAACGCGATGTCCGCGGTCAGTAAGACCATGGTCGGCACAAGCAGATGCGGTGCCAGTAGCGAAGCGAAAACCATGGTTGCGAAGCCCACAAGCGAGAACCACGCGGCACCGCGTTTGCCTCTGTTCACCAGGCGGTTGACCACAAGGTTGAACGTCACCACGAGCGGCGCCAGGGCAATCATGGTCCAACGCGCTCGGGCCAGCGGGAGGTACATCAGCGTGGGCACGATCAGCAGTGCCCCGATGGCGCGCCATCCGTTTTCATTCACCCACGAACGCGTGATCCGAACCGAGTCGGAAACACTCGTGGTCGGACGCAGCGAACCCGAGGCCCGGGAGTGCGCTGCAGTCGGTTGAGGCAGGGAAGCGGACATGACCCCTCCCTATCGGCGCGCCTCATCGCCTCTGGAATGGCGCCCTCACAAGATTTACTCAGGACTGTTGGAAGCGCCAGGCTTCTTCAGCTTTGCCCAGCTCCGTTTGGGACGAGCTGTTGTGGCGGTACTCGGACAGGATGCTCCGCCAGGGTGCCGTGGCGTGCAGCCGACCCATGAGCGAACTAACGCCCCACACCACGCGATCGAGCACCACAAAGCTCGGCGGCATGTTGACCGTTTTCATCACGTCGGCATAGGGCCCGTTGCGGTCAAGTAGCGCCCGCAATGTTTCACCAACCCAACCAGGCTCGTACGTGAACGAGTCGAGCAGGAACGGTACATACGGTTGGCTGACATACGCCCACACGTCTTGGGGGTCGAGGCCGTGCCCCGGGTTCAGGAAGCCGGTGTCCTCCATGATCTTCACGGTCAGTTCGGGGTCTTGGGCGAAGACCATGGCATCGAGCGATGGCGCGAGGCGAGCCCATTCGTCGGGGTCGAACTGCTTCACCATGCCGAAGTCGAGGAACGTGACGGTGCCGTCTTTGTGGAAGCGATAGTTGCCGGCGTGCGGGTCTCCATTGGCCAGCAAGTAGCGGTGCACCGACTGCTGTGCGAAACGGAACACGACCTCGGCCGCCTTCTGTTTCGTCGGCTTATCAGCGGTGGCCAGGAAGGTGTCGAACGACATGCCGTCGACCCATTCCGAAACCAGCACTTTGCCGGTCGAAAACTCGGGCACGATCGCTGGAATGCGGATGAACGGATGGCCTCGATAGCGCTCAACGAACGCAATCTGATTCTTGGCCTCGATCGTGTAGTCGAGTTCGTCGGCCACGCGTTCTCGCAACTCATCGACAACGCCTTTTGCATCGAAGCCCTTGAGCGCAAACGCGCCGAACAGTCGGTACAGCACTTCGGCGTTGCCGAGGTCGGCGGTCATGGCGTCGGCAATGCCCGGGTACTGCACCTTCACGGCAACCTTGCGGCCGTCTTTCAGCTTGGCCTGGTGCACCTGACCGATGCTGGCCGCCGCAATAGGCATGGGGTTCCAGGTGCGAAAGATCTTCTCGGGTGGCTTGCCCAGTTCCTGCTCGATCACGTTGGCTGCAAGCGATGGTGCCATGGGCGGTCCGTCGGCTTGCAGGCTGGCGAGCGCGGCCGCGGCTTCGGGCGGCAGACCCTCGGCAATCCAGCTCATCATCTGCCCGGCCTTCATCATCACGCCCTTCATCTGCCCGAGCTCTTTCACCACGTCCTCGGTAGAACGGATGGCGAACTGCGCGTCGAGCGCCTCGCGATCCTTGGCGCGCGTTGTCACCCGCCGCGCTCGGTGAAGCGCGTACGACGTGGTCTGCCGCGCGCCCAAGCGGCCGAGCCGCAGGGTGCGGGTTACGCGTTCTGGCAGCTGGGGCAAAGGCTCAACGTGGGGTTCTCCGCCAACGCCTCATCGGCCAACGGGTTCTCGCAATTGCTACAGGTGAAGTACGTAGCGCCATCGAGCCGTTCCATCGCCGTGCTCACACCCGCCAGGTCACCCTCAATAGCGTCAAACAACCGTGTTCGTTCAATGTCAGCATCCGTACTCACGGCGGTCATCGTAGCGGGCCTGCGGCCGTTGGCCTTGGGTCAGACGTTGTCGGGTCCGGCGCTGCGGGGTGGGCGTGCGGATCGATCTGAGGCCCTATAAGGCCTTCCTGGGAACAGTTTTCTTGACAAAACTCTCGAAGGTTTCGATAGCATTCCTATGCGAACAGGTGTATGCTGTTGTCATGTCGGCGGACCTGTTGGAACACGAAAACTGGGTACTCACCGCCGACCCGACCGGGCACGGTTTACGCACCCGACTGCAGTTGATGGACCGGTTGCGCGCCTCGATCATCACTGATATCGCGACGTT
>JANNZM010000042.1:0-3484 GCA_031410595.1 Actinomycetes bacterium | reverse complement strand
AGTGGCCGGGGCTGGGGCCGGCGAGGCGGTGGCTGCAACCGTCGTAGGCGCGGCAAGGGTTGCCGTGGTGGCGCCACCCGAGGCCACCGCCGATGTTGCGGTCGGTTGGACCGTAACGACCGACGAGACCGTGGCCGGTTTCGAAATTTCGGTCGTTACAGCGCCGCTGGTTATGACCGAAGTGCGAGCACCGGCCTTATTGACCGCCGCCACGCCACCTACTGCGGTGAGGACTGCCAACGCAATAGTGGTCGGGATAATCGGCGCAATGCGACGGCGCCTGTGCCGCGGCGGGACCGGCATGTCGATGAGTATCGGTGGTGAAAGCGGTACCGGTTCACCCTCGGGCGGCCCCCACACGTCGGTCATCGCTCAGGCCGCCGGTTTCGCGAGTTTCGGAAATGAACCTTTTTCGAATCCGGAGATCGAGCTCTTGTGGGCATCCATCCAGTCGCTCAGCTCTCGATAGTTCACGCACTGCACCTCAGCCATCGGGCACACCTCGGTCAGCAGCTTTTCAACGGCTTGATTGAAAGCTTCCTTCGTGAAGTGCACGAAGTGGTTCGACACTTCGAAGGGGGCGCGGTTGCCGTAGTAGAGCGAATCAAAGCCCTGTTTGTACCCTTCGTAGACCCGGCGGGAAATGTCCTTGGCTTTCGCGTCGTCGGCGTCTTTCTTCGGATCCATGTTCTCGCGCAGCGAGAAGTCAACCGTCAGCATCGGGCGGCTGACACCCTCGATGGTGACCGTCGGAAACCCGTACTGCCACAAGCCGTTCTTGTCCTTCGGCCATTCGGTCAGGGTGCGGCGACCGCTGGCGTCATAACGGTAGCCACGGGCCTTGATGACCGGATACAGCGAATCGAGATTGCCTTCGAGACACGGCGTTCGACTGCCTATCGATGGTCGCACGAAAGGTGTTCCGAGCGGAGTGGTGAGCTTGTTGTTGGTATCGAGGTTGTTCATCAGGTTGTCGAACTGGTTGAGCTCATTGGCCCAGTCGGCTCGGTTCCAACTGTCGACGCCACTCGGTCCGCACCAGTGCCCGCCGTAATGCGTGCCCAACTCGTGGCCGTCGATCTGCGCCTGCTTCAGGCCGTTCACCGTCTCCGTCAGAAAGTCGGCTGATTTCTTTCCGGAAGGAACCGGCGCAAAGTTGATGCCAGACTCCCCCACCCCGTGACGAGGGCCGTGGTAGGCATCCTTGTTCTCGGCGCCGAGCAGGTACACGCCAGACAGAAACAGCGACATGTGGGCCGGAGCCTTCTTGGTGACCTCTTCCCAATGGGTCAGCAACGATGGGTCGGCGGCACCGTCGAAGCTCACCACCACGAACATGGGCGGGCGGCCGGCGTACAGACCACCGTCGGGTAGCGGCTTGGGCGAGGCGGGCAACGGCGGCAACCCGGCAGCCGACGAGGGGGTCGCAACGCTCGTCTCTGCAGCCGACGCCGCAGCCGAGGTGGACGATGTCGCCGGTGCCGTTGCCGACTTCTTCCCGCCGAGCGCGGCAAACGCAATGACTGCGGTCACAACGGCGAGAGCCACAACGCCGAGCACTCGGGGAGAAATTCCCGCCCGCGCCGGGTTACCGAGTTGGCGGACAGGCGGATCAATCATGCTCAATCAAGCCTAAATGACCGCACCCTTCGCCACGTGGCATACCCTGACGCCCACATAATAGCGGCGGGGCCCAGCGATAGCGTTGCGCCCTTGAGGGACTTGTCTTATACTTGTATACAAGTCGTCAGTCCAGAGGAGCCCACCATGACCGCAAGCGCCGGTACCCCAATCGAACTCGTCTCATCGGTCTATGCCACCCTTCCCGCCCGGGCGGCACTCGGTCGCATGCGCCTCGGACGACCCCTCACGTTGGCCGAAAAGATCCTCATCAACCATCTCTCCGACCCCGAGAATCAGGAGATGGAGCGAGGCCGCAGCTACGCCGACTTTCATCCCGATCGGGTGGCCATGCAGGACGCCACCGCGCAGATGGCATTGCTCCAATTCATGACCGCGGGTCTACCCCAGGTGGCCGTTCCGGCCACGGTGCACTGCGATCACCTCATCAGCGCCAAACAGGGTGCCAAGATCGACATGGGTGTTGCCGTCGATACAAACCGCGAGGTGTACGACTTCTTAAAAAGCGTGTCGGCCAAGTACGGCATCGGGTTCTGGGGGCCAGGGTCGGGTATCATCCATCAGGTCGTGCTTGAGCACTACGGCTTCCCTGGCGGCATGATGATCGGCACCGACAGCCACACCCCCAACGCAGGCGGGCTCGGCATGGTTGCCATTGGTGTTGGTGGCGCCGATGCGGTCGACGTGCTCACCGGCTTCCCGTTCAACGTGCGTTGGCCAAAGGTGATCGGCGTGCGTCTCACCGGCACGTTGTCGGGTTGGTCGTCGCCCAAAGACGTCATCCTCGAAGTCGCCCGGGTGCTGACGGTGGAAGGTGGCACCGGCGCCATCGTCGAGTACTTCGGGCCGGGTGCCGACACCATCTCGGCCACCGGTAAAGCCACCGTGTGCAACATGGGAGCCGAGATCGGTGCCACGTGTTCGGTGTTCGCCTACGACGACAACATGGCGGCCTATCTGAAGGCAACCGGTCGCGAGGCGATTGCCGATGCTGCCAATGCGGTTGCCGCCGATCTTCGTCCCGACGAGGGCGCTTCGTATGACCAGTTGATCGAGATCGATCTCGACACGTTGAAGCCGCTCATCAACGGCCCGCACTCCCCCGACCGCGCCAACCGGGTCGGTGCTGCTGTTGGCGCGGAGGCCCGCAAGGAAGGGTGGCCGCTCTCGATATCTGCTGCGCTCATTGGGTCGTGCACCAACTCTTCATACGAGGACATCACCCGCGCTGCTTCCATCGCTCGCCAGGCTGCTGCCAAGGGTTTGAAAGCGCAGTGCGAGCTGCTCATCTCACCAGGGTCCGAGCAGATCCGCGCCACAATCGAGCGGGACGGTTTGATGGCCGACCTCGAAGCTATCGGTGCCACCGTCCTCGCCAATGCTTGTGGGCCGTGCATCGGTCAGTGGGATCGCCCCGCATCGGTCACCGGTCACCCGAACACCATCGTGAATAGTTTCAATCGCAACTTTCCGAAGCGCAATGACGGGAGCGCCAACACGCTGTCGTTTGTGACCTCGCCCGACACCGTCATTGCGCTCGCATTGTCCGGCCAACTTGACTTTGACCCGACTACGGACACCCTTACGAATGCTGCGGGGGACCAGGTTCGCCTCGACCCACCAGTCGGTGAAGTGCTTCCGGCCAGGGGTTACGATGCGGGCATCGACACGTTCGTCGTGCCGCCCGCCGACTCGTCTGGCGTATCGGTCGTAGTGTCTCCCACCAGCGATCGACTTCAGCTGCTTGAGCCGTTCACAGCGTGGGACGGCAAGGACTACGTAGGACTGCCCGTCCTTATGAAGGCCAAGGGCAAGTGCACCACCGACCACATCTCGGCCGCCG
>JANNZM010000041.1:0-34379 GCA_031410595.1 Actinomycetes bacterium | reverse complement strand
ACTTCGGCCCCTACGCGCACGCCTACGCCATTCGAGACACACTCGACCTGTTGTTACGTACTTTTCCCATCCGTACCTGTTCGCCGTCAAAGTTCACCACCCACGAGAAGCTGGGTCGACCGTGTCTGCTGTTCCATATCGAGAAGTGTTCCGGCCCTTGCGTTGGCGAGATCACCCCGGAAGCGTATGAGGCTCTGGTCCGCGACCTCTGTGAGTTCCTTGATGGTGACACCGACGAGGTCGTCAACCGGCTGAAAAAGAATATGACGGACGCAGCGGGGGAGTTGGAGTTCGAACTCGCAGCGCGTCTGCGTGATCGTTTGGCCGCGGTGCAGAAGGCTATTGAGAAGCAGCAGATGGTGGGTGATCGCAGCGAGGACATTGACCTCATTGGCTTGGCCGACGATGATCTGGAAGCGGCCGTGCAGGTGTTCTATGTACGCAAAGGGCGCGTGGTTGGTCGCAAGGGTTTCATCATCGACAAGGTCGAAGACCTGCCCGTCGACGGCCTCATCGCTCGCATTCTCGAAGAGCTCTATGGTGACGCGCCGCCGCTCGGCGTACCAAAGCTGGTCATCGTTCCCGCCGAACCTGAGGCGTCGAACGTGTACGAGGAATGGCTCACGGCCGCCCGCGGCAGCAAGGTACAGATCCGGATGGCGCAGCGTGGTGGCAAGCGCGAGCTGCATGAGACCGTCACCCGAAATGCGAAAGAAGAATTCACTCGCCACCGGCTGCGCCGCGCCGCCGACCACAACAGCCGGGCTCGCGCGCTCAACGAGCTGCAGGATGCGTTGCATCTGCCCGAGGCACCGTTGCGTATCGAGTGTTACGACATGGCCCATCTCCAGGGCACCGACTACGTCGGCTCGATGGTGGTTGTCGAAGACGGTCTGCCGCGCAAGAGTGAGTACCGACGCTTCAAGATCAAGACCGTCGAAGGCAACGACGACTATGCCGCCATGGAAGAAGTGCTCACCCGCCGTCTGCAGGCCTACCTGGACGAGCGAGATCAACCCGCGCCCGATCGCAACGATCGAAAGGGCAAGTTCGCGTACCCGCCGCAACTCCTGCTGGTTGACGGTGGCAAGGGACAACTCGCCGTCGCAGAGCGCGTCGTGAAAGCCCTCGGACTCGAAGACGAGATCCCGATCGCTTCTCTGGCCAAGCGGTTCGAGGAGGTCTACATCCCCGGACATTCCGAGCCGATGATCGTGCCCCGCCAGTCCGAAGCGCTGTTCATGCTGCAACGCATTCGTGACGAAGCCCACCGTTTCGCCAACACCTTCCACCGTGAGTTGCGAGACAAACGAATGACCGTCAGCGTGCTTGACGACATCCCCGGCTTAGGGGAGACCCGTAAGAAACGCCTCACCAAGGAGATGGGAGGCGTGAACGCGGTGAAGAAGGCGTCGCTCGAAACGTTGAAGGCCCTGAGCTGGTTACCGGATGCCGTGGCTGAGGCCATCTACGCGAAGATTCACAAGTGAGCGAAGACGACCTATGGGAAAAGAACGCCGACTGGTGGATAGAAGGATTCACCGACGGCGCCGATGAGGAGTACGAGGAGCAGATCCTCCCGCTTGCATCCGAAGCACTTCAGGGTGCCAAGGCAGTGCTCGATGTCGGCTGCGGTGACGGTCAGATTTCGCGCCTAGCCGTCAAGGGTGGTGCCACCAACGTCATCGGTATCGACCCCACCTGGAACCAGATCAAGGTCGCCCACGAACGTGACGGTGGCGCGAAGTTTGTCCAGTCCGGCGCAGGCAAACTGCCGTTCCGTGAGCAAGCGTTCGATGCGGTCGTGGCCTGCCTCGTCTTCGAGCACATTCGCGATGTCGATGACGCCATTGCCGAAGTCAGCCGGGTACTGAAGCCGGGCGGCAAGTTCCTTTTCTTCCTCAACCATCCCTTGCTGCAGACCCCGAACAGTGGCTGGATTGACGACCAGATTCTCGATCCACCCGAGCAGTACTGGCGCATCGGCGCCTACCTGGTGGAAGACGAATCCGACCAGGAGGTGGAGAAGGACATTTTCATTCCCTTCATCCACCGGCCGCTCGGGCGCTACATAAACGCACTGGCCGACAACGGACTCACCGTGCGCCGTATGCACGAGCCCACTCCGCCTCCAGGCTTTCTCGCGCGGGCCACCGAGTATGTCGAAGCAGCGACGATTCCTCGGCTGCTGTTCCTCGACACGCGTAAGACCGGCATACCGGCATAGCCTCGGCGCCATGACCGACATTGTCGTCATCACCGGACTGTCAGGCGCCGGGCGTTCGCAGGTGGCCGATGACATGGAAGATCTCGGCTGGTTTGTGGTCGACAATCTGCCCACGTCGCTGATCGAGAAAGTCACCGAACTGGCCGCCCAGCCGGGGTCAAGCATCCAGCATCTTGCGCTTGTTGTCGGTCGTGTCACCGGCCAGCAGTCAGAGATGGTGGAGGTCGTGCAGCGGCTGCGGGCCAGCGGCGACAGGGTGCGCATCGTGTTCCTTGAAGCGAGCGACGCAGAGTTGGTGAAGCGCTACGGTGCCACCAAACGCAAGCATCCGCTCGCCACTGCCGATGGCAGTGTGCTCGATGCTGTACAACAGGATCGAGCGCTGTTCGAGCCGCTGCGTGCGGCTGCCGACCGTGTGATCGACACGACGGGCAAGACGATCTATCAGTTGAAGGCGCAGGTGACTGAGCTGTTCAGCGACGAGATCGATAACGTCGGTATGCAGACTTCTGTCGTGTCGTTCGGGTTCAAACACGGCGTACCCGTTGATGTCGATTTGTTATTCGATGTGCGTTTTCTGCCCAACCCGTTCTGGGTCGACTCCCTTCGTGATCAGAGCGGTCTCGACCCCGAGGTGCGGGACTACGTGCTCGGCAACGAACTGTCGGAGAAGTTCCTCACTCACCTGGACGGCCTCTTTGAACTCCTGCTACCTGCCTATGTCGAAGAGGGCAAGAGCTATCTCACGATTGCTATCGGATGCACCGGCGGTCGTCACCGCTCCGTGGCATTGTCCGAGGAGCTTGGCCGTCGATTGAGGGCCCACGGAACCCATGTACGCGTGCAGCATCGCGACATCGGACGCCACGGGACCGTGTGACCCTGGTCGCTGCCGACCAAAGACCTTCATGACGCGCCACCCTTTTCGCTAGTCTCTGCGGGTTCGCTAACCCCCAGAAGGATCACTCATGGCAATTCGAGTTGGCATTAACGGTTTTGGACGGATCGGCCGGAACTTTTACCGGGCCGCCAAGCATTCGGGAGCAGCC
Organism: Actinomycetes bacterium; assembly: GCA_031410595.1. Classification (GTDB taxonomy): domain Bacteria; phylum Actinomycetota; class Acidimicrobiia; order Acidimicrobiales; family Ilumatobacteraceae; genus JANMCE01. Next base: position 31,103 of record JANNZM010000041.1, on the reverse strand, counting down.
ATCGAATTCGTGGCCGCCAACGACCTCGGCTCGCTCGACCAGATGGCGCACCTGCTGCAGTATGACTCGGTGATGGGCAAGCTGCCCCACAAGGTGTCGGTCGGCAAAAACAACACCATCCACATCGGTGATGACAGCATCACCATTCTCTCCGAGCGTGACCCTAAGAACCTCCCCTGGGGCGATCTCGGCGTCGACGTCGTCATCGAGTCCACCGGCTTCTTCACCGATCGCGACCAGGCTGCTAAGCACATCGAAGCCGGTGCTCCGCGCGTCATCATCTCTGCTCCGGGCAATGGTGCCGACGCAACGTTTGTGTATGGCGTGAACCATCACACGTTCGATCCGGCCAAGCACTTTGTCGTGTCCAACGCCTCGTGCACCACCAACTGTTTCGTGCCGCTCGTGAAGGTGCTCGATGACGCGTTCGGCGTGCAGCAGGGCCTCATGACCACCATCCACGCGTACACCGGTGACCAGGCCCTAGTCGACGGACCGCACAAGGATCTCCGTCGGGCCCGCGCTGCTGCTATCAACATCACTCCCACGTCCACCGGCGCCGCTCGGGCGACGGGCCTGGTGCTCGAAGCGATGAAGGGCAAGCTCGACGGCACCTCGCTACGCGTGCCGGTTCCCACCGGTTCCATCACCGACTTCGTTGCCATCCTGAACAACGAGGCCTCGGTGAAGGAGATCAATGCAGCGTTCAAGGCCGCGGCCTCCAAGGGGGCGCTCAAGGGTGTGTTGTCGTACACCGACGCACCCATTGTTTCGTCGGACATCGTTGGCGATCCGCACAGCTGCATCTTCGACAGTGAACTCACCATGAGCCAGGGCAAACTCGTAAAGGTGCTCGGCTGGTACGACAACGAGTGGGGCTACTCCAACCGCCTTGTTGACCTGGCGCTCGTGGTCGGCAAGGCCAACAAGCCCTCCGCCAAGAAGCTGGCAGTCGCCAAGAAGAAGAAGTAAGCATGAGCCTGCCGGTCTTGGAGGACCTGCTTCCCCTCGACGGGAAGCGGGTCCTCGTCCGCACCGACTTCAACGTGCCGATGGACAAGGGTGTCATCACCGATGACTTCCGCCTCCGTGCCGCGCTGCCCACCATCACCTGGCTGCAACAGCATGGTGCCACCGTTGTGTGCGCAAGTCACCTCGGTCGTCCGAAGGGTGAGCCGGAAGCGAAGTACTCAATGGACGCGGTTCGGGCCCGTTTGGCCGAACTGGCGCCCGGCGTAGAGCTGCTGGAAAACCTACGATTCAACCCGGGCGAAGAGGGCAACGACCCTGCCTTCGTTGCGTCGTTGGTTAAAGGCATGGACGCCTACGTTGATGACGCCTTTGGCGCCGCTCACCGAGCCCACGCCTCCATCGTCGGTCCGCCGCAGACGTTGCCGTCGGCCATGGGTCGGCTGCTGCAGAAGGAAGTCGACGTCACCCTCGGCCTGCGAAACGAACCAAAGCACCCGTTCGTTGCGGTGCTCGGTGGTTCGAAGATCAGCGACAAACTCGGCGTCGTCGAGGCGCTGTTGAATGTTGTCGATGCGCTCGCCATTGGTGGCGCCATGTGTTTCACGTTTCTGGCTGCGCTTGGCAACCCGATCGGCGATTCGTTGTTTGAACCCGATCAGGTGGATACCTGCAAGCGCCTATTGGCGAGTGGCAAGACCATTCACCTGCCCGAAGACATCATCGGTGTCGACAAGGATGGTCAGGTGCAAACCTGGGGCACCCGCCTTCCCGCCGGAGCCAAGGGTTTCGACATCGGACCCGGCACCGCCGCCGCGTTCGCCGACGTCATCATGGAGGCCCGCACGGTGTTCTGGAACGGCCCGCTCGGCATGTTTGAAGACGCCCGTTTCGCCAACGGCACGCGTACCATCGCTCAAGCCATGGCCGACACTAAAGCCTTTACCGTGGTTGGCGGCGGTGACTCGGCTGCTGCGCTCGCCCAGTTTGGTTTTGCCGATGACGTTTCGCACGTGTCCACCGGCGGCGGCGCATCGCTTGAACTCCTTGAGCTCGGCGACCTGCCCGGCCTCGCCGCCCTCCGCAACGCTCCCAACGCAAAGAAGTAGGACTCGTCATGGCCGATCGCATGCCGCTCATCAGCGGTAACTGGAAGATGCACCACAATCACTTCGAGGCCATTCAAACGGTGCAGAAGTTGAGCTACCTCCTCACCAAGGAGGACTACCTCACCGTTGAGGTCAGCGTGCATCCACCGTTCACCGACCTGCGTTCGGTGCAAACGGTTATCGAGTCCGACGACATCCCGATGGCGCTTGGCGCACAGCACTGTCACTGGGAGGAAAAGGGTGCCTACACCGGCGAAGTCAGCCCCCACTTCTTGGCCAAACTGAACGTGCAGTACGTCATCGTCGGCCACAGCGAGCGGCGCGAGATTTTCGGTGAGACCGACGAGATGGTGGCCAAGAAAATCACCGCCATCCAGAACCTTGGCATGAAACCGATCGTGTGCGTGGGGGAGACCCTCGATGAGCGTGAGGCCGGTCAGACTAACGACAAGGTTCTCGGGCAACTCATGAGTGTGCTCGAAGGCCGTACCGCTGAGCACGTGAAGGAAATGGTCATCGCCTACGAGCCAATCTGGGCAATCGGCACCGGCCGCACCGCCACGTCGCAGGATGCCCAGGATGTGTGCGCCGCTCTTCGCCAGAAGGTCGCCGAGGCTGTCGGCAAGGAAGCTGCGCAGGCCGTGCGTATTCAGTACGGCGGCAGTGTGAAGGGTGCCAACGCGCAGGAACTGATGTCCATGCCCGATATAGATGGCGCCCTGGTCGGTGGGGCCAGCCTGCTGCCCGACGATTTTGCGCAGATTGTGCAATATCGCCTGCGTGCATCCTGAAATCTTGAGGACGCGCATAGGGTAGAAGTCCGCTGCGAAAGGACCCTGCGGCGCTGACCTCTTATGACCAAGAAATATCGACCAAACCCTTACGCGCGCAAAGAACGCAGACTCGGCTTCATCGCCAGGCTGTCCATCGTTGTCGGCGTAGGCATGTTGGCTGTATCACTCCTGTGGCCCAATATTGTTCGCCAACGCGCTGTCGTCGCCGGCGGGGCAGCTGCGGTGCCAACCAACCCAGAAACGACGCCTCCGACGGCGGCTAGCACCACGACGTTGCCGGGTTTGCCCGGTCGTCTGAACACGACGACCACCAGTACATCCGTCGCCGCGGCGACCACCACGTCGAGCACCACCCTGGTGCCGCCGTCGACGGTCGCACTGCCGCCATTCACTGAACCGACCATCCCCCCCGTCAGCGTGCCGACCAACAACCGCACGCCCGACAGCCCCATCGTGGTTGCGGTCCCTTACGGCGTCACCAATATGAACCCACACGTGTCGAGTCAGCTTCCGACCGACAATGCCCCGGTCATGTCGCTGATGCTACCCAGCCCGTTCCGCACGGGGGCCAGAGGAGAGCCGTTACTCGATCAGGATCTCATGGCCGAAGCTCCGAAGGTGCTGAACAACGAGCCGCTGCTCGTCCAGTACCGGCTCAAGGAAGAAGCGGTCTGGAGCGACGGGCAAGCCATCGGCTGTGACGACTTCCGCCTCGCCGTCCTGGCCAGCAGCGCCAAATTCCTGCAGAAGTTGCCGACCGGAGTAACCGAGCCGGCCTTCCACACCGAAACCGTTGCCAGCTACCAACACGTCACCGGCATTGGTTGCACCAACGGCTCCTCCAAACAGATCACCGTCACGTTTGATACGAGCGAACCCGACTGGAAGTGGTTGTTCCATTCGTTGGTGCCGGCCCACGTGGTCATGGCTGCGGCCAAGGTCACCGACCTCACCAACATCGATGACGCCGGCGCCATCCGGCTGGCCGATGCCTGGAACACCGGGTTCTCGGTAGCGAAAGAGCTGCCGGCCACGGCGGTGTCGGGTGGCGCCTTCCGAGTGAGTTCGGTATCGCCTGAAGGTCTTATGCTGAAGCCGAACGACAAATACTGGGCCCAGCCACCGGCTGCGAGCGCAGGAATTGTTGTAAAGACGGTTCCGGTCGGTTCCCAGCTCGATGCCATGCGCAACGGATCGGTGCACGTCACGGCTTTACCGGCCGATGCCTCCAAACTCGACGCAATCAAGGCTGGCTCGGGCGTGAGTGTGGTTCGTAGTTCGCCCGTGGCCGTCACTGAGTTGGTCTTCAACTTCGGTCAGCCGAAGTTCCAGGACCGTACTCTGCGCAAGGCCATCAGTGCCTGCGTTGATCGCCCGAGTCTCATGGCCAGCCGCATCGCGTCGGTGTTGCCGGAAGCAACCATCGCTGACAACCGGATGCTCGGTCCGAATGATCCCGGCTACCGCTCGACTAGTGCTGGTCAGTCGGCCGGTGCCCAGGTGGCCCGCGACCTGCTCGCCAAGATCGGCTACACCAGCGCGGGCAAGACCGACCCGGTTACCAAGGGTGGAAAGGCGCTCTCACTCACGCTGTACTACGACCCGGCCGGCAGCCTGGGGCAATCGGTGGCCGAGGCAATCGCCAGCCAGTGCGCCGCGGCAGGTATCACGCTGGTACCCACCCCGACCATTGGCGATGTGGTCGACGGTGGACCGTGGGACCTGGCGTTGCTGAGTGGATCCGGCGACCTGAGCCTGGCCAATCGAACGGCGAGATTTACGCGCGGCAACGCGGGCGACATCGGTCGCTATGCGCCGAATGCCATCCCGCCGCTCATCGCCCAGGTGGCCTCCGCCCTGACCGATCAGGACTTCGCCGAGTCCTTGAACAAGCTCGACGAGGGTCTTTGGATCGATTTGCCCACCATTCCCCTGTACCGAGCACCGTCGCTTGGCGTCGTCGCCTCCAACGTGAATGGGGTGGCCGCCACCCCCGGATTCGCCGGCATCTTTGGTTCCGCCCGCGCGTGGCGGTAGCTGGACTCGGCTGGCGAACGGTCACGTGTCACTTTTCTTCGTTACTTAGTAGTAGCTTGGGGCTGTTCGGCCTACACCTGAAGGGGAGCCTTTCGCACAGGACGGCCCGACATTGCATACCCAAACCCGAGAGGAGACCCACGTGAAGAGATCTTCAACAGGTGCCAAACTTGCAGCAGTGCTGTTTGGTGCCTCCTTGATAGCCGCTGCATGCGGTAGCAGTAGCAAGACGGCGACATCGTCCACGACCGCAGCAGGTGGAGCTACCACCGCAGCGTCAACCGCAACGACGGCCGGCGGCGCCACCACCGCTGCGCCGACCACTGCTGCGACAGCCACCACCGCCGCGCCTGCCCCGGCCGGTGATGCCGGCGGCACGCTCGTCGTCGGCGCCGAGCAGGAGCCCGACTGCGCTGACGTGATCAACAGCTGCGGCGGTTCGTCCTGGGGTTTCTGGATGATGACCGTTGGCACCTTGCCCCGCGCGTTCGATGTCGTAAACGAAGGCGGCGTGTATTCGCCGAAGCCATCCAGCATCCTGGTGGGGGAGCCCACGGTGGTCAGCACACCCAAGCAGGTCGTGACCTACAAGATCAACCCGAAGGCCGTCTGGTCTACGGGTGACCCCATCACCTCAGCTGACTTTAAGTACATGTTCGAGCAGATCGCTGGCCCCGATGCCAAGGACGTGTACGACGCCACCGGCTACGACAAGATCGAATCGGTTGACGCCACCGCCCCCGATACCGCGGTGGTGACCTTCAAGGAGATCTACGCCGACTGGAAGACTCTCTTTGGCGGTAGCTTCGGCCTCATGCCCAGCAAGACCCTGGCTGGTAAGGACCGCAACGCCGAAATGAAGGACGGCTACAAGTTCTCGGGCGGCCCCTGGATGATCGACAAGTGGGAAAAGGGTGTAGCCATCACGCTCGTCCCCAACGACAAATACTGGGGCGCCAAGCCCAAGCTGTCGAAGGTTGTCTTCAAGTTCCTGCCCGATACCGCTGCCGAGTTCCAGGCCTATAAGGCCGGTGAAGTGTCGGTCATCTACCCGCAGCCGCAGGTGGCTGTGATTGACGCCATCTCGGCCGGTGTTGAGGGCAACAACTTCTTCACCGGTAACACCGGCTCGGTCGAGGCCATCTGGATCAACAACTCCAAGGCCCCGTTCGATGTGAAAGAAGTCCGCCAAGCCCTTGCGTACTCTATTGACCGCGACGCGGTCGTGAACAAGTTGTTCGGTGGCATCGGTGTGAAGAAGGCCGTGCAGAGCTTCAATCCGCCGATCATCAGCAAGTTCTCGGGTACTGACTTCGACGTCTACAAGAAGGACCTAGCCAAGGTCGAGACGCTGATGAAGGGTGCTGGATACGCCAAGGGTGCCGACGGCATCTGGGCCAAGGGTGCCGACCGAGCGTCCTTTGCCCTGCGAACCACAGCCGGCAACAAGCGTCGTGAACTTACCCAGGAAATCCTCATCCAGCTGTTCAAGGAAGCCGGCTTTGAAATGAAGGTCGACAACATCAAAGCTGGTGACCTGTTCGGCAAGGCCCTTCCCGCCGGTGACTTCCAGACAGCCATCTACGCCCAGGTTGCGACCTTCCCGTTGCCGGCCCTCACCAGCCTGTTCAAATCCACCAACATCCCGTCGGATGCCAACAAGCAGAGTGGCCAGAACTGGACCCGCACCAAGATCGCTGGTCTCGATGAGAAGCTTTCTGCTTCCGACGCTGAGCTCGACGAGACCAAGCGCATCGCCATCTCGAAGGACATCGACAAGCTGCTGGCTGCCGATGCCACCTCGATCCCGCTCGACCCGCTTCCCAACATCATGCTGTGGAGCAAGAAGGTCACCGGTCCCACCGACAACGCCGTGCTCGGACCGTTCTGGAACATGAACACCTGGACCTTAGCCAAGTAGTTAGTCTGCTGTCAGAGATGTCAAGAGGGGAGTCCGACAATTGTCGGGCTCCCCTCTTCGCAAGTTTCCAGTGTTGCCGAACCTTATGAGGGAAAGGTCGAAGTAGTGCTCAGTTACATCGCACGCCGAGTGTTGTACTCCGTACCAGTGCTCCTGGTGGCATCGTTCATTGTCTTCGTTGCCGTGCGGCTCACGTTCGACCCGACCGTGAAGTTTCGACAACTCAAGGACCCAACCGCGCTCGAACGAGCCCGAGTTCGGTACGGCCTTAACGACGCGATACCGGTTCAGTACTTCAAGTGGTTCGGTCGCTTCATACGGGGTGACTTTGGTATCAGTACCCGCACCGGTGGTGATGTGGGGCCCATGATCAGTCGAGCGTTGGGTTTCACCTTGCAGCTCATCGTGTGGGGCGTGTTGCTCGCCCTCATCGTCGCCATCTCCATCGGCGTGTTTTCGGCGGTGAAGCAGTATTCAGTTCCCGACTATGTGTTTACCGGCCTTTCGTACATAGGCGTGGCCATGCCGCCGTTCTGGTTCGGCTTGATTCTTATCCAGGTCTTCGGCGTGTTCATCAAGCAGAAGTTCAATCTGGACAAACCATTTCTCTTCTTCATCGGCCTGCATAGCACCGACAAGAAGGGCATCAATCTCGACTATCTGCGGCATCTCGTGCTGCCGGTGTTCACGCTCACGGTGCAGCTCATCGCGCAGTGGAGTCGCTTCGAACGAGCGTCAATGCTCGACATTCTCTCGAGCGATTTCATTCGCACCGCCCGCGCCAAGGGCGTCCCGCGACGCAAGGTCGTGTTTCGCCATGCCTTCCGCAACGCGCTCATACCGCTCGTCACCGACGTAGCTACCCAAACGGGCGTACTGTTCGGTGGGCTGATTATCACGGAGTCGATCTTTTCGATTCCGGGAATGGGCCGACTCTTTATCGATGCACTCATCAACGGTGATATCTACGTCGTGTTGGCGTGGATGCTCGTGACGGGCGTCTTCGTGATCATCTTTAACCTGATTGCCGACATGCTTTATAGCGTGCTCGATCCACGAGTGAGGCTCGCATGACCGCCGAATTGCAAGAGGCCATTGCCGTAGGCAGCGACGAGACGGCGCTTATCCAGGGCACTTCTCCGGTTGCCAGGACGCAATGGCAATTGTTCCGCCGACGCTTCTTCCGCCACCGACTCGCCATGTTGGGTCTCTTTCTACTGATCATATTGGTGGTGTGCTGTTTCGGAGCCAAATGGATTGCCCCGTACAAGAACGTGTCCGACCTGCTGGCCGATCCGGCTCCACCCAGCAGGAAGCACTTGTTTGGTGTCGATCTGGTCGGTCGGGACTACCTCACCACCTGCCTGTACGCCGGTCAGATCTCGCTGAAGATCGGCCTGTTCGTCTCGGTCATCTCCACCGTGGTGGGCACTATCACCGGTGCCATAGCCGGCTACTTCGGCAAGGTGTCCGAGCAGATCCTGATGCGCTTTACCGACCTGTTCCTGCTGCTGCCGGCGCTGGCCGTATTGGCCATTGCGCTCAAGAAGTTCGGTAACTCCGACAGCACCATCATTCTTGTGCTCGCTGGGCTCGGCTGGATGGGCATCGCCCGAATCGTTCGTGGACAGGTGCTGGCACTGAAGGAAAAGGAGTTTGTGGAAGCTGCGAGAGCCATCGGCTGCTCCCATACTCGTATCATTCTTCGGCACATCATTCCGAACCTGGTCGGACCCATCATGGTGAATGCGTCGCTGTCCGTCGCCGCAGCCATCATCGCTGAGTCGACGCTTTCCTACCTAGGGTTCGGCGTGCAAGCACCGAAGACGTCATGGGGAAAGCTGTTGGCCGACGGCAAGGAAACCATCGCTACCAAGGCGTACCTTCTGTACTTTCCCGGGCTCCTCATCATCCTCGTCACCCTGGCTGTCAACTTCCTGGGCGACGGTCTGCGGGACGCCACCGACCCTCAAGCGAAGCACTGATGGCGACCAACGAAGTGGTGCTGTCGGTCCGGAATCTCAGCGTTGAATTCTCCACCGACGACGGAGTATTGAAGGCCGTCGACAACCTCAGCTACGACCTCACTGCGGGCGAGACGCTCGGCATTGTGGGGGAGTCAGGGTCGGGCAAGAGCGTGAGTTCGATGGCCATACTGGGGCTGCTACCAAAGACGGCGAAGATCAGCGGTGACGTCCTGTTTCGGGGTCAGTCGATTCTCGGTCGCCCCGAGAGCGAACTGCGCTCGTTCCGAGGGAACAAGATCGCCATGGTCTTCCAGGACGCATTGGCCTCACTCAATCCGGTGATGACTATCGGCAAGCAGATCACTGAAGCCATACAGGTGCACGATGACAAGATCACTGCGGTACAGGCCCGAGAGCGGGTGGTGGAGCTTCTGGACATCGTGGGCATCCCCGAGCCGGACCGACGGGTCGACCAGTATCCGCATGAGTTTTCTGGCGGTATGCGCCAGCGGGCCATGATCGCCATGAGTATCGCAAACGAGCCCGACGTGCTCATCGCCGATGAACCGACCACGGCGCTCGACGTAACTATTCAAGCTCAGGTGATGGAAGTGTTCGAGCGCATCCAGGAACGCACCAGCAGCTCGCTCCTGCTGATCACGCATGACCTCGGCGTGATTGCCGGGGTGGCCGACCGAGTGATGGTGATGTACGCCGGTCGGCAGGTCGAACTCGGCAGCGTCGATGACGTCTTCTATCGCACCGGGCATCCCTACGCCCAGGGTCTGCTCGCCTCCCTTCCCCGAGTAGACGGCAACACGCCAGGCAACCGGTTGCACCGCATTAAAGGCCAGCCTCCATCGCTCGTCTTTCTTCCGCCAGGTTGCGCGTTCAACCCTCGCTGCCCGTATGCCAAGCCGGGCACGTGCGATATCGCTCGACCGGAGATGCACAGCGTCGGTTTCGCTCATGCTTCCGCCTGCCACTTCGCCGACGAGCTCATGACCAAAGAGGTAGCACTGTGACCGAGGCAGTACTCACGGTGCAGCACTTGGTGAAGCACTTCCCGATTCGATCAGGTTTGCTGCGCCGTCAGACCGGCACGATTCAGGCCGTTTCCGATATCAGTTTTCAGGTCGGCAAGGGCCAGACACTCGGCCTGGTCGGCGAGAGTGGTTGTGGGAAGTCAACCGCTGGCCGCTCTATCTTGGGTCTCATTCCGGCCACCTCGGGATCGGTGTTGTTTCAGGGGCTTGAGATCGTGGGTGCCGATCCGGGCAAGTTGCGTGAAGCGCGTCGTCATATGCAACTCGTCTTCCAGGATCCGTATGCGTCTTTGAACCCGAAGATGTCGGTGCAGGCCATCGTCGGCGAGCCCATGAAAATTCACGGCCTTCACAAGGGGAAGGAGGTGGATCGGGTAAAGGACCTTATGGCCGTTGTCGGGCTGAACCCAGAGCACGTCAATCGCTTCCCGCATGAGTTCTCCGGCGGCCAGCGTCAACGCATAGGCATTGCCCGCGCTCTTGCGGTCGAGCCCGACCTACTGGTGCTCGATGAGCCCGTGTCGGCTCTCGATGTGTCGATCCAGGCAGGCGTTGTGAATCTGCTCGAAGACTTGCAGGACGAGCTTGGTCTGGCCTTTGTGTTCATCGCCCATGACCTCGGCGTCGTCCGGCATATTTCCGATCGAGTGGCGGTGATGTACCTCGGCAAGATCGTTGAGATCGGTGATGCCGAAGACCTCTACCAGCGCCCAGCTCATCCCTACACCCAGGCGTTGCTCTCCGCGGTGCCGCTGCCTGATCCGCGGGCCGAGCGGGCTCGTAAGCGCATCATTCTGCAGGGCGACGTGCCCAGCCCCGCCAACCCGCCGTCGGGCTGCCGCTTCCGCACCCGATGTCCGATTGCGCAGGAAATTTGCTCACAGGAGGAGCCGATTCTAGCCACCTCCGGCCTCGGGCACGAAGTGGCGTGTCATTTCCCCACGGTCGTGGCCGTCGTCTAAAAGCATTCGTCACCACGCTGTATGGCTGTCTACTGATAGAGTCAATCCCCGTGCGTAACGTCGTGAAGATCATTGTGGCCGTCATCAATATGGCTTCGCTTGTAGGCATGATTGGTGGCATCCTGCTGCACTCCGGTAGGGGTGGCGGTCTCTCCGATATGTTCGGCGGCGGTGGCGGGGCCGGCATGGGCTCCACCGCAGCCGAGAAGAACCTCAATCGCATCACCACGATCTTTGCGCTCATCTGGATCTTCACAGCTGTCTCGCTCGGTCTCTTGCTTGACTGAGCGTGCCTGCGGGTAAGATCTCTGCGCAACAACAGTCCACGTCGATGTGGCGGAATAGGCATACGCGCTAGCTTGAGGTGCTAGTGGGAGAAATCCCGTGGGGGTTCAAGTCCCCCCGTCGACACCAAACGTGACCGAGGCTTTTGCCTTGGTCACGTCCGTTTTTGTCGGCACGAGCGGGACGATTCCCTGACGGCGATGACCGACCGCTGTACGCTGTCAACGCCACTGAGAGTCGCCGATATCTTCCTTAGGGAGACGATGCGTCCTGATCGGACTCTGGAGTGGCTCAAGACTGCGAAACGAGTTCATACGTTGCCCAAACGGTTCCGATAACCAGCCATGCCCGCGATTGACCTTTCCCTCGGTAGTCGGTCGCGCCTCGCCGCTCACCCGCGGCTTATGGAACTCGTCCGGATTGCCGGCACGCTGGCCAAAGCGCCCGCTGAGGTCGTCGTCATGCACGACAATCGCGCATCGGTCGTCGCGTCGCTGACGCGATCGATCTTGCAGCCGAGACCGTTCACCGGAGCGGAGCGGAATCTGATCAATGCCGACGGACCATCCCACGTTGCCACGCCAGAGGGTGCCACCTTCGCCGTACGAGACCAAGGCGGGGCGCTGGTTGCGGCCCTCACCCTCACCAGCGAGATCGCGGCTGGTTCAGTTGACGCGCTTCACGGCGTCGCTCGGCTCATCAGCGAGTTGGTACACGAGCAAGCCCAACCCTCCGATGTGCTCTCGCCCGCCACGATCCTTGATGGCCTTCGAGACGCGGTACTCGTTATCGACTCCGAGTTTCGCGTTCTGTTCGCCAACCGTGCGGTCGGGAACCAGTTCGGACGAACACCGATCGAGCTGGTGGGCACCAGTGGTATTGATCTTGTGCATCCTGACGATCTCGAGGTTGCGTTTGAGGCGCTGTCGCGATTGGCCGGTGGTCGTGAGGTCTATCGGGCCGACCTCCGCATCGTGCACGCCTCCGGCGACCTCTATCGGGTTGAAGTGACCGGGAACGACCACTCCCACGACCCTCGTATCGGTGGCATGGTGTTGTCGTTCCGAAGTGATGATCGCGACCACGAACTGGCTGAAGAACTCGGTCACGAGCGCGGCCTGCTGTCCGCCGTGCTCGACCAGCTGCATGACGGCATCGTGGCCACCGATCGTTTCGGCGTGCCAACCCTCGTGAACCAGGCGGCTCGCCTCATGCACGGTGTGGAAAACGACCAGCCTGCCCGCGACCTCACCCTCGAATCCTTCCTTGTGCTCGATGCCGATGGCACCGCGCTGGAAATCGACGCGCATCCGGTGGCGCGGGTGGTGCGCGGCGAGCGTCTGATCGATGAACACATGAGCGTGGTGAGCGAAGGTCTCGTGCGCCATGTTCGCGTCAGCGGGCAACCTGTGGTTGGAGCCGGCGGCGCACAACTTGGTGCTGTCGTTGGTTATCACGACGTCACCGAGATGCTCGTGGCCGAACGCGAGTTGCGCGACCGCGCCCTGCACGACCAGCTCACCGGTCTGCCCAACCGACGCCAGCTCCATGACCATCTCGTCTGGCTCTCCGAGAGACAGCACGACGGGCTGGTCGGTGTGTGCTTCATCGACCTTGATGGTTTCAAACTCGTCAACGACACCTTTGGCCATCGTTCCGGAGACGAGGTCGTGCGGGACGTAGCGCGTCGTTTGATCACCGAACTAGCCGGCCAACACTTCCTGGCCCGCCTCGGTGGCGACGAGTTCATAGCTGTACTCAGCGGACTGGTGCATCCTGCCGAGGCGAGTGCCGTCGCCGAACGCATTCGAACCGTCATGCGCGCTCCGTTCGTAATCGGCGAGACGCAGATCGCTCTGACGGCGTCGGTCGGCTTGGCACTGTCCGAGGTTGGGGTGACCGGTGAAATCGATGAGGACACGCTGCTGCGCCAGGCCGATATTGCGCTCTACGCCGCCAAAGCCCGTGGTCGCAACCGCGTCGAGCTGTTCGATGACCAGCTCGCGCTCGCTGCCGAGGAAGAGCAGCGCCAGCACGAGATGCTGCGCAACGCTCTTGACCGCGGTGGTCTGGTGATGCACTTCCAGCCGATCATCGATTCCGATAACGGCGATACCGTTGGGTTCGAAGCGCTGGCCCGTTGCCGCATGGTGGACGGCCCGCTCGTCGGCCCCGACAGCTTCCTGGATGCAGCCAACAGCTCCGGCCTGGTGTGGGAACTCGATCGCAAAGCATTCGAGCTTTCCAGCCAGGCCGCCGCCACCCTACGTCGCGTGCGACCCGACCGAACGCTGCTGATGTCCTGCAACTTCTCGGCGCTGAGCATCGTTCAATCGACCTTCGTTCGAGAGATCACGGACACGGTCGCTCGTCATGGCATGTCGCCATCGGACTTCTGCATTGAGATCACCGAGAGCACGGCGTTCGAAGCAGGGGAGCTGGCGATGGCGGCACTGCGCGAACTGCACTTGCTTGGTTTTGTCCTCGCCCTCGACGACTTCGGCACCGGCTACAGCTCCCTTGCACATCTCCGCGACCTACCTCTTAAAACCGTGAAAGTCGATCGGTCTTTCGTGTCACGTCTGGAGCGGGGCACCACCGAGCGAGCCATCACCGAAGCAGTGGTGCACCTCGCCCGAACTCTGGATCTCAGCGTGGTGGCCGAGGGCGTGGAGACGATCGAACAGCTCCGGCAGGTGCGCGAACTCGGCTTCCGTTTCATTCAGGGCTTCTACTACTCCCCGGCACGTCCACTCTCGGAGATTCTGCTGACACTCTGAGGTCTAGGCGTCTGCTAGGGCCCAACGTCCTTCGAGACCGGGGACGTTTGGCAGGAGTTGGTCGGGACCGTCGGCCGCTGTATGGGCGCTGGCGAACATCAACGATGGGTTCATGCTGTGGAGGGATTGCGCGTCCGTACGCGACGGGCCTCGGTCGCGGTCGCTATGAGTCGAGTGGCAGATCGTCAGCCCGCCAACAAGGGCACCAACAGCACCGACCACGCGGTTGCAATTGCCTTGGACACGTCTTGGGTGGTTGTGGTCCTGATGGGGCTCGTCCTTGCCAAAGTGCTCAGCCCGCAAACATTCGGGTGGATGGTTCCGTTGGCTGCGCTCTTCGTAGTGCGATTCGAATGGGACAGCCCGCCGCCAGGCGTGCGATGGGTGGTGTGGAAGCCCGACATTCGTGATCTGGCTGTTATTGCCGCCACGTTCATTGTGGTTACCGGTGGTCTTCGCGTTGCGTTTGCGGTCAAGCCCGCTGATCGTGGCGGCGCAATGTTTCTCACCGCTGCGTCGGCGCTGCTGATCGGTGTTGTCGGGCCCGTCGTGTACACGGTGTGGCATCGTCATCGATCGCTTGCCTCATTGGGAGTCACGATCGAGCGAGGCCCTCAGACCGCAGCGCTCAGCGTGCTCTTTGGTCTGCTGCACTTTCTGGTTACGCGGAATCAGCAGCCGTTGCCCGCTGCCGGACAGTGGATCCCGCTGCTGGTGATGTCCGCAGCAGTTGGCCTTTTCGAGGCCGTGTTCTTCTTCGGCTTCGCCCAGGGTCGGTTGGAAGAGAGCCTCGGTACGCTGCCCGCCGCCCTCGTTTCGGCCACCCTGTACGCGCTGGGCCACTACGGCTACCACGCAGCGGTTGGTGACCTTGTGGCGGCCTTCGGGTTCGGGGCGCTGTTCGCCATTGCGTACCGACTCGTTCGAAGCATCTTCGTCTTGTGGCCATTGCTCACACCGTTCGCAAACTTCGTGAGCAACATGCGACAGGGAATTGTGTCGATGCCTTGGACCTCGCTTGCGGCCTTTGTGGATGTGCTGCTGGTCATGGCCGTGGTCATGACGGCGTCGAGCCGACCAGGACGCTCGCCGGACGGCTCGTAGCGCGGCGAAAAACGAAAGCGGGCTCCCCGAACGCACCGCGGCGTGTCCGAGGAGCCCGAGAAACGGCTCAGTCCTTACCGGGGATGAGGCCATCGATCTTGTCCTTGGCGGCGCGCCTAACATCGGCCACCATGCACCGCAGCCCCTTCTTCGCCCCTTTGACCGAGCCGGACGACGGCGTAGCCCTCCGAGTGAACGCACGTGTCCTCACCTATCGAGAACTGGCCGCGGCCGGGGCCCGGGTCGCAGACCGCTTGCAGGGCGTGGCGCGGATAGCGATCGTGGCTGACCCGACCCTGGAGACGGTCATTGGTGTCGTTGGTGCCATGGCCGCCGGAACGACGGTCATTCCGGTCAGCTCCAAGGCCGGTCTGCGCGAATTGGAACACGTGCTGGCCGACAGCCAGCCTTCGGCATTGCTCGCGGCCCCACATACCGAAGTAGCACCTGCGCTTGCGGGTTTGGAGCGCATCGATGTGCTGGTCGACGGTGCTGTGCCTGCTGTCCTTCCCGACGGTCTCGCCGAGGAGGGCATTGCGCTCATCCTTTACACGTCAGGCACCACCGGGCTACCCAAGGGCGTGATGATTTCGCGTCGGGCCATCACCTCGAACCTTGATGCCATCGCCGAGGCTTGGGCATGGACGAGTAATGATCAGCTGACCCATGCGTTGCCGCTGTTCCATGTGCACGGCCTCGTGCTCGGTGTTCTCGGCTCGCTTCGTCGAGGTGGAGCCATGCATCTGCTTGACAAATTTTCGCCCGAGGCGGTGGCGTCCGCGTTGGACGATGGCGCCACCATGCTGTTCGCCGTGCCCACGATGTACCGGCGGTTGGCACAGGCCGCCGAGACCCAGCCGGCGATCGCAAAATCCCTGGCAGGTGCTCGCATTCTGGTGTCGGGCTCGGCCGCGCTGCCGGCGGTTGAACACGAGCGGTTCGAACGGCTGACCGGGCAGCGCATTGTGGAGCGCTACGGCATGACCGAGACGATGATGAACCTAGCGGTGCGAGCCGATGGTGAACGACGCCCCGGTTTCGTCGGACTGCCGGTGCCGGGCATTTCCGTAAGGATCGTCGCCGATGACGGAGCCGTTATCGACACATCTGACAACGAAACCATCGGCGAGATCCAGGTGCATGGTGACAACCTATTCAGCGGCTACCTGAACCGGCCCGACGCGACGGAAGCCGCCTTCGACGGCGATTGGTTCAAGACCGGCGATATGGGCACGCGTGCTGCCGACGGGTACTACCGGATCGTTGGGCGGCGGGCCACTGACCTGATCAAGACCGGTGGCTATCGGATCGGTGCGGGAGAGATCGAGGGCGCGTTGCTTGAGCACCCTGCGGTCGCCGAGGTGGCCGTGGCCGGCCGACCCGATGATGATCTGGGCGAGCGCATCGTTGCCTGGGTGGTGCTGCATCCGTCGGCGTCGGCCAGTGCCGATGATCTGACCCGCCACGTAGCCACCTTGTTGTCAGCCCACAAGCGGCCCCGTGACGTGTACTTCGTCAACGACCTTCCGCGCAACGACATGGGCAAAGTCGTGAAGTCCCGCCTGCCCTAAGGTCTGGCGGCGAGGGCGGCGCCCGATTCGATGCAGAGATGTTCGACGAGAGAGCGAACGAAGCGCTCGCACCGGTCGAGTTGTTCGAGGCTCACGTACTCATCGGGTCGATGGGCCACGGCGATGTCGCCGGGGCCGCAGATGACCACCGGCACACCGAGCGAATCGGCGTACAGCCCACCTTCGGTTCCGTACCCGATCGGCTGACACGGCCCAGCGTCGGCGATACGTTCGACCACCTTTATCAGTGGGTGATCGGTGGCCGTCGCCAGACCCGGGTAGCGGGTCACTTCCGTCATGTCGATGCCGCCGCCGATGCCGGCCAGTACGTGGCGTTCATGCTCGATGACCTCGATGACCGGTGCGAGCGCGTGGTCGGGGTTGCGCTCGGGTGCGTGGCGAAGCTCGAACGAGAGCGTGCAGCGCTCGGCGATCACGTTTAGCGCGGTGCCCCCGGCGATGGTGCCGACGTTGACGGTGATCTCGTGGGGCGCCATCGGATCAGCGGATCGGTACGACGATTGAAGGTTGTCGAGCGCAAGCGCAATGCGGGCAGCCGAGGTAATGGTGCTGGGAACTTCGGGCGATCGACTGGAATGTCCCGCATTACCGTTGAGCGTGAGTTCGTACGCGAGTTTGCCGAGATGTCGATGGCGGGGAATCATCATGGTGGGTTCACCCACTACCACCAGATCGGGTCGTACGCGGGTTGCTGCGCTGAGGTGTTGCAGCATTGACGGCATGCCCGCGCACCCGACCTCCTCATCGAAGGACAGCGCCAGATGGAGTGGTGACGTCCATCCATCCAATCCGTCCAGTACATGGAGCGTGGCGGCAAGGAACCCCTTCATGTCGGCCGTGCCGCGACCGTGCAGCCGGTCTTCGATGCTCGCGAGTTCGTAGGGCGGCGTGGCCCATCCGCTGCCAGCCGGAACGACGTCGGTGTGCGCGGCCAGCAGAAGACCTCCGGGCCGGTCGGGTCCGAACGAGATAATGAGGTTGGCGCGCCCGTCGGGCCCCTCGATCCATTGGGCCCGGCCACCTTCTGGTTCGGTGTGTTCGACGGCGAACGTCAGTAAGTCCCGGTTAGGAGTGCGGCTCTCGGTGGCGAACGCAACGAGCGAGCGCAGCAGTTCGACGGTGGACGGCACGTTCCCATGGTAGGGGAGCACGGCGAAAGTAGTGTGCGGACCGTGCATCCCGACAGTCAGCTGCTGTGCGACATTGCGTCCATCGACTCCATTTGGGGACGCGAGCGAGAGCTGGCCGAATGGTTGCATACGCAACTACGCGGGTGGGGTTGTCATGACGTCGAACTGGTGGAATCGAAGCCCGGCCGTCCCTCGGTAGGAGCGCGGCTACGGGGGAGTGGTGGTGGACGGTCACTGGTTCTGAACGGTCACATCGACATCTACGAGTTGAGTGAGGACTGGACTCGAGACCCGTTTGCGTCGGTGGTGGAAGACGGCAGGATTTACGGGGCTGGCGTGGCCGATATGAAGGCGGGAACGGCGGCGGCCGCGGCGGCCGTGCGGCGGATCGCAGCGGGCAGCGATCGGTTGCGAGGTGACGTCATTCTGCAGGCCGTGTCGTGTCACTTCGAGGGCGGCGTTGGTACCCGCTCGCTGTGTGAGGCGGGCTTTCTCGGCGACGCGGTGGTCGATTGCGAACCATCCAGCAACACCCTCGGCATCGCCCACCGCGGTGCGGCCTACCTGAAGGTGACCACCAAGGGCAAGCAGGCCCACACCACGTACAAGGAACTCGGCATCAACGCCATCGAGACGATGGAGCCGATTTTGGCCGGGCTCCGCAAGCTGGAAGCCACGTTGCCGTACGAGCCGCATCTGCTCCTGCCCGGCGGGCCGATTTTGAACATCGGCACCATTCAGGGCGGCACCAAGCACAACCAGGTGCCCGACCGTTGCGTGATCACCATCGACCTTCGCCTGCTGCCGAGCCAAGACCCCTACGACGTCAAGCGGCAGGTGGAGGCGATGATCGCCGAGCTGCGCGCGACCGTCGACAGCCGCATCGATGCCACGGTCGAGTTCAGCGAGTATTGGCTGTCGGGCCCACGACTCGCGTACGAGATCGCCCCGACCGAACCCATCGTCGTGGCCCTCGACGCGGCGGTGCGGTCGGCAACCACGCGTGAGCCCGTGTATCAGGGCGTGCCGTTCTGGTGCGATCTGGTTGCGCTTCGCGATTACGGGGTGCCGGGCGTCAACTTCGGTCCGGGCGACCCGCCCTACAACTTCCCGGACGAATACGTGTACGAGGCGCAGTACCTCGAAGCGGTCGATGTGTTTGAGAAGCTGATCCGCGAGTGGTGCGCATGACCGGCGACCTCAACGTCGTCCATGCCGCGCAGTTGGCTCAGGTTCACGACGACAGCGCGGCCCGGCGTGGTGCCGGCCAGGGGGAGATGCATCTGGTCGAGGACGGAGCGGTCGCTATTCGCAATGGCGTGATCGTGGCCGTCGGCCGTACCGGTGACGTGCTGGCCGAATGGGGCGATCAGTCTGTTCGCACGCTGGATGCCACTGGACGAACCGTGGTGCCCGGACTGGTCGAGTGTCACTCGCATCCGATCTTTGCCGGCGAGCGTCACGCCGAGTACGCCGAGCGTCTCGGGGGCGCATCACTCGCCGAGGTTGCCGCACGGGGTGGCGGCATTTGGAGCAGCGTCGTCGCGACCCGCGGCGCGTCCGACGACGTGCTGCTCGGGCGACTATCGCTGGCCTACGAGCGCATCGCGGCGGGTGGTGTGACGACGCTTGAAGTGAAGTCGGGCTACGGCCTCACGGTGGACACCGAACTGCAGCAGCTGGCCGTGCTCGAAGCCTCCCGCTCCCTCACGAAGATGGAGTTGGTCATCACCTTCCTCGGCGCCCATGTGGTGCCACGAGGCCTGACGGGCGGTGCTGACGCATACACCGACCTGATCACCACCGAGATGCTGCCAGCGGTCGTGCGGCAAGGTGTTGCCCAGTTCCAGGATGTGACGGTGGAGGAGGGTCTGTTCACACCGGCCCAGGCGCTACGAATGATGGCCGCAAGTCACGCCGCCGGACTGCCCGTTCGGGTCCACGCCGATGCATGGAAGACGTCGCACGGTTGGGAGACCGCGGTGCAGGGCGGCGCCGTCTCCGCCGAGCATCTCACCTATACGCCCGACGATGAGATCAAGGCCGTCGGCGCCACTGAAACCATCGCGGTACTCCTGCCGATAGCCGAGTTGATCTACATGACCGACTGTCGGGCCAACGCACGACTCTTCATCGACAACAACGTCCCGGTCGCCATTGCCACCGATTATTGCTCATCCATTCACGCCACGTCGCTGCTCGCCACGATGGGCTCGGCCGCACCCTGGTTCCGCCTGACCCCGGGCGAAGTGCTGGTCGGCGCCACCCTGAACGCCGCATACAGCCTCGGATTGCAACAGCGCTGCGGTTCCCTTGATGTTGGGAAGCGGGGTGACCTCTTGGTGCTCGACTGCCCCCATCCGAACGAAATCTTTCTTGGAGTGGGCGCAGGAATGCTGAGCGAGGTTGTCGTTGGTGGAAGAGGAAACCACTCGTAAAGGAACCCTCAAGAATGCGATACTTACTCCACCACTCGAACGGGGGTTCGTCGTGACTGTTGAAGCGGGATCCATTTCCAAACCACGAGGCTGGT
Organism: Actinomycetes bacterium; assembly: GCA_031410595.1. Classification (GTDB taxonomy): domain Bacteria; phylum Actinomycetota; class Acidimicrobiia; order Acidimicrobiales; family Ilumatobacteraceae; genus JANMCE01. The sequence continues at coordinate 10,874 of JANNZM010000041.1, read as the reverse complement.
GGTCGGACAAGACGCTGGTGAACGGTGTCTTCAAAGGCGGGGGAGCCAAAGGAGTCGCCTACGCCGGCGCGCTACGCGCCTTCCGTGAGTCCGGCTACTGGTTCGGTAGCGTGGCGGGCGCGTCCGCCGGAGCGATCACCGCGACACTTATCGCGGCTGGCCTGACGCCCGACGAGATCGAGACGCAGGTCCCGGTTGCGTTGAGTCAGCTGGCGGGCAGCGTTCCCATCCGACTCTTTTCGCTGGTAAGGGGGTCAACGTCGTCGCTGTTCGATAGCGAGAGGTTGCGCGCCTGGCTTGAGGTGGTGCTCAACCAGGAGTGTCGCAAACATCACGTCATCCCAAGCGGCCAGGTCTCGTTTGATGACCTATTTGCAGCGACGGGCGTGGAGTTGTACGTGGTCGCCATGGACCTCGCCAGCGGCACACCGGTCGTGTTCTCACGGCGCACCACACCATGGGTCGAGGTGAGTTCGGCCGTCACGTCATCTTGCGCGATACCAGGCGCGTTTCCTCCCGGTCGGGTCGTGTTCAACCATCCGCATCTCGGTGCTGGCGTGCATCAGTTGGTTGACGGTGGAACCTTTGCCAACTACCCAACATTCGTGTTCAAGGACGAGTCGTTTCAACGCTGGATCGGCACCCAAGACGATGCGCAGCACCAACGGCGCATCGTCGGGTTCGTGCTGGGCGAACCCGAGCAGCTTGACCGGCGCATGGAGGCCGTCGGGTTTGTGGCCGACGAGAAGCCGAAGATATCGAAGCACTTCGACATCGGGCCGACCTACACCGCAGAGTCGACCGCCTCGTACGCGTTCGGCGCCATCCTGTCGAACGATTGGGCCCGGCTTGCGTTGTTCGTGTCGATCGTGGTGTGGGCGGGATTGAGCATTGGGTTCTTCCCACAGGGTGTGCGGCTTGTCGCGACGTGGCTGCGCTTCGTTCCCGGACCCCTCTTTGCCCTTGCAGTGGTCGGCCTTTTCGTCGTGCTCATCCTCACGGCGGGCGGCGCGTTGTTGTCCATCGTGGCGCTGATCAGTATCAGCCGCATGGTGTCAGACACGCTCCTTCCGGCGGCCAAGTCGGCTATTGGCGTTGCCACCGAGGTCGTGCCGTGGTCGGGTTTCGGTGACGATGACATCTTGCTGGTGGTCCCGCATCGAGGTTTGGAGACAACCAAGTTCGATGTACCCGAATCGGTGCGAACCCGAGCCGTCAATGACGCCTACATCGCAGTCAAGGCACAGATGGCCGACCCTGTCCTGGCCGCCAAGCTCGGCGGCGCCTTGGCGGACATGCCTGCTACTCCGCTCCCGGCGCAGGACCTGGCCATTGCGCCAGAACTTCCGTTATGGCGACAACTGTCCAAGAGCCTCGTGCTCGCCACCGTTCTCGCCCTCGGTGTCGGAGTGTTGGGTTGGGCTGCTGTGAATGCCCAGTCGGACGCGAGTTTGTTTTGGCAGTCGTTGCTGATCGGTGTCGGTTCCCTCGTAGCCGCCATCATTGGCATGGTCGCCTTCGCCAAGAGCGCCGGCGGTCGGGCTGCGGCGCATGCTCGTGTTGGCATCGGCAAGACGCAGCACGCCACCGGTCCGGCCACCGTCGCCCTCGGTGTCGCCCTGCTGCTGTTCGTGGGTGGCCTGGTGTTGTCCGGTCATGCCGCCAACGTCCGCAAGCAGACCACCTACCCGGTGAAGATCGCGTTTGCTAGCCTCGACCCGGCCGGGAGGCGTTACGCGTTCGTGCGCGAGGGTCAGGTGCACGAGTTCGTTGACCGCCGCGAGTTCGCTCTCGGCGAACGGATCTACGTTAAACAGGACGCGAGCGGCGAGGTCGGCGTGGTCAGTCCGCTGGAATCCCCAACATTTCCGGTGGCCGTCACGCTCGAGGTCCTCGGCCTCGGTCTCTTTCTCGGCGCGTATCGAGCCAGCAGTTGGGCGAAGCGGTCCAACCGGCTGGTGGCCTGGTTGGCCAAGCGCGGACGTCCGTTGCCCGCTCCGTAGCTCACACCATGTTGTTCGGGGTGCGAGCGAAAAGTTCGCGGACCATCGGTTCGAAGTGGTCGAGTGATTCGTGCTGATACGCCGGGTCGAATGACGTTTGGTCCCAGTCGGCGCAGAAGCGCACACATGCTTCGTAATACAAATGGTCTTTGTAGCTATCACGTTCGTCGCGTGAGCGGCCGTAGTGTTCGAACCAGTAGTAGCCCTGGAACAGACCGTGGTGCATCACGATCCAGTAGTTCTGTTCGCTGACGTACGGCCGCAGGAGCGCCGCCGCGATCTGCGAGTGGTTCGCGGTACCGAGCACGTCGCCGATGTCGTGCAGCAACGCGCACACCACGGTCTCGAGGTCGGCACCATCACGCTCGGCTCGCGTGGCGGATTGCAGGACGTGATCGAGGCGGGAGATCCGGTACGGCGAGGGGCCATCCATCTGTCGGAGCCATTCCATGACCCGGTCGGCCTGGGTATCGATCTGGGCCTGCTCATGGGCGAAGACCAACTCGTAGTCGGCCCGCGTTCCGTGGTCCATCGAGGTGAACGCCACCATCTCGTCTGACTCATGAATACTCATACCGCCACCTTGCTCTCTTGAACCATCTCGTTTTTTGCTTCACCGGTCATCTGCGCCAACAGGCCAATGACGTCATCGGCATCGAAGTAAATGTCTTGGAGGTGGCGAGGACCGTCAGGGACGTACGCCTCCCGAGCATGCAGTACCCGATGATTATTCACGATGAGCGTGTCACCTGCGTCGAGTCGGAAAGCCACCTGATTGACCGGATCGCTGATGGCCGTGCCGAGCAATCGGTAGGCGTCGTACCAGTCAGCGAGGTCGGGGTCATCGAAGGGCAACGGTTGCATGAGCTGGTTGGAGAACCGCAGGTGCGTGCAGCGACCCTCCCGGTCGCGCTCGATGAGCGGCTGGCGGGTGAAGCCTTCCGCCTGAGGCGAGTACTGACGAAAGCCAACGGCGACACGGCTCAACACGTCGACAGCGGCCGGCGATAGCTGATCGACGATCGAGAAGCCGTCGACGACGATGTTGTGGCCACCCGTGGCGTCGTTGACCAGCATGGCCAGAACTTGCCCGCTTGGCGGGTTGGTGTACTGCGCGTTGTCGTTATGCGGCGGGAGTGCTTCGGCAGTAAACGCAACGTTGTAACCGGCTGGGTCGAGCTTCACATCGAAAATCAATCCGAGCGACGAGTCCCGCAACGTGATACCGACGGCAGCGAGGAAGTCGATGCAGGAGCCGGGTTTGGTGGGCGAGTCGGTGACGATGACCACGCCGTCGCGACGGAAGGCCTCCAGGAACTGGCGGCGCGCCATCATGTCATCAATCACCCGACCATGATTGAAGCGGTTGATGTCGTAACCACGGGTCCAGAGATGCATGGCGTAGCCGCCCCGCCTGGACGCCAACCCGATGCGTTTCCAGGCAACGTCGGCGAACGTTGATTCGTGACCCGTTGACCAGACGACGTGGAGCCCGTTGTCGGTCAGCGAGTACGAGGCAATAGCGGCGCGTTGTGCATCGGTCCATGGTTGCCATCGTCGCTCATCGGTCTGAAGAATGCGGCACGAATCGCACGGGCAATTGTTCCGTAACCAATCAAGATTGAACATGGCGATACGATCGGCAAACGTGGCTTCAAGTCCACCAGACAACAGTTTGACCGACCGTAGTTCACCGGACGGAAAGTCGCTTCCGGCCGGTCCGATCTGAAGCTCACGACACGATGACGTCACCATGATGCGACGGTAACAGAACGTGCGATCTGCGACAGCAGCGCCCTACGCGTGGCGGTCGCGCAACGTGCGCATGTGCCGGCCCAACTCCGTCAAACCTGATTCGCCAAGCGGCTCCAACACGTTCACCCGAAGGCAGGCGACGTGACGTTCGAGTGCGGCGTTGATCACCTTTTCACCCGTGTCGGTCAAAGTGATCCAGGTGACGCGGCGGTCGGACGGGCAGCCGATCCGCTCGACATAGCCGGCCTCCTGGATGCGGTCGGCCAGCTTGGTGAAGCCGCCGCTGGAGAAGAGCACCTCATCGGCCAGTTGTGTCATCGGAAGGCGATGACCCGGCGTGCGCACCAGGCGCAGCAGCACTTCGAACCAGATGGGTGACAGGTCGGAGGCTTCGATGTCAGCTTGTAGAACACGTTGGGCCTTGGCAAAACCTTCCACCACGAGGCCCCAATTCGTGATGAGATCGCCGTTTTCCACATGGTCATCATATCTAGCGAGGAAGTATCTTGACAAGAAGATGTTTTCTGATAATGTCTTTCTCGCAAGGTAATTCTTCGAAAGGAAACTCAAATGTCCGATCTCTCCTCCCTCAGCCCTGGCGTGTGGAACATCGATCAGTCCCACTCGCTCGTCGGCTTCACCGTGCGTCACCTCATGATCAGCAAGGTGCGCGGTTCGTTCCACTCGTTCAGTGGTGCCATCACCGTGGCAGACAAGATCGAAGACTCCAAGGTCGAAGTGTCAATCGACCTCAAGTCCGTTTCCACTGGTGACGCAACTCGTGACGGTCATCTGCTCAGCGCCGACATCTTCAACGTGGAAGCCAACCCCGCCATGACGTTCGTGAGCACCGGTATCGAGTCGCACGGCGCCGAGGGCAAAATGCACGGAACCCTCACCGTCAATGGCGTCAGCAAGCCAGTGACACTCGACGTTGAGTTCGGTGGCGTTGGGAGCGACCCGTGGGGTGGCACCCGTGTCGGCTTCACCGCCAGCACCGAAATCACCCGCAAGGAGTGGGGTATCGACTTCAACATTCCCCTCGATACCGGTGGCATGGTCATTGGCGACAAGGTGAAGATCGACATCGAGATCGAAGCGGTCAAGGCCTGATCATGGCAGCGGTTCAGCGATTGAATCACGCCGTCCTGTATGTCGGAAACGTCATTCGATCGGTGGACTTCTATGTGCGTCACCTCGGGTTCGAGGTGGCGTACCAAATGCCTGGCGCCGCGTTCCTGCGCTCGGCTGGTACGGCGAACGACCACGACCTCGGCATGTTCGAAGTAGGGCTCGAATCGCCCGGCCCGCAGCAGGGTCGCAAAGGCTTGTACCACCTCGCCTGGCAGGTGGATACCATCAACGATCTCGCCGCCATACGAGCCACGCTGCTGTCCGACGGCGCACTCGTTGGCGAGAGCGATCACGGCGCGTCGAAGTCTCTCTACGCCAAAGATCCCGATGGCATCGAGTTCGAGGTCATGTGGGCGACCCCTGCAGCGAATCGTCCGCCCGGAGCTGGGGTGGCTCGTCTCGATCTCGAAGGCGAGTTGGCCCGATGGGCCGGTGTTGGCACCGGACACGAAGCCAACGTCACCGCCTCGTAACGCGCCTCGTAGTATCGGGCGGATGACGAAGCCACTAGTTGATCTTGGGAAGTACGGCATTTGGTACGGCAACGTCGATGCGTTGGCGACACCGGCCGCACAGGATGCCGCTCGCACCATTGAGGGCCTCGGCTTCACCGCAATGTGGGTAGCCGAGGCCGTTGGGCGTGACCCGTTCGTGAGTTCGTCGGTGCTGTTGTCGGCCACATCAACCCTGAAGCTGGCGACCGGCATTGCCAACATTTATGCCCGTGACCCCATGACCATGCTGGCCGGTCAGAACACCTTGGCCGAGGCGTTCCCCGGTCGCTTTCTGTTGGGCCTCGGCGTCAGCCACGGCCACCTCGTGGCGGGCGTTCGCAAGCACGACTACTCGAAGCCCTACAGCTACATGGTGGACTATTTGGCTCGCATGGACAAGGCGTTGTTCATGGCTACCGGTCCGGCCGAGAACCCCGGTCGAGTGCTTGCGGCGCTCGGCCCGAAGATGCTGGCCTTGGCCGCCACACAAGCGAACGGCGCGCACCCGTACTTCACTACTCCCGAGCACACCGCCTCGGCTCGCCAAGTGATGGGGCCCGACGCGTTGTTGGCGCCCGAGCTGATGGTGGTGGTGTCAACCGACCCGATCGAGGCCCGTCGCATTGCCCGGGCGGGCATGAAGATCTATCTCGGGCTGCCGAACTACGCGAACAACCTGCTGCGGTTTGGTTTCACCGAAACCGATATCGCCGACGGCGGCAGTGACCGTCTGGTCGACGCCATCGTTGCGTGGGGTGCACCGGATCAGATTGCGGCACGGGTTGCCCAGCATCACGACGCCGGCGCCGATCACGTCTGCATCCAAGTGCTCACCGATGATCGCAAAGTAGCCCCCGTCCACGAATGGACCGAACTCGCCGGCGCCCTGTTCTCGCCGCCTGTCGAAGACTGAACCTTTAGTCGGCCGTCTGCGGGCTAAGAGCGGCGCCGTGGCGTCAAGTGGGTGTCAAGAAGCGTGCAAAGTACGCCTCTCTCGGTGACGGGGGTGGGGTATGACTACTACCGTCAGTACGCACCCATGAGAGAAGAAACCGCTGAAGATGTTTACGCAATCAATCAGTTGGCTGGCTTCTCCTCGAAGGCGGCTAACTCTTCCATGCGAACGCTTCTGCCCGAAACCAGCAGTCCATCGTCCGAAACGCATGTGTCGGTGACCTCGATCGCCTTCAAACCAAAAGGCCCAATGCTGGACCGCGTCAGGTCCGGAATCCGCTCGGCGCCGGCTCCGGTCATCATGCTCGCAGCGGTTATGGTCGCGTTGTTCTCGAACGTACCGGGAATTCGACCAGAGAACATGACTGACACCGGTCTGGTGAGTGTTCTTCCGCTCGGATGGTTTGGGCAGTTGGCCTTGCTCATCGTGAGTTTCGCGATAGCGATGCACGCCAAGGATTGCCCGCCGATTGTTCGAACGGCACACATCGTCTGCTTCATCGTGCTGATCCACGGTACGCCGGACCTCGTGTACGGCACGTTGCGCTACTCGTGGGCATGGAAGCACATCGGCGTCGTCGACTACATAAGTCGTACGGGTACCGTGAACCCGAGCGCATCGCTCTATTCGCCATACTACAACTGGCCCGGATTCTTCACGCTGTTCAGCCTCGGGAAGTCGTTTGCTGGAGCCAAGAGCGCACTTGCATTCGCGTCGTGGGCGCCGGTCTACTTCAACCTTTTGCTGCTGGCTCCGTTGTCGGCCTTCTTCGGTTCGTTTACGAAGGACAAGCGCGTCGTGTCACTCGCATGCTGGCTCTTCTACATCGGCAGCTGGATTGGCCAAGACTATTTTGCGCCGCAAGCACTCAACTTCATTCTTTACATCGTCGTTCTGGTGCTGTGGCTCCGATTCCTCGACCCTGACCTCAGCAACATCGCGAAGTCCACACGTCGAACCGCCATGGTGATCATGGTGCTGCTGCAAGTTGCGATTTCAACCAGTCATCAACTCACGCCGGTTGTCATGACTCTAGCCCTGACAACCATGGTCGTTCTTCGCAAGGGTCGTGGATGGAGGGTGGCGGCGTCTGCTGTAGCCATCAACGCAGCTTGGCTTGCGTCAGGTGCTCGCACGTTCACTGCAAGAAATTTGAAATCCGTGGCGGATGGATTTGGCAGCGTCACCGAAAACGCCAACTCGTCGTTGAGTGACCTTGCCAAAGCGAGCTCCGGCCAGTTGATCGTGGCCCAGATGGGCCGGGCCCTATCGGCTGCGATGCTGGTGCTGGCCATCGTCGGCATCCTTCGGATGCGAAAGTCGAAGTCCCTACTGGTGCCGTTGGCGCTGATGGCCCTCCCCGGAACGCTTCTCGTCGCATCGTCGTACGGCGGCGAGATCATCTTTCGGGTGTATTTGTTCGCTCTGCCCGGGGCTGCATTCTTTGCTGCCGTCGCGTTGGCCCCACGAGAAGAAGGGCGCTGGACCCTGCGCCGCAGCGCGCTCCTCGCTGGCCTGTCCGTACCGCTCATTGGGGCGATGCTATTTGCTCATTACGGCGGTGACCGGCAGTACCACTTCACTCGCAATGAAGTCAGTGGTTCCGAGTGGCTGTACTCGAACGCGCCTGCTGGTTCGCTGGTCATCGGGCTGACGTCCAACCTGCCGTGGGCCTTCGAACATACGGAGCAATATCGCTATCGATGGCTAGCGACTGAGGACGACCCAGTCCGCCAACAGATCATCAACGATCCAGTACAGACGGTGAACGACGCGATCGATGCGAAGCCGGTGGCGGCCAGTTTCGTGATATTGAACCGTGGACAGCAGGTCCAAGTGGAGGCCAACGGCATTCTTCCCGTGGGAGCTGCGCAGAACGTGCAGACCAAATTGCTGAGCTCGGGGCGGTTCAGAATCGTCTTCCAGAATGCCGACGTAACCGTGATGAAACGAGAATCGGAATGATCAGCGCCAAACGAGTTACTCCCTACCTGTTCGTCGGGCTGACGTTCGCCTTGGCAGCGATGGGTGCAGCAGGGTCGGAAACAGGACTTCGAACGCTTGCCGCCTTTGCATTCCTCCTTGTGTGCCCCGGCTTGCCGTGGGTCTGGGTGCTTGGTGATGTCGAAGCACGAGTAGCTGTCGTTGTAGCGATTGCGCTCAGCGTAGCGATCGATGTCCTCCTCTCAGAGGCGATGATCTACCTCCGACTCTGGTCGCCGGTGTGGGGCTTCGTCATCCTCACAGCGATCGGTGGCCTCGGTCTCGCCCTTGGTGCGAAACGGGGCTACTGGGATCGGCAGGGCAACGAAATCCGCCAGCCGGCTCCCGTCGCTACCGCAATGCCTGCCGCTCAAGATGAACGGTGAACGGACACGGCGCCGTCGCGCTCGCAGGCACCTTCGAGATTCTTAATCGGGTGGCGGGCGAACTTAACGAAGGGCAGACGCTACATGGAACGCTGCCGCTTAGGTTTCTAATCCAATGATTGATGATCGTCTTCTCGCTCGGGCACAGCCGCAGCCTCACCTTGGGGAGGACGGCAAATCCAAACACGGTTCGACAGCTCGGTTCCGCTCCGACGTCGAGGGTTTCCGGGCGGTTGCCGTGAGTCTTGTATTGCTTTACCACGCACATTTCCTAGGGTTGCGAGGCGGCTACGTCGGGGTTGATGTCTTCTTTGTGCTTTCGGGTTTCCTTATCACGCGCTTGCTGGTCGACGCTGCGTCATCATCAAAGACCAATCGGCAGGTACTGGTTCAGTTCTACGCCCGTCGCATCCGGCGGCTGCTGCCGTTGTCGTCTGTGGTCTTACTTGTCACCCTTTGGTGCAGCTATCACTGGCTCGGTTTCCTTCGTGGTAACTCGATCGCGCGAGATAGCCGCTGGTCGTCGGCGTTCCTTGCGAACATTCACTTCGCTCGCATAGGCACCGACTACCTCGGTTCACAGTCGCTGCCATCCCCGATCCAACATTTCTGGTCGCTCGCCGTCGAAGAGCAGTTCTATTTCATCTGGCCGGCGCTCGTGCTGCTACTCGTTCGACTCACGCGTCGTGAATCCCGGCAACAAACGCTGCGTTACGCCTTCGGTGGCATCGCAGCGGTTTCTTTCATCTGGTGCCTCTACCAAACCCGAACCAACGGCACTTGGGCATATTTCTCGCCGGCCGCTCGCACGTGGGAACTCGCAGTTGGTGCACTTGTGGCGGTCGAATCATCTCGGTTCGCCCGACTACCCCACCGAGCCCTCGTATTTGTCGGCTGGCTCGGCCTCGCCATAACTATCGTCAGCGCGTTTGTGTTCGGCAAGGGAACGCCCTTCCCCGGTTCGGCAGCAGCCGTACCCGTGCTCGGCACGGCCATGGTCCTGGCCAGCGGCGGCACAGGCAATCCTGTCGTTTCGATTCTGAGCATCAAGCCTTTGCAATGGGTGGGCAAGATCTCTTACTCGCTCTATCTGTGGCACTGGCCGTTACTGATCATCGCTGAGGGCCACCAGGGATCGGCCCTGTCGGCGCTGTCCCGTATATTGCTTCTGGTCGGGGCCGTCTTGATCTCAATCGTGAGTTATCTCGTCGTGGAGAACCCGGTACGCAACTCGAGGTACCTCGCTGCACGACCGGTGCTGACGTTCGGACTCGGTTTCGTGATGATCGAAACCACCGTTGCGTACGCCTCTCACTTGCTCGCCGTCTATTCCGGCCACTAAGACCGCTTCTCAAGGAGGCCCCCATGTCCGACGTCCGCTTCAAGCGACTCACACCACCGTTCATTGCGCTACTACTGCTCGCTGCGTGCGCTCCCACGCCCGTGCCCGCCTCCGCGCCCCGCACCTCAGCCACAACCGGCACGCCACCCACAGCCAAACCGGCAGCGTCGGGCGCGACGACGGTTGGGATCGCGCCGACATCTACTGTGGCATTGACACCCGCCGACCAGGTAGCCGCCGCCGTTGCTTCGGCGACGAGCCTGACCAAACTTCCGGCCGGTCTTGCCCCGACGCTGGAAAAGGCGCCAACAGATTTCGAGAACCTCGACATCACCGGCTGTACAGGGCCAGATCGTGAACCCTCAGCCGGTCGCTGCGTCTACGGCGACAAAGGCGGGGCAAAGACTGCCGTCCTGTTCGGCGACTCGCACGCAGGGATGTGGCTCACCTCGCTCCACCTCGCTGCCAGCCGCGCCGGCTGGAAACTACGCATGTACTCCAAAGCCGGTTGCCCAGCACCGATGCTGTCGTTCTACGACCGTCAAACAAACCGCCAAAACACCGAGTGCGATGCCTATCGAACAGCCACCATCCAGGCAATCAAAGCCCTACACCCCGCTGTCGTCGTGGTAACCAGCGCGTCCCTCGCGCAAACCATCTCCAAGGACCAGAACGCCACCAGCGACATGTGGCAAACCGGCCTGACAGCAACGCTCAACGCTTTCAACGACCCATCCATTCGCCTGGTCGTACTAGGCGACATGCCCGTCCTGGAGCCGACCAACCCCGAATGCCTCGCCGCCCACCTGAATGCCATCCAGC
>JANNZM010000040.1:0-24564 GCA_031410595.1 Actinomycetes bacterium | reverse complement strand
CGAAAATGGACCCTGGCCAACACCTCGTCATCACCAAACCCGACGGCCACCAACTACGCGGCCCACCCCGCACACGCCTGTAGCCCTGCGGGCCAACCGAAACGAGCAAGCAGGCCCAACCGGGCATGCTTGCCGCGCTCGATCGAGTTGGTTGGTTGTGCGCGGCCGCGACGATGGTGACTGATGTGGTGGAACGAGGCAACGGGGACGAATCGAGGTGAGATCAAAAGTCACAAAGCAGCGGAACGGGACGAGAAGCTCGACAGGCAAGTTCGGCCTGGGTTTCGCCGGAAACCACGCCGACGATGACGCTGTTGGCCAAGGTTTGCGCTTCACGTAGCTCGGGTTCGCCGTGGCGGGCCCGTTTGTCGCGGGTGTCCAGCAGACGGTTCGGTTGCACGAAAGGAAGCGTGCTTCACCGCTTAGGTCTCCTGGAATCTTGGCTGTTCCCAGATGCGCTGATTGATGTATTCCTTCACATCAGCGACGTAGCCATCACCCTTGGCCGTATGCCAACGCCCGGCGTTCCAGAAGCCGACACATCCCCACGCGTCACCAGCGCCATAGGTGGCACCCTTGTCGACGCTGTTCAACCACGTGTAGGCACCCTCGTAACACGAGCGCCAAACGGCCAAGGCGTAGTCGAGGTGGTACGCGTTCGACTCAGCGGCAGCCGGAAAGCCATCCTTGTAGTACTGGTAGTTGATCTGAGCAAGCCCGATGCTTTGCGGGCACACCCCGGCCGGTCCGTCGGAACCAATGGTGTGGCCGTAGGCACACACCGAACTGTCGCCGGTGAGATCGCCAAGCGTGTTGTCACGCCACCACGATTCCTTCGCCATGAGGCCGCGCACAATGTCTTCGTCGAGGCCCCACTTACACGAGACCCACTGCAGCAGTTCGTCGGTGGTGCCGCTGAAGTTGCCGTCCACCCGACCGAACGGGGCAGGGTCGCCAAGGTTGTGATTGCTGCCGCGCACCGAGTTCCGGGCGACGTTCATTCGCTTGTTCTCGGGCGCGCTCCGTACCCTCGCTGCGCACTGCTCGCTCGACGGCAACGGCGCGCCCAACGGCAACGTTGCGAAGCGGGTCGGAGCAAGAGCCGCCAACGCCGGGCCGGGCAGCCAGCCCATCACGTCGGCCACTAGGTGCACCGAGCCGCTGCCATAGATCTGAGCCGAAATACACACCGTGCCGTCATTGGCGACGGGTACCACAGCAAGGTTGGCGACGTTGCGGCCCCGCACGATGTTGAGGGTGGATGTGTTTGGCTGCGGCCGATCACACGGAAAGGCGGTGGCGAATCCGTCACCGGATGCTCCCGTGGCGGTCACATTCAGGATGGCCAGACCGGTACCACCCGGCACTCCGGACTGACCGGCCACCGACACTACGGCCGTCGACATCGGTGCCGCCATGAAACCTCGCGGGGCTCCGATGCCGGAGCGGGTATCGAGCAACCGCACCGGCTTCACCGGCGTGGACTCACCGCCGTGCATCCAACCCATGAGATCGACCAACACATCAGTGGCGACGCTGGTGGTGACACACATCGATCCGTTACCGGCCAGCGTGGCCACGACGGCATTGGGCACCGTACGACCGCCGTCAAAGTTCAAATTCGAGCTGGTCGGGATCGCTTGGTCACACGGATAGGCGGTGAGGAAACCCTCGCCATCGGGCGCGGTGGCCGTAAGGTTGACCACGGCCGCAACGGCATCGCCCCCCACCCCACGCTGGCCTCGGATCGGGACCGTAAGCACTTCGCCGGCGTTCAGTTTGCGAGCGGCAAATCCGACGCCACTGCGAGTGTCAACCAAGCGGTCCGGAGCTAGAGGTGCGAACGGTGACGTGCCGTCGAACCAGGCCGACACGTCGGTGAGCACGTCGGTGGCTACCGATGACTTTAAGCAGACCCGACCGTTGGTACCAACACCAACCATCACGCTATTGGCCACGATCTGCCCGCCGACAAAGTTCAGGTTGGACGTGGCGGGTTCGGGCCCTCCACACGGCCAGGCCGACAAGAAACCGTCACCAACCGGGCTCACAGCCGTGACGTTCAGGGCCACAGCCGTTGCGTTCGCGGGCACATCGGCCACGTCGGTTACGGCCAGCTGGAAGGTCTCCCCCGCGGCCAGCCGTCCCTTATGCCCACCGGTGGCGTCACGGGTGTCGAGCAATCGGGACGGGGGCACGACGTGGGGCGAAGCGTGTGCTGACGATGGCAAGCAGACCATCCCGACCAGCGGAAACGCGACCAAGGAGAGGGCGCGGGGAACGGTCGATCGGAGGGTTCGTTGCCACTTCATGACAACAGACTGACATATCTCCGTAGTCAATCTGTAACAATGGGACGCGAACCCGATCTGATCCCTATGGACTTCCGCGGCCGTCGAGCGGACGAATCGGCGAGATACGCCACTGCCAGGTGTAACGGCCAGGTCCAACCCGGTAGCGCTCGAGCGTGTCTGGTCCGCAGGAGCCAGTGCCCACACCACGCTTAGCCACGTCGATGTGTACGACAAGTTCGTCTCGGCGACCCAGGTCGGTCCAATCGGTGGCCTCGGTGAGATCAGCCGCGGTGTGATGCGTGGCCGAGAACGCGACATTGACCGAGGTGTCGATCTGCACGCCTGCACCTTTGCGATAGAAGCTCAGCCTGCTCACGTCGGTGCGCGTGCCAAAGTCCTGCGGCATCAGGTAAGGCAGCTCGTCTGGAGTTGACCGATACTGGCCGAGCACCGATCCCCGCTGACGGTCGGTCTCGTTCTCATCGGGACCCAAGCCCGTCCATGACACCTCAGTGAATTCCGGACGGGCCAGAAACGACACACCGACCCTGGGCACGTCCGACCACAGCTGCGGCACCACGATTGTTTCGGTCAGAACCAGCGTGCCGTTGTGGTCCAGCACGATGAGCTGGGTATGCACCGCTACGCCAGTGGCCGTACGCAGCTCGTACACGTTACGCACGACGTCATCCCGAATCTCGCTGACAATCAATATGCGCTCGAGTTGGTCGAGACCCCAATGGTGCCATTGGCCGAGCGGCTTTCCTTCCTGACCACCCCACAGCTTGATGCCGTCGTTGTCGGTCGGTGCCCGCCAAAGCTCGGCCCGAATCGCGCCGGCCAGCAGCTCGGTCGGTCCGAAGCGGACGCTGGTCAGTTGACCATTCTGGATGAGGGCCTTGGTCGATCCGGAGGACGCAACGAATGCGTCACCCTGCTGCTGCCACGCCACCATGGGCCCGGTGGCGCCGAGGTTGCGCTTCTTTGGACCCTTCGCCACGACGATTTCGTCCCATGCCACGACGTGGCCCTGCGGTGCCCACGCCAGATCTTTTGCCGTTGCGAAGCGAACCACGATGGATGCAGAGCGAGACACGCTGCCGTGCTTGGCCACTGCGGGAGCTACCGCCTCCAGTGTCGTTGGCACCGGGACGATGACGCTCCCCTCGGCTGGAGTAGGTGGCAGTTTCAGCACACCCTTCTTGACGACAGCACCATCAATGCGGAACTCCCACGAAGCCTTTAACCAGGAAAGGTCACTGAACCATTGACGGTTTTCGATACGGAGCTTGCCTTTACCAGCCGCCGTCACCCTCACCGGACGGTGGACCCACGCCACTTCGCGCATGGCCGGGTGCGGGGTGCCGTCGGGCCCGACAACGCCGTCGGCAACAAAGTTGGCGTCATGCGGCGTGTCACCGAACTGACCGCCGTAGGCATAGCGCCATGCACCGAACGGCAACTCCTGGCGGAGACCATGGTCCTTCCACTCCCAGATGAACCCGCCCTGCAAGCGCGGCGTGTTTTCGAAGGCTTCCCAGTAGTCGGCCAGCGAGCCATTGGAATTCCCCATGGCATGGCTGTACTCACACAGAATCCACGGACGATCATCGGTCGTCGTAGTTGCAGCTGCAACCATGTGCTGGATCTGCGGATACATGGGGCAGATCACGTCGGTAGCAAGGTGGCCGCCCTTGTCGGTGTTGCTGTTCCACGTATGCATGATGGCGCCCTCGTAGTGCACAAGGCGGCTGGGGTCGTAGTTGCGGATCCAACCGGCCATGGCATCATGAGCAGCGCTGTAGCCCGATTCGTTGCCGAGCGACCACATGATGATGCACGCGTGGTTCTTGTCCCGCTGCACCATGCGAGCGCCACGCTCGAGCATGGTGGCCAACCAGACCGGGTCCTGTGTGAGGGATTCCTGGAAGGCGTGCGACTCGACGTTGGCTTCATCAACGACGTAAAAGCCCAGCTCATCGCACAAATCCAAAAAGCGCGGGTCGTTCGGGTAATGCGAACAGCGCACTGCATTGATGTTGTGGCGTTTCATGGTGATGAGATCGGCACGCATGTCATCGACGCCGACGGCCTTGCCCTTGTTCGGGTGATGATCATGGCGGTTGACGCCGCGGATCATCACCCGTTTGCCGTTAATGAGTATCGACCCGGGCACCATCTCGACCCGCTTGAAGCCGATCGTCTCCACGATCTCCTCCGTGCGCTCCCCTGCCGGATTCAGCAGCGCAACAGCAAGTCGGTAGCGGTTGGGATGCTCGGCCGACCACGCAGACACCTTCGGCACCTCGCACGACACGTCGACCACATGACCGGGGTAGCGATACGGCCCTAGGGCGACTGGAACCCAGTCGGTCATGGCCTTGCCAACGCGCTTGCCGGCCATCGTCTGCAGCTGGACCGCCACCTTCCATCCACGACCGATGTCCTCAAACCGGTGGAACCAGACGGTGGTACGCACCCGAAGCATGCCGGTGGCGAGATCGTCAGCCAGTCCAGCGTCGACGTGCACATCGGCAACGTGCACCGGGTTCGTTGCATACACAACAACATCGCGAGCGATGCCGCCGAGCCACCAGTGGTCCTGATCCTCCACGTAGTTCTGCGCCGACCATTTCACCACCACGAGCGCCACATCATTGGCGCCGACATGAACAAACGGGGTGATATCGAACTCGTTGGCCAAGCGGCAGTCGGTGCCGTAGCCAACGGGCTGGCCGTTGACCCACACGTACAGCACGCTCTCGGCGCTACCGACGTTCAGTACGATGCGCTGGTTGCGCCAGGCAGCCGGAACCATGAACGAACGCCGGTGGATACCCGTTGGATTGCGATCAGGAATCTCGGGCGGCCGACCGCCATAGGGCATCTGCACGTTGGTGTAGTGCGGGTAGTCCCAACCCTGCAGCGTCCAATGACCTGGCACGTTGATATCGGCCCATTTCGCCGTGGAGCCGGTGATGTCCTTGATCGTGATCGAGCGCGGTGACTCGGTATACGCGAACTTCCACCTTCCATTCAGGCTGAGCGGTTCGGCCATGTAGCGCGGTGTGTGCATCGGAAGGCGATTGAGGCTGATCGCCTGAGGTTGCAGATAGGTGGCCGGGCCGAAGACATCGAGAGCTGAGATTGACACGTCCGCTTCACTATCAGATGAAGCGCGTCGGTGCTGCCGCGATGGCCCGGGATCGCTATGCGCGGGTGCGTTCGCTCTGGGCCGACACCTTGGTGCCAGCTGGCATCGAACGGGCAAGCTCCTCAGCCGTTGGGGTGTAGGGCTCACGAGCAACACTGGGCAGAAGCGCGCTCACCGCTTGAGCCATGCGTTTCGTGTCGGCGCTCTCGCTGCGATAGCGCAACGGCACCGGCTCACCGACCCGCACCCGCACGGTGGGCGGATTGACCACGTTCCACACCAGGGGCACCCTGCTCTTTCGGGGCCACACCTGCTCGGTTCCCCACAGGCCGATAGGGATGACGGGGGCCTTGGTGAGCGCGGCCAACCGACTCGCGCCCCATCGGAACTTCAGCTCCGGCGAGAAGAACGCCTCGCCCCGAGGGATGGTTCCCTGCGGCATGATGGCAACAAGTTCACCGGCGTCGAGCGCTTCCTGTGCGGCACGCAGCGGTGCGTCGGAACCGGTCCCCCGTTCTACCCGGATGCCGCCCATCGCGCGCGCCACAAACCCCACAATGGGGGCATCGAACACTTCCTTCTTGCCGAGGAAACGGACGCTTCGTCCGGTGGGCGCCAGCGTCATCGCCAGAGCCGAGACATCGAAATAGCTGCGGTGATTGGCAATAATGATCGCCGGACCATAGGCGGGAATGTTGCCCACTCCGGCGATGTCGAAGCGGACAAAGGGCATGAGTTCGGGACGACACAGCGACATCGCTATCTGTTGCGGCTCCACCCCGACGACGGGGAACTTCGGCACACCCGGCGGCACATCGAGGTGCAGGGTCGGCCACCGACGGGCCGCGGCAAAAATGACCATGCGCGGGTCTGGGTTCACCACCACCGGATGGCCGACCGCCATCATCAGGGGGGCGTCGAATACACTGTCGGAATAAAACCAGCTCTGTCGAAGGTCGACACCAGCCTGGTCGGCCCACTCTGTTACGGCAGCGCGTTTGCCGGTTGACCAAACGAAGTGGCCGTCAATGGTCCCGTCGTAGGTTCCGTCGCCGTTTACCTGGTAACGAGTGGCAATGACGTGATCAAACCCAAGATGTCCGGCTAGCGGTGCGACGAGGTCGTACGGCGTGGTGGTAGCCAGCACAAGCAGTCGCCCATGGGCCCGGTGGTCGGCGAGCACGCCGGCGACGAAGGGCTGCACCAGTTTCGCCAGCGCCTCCACCGAGGCAACGGCTGCTCGTTGGGTCTCGGCCTGCGAATGACCCTTGGCTCGGCCAGCCGCCTGACGGGTGAGTGCCAGTAAAGGCAGGCTCTCGCCGAACTTCTCGAAGAGGCTGTAAACGAATCGCTCCCCGGGCAACGCCGGGCCCATCAGCCCCGCAGCGCGCATGGTGCTGGCGAACACCGAGGCACTCGCGCCCGCGAGCAGGGTGCGGTCAAGGTCAAAAATGGCGGCAGCCTGCGGCATGGCAGCAAACTATCGGTAAAAACGGGAAAGGTCCCGATGGGGGATCGGGACCTCTCAACCTAATGGACCAGCGACTTGGGGGAAGTCGTATGCCGATCCGATGTCAATGCGGTGCTTGGGGGAAGCTTGCCGCATCGATCTGTTGGTGAAATTATGCACAAGCCGGAGCCATCTTGCAACCAGAAATCCGAAAAAGTTCTATCGTTTGTAGCGATAGCACTTGACGTAGGAGCGATAGATGGACTTAAAGCAGCTGTCGGCTCTCCTTGCGGTAGCCGATCACGGGTCGTTTTCGGCGGCCGCCAAGGCCCTGTTCACCGTGCAATCCAACGTATCGGCCCATGTTCAGCGGCTCGAAGCAGAACTCGGCGCCGTGCTTATCGACCGCGCCAGGGGCCAGCTCACGGCCGCCGGACAGTTGGTCGCGGTGCGAGCCCGACGCATCCAGGCCGAACTGGACGCTATGCCCACCGACCTTTCGGCTGCCATCGGCCGTCTTACCGGCGAGGTGCGTTTCGGTGTCATCGGCACGACGGCGCGGTGGTTGATGCCCCAGTTTCTGAACCAGCTGCGCGAAAGCCATCCCGGCGTCCGAGTCGTCGTTATGGAAGCCAGCACCACCTCACTCGTCCCCCAAGTGGAAGACGGCCGGCTCGAACTGGCGGTGGTGAACCTGCCAATCGACTCGCCTGAGCTGCTGTCACTCCCCCTCTTTGACGAGGATCTTGTGTGCATTGTGGGCACCAACCACTACCTGGCTGACCACACCACAGTCTCGGTGGCGCAACTCGCTCACTGCGACCTCATGCTGCCACCCACCGGCACCGCATTGCGCCGAGATCTCGAAGATCAAGCCCGCAAGGCACACGTCGAACTCAAGGTGATGGCCGAGATCGACGGTGGCCGCCTGATGACATCACTCGCCATGGAGGGCTATGCAGCCGCCGTGGTACCCGCGACCGCCGCCCCGCGCTGGGTGAAAGGGGATTTTACGGTGATTCCGATGGTCGGACTTCCCCGCCGTCGCGTCGGTCTCGCGCAGCGTCGGCGCAGCACGCTCTCGGCGGCGGGTCAGGCGGTGGTCAACGTCCTCACCGATGTGATGCGTGAGCGTGGATCTCTGCAGCCCGGCGTCTTCATCACGGCCTGATTTCCCCGTTCGGCATCACGGGTGGTTGTGTCCTCTAACCTGGCATCGTGCCGCCACTCTTGACGACCCCTATCGCCTTGCGAGCCAAAGCCACCGGCGCGGCTCGGGCCGAGGTGGCCATAATCGACGGTCGCCCCGTGGTGCTGCTCGATGTCGATGCCAGCCAGCGCAAAGGAGCGCTGTCGGCCGAAGCCTGCGAGACGATTGCGTCAGCCGCCCAGACTGCACTGCGTGAGCGCATCCCGCTGGTCGGCTACATCGCATCCTCCGGTGCCGACATCGTCGAAGGTATGGCGGCCCTGCACGGGTGGGGCACGGCAGCACGCTCCATCGCTGCGTGTTCGGGCATTGTGCCCATCATCTTTGCGGTCACCGGCCCGGCCGTGTCGGGCCCCGCCCTGTTGCTTGGCCTGGCCGATCATGTCGTGATGTCGAAAGACGCGTACGCATTCGTGAGTGGCCCAACGATGGTTGCTGAATTCACCGGCGTTTCCATCGACGCCGACGAACTCGGCGGAGCTGCCGCCCACGCTCGTCACAGCGGTGTGGCCTCCCTTATCGTTGATGACCACGAAGCAACACGCGCCGCGGTGGCCAGCCTGTTGGCGTACCTGCCGGCCAGTGTCCATCAGCCGCCACCTACCTGGCCCACATCAGACCCGACCGACCGCCCCACGCCCGAAGCAGGCCACCTGCTGCCCGCGCTCTCCACCGGAAGCTACGACGTGCGTGACGTCATGCGATCAATTGTCGACGATAGCGAGATGCTCGAACTCAAGGCCCGATGGGCCGGCAACATCGTCACCGCTTTTGCCACCATGGGCGGACGTCCAGTCGGTCTGGTCGGCAACCAACCGGTGAACATGGCGGGCACCCTCGACATCCCCGCATCCCAAAAGGCAGCCCGATTCGTTGCGTTCTGCGACGCCTTCAATTTGCCCATCATCACCCTCGTCGACACGCCTGGTTTCTATCCGGGTAAGGACCTGGAATGGCGCGGCATGATCCGCCACGGCGCTCAACTTGTGTTCGCCTACGGGCGCGCCACAGTGCCGCGCGTCTGCGTGATTCTTCGCAAGAGTTATGGCGGTGCCTACATCGTGATGGATTCGAAGAGGATGGGCAACGACCTCTGCCTGGCGTGGCCCGGTGCCGAGCTAGCCGTGATGGGCGCCGGTCAGGCGGCGGCCATTCTGATGCGGAAGGCCACCCCCGAGCAACGGGCCGAATTCGAAGCGGACTACACAGAACGGCTGCTCAACCCCTACATCGCAGCTGAGCGAGGCTACGTGGATGCCGTTATCGAGCCAGCGGAAACCCGCCGGTTGATCACACGGGCGCTTGACCTGTTAGTGGACAAGCGCGAGAAGCTGACCGTACGCAAACACGACAACTCGCCGCTGTAGTCGGGCGGGTTATACCGCGGCTTCTACCCTTGAGTAACCTAGCGACGACCTGGGCTTCCCCCGGGGAAATCCCCTGTTTCGCGGACGAGGAGCACCATGGCTGAGACCATCACCATCACCGATGACCGGACTGGCAAACAGATCACCGTGCCCCTCACTGATGGCGTGTTCCCATCCAGTGCACTGCGTGATCTCGACCCCGACCTGCGCATGTACGACCCGGCCTTTTTGTCGACGGCGGCGTGCTCCAGCAGCATCACCTACCTTGATGGCGACGCAGGCATTCTGCGCTACCGCGGCTACCCCATCGAACAGCTGGCCGAGAGCTCTACTTACCTCGAAGTTGCTTACCTGCTGTTGAACGGTGAGTTGCCGACCGCCGAGAAGCTCGCGACATGGACACACGATGTCATCCACCACACCTTCCTGCACGACAACGTTCGCAAACGCTTTATGGAGGGCTTCCACCATGACGCCCACCCGATGGGTATGTTCGTATCTGGCCTCGCTGCGCTGAGCACCTATTACCCCGAGTCGAAGGACATCTTCGATCCGGTCAACCGCAAGCGCCAGATCCTTCGCCTCATCGCGAAGACTCCAACCTTGGCCGCGTACTGCCACCGCTTTTCCGTCGGCTTGCCGACCGTGTACCCGAACAACGACCTGAGTTACACCGGCAACTTCCTCAACATGATGTGGAAGATCGGTGAGGACTACAAGGTCAATCCGGTCCTTGAACGTGCGCTTGATGTGCTGTTTATTCTTCACGCTGATCACGAGCAGAATTGCGGCACCACGGCCATGCGCGTCGTCGGCTCGTCTCACGCCGATCCCTACTCGGCGGCGGCGGCGGCGGCCTCTGCTCTCTACGGCCCGTTGCACGGCGGCGCCAATGAAGCGGTACTGAAGATGCTGAATGATATCGGCCACATCGACAACGTTCCGGCGTTCATCGAATCGGTGAAGGCCGGTCAGGGCAAGCTCATGGGCTTCGGCCATCGGGTGTACAAGAACTTCGACCCGCGCGCCACCATCATCAAGAAAACCGCCTACGACGTCTTCGAGGTCACGGGCAAGAACCCGCTGCTCGATATTGCCCTCAAGCTTGAAGAGGTAGCGCTGGCCGACGACTACTTCAAGAGCCGCAAGCTCTACCCGAATGTCGATTTCTACTCGGGTCTGATCTACCAGGCCATGGGCTTCCCGCAGCAGATGTTCACGGTTCTTTTCGCCATACCTCGCACGGTCGGCTGGTTGGCCCACTGGGTGGAGATGCTGGGCGACAAGGAGCAAAAGATCGCCCGGCCCCGCCAGGCCTACACCGGCCCCGCCGAACGCGCCTACGTTCCGCTGGCGGCGCGGTAGTTCACCACCACCACGGGTCGTTCGGCTCGACTTGGCGGCGAATACTTCTCCTTACTGCCTCTGGCATCACTACCCCTACGAGTTCACGGGAATCGCACAGTGAGGGCCGACGACGACGGCATGTATTGCGGCTTCGCTCCCGCCGACCGAGGCAGCAACCATTTCTGTTGGAGTCCGTCAGGGTCAACGTACAGTCTGAACTCACCAGCCATACCGGCGAGTGTGAACTGTGACTGGTCGTTAACCCGTATGCACTCAAACAAAAACATTCGCCGGTAACCCGCGACTACCCAACATCACCCCATCGGAAGAACGACTTGCTCAGCAGTCTCCTACAGGTCGACCACGATCTTGCCGACGTTGAGGTTGGCGCCCATGCGTTCGTGGGCCTGAGCAATGTCATTGAATGCGAAGTGCGAATCGATGACCGGTTTGAGGACGCCAGCTTCGAAGAGTGGAAGGATTTCAGCAGCGAAGCGTCGTGTGAGTGCGATCTTTTCCTCCAGCGGCCGGGCGCGTAGCACCGTGCCGATGAGGCGGGCGCGCTTCATCATGAGGCCGCCGAGGTTGATGAGTGGCTGACCGAATTCCATGGTGCCGACCTGCACGATCGAGCCTCGTGGTGCGAGCGCCGTGATGTTGCGATTCAACTCGTCCGCACCGATCACATCGAGGATTGCGTCGAATCCGCCGGGCACCGCAACCTGCGCGTCAGCGAGCCAGTCATGCGGGCTTCGCTCAAACACCACATCGCATCCAAGCGCACGAACAGCGTCGGCCTTGCCCGACGAGCATGTCACCGCTATGCGGGCGCCGATCGCCTTGGCGATCTGAATACCCGCGGTGCCGACCCCGGACGCGCCAGCGTGGATCAAGCCCCAACGCCCAGAGGTCAATCCGCCCTGTACAACGAGCGCGTCCCACGCCGTCAGAAACACTTCGGGGATTGAAGCCGCATCATTGAGGGCAACGTTTGCCGGCACGGGCATCAGTTGGCGTTCGTGGATGGCGATGCGCGAGGCGTACGCGCCGCCACCCGTAATGGCCATGACCGCATCGCCAACCTTCCACAACGACGCGCGATCCCCGACCGCAGCAACCCGACCCGAGAATTCGAGACCCGGGATCTCGTGGGTCATCTTCGGCCCCGGATACAGACCCATCCGCTGCAGCATGTCGGCCCGGTTCAACGCCGTTGCAGCTATGTCGACGACGATTTCTTCCGGACCGGGCATCGGGTCAGGCACATCCTCAATGGTGAGAACCTCCGGACCACCATAAGAACGAAGCACAACAGCACGCATGGGCTATGCCTTCATCTGGGCTTGGAGGCGTTGATCGAGGGCGTCGAGGAAGTCTTCGGTGTTCAGATACGGCGCATCACGTGAGATCAACACGGCCAGGTCCTTGGTCATCTCGCCCCCTTCAACGGCTTCAATGCAGACTGCCTCGAGTGTCTCGGCGAATTTCACTACCTCGGGCGTGCCGTCCATCTTGCCGCGATATGACAGGCCCTGCGTCCACGCGTAGATCGAGGCGATCGGGTTGGTGGAAGTCTTGTTGCCCTTCTGATGCTCGCGGTAGTGACGAGTGACCGTGCCGTGCGCGGCTTCGGCTTCGACCGTCTTGCCATCAGGAGTCATCAGAACCGAGGTCATGAGACCGAGTGAGCCGTAACCCTGGGCCACGGTGTCTGACTGGACGTCACCGTCGTAGTTCTTGCAGGCCCATACGTAGCCGCCCTCCCATTTCATTGCACATGCAACCATGTCGTCAATGAGGCGGTGCTCGTAGGTGAGGCCCTTGGCGTCCATGTCGGCCTTGAACTCGTTCTGGTAGACCTCTTCGAAGATGTCTTTGAACGAACCGTCGTAGGCCTTGAGGATGGTGTTCTTGGTGGAGAGGTATACCGGCAAACCGCGGTCGAGGCCGTACCGCAGCGAGGCGCGAGCGAAGTCACGGATGGAGTCGTTGTAGTTGTACATGCCCATCACCACGCCGCCGTCGTCACCGAAATCGGAGATCTTCATCTCCACCGGGTCCGAGCCATCGGCCGGAACGTAGGTCATGGTGACGGTGCCGGCGCCCGGCACCTTGTAATCGGTGGCCTTGTACTGATCGCCGTGAGCGTGGCGGCCGATGACGATCGGCTTGGTCCAGCCCGGCACCAGCCGCGGAATGTTGGAGATGACAATCGGCTCCCGGAAGATGACGCCGCCGAGGATGTTGCGGATGGTGCCGTTGGGGGACTTCCACATCTTCTTCAGACCGAACTCTTCCACTCGCTGCTCGTCGGGTGTGATGGTGGCGCACTTCACGGCCACTCCGTACTTCTTGGTGGCCTCGGCCGAGTCGATGGTGACCTGGTCATTGGTGGCGTCACGGTGCTCGATGGAGAGGTCGAAGTACTTCAGATCGATGTCCAGGTACGGAAGGATCAGCTTGTCCTTGATGAATTGCCAGATGATGCGGGTCATCTCATCACCGTCCATCTCGACGACGGGATTGAGAACTTTGATCTTTGCCATGAAAACCTCGCTGAGCCTGTATCGAACTTGTCTACCGTAGCGCAACGTCTCGGCGGTGCAAGGCCTCGATGGTCGACTCGCTGCGGACCCGGCCAGAACGTATCGTCATGGCCATGGAATTCGCGTGGACACCAGAACAGAACGCCCTTCGTGACCAGGCTCGACGGGTCGCCTCAGACGGTGTCGCCAGGTACGGCCGATTCAACGACAGTTGGATCAACGGCTACTCAAAAGAGTTCTCCCGCGAGCTCGCCGGTCATGGCTGGATCGGCATGTCTTGGCCGGTGAGTGAAGGAGGCGGTGGCCGACCCAACATCGAGCGTCTCATCGTTGCTGACGAGATGATCTCGGCCGGAGCGCCGATCGCGGCCAGTTGGTTCGCCGACCGCCAGTTCGGCCCATCCCTCATCGCCTATGGCACTGCTGACCAACGAGCTGCGTACCTTCCGGACATGCTGAAGGGTGAGACCACCTGGTGCATCGGCATGAGCGAACCGAACGCGGGCAGCGACCTGGCATCGTTGAAGACAACGGCCGAGCGTGACGGTGATGTTTGGGTGATCAACGGGCAGAAGATATGGACATCGTTCGGCGCAGAAGCCGACTACTGCTATCTCATCTGCCGCACCTCGTCTGATGGCCCGAAGCATCAGGGCATCAGCGAGATCATCGTGCCGATGGACACACCCGGTGTCGACATCCGCCCCATCCTCGATATGACCACCAACAAGCACTTCTGCGAAGTGTTCTACACCGATGTGCGCGTGCCTCTGGGAAACCTGGTCGGCATCGAAGGAAACGCCTTTAAACAAACCATGCGGCAGCTCGAACACGAGCGTGGTGGCATCGATCGGCTGGTCTCAAACTATGCGCTGTATCAACTTGCGCTGGAGCGCGTCGACAAGGGCGACGCGGTGGTTCGTCAAGAAATCGCTCGTCTCGAAACGGGCTACCGACTGGGTCGCATGCTGGTGGCCCGTGAATCCCTCGGCCAGGCCATCCCTGGCTTTAGCGCGGCCACCAAGTGTTTCTGCACGGAGCATCAGGCCCGCGTGGCTGAGTTTGTGAGCCGGGCCTTCGGCGCCGACGCCACGGTATGGAGCGACGTGGTGCACGGTCTGCTCTACACGCCCGGCTACACCATCATGGGCGGCACCTCGAACATCATGCGCAATATTCTGTCCGACCGGGTGCTTGGCCTACCGAAAGAGCCTTCCTAAACACTTCGCGGGTCCGAAGAACCACTCTTATCGTGACTCTCGTCAGGACCATGTTAAGAAGAGCCACACCTTCGCAAAGTGCCTCAGCGAGTCATCACCCAAGCCGATGAAGTCGGGGACGGAGAGATGATGACGAAGCCAAAGACCCCACCTTCAACGACAGCGAAAGGCTCGGATCGACTCAACGAGGTCGCGGCGCTTCGTCATGAGCTTCGGACCCCGCTGTCCGGGATGCTCGGGCTGTTGGCGATCCTCCTCGACACTCCCCTCGACAGGAACCAGACACAACTGGTGGTTTCGCTGCAAAGCGCATCACAGCACCTTGCCGCTATGGTCGACGAAACGCTGTCACCATCGTCAGACAGAGAGCAGACGGTCGTGACAAGGGTGAGCTTCGACCTGCCCGGCCTGGTGGAGGAAATTGTCGCCCTGTTCGCCGCACAAGCGGAGTCGAAGGCTATCGATTTGCGATGCGAGATGGATGCCCGC
Organism: Actinomycetes bacterium; assembly: GCA_031410595.1. Classification (GTDB taxonomy): domain Bacteria; phylum Actinomycetota; class Acidimicrobiia; order Acidimicrobiales; family Ilumatobacteraceae; genus JANMCE01. Next base: position 9,487 of record JANNZM010000040.1, on the reverse strand, counting down.
TGCGCGCGGCTCGTCTGGGGCGACCCCATCCGGTTGCGTCAGGTGCTCGGCAATCTTGTGTCCAATGCGGTGAAGTTCACGAGCCGCGGCACCGTCGTGGTTCGAGTGAAAGCCACGATCGGCACGCCGAACATCCGGTTTGAAGTGGTTGATACGGGTAGCGGCATCGATGAGCAGGCGACGCGGTTGCTCAAGCAGCGACCCGACGGCAGCGGCATCGGCCTCGTGATTACCCGCAGCATCGTGCAACGGCTCGGCGGACGCCTGGTGTTCACGAGCCGCATCGGTCGAGGTACCAACGCCTCGTTCACGCTTGATTTGCCGTCGGCCGAGGGTGCCAACCTGCCGCGCGGCGCCGATGACTCACTCGCCAGCATCCTCTTGGTCGAAGATGATGCGGTCAGCCAGCAGATCGTTCAGCATCTTTTGCAGCGCCTTGGTCACGAGGTCACCATTGTGGAGTCGGGCGCAGCAGCACTCCAGCAGTGTGCTGAGAGGCATTTCGACCTCATGTTGTTGGATGGTCATCTGCCCGACATGGACGGACTGAACGTGGTTCGGGCGTTACGCGCCAACGAGCTGAAACTCCAACGGCACCAACCGGTTGTGGGCCTGACCGCGACGGCCACTGCTGCAGATCGTGCCCGCAGCCTGGCGGCCGGCATGGATGGTTACCTGGCCAAGCCGGCGACCATGGCGGAGCTGGCAGCAACCATCGACCGCTTCCTCACTCCCGCCGATAGCAGCGAACGCGCCGCCGTCTGACTACTCACTCATCGTCGGCAAGTACCTGGCGGACGTAGCGCTGCGGGTCGCTCAGAAATCGACGCCAGAGGTCGACCGAGAAGACATCATTGAAGGCCACCTTGCGAATGTCGTCGCGGTCAACCATCCCCACGGCGGCCGCGCGTTCTCCCAGGTCAGCCTCACGTACTTGCACAGCTCTGACACGGTCGGGTCGGTTTCCCGCACGCCGCTACGGCTACCACCCTCAGGCGGAAACCCGGCCACAATCGCCAGGGCTTCGACCAGCGTGGACTTGCCCATGCCGTTGTCCCCGACAATGAAGGTGACCCGCTCGTGGAACTGCAGCTTGGCCAGATGCTTCACGGCGGGAAGTTCGTACGGAAAGCCCTTGGTGGGCACGTGGTCGCGCAGTGCCATCCGTTTCAGTCGCGCCTGCACATCTGCGACGGTAGCCCCAGTTGCGGCCTTCGGGTGGGCGTACACGGACTCGAACCGTGGACCTCTACGATGTCAACGTAGCGCTCTAACCAACTGAGCTATACGCCCGAAGCGGGATGCACTCTAGCCGTCTGCGAGCCGCATGGCGATCTCATTGGCGAGCAGCCGTCCAGATCGCGTCAAAACCACGTTCACTCCCCTGGTTTCCACCAGTCCATCGAGGCCCTCGGTATCGATCTGCGCGGCCGGAACGCCGGTGCTGGTGCGGAGCGCCAGCTCGAGTCCTTCGAAGTGCCGGGTAGCGTCATCGAGCGTTTCGCCCGCCGCTTCGGTGGAATGGCCGCGCTCGACTTGTTCGATGTAGCGCTCGGGCGTGCGGATCCGCCACCAGCGGCGGCCGTCCTGGTGGGAATGCGCGGCCGAGCCGACACCGAGGTAGTTGCCCTGCTGCCAATAGAGCTGGTTATGGCGACACTCGTGCTCGGGTTTCGCCCAGTTCGAGATCTCGTAGTTCTCCAACCCGGCCCCGGTCAGCATCTCATCGGTGAGGATGTACTTATCGGCCTGCTCGTCATCGTCCGGATGCCGGGCCGGATCATCGGCGAGCGGCGTGCCGGGCTCGACCGTCAGGCCGTAGGCACTGATATGGGGAGGATCGAGCGCCAACGCCTGCGTAAGGGTCGTCTCCCAATCGGCGATCGACTCACCAACCGCGCCATAGATGAGGTCAAGGTTGAACGATTCGAACCCGGCCTGACGAGCAAGCTCCACGCTGACGCACACATTGTCGGGATCGTGCGAGCGACCGAGCGTTTTGAGCACCGACGGCACCATGGACTGCACGCCAAAACTGAGTCGGTTGACGCCACCGTCGCGATACGCGGCCAAGAGTTCGGCCGTGACCGTATCGGGGTTGCACTCCACCGTTACCTCGGCGTCACTCGTGCGAGGGATGGCATGGAGGATAGTCATCAGCAGCGGCCCGGGAAGGATCGACGGAGTGCCACCGCCGAAGAACACACTGGTCGCGAGCGGCAGATCGCCGGTTGCGTAGCTGCGCACGATGTCCTGCCGCACCGCGTGGACGTACGCCTCGGCCACGCCGATGCGGTCCGTCCACGTAGCAAAAGCGCAGTAGTCGCAACGCGTCGCACAAAAAGGAATGTGCACATACACCGCGTAGCCTGGGGACATGTCCCCAGGCTACGGGACGAGGCGGGTCACATCCTCTTACGCGGCGCGGGTGAAGCGCAGGCCGAGTTCGTCGAGTTTGCGAACAGTGCTGTCGGCGGGCACGTCGAGGATGCAGGCGATGGCGCGGAGATCATCGGAGCGCACGGTGAGCACGCGGCCGTTGAAGTCCTGGCGCTGGACCTGGATCATGCGCAGGTAGCGGCCAAGCATGCTGTACTCGGCGCCGCTCTTGGCTTCGAGCTTGGTGAGATCGATGACGATCTTGCTGTCCGGGCCGCCCAGGCCACCAGCCGTTGGAGTCTCAAACGCAGGGCCGTCGTCGTTGGGGAGCAGCTGATCGACCGGCACCGTGTAAAAACGGGCCAGGCGCTGGAGCCGCGGTACCGAGATAGCACGCTCGCCCCGCTCGTAGGCACCCAAGACCGAAGCCTTGAATTCCTGGATCGAAGCTGCCTCTACCTCTTGCAGCGAAAGTCGTTTTTGACGGCGAATGGCGCGTAGGCGCTCACCGACCCGTCTGCCATATGAAGCTGCCAAAGCTTCGTCGTCTGCAAGTGCAGCGTCCATGTGTGTTTCTCCGCCTCGTGAAGGTTCAAGCATCGTTAGTCACCTACCGTAACGTTGGCGGTCGAGAGAAAGGGAGGGTGTTGACCGAAAAAAGAGCAGGAAAAAACCGCTCCGAGTGGGATTCAGGGGTGATGGGATATGCGGCACATCACGAACAATAGGACTTCTGAACTACGTGCGGTAGTACCTAGTCGCCGTAGCGATCGAAGCAGCGGCGAGCGCAGCCGTTTCCGCTCTCAGGATGTGCGGTCCTAGCACCACTCTGGGCACAGCAACAGCGACCTCTTCGGGACTCCATCCGCCCTCAGGGCCAACAAGAATCAGCTCGTGGCGATCGGGGTCATACTTTTCACCGTCGGCCGCAGCGAGGGCCACGCCGGTCAAGAGGACTGCTGAGGAGAAGTTCGCAAGGTTCGTCACGGTTGGTGACCACGCCCGCCGACACTGACTCACCGCCGATTCCACCACTCGTCGTAGTCGCTCCATGTTGGCCTCGACGCGACCGTCATCCCAGCGGACCACCGAGCGTGCTGACGCGAAGAGAATGATGCGATCGACGCCGAGCTCGGTGAGCTTCTGCACCGCTAGTTCGGGCTTGTCCCCCTTGGTGAGCGCGCAGCCGATAGAGATCGGATTGGTTTCTTCTGGCACATGCAGAACGGGCCCGACCGGATCGAGCGTTGACGCCAGTCGGACCACTCGCCAGGCGCCGAAGCCGTCGCCGACCGTTATCTCCGTGCCGGGCCGCAATCGCAATACCCGTTCGAGATGATGACGATCGGAGGGGCGAAGTTCGGGCTGCTCGACGTTGTCGACGAGCACGTGAGCGGCGGCTCGGGCCGAAGCTGGTCCAGCGGTCAACGGAAAGCCGACTTCAATCTGCCGAGAAGCGTGTCATCGGCCGGCGCCACTTCCTCACCAGCATCTTCGGCGAAGCGACGCAGCAACTCTTCCTGGCTTTTGCTGAGCTTGGTCGGCACGTCGACGGCAACAACCGCACGCAGATCACCACGGCCCTTGCCCTGGACATGCGGCACGCCTCGACCGCGGAGGCGGAACTCGCGGCCGTGCTGGGTGCCGGCGGGAACGCTGAGGTTCTCGGGGCCGTCAAGCGTTTCGAACAGCACGTTGGTACCGAGCGTGGCCTGCGCGATGGAAATGGGAACCCGGGCGACAAGGTCATCACCGTCGCGCACGAAACGCTCGTGGGGACGGACCTTGAGATGGACATAAAGATCGCCCTTGGAGCCGCCGCGGGGGCCGACCGCACCGCGGCCAGACAGCCGAAGCGTGGAACCGGTATCGACACCGGCCGGTACGTCGATGGTGAGCGTGATGTTCTCGACCGAACGTCCTTCACCCCGGCATGTCGAACAGGGCGTCACGATGACCTGACCCATACCACTGCACCGTGTACAGGGAGCCGCGGTGACCATTTGGCCAAGGATGCTCTGACGCACCCGACGCACCTGACCCATGCCAGCACACTCGACGCAGGTGACCGGCTTCGTGCCCTGACCGGCGCCGGAGCCACCACACGGCTCGCAGACGACCGCAGTCCGGATGGTGATGGGGTGCGCAGTTCCGAACACCGCGGCGTCGAAATCGATCTCGGCCACGACCTCAATATCTTGGCCTCTCGGCGGGCCTGCGGGACCCCCACCACCACGAGAGCCGCCGCCGCCGAACGGATTTCCGCCACCGAAGAATGCGTCAAAAATATCGCCGAAGCCGCCCGAGAAGTCGCTGGCTCCCCCGCCGCCGTTGCTACCGACACCGGCTTCGCCGTACTGGTCGTAGCGCTGGCGGGCGGTTGGATCAGACAGGGTTTCGTAGGCGCGGGACAGTTCCTTGAATTGGTCCTCGGCTGCGGGGTTGTCGGGGTTCTGATCGGGGTGCAGCTCGCGGGCGCGCCGCCGATAGGCCTTCTTGATTTCTTCGGCGCTGGCCGTTTTCGGTACTTCGAGGAGGGCGTAAAAGTCGGCCAAGGGTGTCAGTTCTCCGTGAGGGTACGGCCGAGCTGTTCGCTCACCGCTTCAACGACCGCGAGCGCACGCGGATAATTCATCCGTGTGGGCCCGAGGACACCAATGGTACCGACTGGTTCCCCTTCAACAACATATGGCTTCACCACCACGGCACAGGCGGCCAGCGGTTCCACGCCATGCTCGGCCCCGATGGCAACCGACAGGCCACGATTGAGGACGCTACGCAACAGTCCGACAACGAGGTGCTGATGCTCGAGCGCCTGCAGCACGTTGCGCACGACATCGACTGCATCGAAGGCCTGCGCCATGTGTGACGCGCCACCGACGAACGCAAGGTCGGCGGGCTGACGACGTGATGTAGCAAAGGCCCGCACACACGCGTTGGCGACGGCGTCGACCTCGGAATCACCCGTTGTAGATACGGTGCCCAGTGATTCGAGCGTGCGCCCGATGGCGTGACTGGAAAGCTTGACGCTGGCCGCGGCAATTTTGGCCGCGCTGATCTCGTCGGCGAGTTCGATCATCTCGCTTTCGACCTGGCCGTTTGAAAGCACGACGACCACCGTGGCCATGCGGGCTGACAAACTCACCAACTGAACAGAGCGAATGGCCGCCGCCTCAGCCGCGGGCCGAATGACCACGGCGGCGTAGTCGGTTAGACCGGCCAGCAAGCGGCTGGTGTCACCCAACAGCTTTTCGAGGGCGCCGTGGCTGGTGTCGAAAAAGTCCCGGACCATTTCGGACCGTTGCGAGTCGAGTTGGCCCGGCACGGTGAGGTGATCGACAAAGTAGCGGTAGCCCTTGTCCGTGGGGACACGACCGGCAGACGTGTGGGGCTGGTGCAGGAAACCTTCCTGCTCGAGCACGGCCATCTCGTTACGGATGGTGGCCGACGACACGTTGACGCCCTGGGCGCGGACAACATGATTCGAGCCGACCGGTTGGGCCGTCTCGATGTACTCCCGGACCACCGCCCGGAGAATCGCTGTTTTGCGTTCGTCCAGCATCACGCCGCTCATTCCTAGGTGTTAGCAGTCAAGTCTACCGACTGCTAAGCCTTTCCGGTGACGACGGCGTACCGGCGCAACGCTTCCTCCCGCTCAGCAGCGTGGTCGACCATTGGACTCACATAGCCAAGCAGCAGCCCTCGCTTCGACATCCAGGGCGCGTGGATCTCGCGGTCTGACACCTCGGCCAACTCGGGAACGTACTGGCGGATGTAGGCGCCGGCCGGGTCGAAACGCTCGCTTTGGCTGACGGGGTTGAAGACCCGGAAGTACGGCGCGGCGTCGGTGCCCGTTCCGGCCGCCCACTGCCACCCGTGGTTGTTCGACGCAATATCTCCGTCGAGCAGGTGCCGCATGAAGTGCTTTGCGCCCCACTGCCAGGGCAAATGCAGGTCTTTCACCAGAAAGCTGGCCACGATCATGCGGACGCGGTTGTGCATGAAGCCGGTGTCACGAAGCTGGCGCATTCCCGCGTCGATGATGGGGTAACCGGTCTGCCCGTCGCACCACTTCGTGAAACGCTGCTTGGCCGCGGCGTCGGTATCAACCGGCATATCGGCCATCTTCGGTTGCAGATTTTCCCATGTCGTGCGGGGCTTGTGCCACAAAACATCTGCGTAAAAGTCCCGCCAGGCAAGCTCACTACGGAAGACCTCGTGGGCCTTCAACGACCCGAGCTCGGCCAGAACTTGGCGAGGGTGGATAGTGCCGAAGCGCAGATGCGGCCCAAGGCGACTGGTTCCTTCGATGGAAGGTGTGTCGCGTTGCGTGTCGTAGCGATCGAGTGCGTCGGCAACGAACGTCTCGAGTCGGGTGTGCGCGGCCTTTTCCCCGGCGGCTCCGTCAGCGATTTCCCATGTGAGGTCTTTCGGGTAGCCGTGGCACTCGACATCGGGGTCACCCAACCACTCAACGGCCGGTGCGGCCTGCGGCGCCGACCAACCCGTTCGCAGCCAGGCCCGCGAAAATGGCGTGAAGACGGCATACGGATTGCCGTCGTCCTTCACCACCGTTCCGGGCTCAACCGCATAGTTGGATCCGACGGGAATGAGGCGTCGACCGTCGGCTTGCAGCGCGATGGCGACAGCCTTATCCCGACGGACACCGAATGGCGAATGATCGGCGGTGACGTACACGTCACTTGCGCCCACCTCGGCAGCAACCTGCGCGACAACCTGGCGAGGATCGCCATAGCGAATGACCAGACGCCCATCGGTCGACCCGCCGAGGGCACGTAGTGACGCCACCAGGAACGCTGCTCGGGGAGCGCCCGATCGATCCCAGAGTGCCGGATCGATGACATACAGGGGAACAACTGCGCCTTCGGAGGCGGCGGCGCAGAGCGCCGGATGATCGCTGAGGCGAAGGTCCCGACGAAACCAAAGAACGGAAGGCACCTCACCAGATTGGCGGTTACGGCCTCCGCCCGGCGAACCGAGCGGAGGCTCTCTCATCGAGGTCGAGAGGAAGGGTGCTGTTCGGGATGGCTTAGACGCCGGCCACCACCCGGACGAATGTCGTCACCGCAACCACGAACAACACCAGCGTGACTTGAATAAGGACGAGCAGACCCATAAATCGCTTTAGGCTGCCGGTTTCCGTCTCAATAGGGGGCAAATGATCTTCCATGGTCACCTCCGTTTGTACTTACTACGTAGGCAATACTACCTAGTATTACATTCAGAAGTCAAGGGTCTACGGACTATGGCCTACCGGTGCTGGTGTTGCGGTAGAGTGGGAGCATGAACTATTCACGCCGCGACGCCCGAACGACCTGGCGTTGCCCCAAGGGAGGCCCAACGCATGTCCGTAACTGAGCACCGCACCGCACCAACCCCCGCCGCAAAGAAGCTGCGAAATGGCACATTCTCGGTTGACGACCGAGACATGAAGCGGCTCGAAGCTCTGGCCAAGGCCGAAGGAAACACTGTCTCCGGCATGCTCCGTGAGGCCGTGGCCGAATATCTCACCCGCAAGGCGGGCAACCTGGAAGATCTCGACAACCAGATCCTGGCGATCCAAGAGGCCGAAACCAAGCTCAATGAGTTGTACGCCAGTATTCGCACCATGGAGTAACTCCGCCAAGCAGAAACGAGGGCCATTGTGAGTAGTCCTGAAGGTGAGCGACAGGCGGTTGCCGCAGCATGTGCAGCCGCCGAACGCCACGGCATCGTCGTCGATGTCGACCAACTCACCGTGGCCGTTGGCCTCTTCACCCTCGCGCTGGCGACATTCGATTTCGCCTACGCCGCCTCCAAGTTGGTGCATGACATTGCGGTCATGGCCACCGAGGACCACAGCGCTGCGCCAGTCGCGCTCGCAGCCCTCACGCCGCTGTGCGGCATGGTGATGGATGACGTGCACATTCACCACCTCGAAGTAGCAGTGGAAGATGCCCGTCAGTTACTCGCAAAGCTCACGTCGTCAGTGCTGACGACGAGCGTCGAAACCTATGAAGAAATCCGCGAAAGCCTGCGCGAACAAGGCCACGTCGGCATCTTCATCGTGCTGGCCCGTGGGCTCCGTCCAGCAACCTGAGCGGTCCGCTATTTTATCGGCCTGAATGCGACTGCTGGTGGCCTACTTGTCCTGGTCAGTGACTGTTTCCTTGACGAATATATTGTAGCGAACACTTGTTCAGAGCGGTACAATGACTCCTATGGAACGACTGGACCGACTGCATGGATTGTTGGATGAAATCCATGCTGAAACGGTGTCGTTCGCTTCGGTTGAAGACGCTGCTGTGTATGCGGGTTTGGTCGAGCAAGCCGCCCGCAAGATCGATGCGCTCGCGGTCGCTGTTCTCGATTCGGTCGACCGCTCCAATCTCCATCGCGATGACGGGTTTTCCACGGTGCAATCGTGGAACGCCTTTGTGTGTCGCACGACTCGGGTGAAACAACCAGGCGTGCCGGCCTGGCACGCATGTTCCATGACCTCCCTGAAACTGGTGACGCCTACCGGGCAGGCGCGATCGGTCGTGAGCAGCTCGCCGTGTTGTTGAAGGCCTATAGCAACAAGCGGTGCCGGAGCCAGCTCCGCGAATCACTTTCGATGTTGTTGGAAGATGAACGCCGGTTGACCGCGTCGGAGTTCTCGAACGTGGTCAAGCACTGGACCCGTCTGGCCGACGCTGACGGCGCCCGCCAGAAGCATCAAACGATGCACGAGTTCCGTGACATGCGGATCTTTGAGAACTTTGACGGTGGTTTCACTCTCCAAGGATCGTTCGGTTCGTTACAGGGTGCCACGATCCGCGAACTCTACGAGCGGTTCGTGCAAGCCGAGCGTCTCGCCGATTGGGACGAAGCCCGCGAAACGCATGGTGACAACACGAACAGCTCGCACCTGGCGCGTACTGAGGCGCAACGGCGCGCTGACGCGTTCGAAGCCGCCCTCTTGCAGGCCAGTGGAACGTTGCCTGACGCGAATCTTCCCGAACCGTCGGTCAATATCGCAATGTCGCCGGACGCGTTCGAGCACGGCCTCGCCACCCTCACCGACACCGAGCCGGTCCCGTTTGATCCTCGTGACTATCGTGATATC
>JANNZM010000039.1:0-66944 GCA_031410595.1 Actinomycetes bacterium | reverse complement strand
GAGATCGAAGACTCCGATACCGACCAGCAACGTGCTGGCCGTCGTCTTCGCGATGTGATGATCGCTGGTGGATTCGAACCAGTGCATCTGCACCAGGCCGCTCGTGGAAACTCCACAGACGAAGAAGCTGCCACCGAGGATCCAGAAGATGCCCGAACGGGACGCATCCCTAAGCCCCTGAAACGCAAGTCGGATCGGGTGGTCGGGCCGAGGGGGTGTTCTCCATCCGGCCGGGGCCCCCAAGGCGGCGAGCCCTTTGTCCTCTGGTGCATTGCGGATGAACAGCACCACGAGTGGAACGGCACAAAGAGTTGCAGATGCAATCACAAATGCGGCGGCGCGCCAGGTGAATGATTGCACCAACAACCGGTTGATCGGAATGAACACCAATTGCCCAGCGGTGCCAGCGGCAACGAGCAAGCCCGTCACCATGCCCTGCCTCTCGACGAACCAGGCGGCCGCAACAGTTGATGCCAGCACGGTGGCCATGCATCCCATACCCACGCCGACGATGATTCCCCACGCGATCACGAGTTGCCACGGATGAGTTGACTGGGTCACCAACAATGCGCCGGTGGCCACGGCCGAGAGTGCGCCGGTTACGACTTTACGAAGACCAAAACGCACGGTGAGTGCGGCCGCAAACGGGCCGGTAACGCCGTACACCAAGATGTTGACCGACGCCGGCAGGGTGGCAACGCTACGACTCCAGCCGAACTCGCTCATGAGCGGCTGAATGAGCAACGAGAACACGCCCTGCACACTCGACGCGAACAGGATCACCACGAACGTAACCCCGGCGACCACCCATGCGTAGTGCGTCTTTTGAGATGTCACAGCAGCCATGGTGATTCTCCTCGAATGGGCTGGGCGCAGGTTAGCCAGCCGGATCGAGACGCCGGTAGGCCGCAGATCTGAGGCCCGAAGCGCTACATCATCGCCGGCGTCTCCTGATGAGGTCGATAACCAGGCCGGTCCATCCGGTCTGGTGGGACGCACCGAGCCCGGCCCCGGTGTCCCCATGAAAGTACTCGTGGAAAGGGATGTGATCACGCCAGGCATCCCCGAAATCGAAACGGTCCTCGTTGCCGAAAACTGGGCGACGACTATCGTCGTTGCGGAGGAACAACCCAGTTAGTCGCTGCGACAGATCGTCGGCCGCGCTATCGAGAGTGACGTTGTTGCCGAGCGAGAAATCGTCACCCAATCCGATGGCGAACTGACGAAGCGCTTGCACGATCAGCACGTTGACCGGCATCCACACCGGTCCGCGCCAATTCGAGTTTCCACCGAACAGTCCGTTGGCCGACTCGCCCGGTTCGTAGTCGACAACCGACGACCGATCACCCGCTTCGAATCGGAAGGGATGCTCGGCGTGATAGCGCGACAGCCCGCGCACGCCATGGGGCGAAAGGAACTCGGCAGGGTCGAGCATGCGGTCGAGAATGCGCCGCAACTTGTCGGTCGATACCAGCGACAACATGAGCGGATCACCCGGCGTCATCGCCATGCCCTTCATATGGGCGACGGCTTCGCAGTATTCGGGGCGATTGCTGATGAACCATTCGGCGCGGCGACGGAATTCCGGCAGATCGTTGAGCACGGAACTATCGATCACCATCACCGCATAGAGCGGAATAAGCCCAACGATCGATCGCACGGGCAGCGGCTGCACCAGGCCGTCGGGCAACTTGAGGGCGTCGTAGTAGAAGCCGTCGTTGTCGTCCCACATGCCTGAGTTGTTCATGGCGGTGGAGATGTAGGCGAAGTGCTCGAAGAACTTGGTGGCCACGTCCTCGTATGCCCGGTCATGCTTGGCGAGCGTGAGCGCGATCTGCAGCAGATTGAGGCAGTACATCGCCATCCACGCCGTGCCGTCACTCTGTTCAAGATGCCCCGGTACGGGAAGGGGTTGCGATCGGTCAAACGGGCCGATGTTGTCGAGGCCCAGGAAACCGCCCTCGAACACGTTGTTGCCGTCGCGGTCGGTGCGGTTTACCCACCACGTGAAGTTGATGGTGAGCTTGTGGAAGATGCGTGCGAGGAACTCAAAGTCGGTACCACCGTCAATGGTGAACACCTGCAACGCGGCCCATGCGTGCACCGGCGGATTGACATCGCCGTAGGCCCACTCGTAGGCGGGTAGCTGGCCGTTCGGGTGCATGAACCACTCGCGGCACAAAAGGATCAGCTGATGCTTGGCGAAGGCAGGGTCAAGGTGCGCCAGCGCAACAGTGTGAAAGGCAAGATCCCAGGCGGCAAACCACGGGTACTCCCACGCGTCTGGCATCGACATGACATCGGCCGAGTTCAGGTGCCGCCAGCCGCTGTTGCGACCGTGGCGGTGACCGTCGGGCGGCCGTGGCTGACCAGGATCGCCATCAAGCCAGCGGGCCACATCGACGTGGAAGAACTGCTGCCCCCAGATCATCCCCGCCGACGCCTGACGCATGACCAGCGCTTCATCGGGCGAAGCGGTCGGCGGCGTGATGTCTGCGTAGAACTGGTTGGCCTCGGCTTCGCGAGCGGTCATGGTGGCGGTGAAGTCATCACCGAGATCACCGTTGCCCGTGGCTGGTTGAAGACGCAAACGGAACTCGGTCTCGCCGCCAGCAGCCACGGTCACCTGATAGTGAAGAGCGGCCTTCGTACCGGTGCCGTCCGGATTCGTCGTGTTCTTGCCGTGGACGACTGCGTCGTTGATGGCGTCCTTCGGGAACTGCGCGGACGGGGCGTCATCACCGAACAACCGACGAGCGTTCGTCTCGTTGTCACAGACAAGCCATTCACCACCCTGTTGCCCATACAACGACATTTTCATGGACCCGCGCTCGGCCGTTGCCGCGTTCTGATCGACCGTGATCTTGGGTTTCGCGTGGTTCGCTCCCCACGACCAGGTGTTGCGGAACCACAGCGTCGGCAGCACGTGCAGCGTGGCGTCCTCCGGTCCCATATTTCGGACGTGCACCCGCATGCAGATGTCATCGGGAGCAGCCTTCGCGTAGTCGACGGTCACCTGCCAGAACCGATCTTCGTCGAAGATACCGGTGTCGATCAGCTCGTATTCAGGCTCGGTTCTGGGCCGTGAACTATTGGTGTCGACGAGGTCGGCGTATGGAAACTCGGCATGCGGATAGTGATAGCGCCAACGAAGCCACGAGTGCGTCGGTGTGGCGTCGAGGTACCACCAGTATTCCTTGGCGTCCTCCCCATGATTGCCCTCGTTGCCGGTGAGCCCGAAGATACGTTCCTTCAGCATCGGGTCCTTGCCGTTCCAGAGCGACAAGCCCAGGCACAGACGCTGGCCGATATCGCACATGCCAGCAAGGCCGTCTTCGCTCCAGCGATACGCCCGACTGCGAGCATGGTCGTGCGGCAGGTATTCCCATGCTTCGCCCGTTGCGCTGTAGTCCTCCCGCACAGTGCCCCAGGCCCGCTCGCTCATGTACGCGCCCCAGCGTTTCCACGGCCCGGCATTCGCCTCCGTCGAGGTCGCCAGGCGTACCTGCTCCGGGTTGGGTGACGTCACGCCTCGACTCCCTTCATTGCCTCGCTGGGTCGCTACCGCTCCCTGGCGCTCGGACTCGCTTCGCTCAGACAATGCGGCGAGCACGTTCAAGCCCTTCCCGGGAGCAACGTAGTCCATCTCTGGCAGACTGCCGGTATGCGAGCGCTTACCGTTCTGCCCGGACACGCCGATTCGGCCCAGCTCACCGATATGCCCGAGCCGCCCGAGGCCGACGGCCCCATCCTGGTCCAGACGCTTGGCGTCGGGGTGTGCGGCACCGATATCGAGATCTGCCACGGTGACTACGGCACAGCGCCGGCCGGGTCCGAGCGGTTGGTCATCGGCCACGAGTCACTCGGCCGCGTGATGTCCGCCCCCGCGGGCAGCGGATTCGCCGAGGGTGACCTTGTGGTCGGCATTGTTCGTCGACCTGACGAGGAGCCCTGCGCGAACTGCGCCGTCGGCGAGTGGGACATGTGCCGCAACGGGCAGTACACCGAGCGCGGCATCAAGGGTCGTCACGGCTACGCCAGCGAGCGCTATCGAATCCGCCCCGAGTTCGCGGTGAAGATCGACCCGAAGCTCGGTGCGGTGGGCATGCTGCTGGAGCCAACGAGCGTCGTTGCCAAGGCGTGGGAGCACGTGGAGCGCATCGGCTAGCGGGCGGTCTGGAAGCCGTCGGTTGTTGTTGTAACCGGTGCCGGTCCGATCGGGCTATTGGCCGCGCTGCTCGGGCGCGAGCGTGGTCACGAGGTGCACGTGTTCGATCGTGTGACCGACGGACCCAAGCCGCAACTCGTCGCCGATCTGGGTGCGATGTATCACACTGATGACATTGCAACCGTTGTCGGTCGCGCCGACGTCGTGATCGAATGCACCGGCGCCTCTGCGCTGATCGCCGGGCTGCTCGGCACGACGCCCGCTGATGGCATCGTGTGTCTCACGGGCGTATCGTCGGGCGGCCACAACATCTCGATCGACGCCGGATGGGTCAACCGCGAACTTGTGCTCGACAATGGCGTCATCTTCGGTTCGGTCAACGCCAACCGTCGCCATTACGAAGCCGCCGCAAAGGCGATGGCAGCCGCAGACCACTCCTGGCTCGAGCGCCTCATCACCCGCCGCGTGCCGATCGCCTCTTGGGCTGACGCGCTCGTCCGCCAGCCCAACGACGTCAAGACCATCCTCGAATTCGCCAAGGCCTAGCTCGATTCTCAAGATTCGTCGCCGCGCTTGCGGTCTCGGCCGCACGTCGGTACGTTCAGGAGTCTTCCCTTTGTAGCTGGCTGCACTGCACCCTCGGGGGTTCTCATGATCATCACGTGCTGGTCCGTGAAGGGCGGCAGCGGTACAACCGTCATTGCCGCATCGCTCGCCCTCTTGCTGGGTCGACGGTCGGAACACGGAGTCCTGCTGGTCGACCTGGCTGGGGACGCACCGGCGGTGTTGGGAATGGCCGAACCTACTGGCGAAGGGGTCGGTGACTGGCTTGAAGGGCCCGGTCGCGATTTGGCGAACTTGTTGCAAAGCGAAGTGGAAGCGGCACCATTCGTACGACTCCTTCCTATGGGCACCCGCACGCTCTCCCCAGGAAGCCCGCTCATTGAGGCCCTGGCCCAAGACGAACGCACCATCATCATTGACGCAGGTGTGCTGGCGCCCGGACCAACACTTGATGTGATTGCAAACGCAACGACATCACTGCTGGTGATGCGTGCCTGCTATCTCGCTCTGCGACGGGCCTCACTCGCTCCGGTGCGGCCCTCCGGCGTGGTGCTCGTCAACGAACCGGGCCGAGCGTTGGGGCGCAAGGACATCGAGTCGGTGCTCGGCGTACCCGTCGTGGCCGATGTGCTGATCGATCCCAACGTGGCACGGGCAGTTGACGCCGGGTTGCTTGCGGGGCGCCTGCCGCGCACGCTTGCCCGGTCGCTGCGAACAGCGGCGTGAGCACCCACCTTCTCGGTCCGCTCGCTTCTTTCTTCACCGACCCGGCCATCACCGATGTGATGGTCAACGCCGGACGGGAGGTGTGGGTGGAACGACACGGGCAAATGGAACGAACGGCAGTTACCCTCGCGCCCGGTCAGATCGAACACGTGGTTGAACGGATCCTGGCACCGCTCGGCGTTCGGGTTGACCTAGTAAGTCCCATCGCCGATGCGCGTCTGGCCGACGGCTCCCGCCTGCACGTCGTCGTGCCGCCCGTCTCCCCCGACGGCATGTGCGTTTCCATTCGGCGCTTCCGGGCAACGCCGCTGGGGCTGGAGGCGTTCGCGCCGCCCGATGTGGTGCGGCTGCTCGACGATGCTGTTCGTAAGCGCGCGAACATCGTGGTCAGCGGAGCAACCTCGGCAGGAAAGACCACGCTGTTGAACGCGCTTGCGGGGCACTGCGGACGCACGGAACGGATCGTCACTATCGAAGACGCGGCCGAGTTGTGCCTGCCGGGCGACCACATCGTTCGGCTTGAAGCCCGACACGCGTCCGCCGACGGATTGGGAGCCGTCAGCACGCGTGACCTTGTGCGCGCCGCGCTCCGCATGCGACCGGACCGACTCGTGATCGGTGAAGTGCGTGGCTCAGAAGCGCTAGACATGTTGCAGGCCTTTAACACGGGTCACGATGGTTCTTTGACGACGTGTCACGCAAACAGTGCGCTTGATGCGCTGCACCGGATCGACACCATGGCGTTGCTGGCGGCGAGCGGGCTTCCGTTGGAAGCAGTGCAGCATCAAGTGCAGCGGTCGATTGATCTCGTCGTGCACGTGGCCCGAGGCAACCGCGGCCATCGGCAGATCACCGAGGTCGCGGCCAGCGTGATCGGACCGCTCCGGTTACGGCCGCTGGCCGACCTCAATGGTGTGCGGCCGGGTGTCAGTGCGTTGTGGGAAGGGCGAGCGGCATGACCGGCACCGCCGTTTCGTTGTTCGTGCTGGCAAGCGGTTGGTTGTGGCGTCGGGTTCGGCGTCACGCCAGTCGCACCGCCGACGGCAACGGGCTCACGCCCGAGGTGATCGCCGCTGCGTTGGAAGCGTGCAGTCGCAGCCTGCGGACTGGTTCGTCATTGCGCAGCGCCGTTCGAGGCACCGACCTACCGATCAGTACCGCACTCATCGACGGGCACCCGCTCGCGGTCGTGCTGGATGCGTGGGCCAAGCGAGCGCGGGATCCAGCCGAGCGAATGGCGGCCACTGCGCTAGCGCTGGCCGCTGCGACCGGCGGCCCCCAAGCCCAAGCGGTGGATGCCGCCGCACGGGCGGTGCGAGATCGCATCAGCGCTACCGCCGAAGTCGCGGCCCATTCCGCGCAGGCCAGACTTTCGGCGAGCGTCATCGCCAGCCTCCCGGTCGTATTCGTCGCCTGGACACTCTTGGCCGATCATCGAACCGCCGTCACCCTGGTCGGCACGCCCATCGGGTGGCTCTGCCTCACCGTGGGTGTCGGTCTTGACGCCGTCGGGCTCGTCTGGGTTCGAGCGCTTGTGCGGGGCGCATCATGACCACGCTGGCCTCGGTGTGGATGTTCACTGTCGTTGTGGGTGGGCTTGTCTATCGGCGCCGGACGCACCGGCGCACCGTTGGCATCGCAGTTCTGGTCGGTCTGCTTTGGCCACCCCTCTCGCTCGCGCCGCTCGCAATAGCCGCGCTGTTGAGACGGTGGCGGCCCCTCGCCAAAGCCCGAACCGACAAAGCGGCGATAGTCGCTTCGCTTCCCGACGCCACCGATCTCCTCCTGGTCGCCATACATGCCGGGCTCACACCCGAACTGGCCTTGCGGCGACTCTTCACCTACCTCGACGGTCCACTGCGAGATGCCGCCGAACAGGTCTTCGATCGACTCCAGAACGGTGAACGGTTCGGCGACGCCCTCGACGCGTTGATCGACGCACTCGGCGAGCCGGCCCGCCCACTCGTCGCCGCACTGGCCGGAAGCGAGCGGTACGGCCTACCGCTCGGACCAGCACTCGATGTCGTGGCAACCATCAGCCGAGATCAACGACGGCGCGCCGCCGAGACCGCCGCACGAAAGCTGCCGGTGCGGCTCAGCTTTCCATTGGTCTTGTGCATCCTGCCTGCCTTCATCGTGCTTACCGTCGTACCAGCCATCTTCGGCGCGCTCCGCGCCCTCCCGTGAGACAACAAAAGGACGTACCACCATGATCACCACACCCGAAGTTGAAGACACCCTCGACCTGCATGACGACGCCGGCCAGGCCACCGTCGAGTACGCCCTCGTGCTCCTCGGCGCGGCCCTCATAGCGCTGCTCCTCATTGGCTGGGCCACCGTCGGCGGCGGCGCCGCCCGCATCGGCCAATTCCTCGGCCACGTCTTCGACGTCATCGAGAAGAAGGTCGTGTGAACCCCAGCAACAATGACGCCGGCCAGGCCACCGTGGAGGTGGCCCTGGCCGTGCCCCTTCTGGTCTTCGTGATGCTCTTCGGCGTACAAATCGCCCTGGTCATTCGCGATCAGATCGCCACTCTTGCTGCGGCTAGAGAGGCGGCGAGAGCCGTCGTCGTGGCCGATGGCAAAACCGGCCTCGCCGACGCCGCCGTGGCACGAACCGCTTCACTCGACCCATCCCGCCGCTCCGTGAATGTGTCGATCAATGGCGGGCTCGTTACCGCGACGGTCACCTACCGGTCCCCCACCGACCTCCCACTGGTCGGCATTTTCATCCCCGACATCACCCTGCAAGGCGCCGCAACGATGGCTCTCGAAACGTGAGCCACTAGATTCGCCGGAACGATGTAGGGGGACTTCATGGGCATTCTTGATCGATTCCGTTTGGACGGCCGGGTGGCGATCGTGACCGGCGCTTCTTCCGGGCTGGGGGTCGCGTTTGCCCAGGCACTGGCCGAGGCTGGGGCCGACGTGGTGTTGGGCGCTCGACGAGTCGACAAGCTTCACGACACGGCCGCGCTCGTAGAAGCGCTCGGCCGCAAAGCACTCGTGGTAGCCACCGACGTGGCCAAGCCGGAAGACTGCGGTCGTCTCGTGGCACAGGCCATCGAGACCTTTGGCAGGGTCGATATCCTCGTCAACAACGCTGGCATCGGCACGGCTGTCCCCGCCACCAGAGAAACAGCCGATCAGTTCCGAAGCGTGATCGACATCAACCTGAACGGCTCCTATTGGATGGCCCAGGCTTGCGGTCGAGTCATGAAGCCGGGCAGCAGCATTGTCAACATCAGCAGCGTCCTCGGCATCACGACCGCTGGCCTGCCCCAAGCCGCCTACGCATCGAGCAAGGCCGCCATTATCGGCCTGACGCGAGATCTGGCTCAGCAGTGGACCGGTCGCAAAGGCATAAGGGTTAACGCCCTGGCGCCCGGCTTTTTTGCGTCCGAGATGACCGACCAGTATCCGCCGGAGTACATCGAGAGTCAGATCCACCGGGTCCCGTCCAGACGTGTCGGCGTGGCCGAGGAGTTGTGTGCCGCGCTGATCTTTCTGGCCAGCGACGCCGGGTCCTACGTCACCGGCGTCACCATCCCCGTCGACGGCGGACTCACGACCGGTTAGCCGCAAGGGTGCCGCGCCACCGAAGCGGTGGTTTGCGCCGCTGTCGTATAGGTTCACTCGGCAATGGACCTGCACCTGGCCCAAACGACCGTCAAACGCGTGGGTGTTCTCAGCGCGACCGGCGAGATTGATGTGGGGACATCGACGCTCTTGCAACCAGCACTCTGGAAACTGGTGGATGACCATGCGGGTCATGCAGTGCTGTTCGACGTGCGCGGCGTGACCAGCGTTGACCATCTCGGCATTGGCGTGATCGTGGGCGCGCTCGCTCGGGCCACCCGGCACGGCGGCGACCTGGCACTCGTTTGCCAGCCCTCACATCTCCTCGACATGCTCAAGCAGAGCCGCCTCGACCGGGCCTTCCAGATCTACCCGACTGTTCTCGACGCTGCGGAGGCGATCTCATGAGCATGAACCACGACACCTTGCCACCCCTTCCAAAACCGGACGAACTCCTTGCAGTTCACGGCATCGCCATTGAGCTATTCGCCACTATGAAGCGCTGGTTCGCTGTACCAGATCGAGTGTCGCTCGATCTGTCCTCCATTGATGCCGCGACGCGGGAGATGGCCGACCCGATCATGATCGCCGCTCTGGCATTACGAAAGCTGCAGGCCCTCTCGGTCATCGCAACACCAGGCGTTCAGACCACGACCGACATCGTTGTCAATCTCATTCAGGATCTCGATCGGGCACTCGTCCAGGCTCCATCCACCCGACTGCGTCTCGACGCTGAAACGGCCGACTGGGACGCCGAGCTAGAAGCAATGAGCGAGCATCCGTCGCGTCGCGTCCCGTCATCGCCGCTGCAGGATGACCCGGAGCGGGATCGGTTCAACGAGCTGCACGTCGCGCTTCACGATGCGCTTCGAGCGGTGTACGACGCATCGGCCGGCGAGATCCGAGTCTTCGTTTGATCCTATTGTGACGGATCCTCGACCAAGCTGGTACCGCTCCGGACGTTTCGTACCTCGTACCGTCGTGCAGCCGGTGTTGCGTTTCATTCAACTCGAAATCGCATCTGGCATCGTGTTGCTCGTTGCTGCAACCGCTGCTCTGATCTGGTCGAACTCACCGTGGCACGCCGCTTACGACTCGCTGTGGAACACCCCGCTGGCACTGAAGTTCGGGAATACCGACCTGCTCGACGGCCTGGCGTTGCGCCCACTCGTGAATGAGGCGTTGCTGGCCCTGTTCTTCCTGCTCGCCGGATTGGAAATCAAACGCCAAATAGTTGTTGGTGAGCTACGAGAGTGGCGCAAGGCAGCGCTGCCCGTCGCAGGAGCGGTTGGCGGCATGATCGTTCCCGCACTGATCTATCTGGCCCTCAACGTCGGACGACCTGGCGCGCACGGCTGGGGTGCCACCGTGGCCACGGACGTCGCTTTTGCGGTCGGCGTGGTGGCTCTGGCCGGGCGGCGCGTGCCGGTGTCGGCGCGCATCTTTATCCTCACCCTGGCCGTCGCCGATGACGTCGGCGGCATCGTCGTCATCGCCATCTTCTACAGCACCGGCGTTCGAGGATGGTGGCTGGCGGGGGCAATCGTTCCGGTACTGATCGTCGTCGCGTTACAACGCATCGATGTGCGATCCCATGTGCCGTACGTTGCTCTCGCTGCGATCTGTTGGCTGGCGTGTCGCAAGGCCGGCATCGAGGCCGCCATCGTCGGTGTGATATTCGGACTGCTGACTCCGATACGCCCATTCCACGATCCGGCCGCCTTTGGTGCTCGCGCTCATGCGCTCATCAATCGAATCGAACATGGTAGGAACGACGAGGAGATGAGCGAGGCATCAGTGCAAGAGCTGGCGACCTTCGCTGCCGAGAGCGCCTCGCCTCTGGAACGACTGGAGAACCGACTCGCACCATGGATCACGCTGGTCGTCATGCCGCTGCTCGCGTTTGCCAACGCGGGGGTGCGTTTCGCCGGAACCCACCTCGACGGCCGCATCGTCGCCGGTGTGATGGTTGGTCGCATCGTGGGCAAAGTGGTTGGCATCGCGGGTGCGGTCTGGCTGACCAGTCGGCTGATGCGAACATCGCTGCCGACGGGTATGAACGGTCGGCACCTTCTCGGCGTGGCCGCCAGCGGAGGCATCGGATTCACGGTCGCGCTCTTCGTCACCAGCGTTGCTTTTTCCGACGCAACGCTCGCCGGATCAGCCAAGGTCGGCGTGCTCTTGGCCGCCGCCGTCGCCGGGTTGATTGCCTGGATCGTGCTTCGCTGGACGGCCTCAAGAGACGAGCAAAGCACGTCGTGACGTCGCCCATCGAGCGCTGCGACCCACACCGCAATGGCGTTTCCTGAAACAATCGAAGGATGTCGAAAACCGCTCGCGGCGGGCGTCTCCTGATTGC
The DNA here is from genome assembly GCA_031410595.1 of Actinomycetes bacterium. Taxonomy (GTDB): domain Bacteria; phylum Actinomycetota; class Acidimicrobiia; order Acidimicrobiales; family Ilumatobacteraceae; genus JANMCE01. Next base: position 55,548 of record JANNZM010000039.1, on the reverse strand, counting down.
TTTTGCTTCCGTTTCTCTCCTGGCTGCCTCGTGTACCTCAACGGCGGTCAGCGGTTCTCCCGTCGTGAAGCCGCTCGGTACGACGGCCGAGGAGACCAGCACCACCAGCGACGCGGTAGTCCCGCAACCATCCACGATCGCCCCTCGATCATCCACCTCCAAGGCTCCCGGCGGGTCGAAGAGCGCGTTGATCTGGAAAGCATGCGGCGATGATGTCGTCGGCGACATACGCGACAATCCCAACGGTGGTGTCCAAGGGAGCGACCTTGATTGCGCAACTGTCTCGGTGCCGCTCGACTACAGCCAGCCAACCGGACGCAAGATCGACATCGCCATGACACGTTGGCCGGCCGCCGACGGCGGTAACCGCATCGGGTCGCTGCTATTGAACCCCGGCGGTCCAGGAGCGTCCGGCCGCGATCTCCTCGTCGGCGTCGCCACGCAGAATGAGGCCAAGCTCGGCGACCTGCACGATGCGTTCGATCTAATTGGCTTTGACCCCCGCGGCGTGAACGGTTCGGAAGGACTGAATTGCGTGGACGGCCCAACCTTGGACAAGCAGTACAACATCGATCAGTCACCTGATACGCCGGAAGAAGCCCAGGCCAACAAGGACTACGACGATCTGATCAGCAACGCGTGTAAGGCCAAGTACAGCGAAGACTTCCTCAAGCAGATCAACACCGAAAACACGGCGCGCGACATGGATCAGATCCGCATCGCGGTGGGTGATGAGAAGCTCACCTACCTGGGCATTTCTTACGGCACCTATCTCGGCTCGGTGTATGCCACCTTGTTCCCCGACAAGGTACGCGCCATGGTGCTCGACGGCGCGTTCGACCCGGCCGGTGAAGACGCAGTGGCCAGCAAGGTCATTCAGCTCAAAGGCTTCGAGCGCGCATTCCAGAACTGGGCGGCCTGGTGTGAAACGAGCGCCGTGTGCGCGTTCGGACCTGGCGATATCGACAAGCGATGGTTGCAACTGCGACAACAACTCGACGACAAACCGATCAAAGGTGATGACACCCGAACCGTGAATCAGAGCACGTTTGTGGTCGGGACCTCTTCAGCGCTGTACCAAAAGGCGCTGCTCTGGCCTGCCCTCGGCGCGGCGTTGAAAGCGGCCGAGAACGGCGACGGTTCGCTGCTGCTTCGTCTCGCCGATTCATACGTCGGGCGCCACGACGATGGCACCTACGACAGCCTCGGCACGGCATTCGGGGTGATCTCCTGCACGTCAGGCCTCAGCGGTGCCTCACCCGCCGACAAGGAAGCGGCAGCCGCGCAGTTGCGAGCCGCCAGCCCACACTTCTCCGCGGCGGCCACGGCCGACGACTTCGGCAACTCGTGCGACGGCATTCCAACGGCGACAGGTCCGACGCCGTTCGTGTATCCGGGAACAGGTCCGATACTCGTCATCGGCGGGAAGAACGATCCGGCCACCCCGTTCGTGTGGGCCGAAAAGATGGCCAAGGCACTCGGACCGAAGGCATCGCTGCTGTCCTACGCAGGCGAGGGTCACTCCACATGGCTCCAGTCGGATTGCACCGACGTCTTCATCAATAGCACCCTCATCGATCTCAAAGCGGTTCCCCCGACCGAGTGCGCCGCGCAGGGAAAGAGTGACGCGACGCTTCCGTCCTGGTTCAAGGATCTTCCGGCCATTCCGGGCGCCGCTGCTTCTGACATCTCCGATCTCCTTCCTCTTCTCGGCCTGGAGGCCGAAGGCCTGCAGGGCCGGGTTGTGCTGTCCTCGCAGTCGAAGACGGTTGCGGCCAAGTCAGCCCAGACCGCGCTTACCGCAGCCGGCTGGAAATCTGAGGGCGGCCAGAATGGGGTCCGCAACTACAGCCGCTCGGTTGGCGGCCAGAGTGTGCAGATGACGGTGCTGCCGCTCGGCACGAACGAACTGGCCGACTCACCGTTCACCAAGGTCATCAGCGAGCAAATGCTGGCGGGCGGGAAGTGCGTGCTGCTGTTTTTTGCGCCGGCGTGACCGCACTACTGGGCGCGAAAGTCTGCGTCCCAGCGGCGTAGCTCGCGACGAGCGATGGTCATCTTGTGTACTTCGTCGGGGCCATCGGCGAAGCGCAGCGCCCTCTGCCAGGCGTACATGCGGGCCAGAGGGAAGTCGTCGGACATGCCGCCGGCGCCGTGCACCTGCATGGCCCGGTCAACGATCTTGCCGGCCACGTTCGGTCCGGCAACTTTGATGGCCGAAATCTCGACGTTGGCTGACTTGTTGCCAACGGTATCCATGAGCCACGCCGTCTTGAACGTGAGCAGGCGGATCATCTCGAGGTCGATGCGGCTTTCGGCAATCCAGTCCTGAATGTTGGAGCGATCGGCAATGCGCTTGCCGAACGTGGTGCGGGTGAGCGCCCGCTTGCACATCAGTTCGAGCGCCCGTTCACCAACGCCGATGGAGCGCATGCAGTGATGGATGCGGCCCGGCCCGAGGCGAGCCTGGCCGATGGCGAAGCCGTCACCCTCGTCGGCAATGATGTTGCTGGCGGGCACTCGCACGTTGTCGAACTCCAGCTCGCAGTGGCCTTCCTGGTCCTGATAGCCGAACACCGGAAGCGCTCGAGTAATGGTGAGGCCGGGCGTGCCCATCGGCACCAGAATCTGGCTCTGACGACGATGGGGCGCGGCGTTCGGGTCGGTCTGGCCCATCACGATGAAGACCTTGCAGTTGGGGTGCATGGCGCCCGAAATCCACCACTTCCGTCCGTTCAGCACGTAGCTGTCACCGTCACGTTGGATCGACATGCGGATGTTCGTGGCGTCCGACGAGGCGACATCGGGCTCGGTCATGGCGAAGGCCGAGCGGATCTCGCCTTCGAGCAACGGACGAAGCCACATGTCTTTTTGCTCGTCGGTACCGAACATGGTCAGCACCTCCATGTTGCCGGTGTCAGGCGCAGAGCAGTTCATGGTTTCGGCGGCAATGGCACTGCGGCCCATAATTTCGCACAGCGGCGCGTACTCGAGGTTGGTCAGCCCCGGGCCCCATTCCTTGTGAGGTTGAAACAGGTTCCAGAGCCCACGTTTGCGAGCAACGAGCTTGAGTTCCTCCATGATGGCGGGCTGGTGGTGCTCATTACCCGAGGCATGAATTTGGGCCTCGTAGACGGCCTCATTCGGGTAGATGCACTCATCCATGAAGGCGAGCAGTTTTTCGCGGTAGTCGACGCAACGATCAGAGAAGGCGAATTCCATGGACGCACAGTAGGCGCTTCCAATGAGCAACGGATTGACAGGGAATTCTCAGAATCATCACAGCCGCACCTTGCACGGCTCGCTCAGACTGTCGAAATGAATGCACCCAACCTCGAACTTGTTCTCGTGGCCTGTAACCAGGCAGCCGATCTGGAGCAGATCGCTCGACGCGTGCACCAGCACGTCACCTACGCATGCACGGACACCTGGCAAATGACCATCGTGGACCATGCCTCAAGCGACGGCACCTGGGCCGAAGCCGAACGGGTGGCAGGCCTGCTGCGCGCTACGACGGCTCGACATCTACCGCAACAGCTGAGCCGCAAGGCCCTTCACAACGAGTTCTCGTCGAGTGGGGCATAGACGGCTGCGTTCCTTGTTGTGACACCCGACATGAACCTCGACGACATGCTGGCTCCGCTTTTGCGCACCCCAACCATTGTGACCCGCACCGGTGTGTCGCGCCGCCAGCTGCTGAGCAGCGCGGGCGGCGTCGGCGCAATAGCGTTCTTGGCCGCGTGCGGTTCTAAGGCGAGCACGACGTCATCATCGACAACCGCCTCGACGGTCACCACGAAGGCGTCGACGGCGTCCTCAGGCGCCACCACAGTGGGCTCAAGCGCGGCCACGGCCGCGCCGGTTATCCCGACCACGGCAGCGACCGCAACACCGGGCACTGCGGTGCTCGCGGCCGAGATGACCGAAGGCCCGTATTGGCTCGACCTCAACCTTATGCGTAGCGACATTCGCGAAGATCAGACCGGAGCGCCGCTCACCGTGAAACTCGCGGTGGTCGATGTTGCGACGGGTAAGCCGATCGAGGGCGCCAACGTTGACATCTGGCATTGCAACGCCGACGGCATCTACTCCGGCTTTACGGGTGCCAGTGCCGCTGCCAATCCGGGCGGGGGTCAAGCGGGCGCGCAGCCGAGCGGCGGCGGTAACCCCCCGCCCGGTGCGGGCGGTAACCCACCGCCCGGTGCTCCGGCCGACGGACAGCAAGGGGGCCCGCCTCCGGGTGGCGCTCCCGCCGGGGGCGCAGGTGGCCCGGGAGGCGGCGCTCAGAAAGCCGACGACAAGACCTTTCTGCGCGGCATCCAGCCGACCGACAAGACAGGCGTAGCCACATTCACCACCCTGTACCCCGGCTGGTACACCGGTCGAACCGTGCATATTCACGTGAAGGTCAACGTGGGCGGCAAGACCATTCATACGGGCCAGCTGTTCTTCGACGACAGCTATACAGATACCGTCTTCAAGGACAACGCTCCCTACAATGCTCGTTCGGCTCGGCAGATGCGCAACGCCAACGACGGCATCTTCAATGGCGGCGGCGCCGGGTCGATCTTCGCCATCACCAAGGACGACAAGGGATACGCAGGGTCAATGACGATGGGCGTGAACACCGTTTAGCCTCACCGCATGCGCTTTTGGCCGAAACACTGGCACCCCGAAACGTGGATCTGCTCGATGAACGGCCACGTGACGCCGGCATCGGGGGCGGCTTTCGTGGGCGTTGACGACGCACCACTGGGCGCTGAACTTGCCGATGGTCGACGCTTAGCCCGCTGCCTGCGCTGCGACTGCTGGATCGAACATGTCGCTCCGAGCGGCTCCCAGATCAAGTACGAGACCATTCCTCCGATTGATCAGTTGAAGAAGCCTCGGCGAGGTAAGCCGCTCGCCGAGGCAATTGGCATGCGACTCATCGCGATCAACAAGGGCACCCATGCGTTCGCTTTCACGCTCGTTGCGACAGGGCTCACCCTGACTCGTACGAACCTGTTTGCCCTGAAGAGCTGGGCGCAGCGCGTGTTGGACTTTGTGCAGGGCCCACTCAACGACGCCGGCCAGCAACACAGCCAAACCTGGCTGGGCCGACAACTCGAACACATTCTGAATCTCAGAAGCGGCACCCTCACCGTGCTCCTCGGATTGGCGTTGCTCTACGCCGCGGTGGAGTGGACCGAAGCCATCGGGCTCTGGAAAGAGAAGCGGTGGGCCGAGTATCTGACCGTGATTGCTACAGCTGGGTTTTTGCCGCTGGAGATCAGGGAACTGTTGCACAAGGTGACGTTCTTTCGCGCGCTGGCCCTGGTCGTCAACGTTGCCCTGTTGGTCTGGCTGATCTACAACAAACGATTGTTCGGGCTGCGCGGCGGACATGAGGCGATGTTGAAGCACGACGGCATTGATTGGAACACCGTGCTCCACACGCCGACCCCAGCCAAGGGCAAACTCATCCGCGACGAGATCGAGCGAGTCGTTCCGTCTGCAACTACTTCAGCGTAGGTTTCGGCTTCCGTCTGCCACGCTTATCGCCAGCTTTGGTCTGGGCCTTCACTTCGTCCTCAAAGCGTTCCAGTTCGTCTATGAGATGAAGCAGGTGACGCAATCGATCTGGGTCGAGCTCGTTATTGGCGATCGCCTCCTGCAGCGCGCAGCCGGGTTCGGCGTTGTGCTTACAGTCGCGGAAGCGGCAATGGTCCATCAGGTCGAAGATATCGGGGAAGGCCCGCTCGATACCGTTGCCTTCACCCCACAAGGCCACAGCGCGTAGCCCAGGCGTGTCGATGAGGAAGCCACCCTTCGGGAGGTCGATCAATTGCGCCGCAACGGTGGTGTGTCTACCTCGCTGATCGCCCTCGCGAATCTCTCCGGTGTCCTGCACCTGAGTGCCGACTAACGCGTTCACCAGCGTTGACTTGCCGACGCCCGATGCTCCGAGCAGGGCCACGGTCCTGCCGCCTGCGGTGTATTCCAAGAGCGCATCCATGCCCGTGTTCAGCACGGAGCTAACGGCGTGGACGGGCGCACCGAGCGCCGTCGCGGCGACCTCCATCACGTCGGAATCGACGTTGTCGGCAATGTCGGCCTTTGTCAGCACGACAACCGGTTGCGCTCCCGAGTCGTACGCCAACACCAGCTCACGTTCGAGTCGTCGCTGCTTGGGCGGCGAGGACAGCGCGTGCACCAAGAAGACGACATCGACGTTGGCTGCAAGCGTGTCGGTTTGCGCCCGCGACCCTTCGAACGAGGCCCGCCGGATGAAGGCAGAGATGCGCGGCAGGACCTCGGCGACGCGCTCGCCGTCGGGCGAAATTACTACCCAATCACCCACTGCCACCGCGGCGCCGATGTTGCGCACCCGCAGGAGTTCACCTTCGCCCGTATCGATGGTGGACCAGCCGCGGTCAAGCCGACGAACGCGGCCGACCGGCTCGGGGCAGCCGAGCTTTTTCCATGCGTCGTCGTAGGTGTCATTCCATCCCAAACGGGATCGACCGGTGGTCACGCCAGGCAACCTACAGCGGTTTTTCTCCCACGCTCCACGAGGTTGTTTTGCCGAGCGCCTTGACAAAGACCCTCTCTTGCCGATTGCCTACAGCAGTAATGGCCCGCGCACTCGTCATCGTCGAATCTCCAGCCAAGGCCAAGAAGGTCGCCGAGTTCCTTGGCGCCGGCTACGACGTACGCGCCTCCATCGGACATGTTGCCGACCTTCCCTCCAAGGGTCTCGCGGTCGATGTCAACGATAATTTCAAGCCGACCTACGAGCTGACTCTTCGCGGCAAAGACGTGGTCAAAGAGTTGAAGGCCCTGTTAAAGGATGCCTCCGAGCTCTATCTGGCTACCGACGAGGATCGCGAAGGGGAATCAATCAGCTGGCACCTTTTGGAGCAGCTGAAGCCCAAGGTTCCAGTCAAACGCATGGTGTTCCACGAGATCACCAAGACCGCTATCGCGCACGCCGTTGCCAACCCCCGCTCGCTGGACTACGGCTTGGTCGACGCCGCCGAAACCCGCCGCATCCTCGATCGCCTGTATGGCTATGAGGTGTCCCCGGTGCTGTGGCGTCGAGTCAACCGCGGGCTTTCGGCTGGCCGGGTGCAGTCCCCCACCATTCGCCTGGTCGTCGAGCGTGAGCGCGAGCGCATTGCGTTCGTTGCCGCGGGATACTGGGACATAGAAGCAGCCATCGCCACCGCTCCCGCGTTCAATGCAACCTTGGTGGCGCTCGACGGTGTGAAGGTAGCCACCGGTAAGGAATTCGATAGTCACGGCAAGCCCAAGCCGAACGTGACGGTGCTGAACGAAGTACGAGCCCGCTCGTTGGCCGATGGGCTCGACGGCAAGCCGTTCGACGTGCGATCGGTGGAACAAAAGCCGTATCGCTCGTCTCCCAAGGCTCCGTTTATGACCTCCACCCTGCAGCAGGAAGGCGGACGCAAGCTTCGTCTGTCGGCTAGCCAAGTGATGCGCGTTGCGCAAGGCCTGTACGAGCGCGGTTACATCACCTACATGCGTACCGACAACGTGGTGCTATCGGAAGAAGCTCTCGGTGAGGCACGCGGAGCGGTCACGAAGGCGTACGGCGAGAAGTTCCTGGCGCCCGGCATTCGCACCTACGCCACCAAGATCAAGAACGCACAGGAGGCCCATGAGGCCATCCGTCCCACCACCCCGTTCCGTGCACCGGAAGTGGTCGCCGGCGAGTTGAACGGGCAGGAACTTTCGCTCTACCGCCTGGTGTGGCAGCGCACGCTCGCCAGCCAAATGGCGGATGCTGTCGGTACCACCGTCTCGGTCCGTTTAGGTGCTATCGCCACAGATTCGACCGACTGCGAATTCGCCGCGTCGGGCACTACCATCACCTTCCCCGGCTACCGGCAGGTGTACGTCGAATCCTCCGATGATGACGCCGCCGATGAGAAAGAAGCATTGCTGCCCGTTCTCACCAAGGGTCAGTCGGTGCCGGTCAGGTCTTTGACCCCGAACGGACATGTCACCTCACCGCCGGCTCGCTTTACCGAAGCATCCATCATCAAGCGATTAGAAGAACTTGGCATCGGCCGGCCGTCCACGTACGCATCCATCATCACCACGGTGCTCGATCGCGGCTACGTGTGGAAGAAGGGCCAAGCCCTCGTTCCCACCTGGACGGCCTTTGCGGTCGTCGGCCTGATGGAGAAGCACTTCGACAACCTGGTCGACTACGAGTTCACCGCTCGTATGGAGGAAGACCTCGACTCCATTGCCCGGAACGAGACGGCCAAGGGTGCCTGGCTGAAGCAGTTCTATTTCGGCAACGACGCAGACTTGCATGGTCTGAAACGCCTGGTTGAGGAGAACCTCGACGAGATTGATGCAGCCGAGATCAACACTTTCCCCATTGGTCACGACGCCGACGGCAACGACGTGGTCGTGAAGCCCGGCAAGTATGGCCCGTACGTGAAGCGACTGGAAGACACGGCGTCGGTTCCCGACGATCTCACGCCCGATGAACTTACGGTGGAGAAGGCGCTTGAGTTATTGGCCGCCCCCAAGAGTGACGTGGCGATCGGCGAGATCGACGGCCTACCCGTGTACGCCAAGAACGGTCGCTTCGGCCCGTATGTGCAGTGGGGCGACGCCGAGAATTTCCCACCCGGTGACGCCAAGCCGCGCATGTCTTCACTGTTCAAGACCATGACGCTGGAACGCATCACGCTGACCGACGCGAAAGATCTGCTGTCACTCCCCCGCAAACTCGGTGAGCACGAAGGCGAGCCCGTCACCGCGCAGAACGGCAAGTTCGGTCCGTACGTCGCCCGTGGCAAAGAGAGCCGTTCGATTGGCTCGGAAGAGCAGTTGCTCACCATTACGCTGCCCGAAGCGTTGGAGTACCTTGCACAACCCCGCACCTATGGTGCCCGTGGTGCACCCAAGCCACCGCTGCGCGAGTTCGGTACGGACCCCATCAGTTCGCGCGCAGTGGTGGCGAAGGAAGGCCGCTTCGGCATCTATGTGACCGACGGAGAGACCAACGCCAGCCTCACCAAGGGCGACCGCCTAGAGGCCATGACCGACGAAAGGGCGCATGAGTTGCTGGCGATTCGTCGTGAAGCCGGTCCGTCGGCCAAGAAGGCTGGGGCGCGCAAAGCCACAGCACCAAAGAAGGCCGCTACACCAAAGGCTGCTGGCGCGAAGAAGGCTCCGGCCAAGAAAGTTGCCGGCGCGAAGAAGGCCGCCTCCAAGAGGGCCACTGAGTCCTAGCCTTTGCGAACGCACGTAGATGCATCGTCCCGAGCCGATCACGTATCGTCTGCGCCGTGACGAGCGGACGCTACATCGCCTTGGAGGGCACAGAGGGCTGCGGGAAGTCGACCGCAGCCAAGCGATTGGCTGCCGAACTCGATGCGGTCCTCACCCGAGAAACAGGCGGAACGCGCATTGGTCAGCTTGTGCGCAACATCGTGGCCGATCCAGCCACGATCGAACTCGACGATCACGCGGAGGCACTACTCATCGCGGCAGATCGGGCGCAGCACATGGCAGAGATCGTGTTCCCAGCGTTGCAGGCGGGACGGCATGTGGTGTCCGACCGGTCCGTGTACTCCTCTCTGGCCTACCAGGGCTACGGACGCGGTCTTCCTGTCGACCAGGTCCGAACGGTGAACGACTGGGCTGTACGGGGCCGCTGGCCCGATCTGGTGATCTTTCTCGATGTCTCTCCCGAGATTCAGGCCCATCGTTTGAAGCATCGCGATCTCGATCGATTCGAACAGTCTGGTGACCATTTCTACGGACGGGTGCTCGATGGCTTCCGCACCATGGCAGCCGAGGATCCCGCTCGGTGGGTCACCGTGAATGCCGACGGCACGCCTGCAGCTGTCCACGCTGTCATCATGGCCGTCGTACGCGAGAGGCTGGGCTTGTGAACGATCTCGTCTCCCCTGTGCTTGCGACCATCGTTGGCCAGCCGACGGTGCAATCGCTGCTGACCGCTGCAGCCGAGGCACCGGTCCATGCGTTCTTGTTCATCGGCCCGGCCGGCAGCGGGAAGCGTTCCGCTGCGATGTCGTTTGGCGCGGCGTTGCTGTGTCCAAACGGGGGGTGCGGCGAGTGCCGCGACTGCCGGCTCGCCCTTTTGGGTGAGCATCCAGATGTGCGCATCATTGAACGCGTCGGCGCGGCCATCAGCACTGAGCAGGCCGACGACATCATCAAGATGGCTTCTCGTGCACCCGTGGAGGGAAACCGCAAAGTTCTGATCCTGGATGAGTTCCACCTGCTTCGCCCCGAAGCCGCAGCGAAGTTGTTGAAGACGATCGAAGAGCCCGCCGCGTCAACGGTGTTCATCGTCATCGCCGATGACGTCACGCCCGAACTGGTGACCATCGCATCGCGCTGCATGCGGGTGGAGTTCAGGCCACTCAGCGACGAAACCGTGTTGGCTGCGCTGGTAGCCGAAGGGGTCTCACACACCCTGGCGGAGCCTGCCGCGCTGGCCTCGGGTGGAGATCTCGACCGCGCCCGATTGCTGGCCGCCGACCCCGGACTCTCCGCCCGCCGCCGAGCCTTCGCCGACGTGCCGCGTCACCTAGACGGGACGGGCACAGTCGTCATCAGCCAAGTGGCCCTCTTGATGACATTGATCGAGGAAGCTGCCGCACCACTCGCCACTCGCCACCTTGTCGAGATCGCTGAGATGGACGAACGGATCAAGGCCATGGGCGAACGCGGCTCGGGCAAGAAGCAGTTGGAGGAACGCCACAAACGCGAGCTCCGACGGCACCGGACGGACGAGATCCGCGCCGGGCTCGTTGCCATTGCCTCCACCTACCGGGACAAGCTGTTGGCCGGTGCTGGTCGACACGCGACCGCGTATCAGGCCGCAGTCGTTACCGTGCACGCCTCGTTGGAGGCTATGGAGCGCAACCCCAACGATACCCTGCAGCTGCAATCTCTTCTGCTGCGCCTGCCCCCCATGGGCTAGCCTGCCGAGTCGGCAAAACAGGGTTCGTAGGCAGTATTCAAGTTTCGTCTGTTTCTGCCGATTGCTAACCTTGCACCCTTCGCCCAGATAGCTCAGTAGGTAGAGCAACGCACTCGTAATGCGTAGGTCGCCGGTTCGACTCCGGCTCTGGGCTCTTGATATCTCCCTGACGAAGTCCCCTACGACTACTGTTTGAAAGATGTGTGCGTCCGGCGTCCTCTATCCGTGAGGCAACCGGAGCACGCGTCCACCAGGCTGCCGCGGTCGTTCCGACTGCTCTGGACCGCAGCAGCTGCGTCGAATATCGGTGACGGACTCCGCATTACTGCCCTGCCATTGCTCGCCACCACAGTGACCACTGACCCCCGCGCCATTGCGGGCGTCACGATCGCCGAACGAATTCCGTGGCTCCTTTTCATCCTGCCCGGCGGAGCGTGGGCCGACCGGTATGACCGCAGGATGTTGCAAGTCCGCCTCGACCTCGTCCGAGGCGTGGTCATGGCCTCGCTCGTTTGCACCATTGCAGCCCACCAGCTGACCATCGTCGTGATCTACATCGTCACCGCATTGCTGGCATCGGCCGAAGCCATCGTGAACAGCTCGAGCGTCGCATTAGTGCCGGGCACCGTCGAGGCCTACGACCTGGTTCGGGCCGGCTCGCGTCTGGCCTCTACCCAGGTGTTGACCAACGAACTCATCGGTCCCCCGTTGGGAGGGCTGCTCTTCGGCCTCGCCATGATCGTGCCGTTCGGCGTGGACGCCGTCAGCTTCTTCGCGGCCGCACTCATCATGATGATGCTGCCCGGAAGCTTTCAGCCCGGAGCAACGAAAGCAGCGCTTGCTCCGTTACGACGCGACATTGGGGAAGGTTTTCGTTGGTTGTGGCAGCATCATGGCCTTCGCAACCTTGCGCTCATTTCGATGGCGCTCGGAGCAGCGGCGTTCGTCGGCAACTCGGTCTTCGTCCTGTTCGCCACCCAAACCCTCAAGCTCTCGGGCCTTGGCTTTGGTCTGTTGCTCGTTCCGGGAGCGGTGGGCGGCATCATTGGATCGATGTTGGCTTCACGACTTCGTCGATTCCCGCTGCCGGTGGTGCTCTTCAGTGCGATTGTGGTGAGCGGCATCGTCACGGCACTGACCGCAGCAGTTTCCTCGCCGCTGCTGGCCAGCTTGCTGTGGGGGACGGCTTCGCTGACCAGCATGATCTGGATCGTGCTCACCGTGGCGCTGCGACAGCGCGTCATCCCCCAACATCTGCTCGGCCGGGTCGGAGCGAGTTACCGATTTCTCGTCTTTGCCGGCATGCCCGTCGGCGCACTGGTCGGCGGCCTCCTCGCAGAGTCATTCAGCGTCCGCACCGCGTTGGCGGTCGACGGACTCGCTTACCTCGCGTTTAGCCCCGTCGTTCTGATACTCCTTCGCGAAGTGACATCGTCGGGCGATGCAGGGGCTTGAGATCGGACGCAACAAGGGGCGACGCATCTGCGTCGCCCCGGTGTATTGCTGTTGCCAGGTTCCTCAGTTGATGCTGTTACCCATGTGAATCACCCCAATTTCACGATTTCCAAAACTTCGCTGCTGATGTGTTGCTCTTGAAGCGTTCGTTATCCCCACTTGACGTTCATGCGAAAATCACCCACTTTCATACTTTCCAGAACTTCACCGCCGGTGTCTCTGCCTTTCAGCAAGGGCACCGCTTGTTGGTTCTTACTTTCCTCTAGAACCAGCAGGTCCGCAATGCCAAAATGTGGACATGTCCACAAGTGGACACGGCTGGGCAGTGCCAGACCAGGTCCAACTACCCCGTGATGCGGAGCAGCTTCCGGCTGCAGTCGGCGACGATCTTCTCAACGGTCAACCGAGCATCCACCGCGATGACATCGGGCTCGTCGGACCCAGGTACTTCAAGCGTGGCGAATTGGCTATCCACCATCTGGGCCGTCATGAAATGACCTTTGCGGGCCGCAATGCGATGCTGGGCCAGGCCGCGGTCAATTGCTAGAAAGATGAACTGCACCGAACCGGCCGAACGCAGCAAATCACGGTACGACTTCTTGAGCGCCGAGCAGGTGACGACGACGCGATCATGTGACGCAAGTGCATCACGCATGGTCGACAGCCACGGCCATCGATCTTCGTCGGTCAACGGGATGCCGTGTGACATCTTGGCGATGTTGGCTTCCGGGTGAAAGGCGTCAGCTTCGAGATAGGTGGCGTGCAGTATTTGCGCCAAACCTTCGGCCACGGTCGTCTTTCCCGAAGCGGCGACGCCCATCACGACGATGCGAAGTGGACGAGGGTGAGGCGCGGTCGTCGCCATATCAGATGGTCATGGCGTGAAAGCCACCATCGACAACGATCTCGGAGCCAGTGATGAACTTGCCGGCGTCGGAGGCGAGCAGCAACGCAGCGCCAACAAGGTCCTCATTGTCGCCGAAACGAGCGAGTGGCGTGTGCCCCAGGATCGATGCGACGCGGTCAGGCGAAAGGATTTGGCGATTTTGTTCGGCCGGAAAGAAGCCCGGCACCAACACGTTGCAACGGATGCCGAGCGGGCCCCACTCACGAGCAAGGTTCTTGGTGAGATTGTGCACTGCGGCCTTAGTCATGGAATAGGTGAACACCCGAGATAGCGGCGTGAGACCGGACGCCGAACCGATATTGATGATGCTCGCTCCCTCCGTTGTGGCCTGCGCCCGCGTTACGAAATAGCGCCCGAATTCCTGGCAGGCCCGCACAACGCCAAGCTGATTGACCGTGACGATGTGCAGCATCTCGTCATCGGTTATGTCGAGGAACGGTGTGGCCGCGTTGACGCCGGCTCCGTTGACAAGGACATCGATCCGACCCCATCGGGCAAGCACAGCCTCAACCAGCGCGGCGAGTTCGTTACGGGACGTGACGTCGCAACGCTCGAACACGACATCACGTCCGTCGGCAGCCAGGGCAAGAGACACTGCCTCGCCCTTGGCTGCATCTCGTCCCACAATGACGGTACGAGCACCAGCCGCGGCGAGTGCGCCAGCCATATGACCGCACAGCACACCGGTGCCACCGATCACCACGGCAACCGTTCCATCCAAGCGGAAGTTGCTCACTGCGTGGTGTCCGCAGCGAGTCGGTCGCGCAGGGCGAATCGTTGGATTTTACCGGTGGCGGTCTTGGGGAGCTCACTGACGATGAACAGTCGCCTCGGTCGCTTGAAAGCTGCGATCAACGAACGACAATGGGTCTCGAGTTGGACGGGATCGATCGTGCATCCTGCGGCGGGCACCACGAAGGCCACGGTCTCTTCCAAACCTTGCGCGTTGCGGGAACCAACTACCGCCGCTTCAAGCACGTCCGGATGCGAGATAAGAGCCGCTTCCACTTCGGCTGGAGAGACCCAAATACCACCCGCCTTGATCATGTCGTTGTTCCGACCCAGAAAGGTCCAGTGGTCGTCCGCGTCACGCACGTACACGTCCCCGGTGCGTAGCCAGCCATCTACCAGCGTGGCCGCAGTTACTTCCGCGCGATTCCAGTAGCCAGACATGACCGACGGTCCCTGCACGTGCAGGTAACCCGGCGTGTCGGGTGAGGTGACCAGGTTGCCATCGTCATCGAGCAGCTTGGCCGAGTAACCGGGAACGAGCCGTCCGCTGCTGCCGGGGTGCTGTTCGTCAAGCGTGTTGGAGATGAAGATGTGCAGCGCTTCGGTTGTGCCGATGCCATCAAGCACTGGGTGGCCGCACCGCTCCGTAAGTCGTTGCTGGAGCGATGCCGGCAGCGACTCTCCCGCAGTAACCGTTGCCCGCACCGTTGCGAACTGTTCGGCCGTCACGCCCGCATCAAGGAGTGCCGCCACAAATCCGGGCGCTGCGAAGAAGAGGGTGGGCCTCTCGATGGCGACGAGGTTGGCAAAGGACGACGGAGTGGGTCGGCTGGGTTCGAGGATCACGGTCGCCCCCGCACCGAACGGAAAGGTCAGCGAGTTTCCCAATCCGAATGCAAAGAACAGTTTGGCGACGGACAGAAAGCGATCTTCGGCGTTCACGCGCAGCACGTTGGTTGCGTAGGTGTCGAAGGTGGACTGCAGGTGGCCGTGTTTGTGAATGACACCCTTGGGAAGTCCGGTCGTGCCCGAGCTGTAGAGCCAGAATGCCGGTGTGTCCCACACGGTCGGAGCAATGGCAACCTCGTTCGCTGCAGGAGGAAAGAACGACCACTGGTGCGTCGGAACGCCCACGGCGATCTCGGCGTCGCCATCCAAAATCACCGCTGTCAGCGATGCCGCCCCCGCAACGATGGCGGGAATGCGGTCGGCGTAGTCTCCGGAAATCACCAGCAGCCGAGCGGCACAGTCGGCGGCGAGGGCGGCCAAGTCGTTGCCCAGCAGCATGGTGGAGACGGGCACTGGCACCACGCCGGAACGCAGACACCCAATGAACCAAGCGATGAAGACGGGGCTGTCGTTGAGCACCATGAGCACCCGTTCGCCTTCGACGATGCTGGCTGCTGTAAGTGCGCGTTGCACGCGTTGCACTTCGGTCATCAGGTCGGCGTAGCTGTATGCAATGCCATCGCACCGCACTGCGGTATGTGCTCCTCTGCCATTGCGAAGGTTGCGGTCAAGCAGCCACTCCCCTGCGTTGTACGGTGCTCCCGATTGAACCATTGCGTCCCCTTTCACCCTTTGTGAGCAACACGAGACGGCGAGGTTGCATCACCGTTGTCCTGTGCGCCTATCCAGCCTGCCATCTCGTGAAGCCTCTGCACGCCAACCGGGCGAGTGGCCAGTCCCGATGAAAGAATCTTTGAACGCAACGACGCGAGCGGGCGTGGCTGTTCGGGATTACGTCGAACCTCATTCGACGACACTGGCGGACAGAGCAGCGCCGCCTATCTGCCCTTGTTCGAATCCACGGGTATCCGATCGGATACACCGATGAGTTCGAAGGGATCGACGGAAAGGTCGATACCCGGCACCGAATGCAGCGCTTGATTGAGCGGATCGGGCACCTTGCGCCGGACGATCGCGACCTTCTTGTGCTAATCGCCTGGGAGGGGTTCTCGAATCAGGACGCGGCCGCCGTCCTCGGCATACCCGCCGGGACGGTGGGATCGCGACTTCACCGCATCCGCGCCGCCCTACGTCACGGAGAAACTCATGACTACTGACGAGATAGAACTCTTCGCCGCGCTTCGGCCCGAGGTCACACCACTCAGCGACGACCAGTTCAACTCACTTCGAGAACGTGCCCTCTCCACGATGGTTGGCGTCGACGGCGAAGGCCCGATGACAATCAATCTCACTGCTATGCCAGAGACGCGGAGGGCCAACTCGACAAGCTCAATTCGGCCATCGACCGGGACGATCACACGGTCGGCGTGACCAATCTCATTCGCACCGTGCAGAACCTGGGCATCCCGATCAATCACTACATCGAGATCGATATGAACGGTTTCAAGAATCTGGTCGATGCGATAGGCGGCATACGTCTGCGGTTTGACTACCCGTCCGTGATGTTCGCACGGGCCTGGACGTACCCAAGGCTGAATGCATCACGCTCGACGGCGTACAAGCGCGACAGTACGTACGAGCTCGCTACCTTGAATACTTTGCCGACGGCTCGTGGCATCACGACGGCTCCTCGGACCTAGGGCGGATGGCTCGGCAGCAAGACGTTCTGAGGCCAGCATCGACCAGACCCTTGCTCGCATAGCGTCTGATCCAACGTCGTTGAGTCATCTCATCGATGCAGCGACCGCGAGCCTGAAGGTCGATGGCCAGACTGATCTGCGGAAGCTGGCAGCAACTGTCCGCTCCGTCGCGGCCGGTTCCTTCGATAGCTCCACGTTGCCAAGCACAGTCAGCGACGATGGCGAGAATCTCGTCGTCGTTGCTGACAAGGCCGCGCCAATTCTCGCCAAACTTCAAGGCCAGGCGGTCTCCAGTCCCAAGCCCTCGAACGACACGGTGACCACCGATGTCTCGACCGTCTTTGACAAGCCCATCGTGCCGGTTTCCGAATGCTGAGCTTCAAAGCCGGTCGAGTTGATACGGTCATTCGCCGGGATCCGATGATTCGTTCGTCGTTTCCCCTGTAGACTGACGGTATGACGTCGTTGTCTACCACTATACGGGTAAGTCTTGACCAGCGAGAAAGGTTGCGAAAGTTGGCTGAGCAGCGGGACAGTTCGATGGCTGACACTTTCGACGCCGCACTCGAGGCCCTGAAACGCGATCAGTTCTACCGAGGGATGTCCGCAGCGGAGGAGGTACTTCGCTCCGATAAGGCTCGGTGGGCCAACTATGTGAGTGAACGTGACTCTTGGCTGAACCACGACCTCGGATGAACTTTGGCGACATCATTGCTGTCGACTTCGGACAACCGGTCGGGTCAGAGACCGGCTTCAAACGACCGGCTGTAGTGATTACAGCCGACGGATTTCTCCGATATCGCCCATCCACTGTTCTTGTTGTCCCCGTGACCACTACCGAGCGCACATTTCCTAGTCACGTCGAGATCACATCCGATACCGCCAACGGCCTGGACGAGACGAGCTGGGCGCTCGTCGAGCAACTCCGTGCCGTTGCGGTAGAACGGTGCGGGCCGCCACTCGGAAACGTCGGCCCTGTTGTTGCGCAGCAGCTTTTGGAGATCGTGGCAATGATGACGGGCATGCCCTAGCGAAGCACGACTCGCTGAGGCAGCGGCAGCGTCGACGGTGCCATGGAAACAATCGGTTAATGGGTGGGGGCGAGGTCGAGGAAGATCCACATTTTGTCGGTGGCAAGTCCGGCCAACTCGCGTCCGCAGGTTTGGACGACGGCGGGTGAGGAGGTCACGTGCTGGGTGCCGGCGTGGACATCTCGGACCATGCGCTGGATGGGGCCTCGACGCAGCGCTGTGGTGCCGCCGGCGAGGTAGACGAAGTTGGCGACGTCCGAAAGCGCAGCCGTTGCATTGGTGAGGGCCAATCGGGTGAGTGTGTGCTGCCGGACCGAGGGATGGGCGCCGGTGTCGATGGTGGCGGTCACGTCTCGCCATGCCTCGTAGACGAACGCACGGGCCGCCCGAAGTTGCGCCTCGGCGCGAGCGAAACCTTCGAGGAAGGCCGCGTTGTCGGCCTGAGTACCGGGACGACCTGCCTTGCCTTGCACGAGGGCGGCCAGCTCATCGAGCAGTCGACGACCGAGGCCGAGCGCCCAACCCGAGTGACCGATCTGCGCGAAACCAATGATGCCGATGTTGTACAGGCTGCCGCCCTGCTTCGCGTCGGCAGCGATGGCGAAGTGCGTGTAGTCCTCGGGCACAAAGACGCTGTCGATTGTGTAATCGATGCTGCCCGTGCCGCGAAGGCCGAGCACGTCCCAGTTGTCGATGAGGTTCACCTGGTCAACCGGCAGCACGAAGATGCGCGGTTCGCCCGTGGTCGTGACGATGGCCAGCGTATGAATGTGGGTGCCGTGCTTGATGCCCGAGGCAAAGCTCCACGAACCGCTCAGCAGATAGCCGCCCTCGGTGGGCACGGCGGTACCGGGTCGGGTGCCCTGCCCGGCGATGACCGTACGCTTGTCGTGATCGAACAGTTCCGTGGCCGCCGACTCGCCCAGGTACGCGCCACCTGTACCGACCGAGAGGCTGGCGGCCATCTGCACCCACGCCGCGGAAGCGTCACCGTAGGCAAGGTTCTCGACGACTTCGATCGAGCTGACGGGGTCGAGTTCGGCCCCGCCGAGGACGGCGGGTAGCCACATGTTGAAGAGCCCGTCACGGTGCATTGCCTCGACGAGGTCGGGCGCGAGGTGCCCTTGCTCGTCAGCAAAGGCCGCACTTGCGTCCACCAAAGGCACCAACGCCTTGGCCTTCTCCGCCAACGTGGACGAAGCGGTGAGAACAGAACCTAACGCCATGACATACCCCCAAATATGAAGTGCTCGTGCACACAACGGCACGCCGTCGAAGGGGAAGGGTATCAGTTGTCCTGACAACCCCTTCTGGCGGCCTAGAGTCGGTGGATGGCCCACTCGTCACAGCGACCTCCTGCCCAGCCCATCTTCGACGCGAAACCCGTCACTTCGCGGTCTGGGCACTTCTGGGTGGGGGTGGAGCCTGACCCTTCGGTTGGAGCGGCACGCGGTCCGATGTACGTCTACTGGGAAGCCCCGGTCGAGGTCACGAAGCCCTATCCGATCGTGCTGATCCATGGTGGCGGCGGTCAGGGCCTCGACTACCTGACCACGCCGGATGGTCGCCCCGGTTTCTCCACGCTGCTGGTTGAGCAGGGTTGGGTGGTCTACGTGGTTGACCGGCCCGGTCACGGTCGTTCGCCGTTCATCCCCGAACTCATGGGGGCTGCCGGGCCACCGTTGCCTGCCGACGTGTTTCGCATGATCTTCGTGCCACCGTCCGACGGCCCGGGCGCGTTGCCGTTCGGCTCGGCACACACCCAGTGGCCCGGCGATCGCAACAACCCGGCCGATGCAGCGTGGCTGCAGTTTTGCGCCACCGGCGGTCCGTTCGCAGGTGACGCCGCAGTGCGCCACACGATGGAGCGGGATCGACTGGTGGAGTTGCTCGACAAGGTCGGCCCGGCGTTCGTCATGTCGAACTCGCTCGGAGGTCCATCGGGCTTTCTGCTCGCCGATGCTCGACCGGACTTGGTCGTCGCGCTCGCGCAGCTCGAACCGGTCGGACCGGCCTTTGCTCAAACCTTCGGACCCGACACGTTGCAGTGGGGTGTGTCGGCCATCCCTGTTTCGTACGACCCGCCCGCCGCATCATCGAGCGACCTTGCGTTGGTAGAGCACTCCCCCGCACCGGGTGCGCCCGGCTACATGCTGCAGGCCGAGCCGGCCCGACAACTTACGAACCTGTCGAAGATACCAATCGCTGTCTTCACGAGCGAAGCGTCCGTCTTCCAGTTCAGCGACGGCCCGCTGGTGGAATTCCTCCAACAGGCTGGCTGCGACGCCGTCCACATCGAACTGGCGAGCGAAGGCGTACGTGGCAACAGCCACGGTGCCATGTTCGAAAAGAACAACGCCGACGTCCTGGCCGTCATCACCAAATGGATGGAAGCCCAACTCGTTTCATAAGGCCTCAGCCCCTGAACGCAGCCTGAAGCCAGGCCGCGACCAGGAGCCAAGCGAGCCCACCACCGAAGAAACCGAGCGTCATGCCTCGTCGGCCCAAGTGGCGGTGTCCCCAGATCCCGAAAGCGACACCAAGCACCGAACTTCCCACCAAGTCGAGCAACATGGTGAGCAGGCTATGAGCGCCACCTTCGGGTGAGCTGTGAGTTCGAGCCAAGTCCGTACCCATCGGCCCGACCACGCTACAAGGAGAAAGCAGGAACGCCTTGTAGGCTTCGCTCATGACTTCCGCAGGTGACCTCCGCGTGTCTTCCCGAGGACAGATGAGCCTTCCTTCCACAGCACGGCACCGTTGGGGACTCGACGAAGGCGGAGACGTTGGCTACTTGGATCTTGGCGATGCGATCGTCATCGTGCCCGGGGGCACGTCGGCCCTCCGCAGAAAACTGCTTGATGCCGTTACGGCCCACGACTGGGATCTCGCTCGGGCAGGGTTTGGCGATGACGATCTCGCCAATCAATGACAATTTCGCTCGTTGACGACCAGCTCTTGGGCCAAGTACTGCGAAGGCAAGCACCGAGTTCTTTGAGTTCAACGGAGCTCTTTACGACTGGCTATTGGTTCGTTCGTTTATGTCAGGCAGTTCTTGGGGCCAACGAACGTCCAGGGGTGTTGTCTCGACCGTTCTCCGACCTGCCGCCCGACTTGCGCACGCGAGCGACACAGGCCGTACTCGAGCTCCCCGCTGAGATCGGGTTGTTGAGTTTGCGAGAACTCGCACCCACAATCGGGCTGCTCAGGCGTCGCCATCAACTCAACATCCTCGGCCTCGAGGCACTAGCGGTGGCGGTGCTCCTTCAAGCCAATGTCTTTCTCAGTGTGAACTCCCTACTGTTAGAAGCCGCTCTCGCAAGCGAGAACCTGTCAGTAACCGTCGGTACGTAGTCTTCGAGATGTCAGGGGCGGAGGCGATCGAGGATGAGGGCGACGACGGCTGGACCGTCGACGCCCCTGCAGATGTCCACCAGCGGGCGGGACTGCCAGGCGGGTAGGTGATTGTCGTCGGTGCGTCCGACATAGGGCCACGTCTTGCCTCTACTGAACGAGCCGCCGGTTTCTACCCGCACCGGCGCCTTCACCACCTCGAACAGGTCCGGAGCGAGCAGATACGCAATGGCGGTGGAGTCGTGAATGACGATGCCTTCGGTGCCGAGACGGTCGCCAAGGAACGCTCGGTAGAACGGATTGATCCGACCCATGTGCTTACCCTGCGGCGTGGCAAAGGAGTGGAGCTCGTCCAGGTCGTGGTCGGTCATGAGTACTTCGTTGGTGACGTCGAGACCGACCATGGTGATAGGCCACCCGGCGCCGAACACCACGTCGGCTGCCTCGGGATCGTTGCGAATGTTGGCTTCGGCGGCCGGGCTGGCATTGCCGGCGCAGAAGGCGTTACCACCCATCAACACGACACCGGCAACCAGCTTCGGCAGGTTGGGTTCCAGACGTAATGCGAGGGCGATGTTGGTGAGCGGCCCGATGGGCACCAACGTGATCTCACCCGGATGTGCCCTGGCCTGCTGCACGATGAACTCGGCTGCGCAGATGCCGAGCGACTGGCCGGTCGGTGGCGGAAGAAAGGCGTTGCCTTGCCCATCATCCCCGTGCACGAACCCAACGGCTCCGAGGAAGTCGACGGCGATTGGTTTCGCCGCGCCCTCGGCAACGGGGATGTCCGCGCGGCCGGCGATCTCCAGCAGACGCAGCGCGTTGGTAGTGGCGAGATCGACCTCAACGTTGCCCATGACGGTGGTCAGACCGACCACATCAAGCTCGGGCGAGGCCAGAGCCAGAAAAATCGCCATCGCGTCGTCAATGCCAGGGTCGGTATCGATAATGATCTGTCGCGCGGTCATGCCCTGATGCTCTCAGATCGGGACGAGCAGCGCATCAGGTCCAGGGGTTGAGCACGACAAGGTTCTCAAGATGATCGAAGTCTTTGTTGTTGCGCGTAACGACGGTCATGCCATGCACAAGAGCAGTGGCCGCGATGAACGCATCGCGAAACGGCGCCGGGTTCGGGACGTGCAGCGCTGCCGATCGAAGCGCCGTCACGGTGTCAACTGGGAGGATGCGATCGGTAAAGCCCGGCACGACGCTGTCGTCGAGCCAGACCCGCAACACTGCCCCTTTCTCGGGGTCTTTTCGCTCGGCCAGAAGCATGCCATATTCAAGCTCATGGAGCGATATCACCGAGACGAACATCAACGCGGCTGGCACACTTGCGGCCCAGTCGCTGACTCCCTTATTGGCTTTACCAGCCCGGGCCTTCCGCAGCTCGGAAACGACGTTGGTGTCGAGGAGGAACATCAGTCGAACGTTGCCGGTTCTGCAGTGTCACGCGCCGTCGGTATTTCGAGATCGATGTCCTCGACACCGGCGGGCCAGGCCAGCAGCTCAGCCATGCTGACTCGGTTGACAGTCAACGTAAGAAAGTACTCAAACGTGAGCAGAACGTGTGAGGGTCGTCCGCGGTCGGTGATATATACAGGCCCGGCGAGTGCACACCGTTTCGCCCGACCGGTGTCCTGGTTGAATTCGCGGCTGGTCATTGTCTGTGTCGTCACCACTGCCTCCATGCTGTAGCAATGTTTCTACATTACCACGCCCGGCGTGATCTGCCAACGTCGCCTATCTTGCAGAGATGGATACGCCGCAAGATCTGACGCTGGAGGAAGCCGGACGGGTTTTCATCAATGCCGGTGCGTACACCGACGAAGCGTTGTTCCACGCAGCGGCCACCAAGCTGCGCCACGAAGACCCTGTGCACTGGGTTGAGCACGAGCGGGTCAACCCGTTCTACGTCATCACAAAACACGCCGACGTGCTCGACATCGAGCTACATCCGACCGAATTCCTGAACGCTCCCCGGGCCATTCTTGGCACGAAAGGGGCCGACGATCGCCGCAAGACCGACGGGCACCTTGTGAAGTCTTTGGTGCAGATGGATGACCCCGAGCATCGCCTCCATCGACAGTTGACCGCCGAGTGGTTCCTGCCAAAGAACCTGGCCAAACTGAACGATCGACTCGCACGACTAGCCGACCGTTCGGTGCAACGGATGGTCGAGCTCGGTGGGCGCTGCGACTTCGCCAGGGACATCGCCATGCCGTATCCGCTGCACGTGATCCTGGCCATTCTCGGGTTGCCCGAGAGTGACTACCCGCGCATGTTGAAACTCACCCAGGAGCTATTTGGCGCCGACGATGCCGAGTTCAAACGCGACCCTGACACGCTGGCCAGCCTCATGCAGACAGTGGCAGATTTTGTGACCTACTTCGATGGCATCACCGCCGATCGCCAGGCCCATCCCACCGACGATCTCGCGTCGGTGATCGCCAATGGTCTCATCGAAGGCAAGCCGATCGGTCACCGCGAACAGCTCGGCTACTACATCATCACGGCGACCGCAGGGCACGACACGACGTCAAACGCCATGGCCGGCGGGTTGCACGCGCTTATTGAGAACCCGTCGGAGTTGGCCCGGCTACAGGCTGACCCTGCGCTCCTCACGAGCGCGGTTGATGAGATGATCCGCTGGACGTCACCGGTCAAACACTTCATGCGTACCGCAACATGTGACTACCAGGTGAACGACACGATGATCAAGGAAGGACAAGACGTCTTGCTGTCGTACTGGTCGGCCAATCGTGATGAGGATGTCTTTACTGATCCGTTCCGTTTCGACGTCGGGCGTACTCCCAATAAGCATCTCGCGTTCGGATTCGGCATCCACTACTGCCTTGGTGCGATGCTCGCCCGTATGGAACTGAAGGCGCTGTTCGGCGCATTGTTGCCTCGGCTGTGCAACGTCGAGTTGGTCGGCACCCCCGAACTCACGCGGTCCACGTTCGTCAGCGGACTCAAGCGAATGGAGATCCACTATGACCTCACCTGAGCAGGACATTTCTGCCGTCGTCGAGCGAGCGCGAGATGCTTTCAACGCCGGGCGCACCCGCTCCATGCAGTGGCGACGCTCGACCCTGCTCCTGCTCCGCGAACTGATAGCGGGCAGCGAACAGGAACTCATGCAGGCCGTCGCGTCTGACTTCGGCAAGCCGCGGATGGAAGCGTTCGCAACCGAGGTCGGCTTCATGCTGTTCGACATCGATCATGTTCTCGCTTACCTCGACAGTTGGATGCGACCCGAGAAGGTGCCGACACCGGTGCTGTTCCAACCCGGTTCGTCGAGCATTGTGCCCGAGCCGCTCGGTGTGGTCTGCGTGATTGCACCCTGGAACTATCCGTTGCAATTGTTGCTGGTCCCCATGATCGCGGCCGTGGCGGCCGGTAATGCCGTCGTCGGTAAGCCGAGCGAGCTGACGCCTCACACCAGTGCCGCCCTGGCGAAGCTGGTGGCCCGGCTCGGCGACCCGTCGGTCAGCGTAATTGAGGGTGGCGGGGCCGAGACGACCGAACTGCTCACGCATCGTTTCGACCACATCTTCTACACCGGCAATGGTCGGGTCGGACGCGTCGTCATGCAGGCCGCGGTCGAACACCTCACGCCGGTCACGCTGGAATTGGGCGGCAAGAGCCCGGCCATCGTGAGTCGGCACGCCAAGATCGATATGGCAGCCAAGCGCATCGCGTGGGGCAAGTTCCTGAATGCGGGCCAGACCTGCATCGCGCCCGACTACGTGTTAGTCGAGCGGCCGGTGCACGATGAGTTCGTTCGAGCATTGAGCACCAGCATTACCGACTTCTACGGTTCCGATCCCCAGCAAAGCCCCGACCTCGCTCGCATTGTGAACGACGCCCACTTCAATCGGCTTGAGAAGTTGCTGCACGGCGGAACCATCGCGGCCGGCGGCCAGAGTGACCCGACGACTCGCTACATCGCTCCAACGGTCCTTACCGGCATCACCCGCGACGATGCGGTCATGCGGCAGGAAATCTTCGGGCCCATCCTGCCGGTGATCGCGGTCGATTCGCTCGATGAGGCAATGCGGTTCGTGAATGCCGACGACAAGCCACTTGCGCTCTACACGTTCAGCGAGCAGGACGAAGACAACGAGCTTGTCGTGGCCGGAACCTCAAGCGGCGGTGTCTGTGTCAATGGGACCATCATGCACATCAGTAACCCGCACCTTCCGTTCGGTGGAGTTGGTGCCAGCGGCATGGGTGCCTACCACGGCAAGTTCGGTTTTGACACGTTCAGCCACCGCCGCAGCGTCCACACACGCAGTACACGGATCGATCCGCCCATTCTGTATCCGCCTTACACGGCCAAGAAGGAAGCGCTTCTCCGCCGCGGCTTGGGCATCCCCGACCCGAGGGATGTCGTCAGCAAGCTGACGGCCCGGGTGCGCAACCTGCGTCGCTAGGCATTGCACGGGGCGGTACCACTGTCGAGAATCTGGCCCTTTTCGTTGATGAAGTCCCAGCTATAGCCGCGTGCGAAAAGTTGAAACCGGGTGTAGCCAAACTCATTCGCGATTCGAGCCACTGAGCCGGTTTGTGGAGCGCCGTTCGTGCCAGTTCAAGACCGCGTCGACCCCATAGTCAGTCGGCGGCAACCCGGCCGGCGGAAACATTCACCGTCGACACGTTCGGCACCGGCTGACCACAACGGTAGACCGTGACAAAGCCGTCATCCCGAAGGCCAACGGCAGTGACGGTGACGTACGCGCTTGACGCATCGACGCGGTCGGTTTCGGAGCTCCGCAGGGCCACACCGTGAGGAACCCCGGGTCCACCGGGTCGGTAACCGTGAACGTGAGGGCCGCAGCCTTTGCTCCCCTGGGAACCGCAGCCCGCCCGGCGATCACAACGTCGAGCACACGTCCTGGTTCAAGGACGCCGATGGCCCGATCAATGCCGTCGATCGTCTCGCCATGGGGCCGAGTGTCCACCAGTCGAGCTGGTGTACCGGGTACAAAACCGGCGCTCGGTGCGGCCGCAGCTCCGACCGCGGCAGTCAACATCGCAACCGAACTCGCGAGCGCCAAGGCGATAGGGAGATGCGGACGTCCATCACGGCAACGTGTCATGTCGAGACGCTATCCCGACCATCTTTGGCGCGGTGATGAGGTGTAGGACCTGCGGTGGCCATGCTCAGTCCCGGGCGACTCGACCCGAGAGGAAGTCGATGGATTGCTGGACGGCCGATGCCACGAAACGGTCTTGCCGAGGCGCATGCATGAAACGCCAGGCTGCATCGAGCGGTGAGATCGACCCGATGCGCACCGATTCCTCCCATGCCGCGCGACTGGTCTTGATGGCGTGCGCCTGGACGATGAACGCACCCGAGGTGTCGAGCATCGAAGCCCGAACCGCAGCCTCGCCGTAGCTCGTGCTCTCGTTGCTGGGTCGGTCAACGTCGTGCCGGGGGCCGACCGTCGTGTGCCATTCGTGGCGTCCGGTGTAGTGGGCAAGAAAGCAGGCGAACAACGCCAGCCGCAACGTGTCGGGTCCAGGCTGATGAGCAGCGTGCCATCTGGTGGCGTTCGCGTAGGTTAGGCCGTGGGTGATATCGAGCCAGCCAAAGTCGTCGGAGAGATCCTGCTCACCGGTTGCGTCGTAGCGGAGCATCCGTTCTGACACGGCGACGACGACGGCATCGAACAGGCCGCTCACGCCTGCCCCCTGTTGCAACGCCAGCGCAGCGGCGGCGAGCGGGGCTCGTTTGTCGGCGCCAAGCAGAGCATCAACCAGCCCGTCTCGACCGTCCCAACCGGAATCCGGCGCGATAGTTGCAAGTGCAAGCAAATCAAGGTCGCCGAGGGCTCGCATGAACGGCTTCATGTAAGGGAGCTTGTCCTCCCGTGTGCCGTAGATGAGCGATGGAACGAGGTAGGGCAGCACGGTGGCTGCTCGGTCCCAGCCAATGTGGTCGAGGAGCTGGAAGGCCTTGTGCGTATAGATCGCGCCGTGCCCGTATGACAGATGGTGGTCGCACACAACAGTTGTGAACCACGGTCGAAGCTCGCTTGCACCGTGTCCGGCTTCTATCGCCGCCAGAACAAGGGCCTGCGCGTCCTCAATCTGTTCGGCATCCACCCGGGCACGAAACTCGGCCGCAGCATTGGCCGGCAGGTGAAGTAGCGGCGCTGGCAACGGGTTCACCGGCCGGTCGCGTTCGGTCTCGCTGATGCCTGCGATCGCCTGCACAATCGGCAGTGCCCGCTCGTCGCCTTCGAACAGATCGAGCGCGGTCAGACAGTCGGTTGCGGAGGCCACCGAGTGACCCCAGCCGAACTCGGCTCGGGGAGCTCCCCAGGCAACCGCCTCCCACACCAGCTCGCCCGGGTTGGTACTCGACCGAAGCAGGCGGACCGTGTCGCGGGCAACCTGGCCGATGTAGTCGCGCTCGATGCCGCGGCGCAGACTGGCCAAAAGCTCCGGCCGACGCTCATCGGCACTTCGCTTCCGAATCACGACGAAAAGGGAGCCATCCGAGCCCACGCTCACGTCGTGGGTCTGCACGTTTTCCTCACCGACAACGCACGCTCCGTCGGTGACCCGGAACTTCCAGTTGTGCCATTCGCAGGTCAGCAGGTCACCGGTCAGATCGCCCTGGGTGAGGCCGTAGCCTTGATGCGGGCAGGCGTTGTCGAGCGCGAAAACACCTTCGAACGTGCGCACCAGGCAGATGCGATGGCCGTCGACCTTCACCATCTTCATCGACCCCACGGCAAGGTCGTCGAGATGGGCAACAGCTTCGGACAAAGGGCGGTCGGTTGTCGTCATGGACATGAACGGTAAGACTTCAACCATGGTTGAAGTCAAGCGTTTCTCTGTCGGCGAGGTCGCCGCCCGTGTCGGCGTGAACACATCGGCCCTGCGGTTCTACGAGGAACACGGTCTGATCCGCTCCGAACGTTCACCGAGCGGTCATCGCCGCTACCGGCCCGACGTGTTGCGGCGAGTGTCGTTCATCAAGGCCGCTCAACAGGTTGGGCTGAGCCTTGACGACATCCGCACCGCGCTCGGATCCCTTCCGTATGCCCGCACGCCGTCGCGACGCGACTGGGCACGGCTGGCCTCCTCGTGGCGGCCGATGCTCGATGCACGCATCACCCAACTGCAGCGCATGCGAGACCAGCTTGATTCGTGCATCGGGTGCGGATGTCTGTCGCTCGACTCGTGCGGGCTCTACAACCCCGACGATCGTGCCGCGACGCTCGGCGCAGGCCCGCGCTATCTCTTGGGCGACACACCACCCGAAAACGACAAGGGGGTGGACATCTTGCGATGCCCACCCCGGAGAATCAACGACGGCGCTAGTGGGTGACGGCCTTCGAGAGGGTCTTGGCATGATCAATCATCGCCTGCACCATCTTCTCCGATGGAGGACGACGCACCAGCTTGTTCTTGCCCTTGACGTTGGCGTCGGCCATGGCCTTGGTGAGGTTGTCGGCGCGACGCTTCGACAGTTCACTCGGAGAGTCGACACCGGCGGCTTCCAGCAGGTCGGAATACTGCGTGCCAACGCCCTTCACGCGGAACAGGTCGGCACGGTTGACCCATTCGAGGATGCTTTCTTCCTTGATACCGGTCGCCGCAGCAAACGCCTTGCGGTCCTTCTTCGCGCCCGCAGCCTTCAGCAACGCGCCCGTTGTCTTCACGCCGGCGGCGGTTAACTTCTTCTCGTTCGCCGGGCCGATTCCTTCGATGTCCACAATCTTCGCCATGAGGTTTGTCTTCCTTTGAGTGCGCCCCAGGATGGGCGATGGCAAAACTGTAGAACGCACCGATTTTCCAGAAGGTGATACCCGCGTTCGTGCGTCGACGCTAGTGCGGACCTGGTTCTGTCCGTTGGCACGACGCGCAACGCCCGGGCAGCGCAAAGTGGCCACTGTCCAGCACGAAGCCGTAGTCCCGCTCTATACGACGCGAGAGCGAAGACAGGAGCGCAGCCGGGATCTGAATCGTGTTACCGCACACTTCGCACACCAGGTGACGTACCGACGCGAGCCGATCGGTCAGTTCATAGAGGGCGGCACCGTGGGCGAGGTGGACGTGGCGCACGTAGCCGAGTTCTTCCAGCACATTGAGCGAACGGTAGACAGAGCTGGCGCTCACGCCGGGCAGGAGATCGATGACACCGTCGGCTGTGATGGGGCCGGGCTGCGCCGCGAGCACATCGACCACCTGTCGGCGGGCCTTACCGATGCGACGATTTCCCGATCGCAACATTTCGAGGGTCCGTTCTTGCATGCGACCACCTCCCTTCCGGGTGTCAGCCTACCGGCCGCGACCCGACCAGATTTATTGCTGGTCGAGTCATCCAAATTGCAACAGGTGGCGAAGTGATCATGACGTCGGCGTGCAGGGGTTGCCAGCCGCACGCTAGGGTCTTATTGCGAACGACTTGCAACAACGGAGGTGACGATGCACATTCCTGATGGCTACCTCAGTCCGGAGACGTGCGGCGTACTGGGCACCGCCATGGTGCCCGTGTGGATCACCGCAGGGCGTCGGGTCCGAACTGTTGTGAAGAGTCGCTACGTCCCGCTGGTCGCGCTCGGCGCGGCCTATTGCTTCCTGGTCATGATGTTCAATATCCCTATCCCGGATGGCACCACCGCTCATGCCGCCGGAGCGGTACTGGTGGCGGTGTTGCTCGGCCCGTGGGCAGCAGTGATTGCGATGAGTACAGCGCTCATCATCCAGGCATTGTTCTTCGGTGATGGTGGCGTGCTCGCCATCGGTGCCAACTGCTTCAACATGGCCTTCGTTATGCCGTTCGTCGGCTACGCCGTCTACAAGGTACTCACCCGCCGTTCATCACTCACCGACCGACGACGAGCGGTCGCCGCCGGCCTCGGTGGTTACGTTGGCTTGAATGCGGCTGCCCTCTTTGCAGCGGTCGAATTCGGGTTGCAACCGATGCTCTTCAAGTCCGCCAACGGCACGCCGCTCTATGCACCGTTTCATCTTGCCCAAACCATCCCCGCCATGGCGCTCGCTCACTTCGTGGTGGCCGGTGTCGTCGAGTTCGCGTTGACCTTCGGTGTCATCTCATACCTGCAGCGCGCCAATGTGCCGGTCATGCGCATCAATCACCCTGACGTATCCAACGACACCTACGAGCGTGGCCGTCCCGTCAAGGGGTGGCGATGGGCCCTCATCGGGCTGGGCATCATGGTGGCCCTCACGCCGCTTGGGCTGCTCGCTCCAGGCGGTGCCTTCGGTGAAGACAGCCCCGCAAACCTCCAGCTCGGCAAGTACGGACTGCAGGCAGTACCCACCGGGCTGAACCGATGGGCGACCTGGTGGGGTCGATCAGTACTGGGCGGTTACGGCTTCAAGTCCGGTGAGCACCCCACGATCGCCTACCTCGTCTCGGCCGTCACCGGAATCGTTGTGATCGCGGCTGTGGTCACCCTCGGCTACGCACTGGCTCGTACCCTCGGTCGACTTCGCCGGCCGCGACTGCGGCCATCAGCAACGTGACGGCTTCCACCACGCCGTCGTGGTTGCTTCAAGAGCAGTTCGCGCTCTGCCCCTGCGGTTGCATCGGGAAACGGCAGAAGGCCAACTTCGTCGACAAAACCATCGTTGGCGGATCGAAACTCGTACGGCAGTCAATCTTCGCTGACGACACCGCCGCCCTCCCCGGCGTTTTGCAGGAGCTTGATCCGCGGGTGAAGTTGGTGAGCGCCGTCGCGCTTCTGGTGGTGACCTCACTGGTGCGTCATGTGCCGATTCTGCTCGCTGTATCTGCCCTTGCGGCGTTGGTTGCGGGGTTGTCGAAAATTTCCGTCCCGTTCTTTCTCAAGCGGGTGTGGATGTTCATTCCGTTCTTCACCGGCATCGTGGTGCTGCCCGCCACGTTCAGTTTCATCACGTCGGGCGACATCGTTGTGCCCCTCGGCCACTGGTTCGGCCACCGCGTCGGGCTCACTCGACAAGGCCTCACCTCTGCGGCACTGCTCATCACGCGCGTTGCTGCATCGATCTCAATTGTGTTGCTTGTGGTGCTCACTACATCGTGGACCCGGCTCGTGGCATCGCTTCGTTCGCTTGGGTTGCCACGCATGTTCGTGATGGTGCTGGGTATGGCCCACCGCTACGTGTTTTATCTGTTGAACACGGTCACCGACATGTACGAAGCCCGCAAGGCCCGCACTGCTCGGGTGGAAGGCAGCGTGGCCAATGGTCGCATGTTCGTGGCCGCGACCGCCGGGTCGTTGTTCGGCAAAGCCCACGCCATGTCCGACGAAGTGCACCAGGCCATGACCGCTCGCGGCTACACCGGACAGGCCCGCAGCCTAAAAACGTTCCAGCTGCGCTCGGCCGATGGACTGTACGTGCTGGCGTGCATCGCAGCGTGCGCCCTCGCACTCGGGGTGGACCGTGCCCTCGGACGTTGATGCACTGCTTGTCGTCAACGATGTTTCGTTTCGGTATCTCGAACGCTTCCCCGCACTCGACCACGTGTCTCTCGACGTGCGGCGCGGCGAGAAGGTTGCGTTACTGGGTGCCAACGGATGCGGCAAGTCCACGTTGCTGAAGGTGTTGGACGGCTTGGCGTTCCCCGAGTCGGGCACGTTCCACGCCTTCGGAGAATTGGTCACCGAAGACAACCTTGAGGACGAGCAATTCAACCTCGGGTTTCGATCTCGCGTCGGCTTCGTCTTCCAGAACTCCGACGCCCAGGTGTTTTCGCCAACGGTGCGGGATGAGATTGCCTTCGGTCCGCTCAACATGGGCCTGTCCGTCGACGACGTGCGAGTTCGGGTCGACGACACGCTGGCCATGCTCGACATCAATCATCTCGCTGACCGAGCGCCGTACCAGCTGTCAGGCGGCCAGAAGAAGCGCGTCGCCATTGCGTCAGTACTGGTGATGAACCCCGAGGTATTGTTGTTCGATGAGCCGACCGCAGCGCTTGATCCACGCACGCAGCAGTGGCTGATCGAGCTGATCGTTGAGCTGAACAGCGTGGGTAAAACAATCGTGCTCGCCACCCATGATCTTGAGACGCTCGATGTGCTGGCCGACCGTTGCGTCGTGTTTTCCGAAGCGCATCGCATCGTGGCTGATGACACGCCCGGAACCATCCTTCGTGACCGAGATTTGTTGTTGTCGGTCAATCTCATTCACGAGCGCACCCACTTCCATCACCCTCACGGTCACTAAGGCCGAAATGTTAGCGATCGCTGACCATCTTTACATTGTTAGCTAACCTTGACATTTTCGTATTTGTCGTCGTACGCTTACATCGTGGTGGTCAATACTCCCAAGGACATCGGCGTTCTCGCTCGCCAGGCTCGTCAGCGGGCGCGCATGAGCCAAACGGAAGTCGCGATGCGCGTCGGTGTGAGCCGGCAGTGGATCGGTGCACTAGAGGCCGGCCACCCGAGGGCTGAACTAGAGATCGTGCTGCAGACACTCGCAATTCTCGGTTTGAAAATCAGTCTCGACCCAGTGACTGCGGCTGACTAGGTGGCCGTCCGGGACGCCCGAGCCGAAATGCTCGAGGTTCGCCATGACGACGGGCTCGTGGGCGACCTTCGACGCAATGATGACCGCACCCTCACTTTCACGTATCGACCAAGCTGGCAATCTCGCCGTGGCGCCACGCCATTGTCTCTGTCGATGCCGTTGGCCCAGAACGAGCACGCCGGTCAACGGGTCGCGAACGTGCTTTGGGGTCTTCTGCCTGACAACGACCGTGTCATCGATCGATGGGCGCGAGGGTTCGGGATATCGCCTACCGACTTGTTTGGTCTCCTGCGCCATGTCGGAGGTGATGTCGCAGGCGGCATGCGGTTCGTCGCAGCGGATGACGTCGATCAAACCGAACACGATGAACCGCAGTCGATTGACGACATCGAGCAGCGCCTTCGTTCGATCCGTGCCGATGCAACGATGTGGCACCCCGTGGACCACAGTGAACGATGGAGCCTCGCCGGCGCACAGGCAAAGTTCGCCCTCCGTCTCGACTCGGTGAACAACACCGGGTCAGAGCCGGCCGGCGACCGGGCGACGACACACATCTTCAAACCCGCCATCGCTGGATTGGTCGACCACGATCTCAACGAACACCTTTGCCTCGCGGCCGCTCGCATTCTCGGGCTGGAAGCCGCGAGCTCGCAGGTGCAAACGTTCGGTGCCGAACGCGCCATCGTCGTTGAGCGTTACGACCGACGCTGGCACAACGGGCAACTGGTCCGGGTGCATCAGGAGGACATGTGCCAGGCGCTCGGCATCCACCCGCAACGCAAGTATGAATCCGACGGCGGCCCAAGCGCTGACATCATCGCTGCGATGCTCCAACGCGAGCGACCAGCATCAGCTCACGACAACGTGCGCCGACTCGCTGTCGGTGTGGCCTTCAACTGGCTGACAGTTGGTACCGACGCACATGCGAAGAACTACTCACTGATACTTGTCGGGAATGCCGCCCGACTCGCTCCGCTCTACGACCTCGGCAGCGGCCTGCTCCTCGGTGTGCACGTTCGCAAACTCAAGCTCGCCATGAAGATCGGTGGCGAGTACTCACCCAGCAAGATCGGTCGAAGCAACTTTGCTCGGCTCGCCACGGCCCTTCGGATCGACCCGACCAGTCTGATTGACGACGTCATCAAACTCGGCATGAACCTTCCCGCTGCATTGGCGAGCGCAGCGAGCCAGCCCGACATTGCTGCGGTGCAGTCGCCAACACCTTCGGCCCTTACCGATGCAGTCGCCGCTTGGTGCCGCGAATGCGTGCGACGGCTGCAGAACGAACCGAGTTAGCACAGTCTTTCGTGCCGCGCAGTCCGTACACTTGTTGTGGTGGTGCTCCCTGGGAAACTCGATCGGCTCTCCGACGACGCACTACTTGCCGCGCTCGTGCTCGGCGACCGGGACGGCGCCGCGGTTTTCGTGCGTCGATTTCAACGCAAGGTCTACGGACTGGCGTGGGTGATCACCAATGACCGCTCGATGGCCGAAGATGTAGCCCAAACGGCATTCGAGCGCGCGTGGCGGCATGGCGCCAACTTCGACCCGCGGCGCGCTTCGGTCACCACGTGGCTTTTGACCATCACGCGAAACCTCGCCATCGATGCCGTGCGGGTGCGTCGGCCCGATGCAGTGGACCCCACCGATCTGCTGGCCATGCTGCCCCCCGTGATTGGTGACGACCCAGAGAAAGCAGCCGTCCACGCCGACACGATGGGGCGTTTGCGACCTGCGTTGGACGCGCTCCCACCCGAACAGCGGCGTGCAGTCTTACTGGCGACGATGGGCGGGCGTACCACAACCGAGATCAGCGCCATTGAAGGCGTACCCATTCCCACGGCTAAAACCCGGCTGCGCACCGGATTGGCCAAACTCACCACGGCGATGATGCAACAAGAGGCGGACGGATGACCTGCGACGAGTTTCGAGAACAGCTGGCTGAACTGGCCGTCGGAGGCGTCGACGCGTCCGAACGCAACGATCTGCTCAGCCACACCGCGGCTTGCGCGTCGTGCCAGATGGCACTCGAACAGATGACCACCGTGGCCGACCGCGTGCTGGACGAGACCCTTGAGATCGAGCCCCCTGCCGGGTTTGAGCAGCGCGTGCTCAGCCACCTCAACGCCGCTCCGCTCGCGGCGACAGTCAGCGCTCCCCGAGCACGAGTCCGCACTGCAGTCCTGGTTGCGTGCGCACTAGCCGCCGGGTCCATCGCGACGGTGTTGGGTGCCAACGCAGTACGAGACCGAGACGGAGCCCGAGCCCGGCCGAGCGCGGCCGCGCACGTGGTGCGACAAGGCACACTCATCCGCAAAGACGGTCGACCGAACGGCCAAGTGATGCTGGTGGACCAGCCTCGGGCGATGGTCATCGTCACCATCGACCACCCCCGCCCCTTCACCGGCCGCGTCAATTGCGAACTCGAACTCCCCAACGGCCAAAAGTCGGTCGTCGGTAGCTGGTCCTACGACGAGGTCGAGAGCGGCGCCTGGGCCGTCGGCATCCCCGACGAGTCCCTCAGCGCCATCCGCATGAACGTCCTCGACACCACCGGCGCCGTCGCCGCCTCTTCCAGCCTCGCCTGATCTGGTTGGAAGCACTTCGTTCGCGCAACACCTGCGCAGGCACCTTTAGTCAACTGGAGTATGGTAAACTCCAGTTGTGCAAAAGCCGACAGACCTTTTTGGTCGAGATGACGAGTGGGCGAGGCTCGTTGCGTTCGCCGAAGCAACTTCGCTAGAGCCCCGACTTGCGCTGGTCTACGGTCGGCGACGCCAGGGGAAATCGCTGCTTCTCACTGCACTCTGCGAGCAAATGGGCGGTTTCTACTGGGAAGCGCTCGATGGCGAGGAGGCGCAAAACCTCGCGTCGATCGCTGCGGCATGGTCGAACTGGGTGAGAGCGAGCACACCAATCCGGTTCGCCAGCTGGGAAGAAGTCATCAGTGCGCTTATGACTGCGGGCGAGGTAGCCGGTCGGTCGGTGCCTGTCGTGCTCGACGAAATTCCGCGGATAATTTCGCGCACGCCCGAGTTGCCCTCACTCCTCCAGCGTGTACTCGGGCCGGGAAGAAGCAAACACGCGGCGATCCCGCTCGTGCTCTGCGGCTCGGCTTTCGGCGAGATGCGGCGCCTTATCGATGGACCCGCGCCACTGCGCGGTCGGGCTGTTCTCGAGCTTCTTATCCAACCTTTCGATTTCCGGAGTGCCGCCGCGTTCTGGGGTCTCGAATCGAATCCCGATCTTGCATTTCGCCATCATGCTTTCGTCGGGGGTACCCCCGCCTATCGGGCGCTCGCGAGCAGCGACTCCCCTACCGATGGGAACCTCGACCGATGGGTCATTGACCGATTGCTCGATCCGCCGTCCAGTCTCTTTCGCGACGGCCGCATCGCGGTTGCTGAAGACGTACAGCTCGGTGATCAGCAACGCTACTGGGGACTTCTTGCAGCCATCGCGGATGGGGCGCGTACGTGGGGTGCGCTCGAGAAGGCGCTCGGCCATGGCCGAGGCACACTCAACCATGCGCTCAACGTTGTCATCGACGCCGGGTGGGTCTCAAAACGTCCTGACCCGCTTCGAGCGAACCGCGCCACCTATGTCATCGACGAACCCATGGTGCGGTTCTACCGGCTCGTCACCGAGCCGCACCTCCAGCGACTTAACGCTGGCCGAGGGCGCGAAGTTTGGCGTGATGTTCGACCGGTAGTAGCGAGTCAGATTCTTGCGCCACATCTGGAGTATCTCGCGCTCGACTGGCTCGTCAGGTTCGCCGCAAGCGAAACCGTCGGTGGTTCGCTCTCACTCGCTGGCTCGACGGTACTGAAGGGCCGTTCCTCACAGATAGACATCGCCGCCGTCGAGGCCACAGCCCGCGGCGCCACTCGCCCGATCCTCATCGGCGAGGTGAAGGCCACCGACGAACGCGTGGGTGTCGATCAACTCTCCCGACTCGATGACATTGCTGCCCGACTTACAAATCCAGGGTGCAAACGCCTGATCGTCTCGAAGGCAGGATTTACCACCGACCTCGAAAGAGCTGCCTCCCGCCGCCCAGACGTCGAACTGGTAGACCTCGTACGTCTCTACACTGGCACCTAAGCGCCGGGCATCGTCACCGGTCCGGCGATGAGCGCGGCGAACATGCGGTCGAACTCGACATCGCGGGCCAGCGGGTGGCGTTCAAGAATCGTGACAAGAAAGTCGCGCTCAGCACGCTTCAATTCGTTGTCGGTCAGATGATTGGCCACCCGATACCTCAGCTGCACGTGATGAAATAGCCATTAACTGTAAGACCGCCCAACCACGAGTTTCCGCGACAGCTGCTCCGGAATCAATGCCGTACAAATCTGAACGTATCCGTTCATAAAGTTGTATGATTGATTCATGGACTTGTCGAGGCCGATTGAGGCGCTGATTCCAGGAGCTCGCGGCCGGCTGCTTGGCGCACTGATCGGCTCAGGTCGCGAACTGTCAACGGCCGATGCAGCTCGCGTTTCGGGCGTCAGCGCCCCTCAAGCATCTCGAGTGCTCGCCCAACTCGTCGAACTAGGCATTGTGGAGCGACGCGATATTCCTCCTGCGGTGATCTACCGCCCGGTCGCCGGGAATGCCGTAGTCGCCATGCTCACGGAGTTGTACCTGCTCAGGAACCGGGTTATCGAGTTCGCGAAACAGAGCGCGTCGCAGATTGCTCCGGCTCCGGTCAGGTTGTTCGTCTTCGGCTCGGTAGCCCGAGGCACGAGCGATACCGAGAGTGACATCGACATCGTTGCCGTTCGTCCCAGCGGAGCCGATGAGGACGACAACTGGGTCGAGTCGCTCGGGCGGTGGAGCACTGGGTTGGAGGTGTTCTCGGGCTCACGAATCAATGTCCTCGAGATCGGGATAGATGAGTGGCGGGCTCTCGACCTCAGCGAGCGTTCACTCTGGCGCGAAATCAACCGGGACGAGGTCGTTCTCCTCGCACATGAGGTGCTCGCCGCATGACGAAAGGTAAGGGTCGGCTGCGGTCAGTCTCGTTGCGCGAAGCCCAGCAGTTCGCTGGCCAAGCCGAGGAGTATTTGCAGACGGCAATCGACGCCTTAGGTGACGGCCGGCTCAACGCTGCGACGCGAAACGCTGTTCACGCTGGGATCAACGCGGCCGACACGATTCTCGGAGCACGCACCGGATCAAGGGCGGGTGGTGAGGACCACAAACAGGCGATTCCGTTGCTGACCAGCTTGCCAAAGGATGGACGGGCCGCAGCGAACGCGCTCGGCGGCTTGTGCCATTGAAATCGAAAGCCGAGTACGACCCGGAGCCAATCTCGCGTGGCACCGCCGAACTTGCACTACGGCAAGCCACGGTGCTTGTTGAAATCGCAAGGTCGACCATCGCTGCCCGGCTGACCTCGGAGTCGACCACTCCCGATGGCGCCTAGGCCCTCATCGCGTTGCCACGAGGCTGCGTTCATCCGGGCGTAGCCAACGGGTCGTTATCTCCACTTACGTTGACGATTGTGTTGGAAGCTATGAGAAATATTGACCCGGGCTGCGGTCCTGGTGGCATCCCGTCGCAGAGCTCGGCAAGAACTTCCAGCCGAGTGCTTCCCCCCAATGAAACACTTTGCGGCGCTTCTCGGGGCAGCCCTGTTCCTCGGCCTGGCATGGCTGAGCTGGCGTGGAAGGAGATCGACACGATCCTAATCAGCGTCGTTAGCAACTGAGGGCATGCTGACGAAGGCGACGACCCTCGACGGTTACGATGCCGAGATGGCGAAGCTTTTCACCAAGGGCGATCGCCTCGTCGTGCGCTTGAACCCATTCGAGAAGGTCGCTGCATTCAGACGCAACGTTTCGGTTCCCCTCGAAGCTGTCGCAGCCATATCGGTTGTCGATCGCCCGTGGGACGACCTCATTCCAGAGCGGGTCAAGATGGGATTTGCGGCACACACCGCTCCCCTTCGAACATCCGGCACGATAGGCCCGCTAGCTTCGAGCGGTGCCGGCAAAGCGCTGCTCGTTGTCTACAGGAATCGCCGATCTGTTGTCGTAGAGATCGACACCACGACGAGTCGGTACTCACTCCTTGTCGTGTCGGTTCGCGAACCTGATGCCACCGCCACCATGATCAAACGAGCGATAGCGCCTACGGCGATCAGCGGCCTTGAGTAGGCCCGCGACGAACCCGCTGGCGCTACGGAAGACCGACAGACCGGCTTGCGCGTAGCCAGAATCCCTTGAGGGAGATACACCAAGGGCAGGCCCTGGTTGTCAGGGGTCTGTGGAGGAGTCCGCCGGTGCCGGCTCCGGTCAGGTTGTCCGTCTTCGGCTCATCGACGATGCTTCGGACGGCCGACTCATCGTCGGTCTCGATGAGCACACGGATGTTCCACACGGTTGGCCTCATCGCCTGAGCATGCCACTCGCTCGACCAGATGGAACGCGATGAGACCGAAAGCGCCCAGAATCCACGCCGCGTAGCCAGAATCCGTTGAGGGGGATACACTAACGATCGGCCCTGAGTTGTCAGGGGTTTGTGGAGGCGTCCGCCCTTCCCAGATACGGCACAGCGGACATTGCCCTCGGCCGACGTTGTCGGGGCCGCGCGACGCAAGGGGCGTCGCATCACCAATGTCGAACGCAGTCTTGGACCTCGAAGCAGCAACCTGGGCCGTCGCCGAAGGCCGCGCCACCGCAGCCGAGCTGGCCCTCTTCAAACTCGACTCGATCGCGTCTCTGCGTGTGCTCACCCGCCTCCTCAACGACACAGAGGAACAGCTCGCAAGCCTCCGGCGCCTGCCAGGCGAAGAGCGTGACCAGGTCGTTGCCGATTTCGAGGGTGTGCTCGATGGCCTGCTTGCCATCGAGGACCTGCTACTGCCGTCCAGACAGGGTGACGCAGTGCTCAGCGAGCCGGTCGGCGAAGTGCGCCTCCAGGCATCATGGTCGCACGGCCTGATCGTCGTGTGGGCCGCCGGGCCGCTTAGTCCGCCTGCGAGCAATGATGAACTTGCCGACCGCCTGGAAGCCATCGGCGGGCCGTCGCTCGGGTGGGCGTTGCACCCGAACATCACGCTGCCGACAGGCGTGAAGGCCGACGCCCTCGCCATCCCGGTGAAGGACGTTCTCGGATGGCTCGTGGCCATCGGCGGCGGGCTCGGGCGCGATGGTGTCGGGCCAAGCGTCGTGTGGCTCAGCCGGGTTGCAGTGGAAGCGGTGCGCCTCGTCGCGCAGGGCGCCGTCGTGCCGATGTTGGTGACCGAACGCTCGTCGACCGACAACCGCATGGTCGATGCTGCGGTGCGCTGGCAGCCGGCGTTGGTGAGCGACGAACTCATTCGTGACCTCTCGTCGTGGATGCCCGGGCCCGTTGTGGCCGTCACGCCGGCCGATGCCCGCGCGACCACGCTCTCTGTGCTCGGCGCAGTGGTAGAGGCCATCGTCAGCGACGCAGCCGGACGGCTCCAACTGCCCGCGCCGCCGCCCACTACCAACAACGCAAGCGATGTGTCCGAGGCCATCATGACTCGGTTGAACGGCTCGAAATTCCCCGTCCCGTTCGGTCTCGCTGCCGACGTCACGCGTCGGTTGGAGCAGTGGTCCCGCACGGTCACCTCGCTCGGCCGACCCAGACTAGTCGTGCAGCTCGACCCGCCCGACGGTGGCGGCGCGTGGATGCTCAGCGTGCTCGGGCCCGGCCCGAAGAGCCG
The DNA here is from genome assembly GCA_031410595.1 of Actinomycetes bacterium. GTDB lineage: Bacteria > Actinomycetota > Acidimicrobiia > Acidimicrobiales > Ilumatobacteraceae > JANMCE01. Next base: position 15,332 of record JANNZM010000039.1, on the reverse strand, counting down.
TTACCTGCCTATCGAAGTCGCGCTCGGCGCAACCTCGAACACCCGCCCCATCGCCGACGAACTGTCCCGCCTTGAGCGCATCTACCCCGTGCTTCATCGCCCGGGTCAGTTGCGACGCGGCCAGGTCGTTCTCAGCCAGCAAGAGGCCTGGGAACTGATGACCGACATCGGCGAGACGCTCGAAGCGGCCGGTTTCGAAGTGCGAGTCCCGGCGCTCTCTCGCAAGAAGGCGTCACCCACGTTGCGCCTCTTCACCGAGATCTCCAGCGCCCACTCGGTGGTCGGCGCTCACCAGCTCAGCAACGTGCGCTGGTCGGTGGTGTTCGATGACGTCGAACTGACCGCCGCCGAGATCACCCGCCTGGCCAATGAGGCTCGCCCGCTGGTGCAGTCGCACGGCAAATGGATCGAGCTTGATCGCGTCGATCTGAAGGAAGCCGCAGCGGCACTGGCCGAACGCGCCGCGAAGAAGCAGATGACCGGCGCCGAAATTCTCCGCCACGGCATCGGCCTGGAAGGGTCGCCATGGGGTGGCGGCGTGATGGTGGAGGGCAACAGCTGGGCCACCGACCTACTCAACCGAGCCAAGGACGTTTCTCGCGAACCGATCACCTCGCCTGAGGGATTTAAGGGCGAACTCCGCAGCTACCAGGCCCAGGCTCTTGCCTGGCTCGGCTTCCTCGACGCGGCGGGTCTTGGTGGCTGTCTGGCACTCGACATGGGCCTGGGCAAGACACCAACCACGCTCGCCCACCTGGCCCGCACGTCGGCCGGTGGTCCGGCGCTGGTCATCGCTCCCCCGGCCGTCGTCGGCAACTGGGCGGCCGAGGCCAAGAAGTTCGCGCCCAAGCTGCGGGTCATCGTGCATCACGGTGGTACCCGCGCCGAGGACGACGAACTGTTGGCCAAGATGGACAAGGTCGACGTGGTCATCACCACCTACGGAACGGCCGTGCGTGACATCGACGTACTCGCCAGCCGCACCTGGGCACGCGTGGTGCTCGATGAAGCCCAGGCCATCAAGAACCCGGCCAACCAGTCGGCCCAGCTGCTGCGCCGTATCAATGCCAACTCACGCATTGCACTCACCGGCACCCCGGTTGAGAACGGCCTTGGCGACCTGTGGGCCATCCTCGATTTTACCAACCCTGGCCTGGTCGGCACCCGGCCGGCGTTCATCAGCCAGATGGCCGGTGAAGGTGAAGCCGGTTTGCGCGCTCTGAACGGCATCCTTGTGTTCCGCCGAACGAAATCTGAACCCGAGGTGGCCGCCGAGCTTCCCGACAAGATCGACGAACTCGATCACTGCACCATGACGCCCGAGCAGATCGGCCTCTACCAAGCCGTGCTTGACCGCTTGCTGGTCGACGGCAGCGAGGTCGGCACCGAGCCCAAGCAGGGAGCGATCCTTGCGGCCATCACGGCGCTCAAGCAGATCTGCAACCACCCGGCCGCATACCAGGATGACGATCAGCCGCTCGACGGACGATCCGGCAAGTTGGCTCGACTGGAAGAAATCATTGAGTCGGTATTCGAGGCCAACGAACGCATCCTCATCTTCACGCACTTCGCATCGTGGGGACGCAAGCTGGCCGAGCATCTCACCAGGGTCACCAGGACCAAGGTGCAGTGTTACGACGGCAGCCTGGCCCGAGGCGCTCGTGACCACATGATCGAAGACTTCCAGAACCTCAAGGGCCCGGGCGCGCTCGTGCTTTCCTTGAAGGCCGGCGGCACCGGGTTGAACCTCACCGCCGCCAGCCATGTGGTGTTGTACGACCGCTGGTGGAACCCGGCCGTCGAAGATCAGGCCCGTGACCGCGCCTGGCGCATCGGCCAGACCAAGACCGTCATCTCGCACCGCCTCGTCTGCCCCGGCACCGTTGACGAGCGAGTGGAAGAAGTGGTGGCCGGCAAGCGCCACATCGCCGACCTTGTCCTGCCGAAGTCGAGTTCGCTGTCCGACCTTGACACCAATCAACTTCGTATGGCCCTCGGCCTGCGCCCCGATGCGTTACTCACGGAGGATTCCGTATGAGCCAGCAGCAACAGCGCCGCAAGACCAACGTGCGTCGAGGTCAGGCCACGCCCAAGGCACTCGACCTGTGGAAGCCCGTGCCGCAGCCGCCCGAGGTTGTCATGATCCGCAACGTGCCGCACCCCGACTCCCTGCTCGGGTCAATCGGCGACCCGCCGCTCGGTATGAAGAGCGTGGTAGCCGGGCACTATCTGGCCACCGTCATCGAACGGTCGGCCGGCGTGGCCCGAGCACTCGCGTTGAGTGCCAACCTGCTGGAGACCAGCGAAGACGACTGAAGTCACACACGGATTCGGGGCGGCGACTCCCGAATCAGCGGCACTCCCACTATCGTTGGTTTACTCATGCGACGTCGACCCTCACGACTGCTTCCAGCCCTCGGGCTTTTTGTCGCAACCGGTGGCAGCGTGGTAGTTGCGGGCAACTACTACGTGAATAGCGCGCCCAATGCCGTGGCCACCGTGCCGGTTGGCAATGGTGTGCTCGACGTGCCCGTTGACGACGGATCCAGCAACGGACCGCCCGAGAACTACCTGCTGATCGGTACCGACAGTAGGGACAACGCCGACAAGAATGATGTCGATTACGGCGGCATCATCAGCGGGAAGACCAACGCCGCATCAAGCGGCGGCATCGCTCGCTCCGACACCATGCTGGTGCTGCGTTACGACCCCAAAGCCAAACACGGCACGCTTATGTCACTTCCCCGCGACCTTCGAGTGCAGATCGCCGATACGGGTAAGCGCAACAAAATCAACTCGGCCATGGAGCGTGATGACCCGGTAAAAGCGGTGGAGAACCTGGTGAAGACGGTGCAGAATCTGGGCATCCCCATTCAGCATTTCATCGTGGTTGATTTCAATGGTTTCAAAGAAGTGGTAGATGCCATCGGTGGCGTCAAAGTGCAGTTCATTCGCCCCACCCAGGACCTCAACACGGGGCTCGACATCCCCAAGGCTGAGTGCGTCACCATGAGCGGCGTGCAGTCGCGTGAATACGTGCGCAGCCGATACTTGAAGATCTTCGTGAACGGCAAGTGGCACACCGACGGATCTTCCGACATCGGGCGCATGGCCCGACAACAGGACTTCTTGCAGCGGGCACTCAACCAGTCGATCGTGAAGGTCGCATCTGACCCGCAAACACTGAGCAAACTTCTGGATGCCGCGACGCGGAACATGAAGACCGATCCTGACTTGAAGCTGACGAAGTTCGCCGGTGGCCTGCGATCGATGTCCAAGGGCGCGCTCGACACGTACACCTTGCCGAACACGCCGAGCGGTGAAGACCTCGTCGTGGTCGACAAGGAGGCGGCAGTGTACCTCGCGTTCTTCCGTGGCGAAACACCGACGATCCAGCTGCCCGAAGCTCCTGCGGCCGCACCGGCTTCCACCGCAAAGGGCGCCAGGGCCGCTTCCACGGCCCCCGCTGGTCCGGCCACAACGGCCGCGCCCGATCCGCTCGCCGAGCCGTTCATTCCTGTCGCCGACTGCTGACATCGAGCTTCTGGTGCATCCGACTCGGCGTTCACAACCGGGTCACAGCAAACTGTTAGGGCGAGCACAGAATGACCGGGCAGAGTACACACTGCGAAACCGTTGGCGCACCCTTTCGAAAGAGACGTACTGGGCAATGAGCACTGCTGAACAGACCCCTGCTACCACCGCCGCATTGCTGGAAGACGCACTCTTCCAGGTGAAGCGGGTCATCGTCGGCCAGGACCGCATGGTCGAGCGGGCCATGCTGTGCCTCATCGCCCGTGGCCACTGTCTGATTGAAGGGGTGCCCGGCCTGGCCAAAACCCTTACCGTTTCCACCCTCGCGCAGGTGACCGGCGGTTCGTTCGCCCGTATCCAGTTCACCCCCGACTTGGTGCCGGCCGACATTGTCGGCACCCGCATCTGGCGTCCGTCCACGGAGGCATTCGACATCGAGTGGGGCCCCGTGTTCGCCAACATCGTGCTGGCCGACGAGATCAACCGGGCTCCAGCCAAAGTGCAGTCGGCGCTGTTAGAAGTCATGGCCGAGCGCCAGGTGTCCATCGCCGGCACGACCCGCAAACTGCCTGCACCGTTCCTGGTGATGGCCACCCAGAATCCGATCGAATCCGAAGGCGTGTACGCACTGCCCGAGGCGCAGCGCGACCGCTTCCTTATGCAGATCGTGGTGACGCAACCGTCGTACACCGAGGAGCTGGAAATCGCCCGGCGCATGGGCGTGCACCCTCCGACCCCCGAGATGGTGTTGACCACCGAGCAGCTCATCGCACTGCAGACTCAGGCCGACGACATCTTCGTGCACCACGCGGTGCAGGAGTACGCAGTGCGCCTGGTCATGGCCACGCGTGATCCAAAGACCTGGTGGATGGACGACCTCACCCCCATCATCGCCCTTGGAGCCAGCCCGCGCGCCACACTCGGTCTGCTGTCGGCCGGTCGGGCGCTGGCGGTACTGCGCGGCCGTCGCTTCCTGTTGCCGCAAGACATCGCCGAAGTTGCGCCTGAAATTCTGCGCCACCGCATCATGCTTTCCTACGATGCGCTGGCAGACGGCATCAGGGTCGATGACGTCGTGCAGCGCATCATCACCGGTACCGAGGCACCACGTGTCGCTCCTCAGCAGGACGCCGTTAGCGCCATGCCGAACTTTCCGCCGCCCTCGCAATGGGCTGCCCGATGAGCGACGAAGCGTCGTCGCAGCGGGCGTGGTGGAAGCGGTCGCAAACCACGGTTGCTCCCCCGGCCGCCGACGTGCCCGATATCGCAACGCGTGCCGCCTACCTGCGCCGTCTCGACCTCACCATAAAGAAGCGACTCGACGGCCTTCTGGCCGGTGAGTTTCTCGGCATTCTTCCGGGTCCGGGCACCGAGCGTTCCGGTGGTCGCATCTATGGTCCGGGTGACGATGCGCGTCGCATCGACTGGAGCCTCACGGCCCGTTCACTCGCCCCGCACATTCGCACGACCGATGCCGACAGAGAGCTCGAAACGTGGCTTGTTGTCGACCGTTCCGCCAGCCTCGATTTCGGTACCACTGTTCGCGAAAAGCGTGAGCTTGCTCTGTGCGCGGTGGCGGCGTTCGGATCGTTGGCGCAGCGCGGTGCAAACCGCATTGGCATGATGGTGAGCGGCGGTCCCGAGCTGGTCCGCTTCGATCCAAAGGGCGGACGCACATCCCTCTTCGGCATGTTGTCGCGTCTGGATCGCATGCCTCGCTCAACGCCATCACCCGGCGCCACAGCGTCGCTTACCGATGCATTGAATCAATTGCAACGGATCCAGATCCGGCGCGGGCAGATCATCGTGATCTCCGACTTCTTGGAAAGTGACGACTGGTCACGAAGCATTCGACGCCTTGCGCTGCATCATCAGGTTGTGGCCGTGCAGGTGATCGACCCCCGCGAATTCGCATTGCCGGCGATGGGAATCCTCGGTCTTATCGACCCTGAAACGGGCCACACCATGCACGTGCAAACCAACTCGGCCAGCCTTCGCGAACGGTTCGCGCAAGCAGCGCAGGACCGGCACAGCGCCATCGCCCATCAGCTCCAACATGCAGGCGCAGCCCACATCGTTCTGTCAACCGACGATGACTGGCTGCGGGAAATCGTGCGGTTCGTGTCCATCCGGCGTAGCCGCGGAGGCGGCGATGTCGTGGCCACCCAACATCATCGGCGGGTAGCGCAGTGAACTTTCTCTCCGGTGGTCGTCTCTGGCTGGTGCTTGTTCCCCTCCTGCTGGCTGCGGCATACGTGGTGCTGCAACGTCGTCGAGCGAAGTACACCGTGCGCTTCACCAACCTCGATCTGTTGGCGTCGGTTGCTCCCAAGGCACCCGGCTGGCAACGTCACGTGCCGCCGATCCTCCTCTTGCTGTCTCTCGTGTCCCTGGTTGTCGGTTTTGCCAGACCCACCAAGACCATCAAGGTGGCCAAGGAGCGCGGAACAGTGCTGCTCACCATCGACACATCCGCGTCGATGAATGCCGACGACGTCGACCCCAACCGTCTCAAGGCGGCTGAAACGGCGGCGCGGTCGTTCGTGGAAGGTCTGCCACAGGGCCTGCTTGTCGGGCTCGTCACCTTCGATAAGAACGCCCGCCTGCTCGTTCCCCCCACTGTTGAGCATGGGCGTGTCCTCGACAGCCTCGGCTCGCTCAAGGTCGGCCCCGGCACCGCTACGGGTGACGCCATCGACCTGTCGGTGCAAGCCGTCGGCTCTGTTCCGAAGACGGCGGACGGCAAGCCCGCTCCCGCCCTGATCGTGCTCATGAGCGACGGCGCTCCTACCGTTCCGGCCAACGACACCAACCCTCCGGAGGACATCGCGGTAGCGGCGGCGGCCAACGCCAAGGTGGCAGGTGTGGCCGTGGACACGATTGCGTTCGGCACGGCCAATGGCACCGTCACCATTCAGAACCAGCGCCACCGGGTGCCGTCCGATCCCGAGACCATGGCCCGTATTGCTGAAGCAAGCGGCGGTCAGACGTTTGCCGCCGAGACCGGCGGGCAACTGCAGGCCATCTACGACCAGATCGGTCGGGCGGTCGGCTTCGACAACCAAAAGAGCGAAGTCACCGCCTGGTTCACCGGCCTCGGACTGCTGATTGCGTCGCTGGCTGCGGCTGCCGCGCTGTTCTGGACGCAGCGGATCCTTTAGGCCGACCGCCGCACCGGCCGAAGCGCAATCCGCACGGTCACGTCAACCACCAGACACAACACGCCGATCAGCAGAAGGCCGACGACGCGTTGCGTGCGCGGGCCAGTTGCCCAAGCGTCACGTACCATGAGACCAAGCCCACCTCGCAACATCTGACCGCCGACTGCGATGAGACCTACGGCAGCAACCGCCGCGCTGCGAACGCCGGAGCGAATGGCCAGGAGCGACAGAGGGAACTCAACTCTTGCGAGTCGTGACCAACGGCTGTGGCCAAGAATAATTGCCTCTGCAACTACCTCGGGGTCAACCCGATCAAGGCCGTGCATGGTGGCTCGATAGACGAGCGCAGTTACCGACAGGGCGACGGAGCCGAGTATCACCGGACGCGACGTCACCGTCGGCATCATGCCGGAAATGATACCGACGGCCGGCACTGCGCCGGCCACCAACGCGAACGCGCGCAGAGGCGGATCGGCCGATCGCCATCGTCGACCCAGCATGACGAGCAGCACGGCCAACCCGAAGCCGATCGCGAAAGCGAGGGCCGCCCAAAGCAGATGATCGCGCGCCGCTCGCAGCACATCACCCCAGTGGAGTTTCACCCACTCGAGGTCGAACCACGACTGCGCCGAGGCGATCATCACGGTCATACGGATCGCGCCTCGGGCAGGTAGCGCAACAGGGTCGCCTGCGACAACAGACCGACTACCCGACCTTCGTCGTCGAGACGCGGCACCATGTGGGCCGGGGACGACACGATGCAATCAAGCGCCCGCTGCATGGTGTCATTGGACCGCACACTGCCACGCACGGAAACCAGCGGCACTTCGGTGACCGGACCGATATCGGACAGCCGTTCGGTATCAGCCCAACCGAGAGGTCGGCGCTCGTCATCGACCACGAGCACCCATGACGTGTCGGATGCCGCTCGGCGAGCCTGGCGCGACGTAGCGGTCACCGGGATCACCGACCGATCATCGACAGGTATGTCTTTGACGGTCACGAACGCGAGGCCGCGCAGACCGAGAGCGGAGCCGAGCAGGGACTCGACCCCGGTGGACGGGCGGGACAAAATCTCCAGCGGCGTTCCGGACTGCACTAACACTCCATCGAGGAGGAGAAGTACCCGGTCCCCCAGCTCGAGCGCATCTTCGACATCGCCGGTGGCGAGCACGACCGTGGTGCCGCTGTCACCCCGCAAGCTGCGGAGGAGATCACGAAGAACCGGCCGCTCGACTGCGTCGACACTGGCAAACGGATCATCCAATACGACGAGGGACGGTCCGCGAACGAATGCCCGCGCCAGGCCGACACGGACCTGCTCGGACGCCGTCAGCACGCGAGGCAACACGCGCTGATCACCGATTCCGACGGCGTCGAGCATGGCCACCGCCGCCCGGGTCGAGTCCCGACGAGAGAGGCCCGAGAGCCGACCGGAACCAATCACATTGTCGAGCACGCTTAGGTGCGGGAAGAGTCGTGGAGGGCCGCTCAGCCAACCGATGGAACGGCGAAACTTCGCGCCGTCCACCCGACGAAGGTCGGCTCCGTTCACCCGCACCTGCCCTAGATCGGGCTGATCGAGCCGCATCAGGAGTCGAAGGAACGCCTGGCGGGTCGCACGTGGTGTGCCAAGCAGAACCGAGGTGACATCGGCCGCCAGGTCGGCGGTGACATTGTCGACCAGAACCACACCGTTCGACGTCTTCAGGGTGACTGCATCGTAGGAAATCACGCGCCGCGCCCCCTCTCGTGCCCGACCACCAGGAGTCCATCTTCCCACAGCACGCTTGGAGCCGGATCGGCCGTTCGGACCATAGCCATTGCGGAAAAGCAGGTCGTAAGGCCCACGAATCAGCGAATCGAACGTCCACCGTGGGCGAGAGGGGAGGCCGCAAGTGGGTCAAGCCGCTCGGCCAGATACCGCTCCAGCGCCACGGTCAACCGAGGGACCTCACCGGTCGCAAGCAGATCCATCACCAGCCCGGTGAAGACCGCTTTCGCCATCGACGCCTCCACCTCGGCATCCTTCGGAGCAAGGCCGGCCTCTACCAGCCGGTCCTCGATGCTTGATCGCCAGACCCCGATCTGGTCGGCCTTCAGATCGCCCTCCAGCCCGGTGACGGTTGCATCCAGGCAGACCGCTTCGAAACCCAACCGCACCAGAGCCAGGTTGGCTGGCTCGGCAATCATCCAGGCCCACCAAAGACGTAGAAGATCTGCTTGGCTCAGGCCGGGCTCGGCGACGAGCCATTCGCCCCGGACCTCTTCTTGCATGGCCAGAGCCCGACGCAACGCCAGTTCCACCAGTTCGGCCTTGGAACCGAAGTGGTGCACGAGGCGATGGGTACTGACACCAAGGGCCAGTGCCATGGGCCGAAGCGAAGACACGCCCAGGCCCGTCGCGGCGAGGTAGCCGACGACATCGTCGAGCAGGGCCTGTTTCAGGAGGGGATCCGGCGTACGGGCCATTGGAACACGGTAGTGCCCTCAGCCGATACGAAATGCCTCGATCGCATCGAAGTCGGGGGTGACACCAAGGCCCGGCCCATCGGGCGGCGCGATGGTGCCGTCAGCCGCAATCTCGACGGTGGCCGGTAGCAGCCAGTCGCGCCGAGCAGTAGATAGTGCGGGTGGGTCGTACGGAACTTCTACATATGGACATCCGGAAAATGCCAGGGCGGCGTGAAGGTTGCACACGAGGCCGTATCCGTTCGACCACGTGTGTGGCGTCCAGACGCGACCATGGAGATCGGCAAGAGCAGCGAGACGTTTGCACCCTCCGAGGCCGCCGGTGAGCACGACGTCGGGCTGCAGCACGTCCACGCCGCCGCGGGTGATGAGGTCTCGGGCCTCATGCGCATGACGCACCATCTCGCCTGCGGCAATGCGTAGTGATGTCTTGTGACGTAAAAGCGCGTAGCCGTCGACGTCCATCGTCGGCAGAGGTTCTTCAAGCCAGTACACACCGAGGGGTTCCAAGGCGCGGGCGACTTGCGTTGCGGTCGCGACGTCCCAACGGGGGGTGGTGTCGCCGGGCATGCGCCAGCCCTGGTTGGCGTCGATCATGAGGTCGATTTCGTAGCCGACCGCGTCCCGCACATGCTCGACAACGGCGATGTCCCGGCGCCAGTCAGGATCATGGAAGCGAATCTTGAACGCGCGAATGCCGGCAGCCTTCTGCTGCGCAATGCGCGAGGCACGCTCGGGAGCCGTGACCCGTTCAGCGTTGGAGGCGTACGCCATGAGCCGTTCGTTGCGACCGCCCATCAACTTCCACACCGGCTGGTTGGCGGCGCGACCGACAACATCCCATACGGCGGCTTCGGCCGTCCAGGGTCGACCTCCGTGGAAGTCGATCGTCTCGCATATCTCGCGGATCAGTTCGGTGCGGAACGGATCGACGCCGGTGAACAGGCGCGACACTGCGGCATGATCGGGCAGAAAGTCACCCGAGGCATGCCCCGACACACCGTCGTCGGTGTGCACGCTGACGATGCATGCGTCCTGATGGGTTCGCGGGTTCGGATCCCAGGCGGCATGCAACGGCGGCTCGAACGGAAATCTATAGAGACGAGCTTCCACCCCGGTAATACGCACTGTGCGGTCCCCTCGAGTCGCTCGCCATTCATGAATCGGTCGTTTCAGGATAGACCGGCACGCAGCCCCTGTCACCCTGCCGGAAGCAGCTACGGCCGCTTTGTGGGCGAGTTTCGAGGAGGTACGGGCACGGCAGCAGTTGAATACCGACCGCGCTCACCGGACGGGACCGATGACGCGTCAGGTCGGTTGGGCCTGCAGGACTCGGAGGGTTTCGAGCGGAATGTGGCAGCGCATGGCATGGCCAGGTGCGACTTCGAGCAACGGCGGCTCGGTGACCTCACATACGCCCGGCATCGCACGCGGGCAGCGAGGATGGAACACGCAACCCGCGGGCGGGTTAGCCGGAGACGGAATCTCGCCGTCGAGGCGAATTCGCTTGTTCGGTTCACCATCAACGCTCGGCACCGCCGAGAGAAGTGCCTCTGTATAGGGGTGATGCGGCCCGTTGAAAACCTCATCGGTGGGGCCGACCTCCTGGAGACGACCGAGATACATGACGGCGATGCGATCGGCCAGGTAGCGCACGACTCCCATATCGTGAGTGATGAAGACGTAACTCGTGCGCTTCTCAACTTGCAGATCGGCCAGCAGGTTCAAGATGGCGGCCTGCACCGAGACGTCGAGCGCACTGGTTGGTTCGTCGCACACCACGATCCGAGGATCACCGGCAAACGCTCGAGCGATAGCAACGCGCTGTTTCAAGCCGCCCGACAGCTGCCGCGGCCGAAGGTCAAGATGGCGCGGCGTGAGCCTCATTTGGTCGGCGAGCGTCTCGACACGAAAGTCGGCTTCGGCCCCGGTCATCGTCGTAAGTTTGGTGACACTGCGGAGCAGGATGCGGCGAACCGACCAACTGCGATTGAGTGCGGAGTCAGGGTTTTGGAACACCATCTGCATCGAGCGCTTTTCGTCGGTCGTGCGGCCGGCGCTCGCGGCGGAAACCTCATTGCCAGCCAGCTTCACGGTGCCGCCAAGATCGGCCGATTCGATGCCAAGCATCGTCTTGGCCAGCGTTGACTTGCCGGAGCCAGACTCGCCGACGATGCCCAGCGTTTCGCCCTCGACTAGTTCGAGATTGACATCCACCAGAGCCGGGATGTTCTGGCCACGCTGGTGGAACGTCTTGGACACGCTGGTGAGTTCGAGTACGTCGGGCTGACCCTCACGCGGCGCAAGCATGCTGATCGGCACGTCCGGTTCGGCCTCGACGATCTCGTCGATGCGGTCCGCATGATGGCACCGGGTGAAGCGGGACGGATCGGAACCAATGGTGACCACTGGCGGCACAATGGTACGGCATTTTTCATCAGCGAGCGGGCAGCGGTCGACGTAGACACAGGTAGGCAAGCTGGTGCCGATGAGGGGCAGCAGACCGGGAATGGTGGCCAGGGCGCGCTCGGTCTTACGTACACCGTGGCGTGGCAGCGATCGCAGCAGGCCAACGGTATAGGGATGCTGCGGGTTGTCGAAAACCTCGCGACTCGCCCCCTGTTCCACAACCTGGCCGGCATACATGACACCGACGCGATCACAAAGCGCACGAATGATGCCAAGGTTGTGGGCAATAAGCAGCACGGACGTGTCGCTCTCCTCGCGCAACGTTCGAACCAAGTCGAGCACCTCGGCTTCCACCGTGGCGTCAAGACCGGTGGTGGGCTCATCGAGCACGAGCAGCTTCGGGTTGCAAGCCAATGCCATGGCGATAACGACACGCTGCTGCATACCACCGGAAAGCTGGAACGGGTAGCGATCCATGACGCTGGCCGGCGACGCGATGCGCACCCGGCCTAGGGCCTCAATGGCCGACGTCTTGGCCTGGTCCCTAGACTGACCAAGCAGGGTGAAGCTCTCAATGAGCTGCTTGCCGACACGAATAGACGGATTCATTGCCTGCGCCGGATCCTGGTACACCATCGATGCTTCGGTGGCGCGGAACCGTTGCAGCTGAGATGTGGACATGGCGGTGACATCTTCGTCGGCCACCAACACGCGACCGCCGGTGATCTTGCCGTTGCGGGGTAGATACCGAAGTGCCGCGTACGCGGTGGTTGACTTGCCACATCCGGATTCGCCGACCAATCCGTAAGCTTCGCCGGGAGCAATGGAGAAAGTCACCCCCCGCAACACCTCGCGGTCTACGCCTCGCACCTTGTATGCAACCCGCAGGTCCTCAACCGCAAGTGCCACATTGGTGGCAGTAGTTGTATTCATCAAGCGTCCAGTACTGACTGCACCGCGTCGGCGATGAGGTTGATAGCGATGACCAGGCTGGCAATGGACAGGGCGGGGAACAGTGTGCTCCACCAGATACGCGATTGAAGGAGGGCATAGTTGTCGCTCACCTGCGCCCCCCAATCCGGCGATGGCGGTCTCGGTCCGGCACCGATGAACGTGAGGGTGGCCACGGTGAACACGGCGTAGCCGATACGTATGGTGAGTTCGACGATGATCGGCCCCATCACGTTGGGCAGAATCTCTCGGAACATGATGAACAGCGGCCCCTCACCGCGCAGTTTGGCCGAGGTGACATAGTCGAGATCGCGCTCGGCCAGCACGGCCGAACGAACGGTCCGGGCGACGATAGGGGCAAACAGCATGGCCACGATGCTGATGATGACGGTGTTCGATCGGCCGAGCACTACGACGGCAACGAAACCCAGCAGAATCACGGGAATGGCCAGGAACGCCTCGACAATACGCCCGAGAACCAGATCCACCCAACCACGGAAGTAGCCCATCACCATGCCGAGGATCACGCCAAGAATCACACTGAGCACGGCTGCGAGTGGGGCCACTTTCAGGATGTCGCGCGAACCCATCATGACGCGAGACAGGACGTCGCGCCCGGTCTTGTCGGTGCCGAACAGGAACTTGGTCCCGGGGCGCTGGTGTACGGCGTACAGCGGTTTGAATGGGCTTCGAGGGGTGATGCGCTCGCCGAGGATGGCACACGCGGTCCAGAACAGCACGATGATCGAACCGATGATGAACGATGGCCGACGGCGGATGAGACGCCAGTTTTCCTTACGGGCCAGCTTCCGTTCGCTCAGGGGAATGCCTCCTGCCACAGTTGTGAGCGCGTCGGTCTCTTCTTCGGCGGGCGGTGTAACGAGTTGGCTCATCGGCTGCTCTCCAGACGGATGCGCGGGTTCAGGAAGGCGATAAGCAGGTCGGCTGCCAGCGTGGAGATCATGTACACGATGCCCACGGCGAGGACACCGCCTTGCAAAATGGGAATGTCCTTGTTGCCGACCGCATCACGCAACACCGAGCCGAGCCCGGCGTAGTTGAACACGATCTCCACACCGACGATGCTGCCGAACAGGTACCCGATCTGTGCGCTGATCACCGTGATGGTCGGAGCGAGGGCGTTGCGAAGCAAATGGCGGCGCATCACCGTTCCCTGGGACAGACCCTTCATGGTTGCCGTACGGGCATAGTCGGTTTGCAAGGCGCCAATCACACCGGCGCGAGCCATGCGAACGATGTATCCGAGGTAAACGATGGCCATGGCCACTGCCGGCACGATGAGGTAGTGCACCTGGGTGATGATGGAGGCGCCCGGAGGTGGGTTGGCGAACACTTTCCCGACCTTCCACGTCACACAAAAGATCGACAGCAGAATGGCCGCCGTCACGAACTCGGGCGTTGACGATGTGGCCAGGCCAGCCACCACCACTGCGCGGTCGGCGAGCTTGTCCTGTCGCCGTGCCGTATAGATCCCTCCGGCGATGGCCAAAGGCACAGTGAGCAGGAGCGCAAGAAGTGCCAGCTTGCCGGATCGCACCATGGCCGGACCGATGATCTTGCGCACGGCGACACCGCTTTTATAAGAGTCGCCGAAACTCAGGGTGGCCAGGTTCTTCATGGCCTTGCCGTACTGCACCAGCACCGGCCTATCGGTGCCGATCTTCTTGTTGTAGGCCTTGACCAGTTCCTCTTTGGCCTGGCCGCCGAGTACCTGCCGCCCGACGTTGGACGGCAGCACGTTGACAAGCACGAACACGATGGTGGCCAGCAGCCAAAGCGTGACGATGGCCGAGAGCAACCGTTTCAGTAGAAATCGACCCACGTTGTTGGCCCCCCGACCTCTGACTACTAAGAACGTACGTTAGACGAAAGGCGCGGCTGGGGCACCCAAGCGGGAACCCCAGCCGTGATCGATGAGCGCCTCTGTCGTTAGGCGACGAAGCCGGCCTTACCGCAGTAGTAGTGACCGAGGCCAGTGGCACGGATGCCGCTGACCTTGGTGGTGTAGGCCATCTTCACGTTGATGAAGTACGGAATGGCATACGGTACGTCTTCGTTGGCGATGGCCTGGATCTTGCTGATGGCCTTGGCACGACCGGCGTTGTCCAGAGATGCCTGGTAGTCCTTAACTGCCTGGTTGAACGGCGCCGAAATGTAGTGCGCTGAGTTCCACTCACCGGTGGAGTAGGCCTTGGTGAGGTACACGTCGGGGGTGCCACGGTTGCCGTAGTCGACCAGCCCGAATTCGGCACCGCCATCACAGCCTTCGGGAGCAACCTTGGAGTCGTACACCTTGCACCAGCGGTCGTAGTGGACCTTGTTCTCGACGAGGTCGATCTGGGCGTCGACACCGATCTCGAGAAGCTGAGCCTGGATCAGCTCGGCCAACTGCGGGATCTCTTGCAGCTTGCCGACGTACATCGTGGTCTTCAGACCGGTCTTGCCAGCATCGGCCAGAAGCTGCTTAGCCTTCGCAATGTCGCGTACGCGTTGTGGCTGGGACTTGTCGAAGTAGGGGTAGATCGGAGCGATGGGGTGGTCATTGGCGAGGTCGCCGGCACCGAGCAGTGCCTTCTCGATCAGCGCCGGACGATCAAGGGCGTAGGCGAACGCTTGACGCACGCGCTTGTCGGTAAAGGTGCCCTCACGGGTGTTGAACCACAGCTGGCGGTGACCCGAGCCACGGATGGTCTCGACGGTGAACTTCTTGGTATCGGCCAGTACGGCGGCACCGAGTGTCGGGTTGAACTGGATGAGTGCGTCGGCCGCGCCACCCTGGAGGCC
>JANNZM010000038.1:0-6154 GCA_031410595.1 Actinomycetes bacterium | reverse complement strand
CCCCCCCCACCACCTGTATTCCGTCTCATTTCTCTCCTGCACACGTCGAAACGGAAAATGAATGATCAGCCATCTCGGCTATTTGCTCCTCGGAACCGGGGCCGGGGCCGCGTACGCGGCCCTCGCCGTTGCCCTCGTTGTGACCTACCGCAGCTCGGGCGTCATCAACTTCGCCAGTGGTTCTTTGGCGTTGTACGCGGCGTACGTCTACGGGTATCTCCGGCAGGGACAATTCCTTCCGCTGATCCCAGGTCTAAAGGTCAGCTACAAACTGGGCTTCGTGCCCGGTTTCCTCGCGTCGGCGCTCATCGCCGTGGCCCTGACCGCCATTCTTGGACTCCTGCTGTACCTCGTGGTGTTCAAGGCGCTGCGATCGGCGCCTCCGGTGGCGCGTGTCGTTGCGTCGCTCGGCGTACAGATCGTCATTGTCTTACTGATCGTGAAGCAACTTGGCACTGTGCAGTTGCCCATCGCGAAGATCTTCCCCAACTCCAAGTGGCACCTGGGTGGCTCGGTCGTGGAAACCGAGCGCTTCTGGTTCGCCGGGTCCATCATTTTGCTCGGCCTGCTGCTTGGCGCACTGTTCCGATACACCCGATTCGGTCTGGCCACACGCGCGGCCGCCGAGTCCGAGAAAGGCGCAGTCGTCAGTCGCATCTCGGCCAACAAGGTCGCGGCGCTCAACTGGATGCTTTCGTCCGCTGTTGCCGGCCTCGCCGGAATCTTGATCGCTCCGATCGTGGCGGTCGTACCAAACGTCTACTCGCTGTTCATCGTGCCAGCATTGGCCGCAGCTGTGCTCAGCCGCTTTGAAGGTCTGACAGCTGCGATCGCCGGTGGTTTGGCGATTGGCATGCTGCAGTCAGAGGCGTTGTTCCTCAAGGGCGACTTCAAATGGTTTCCAAGCAAGGCTGGCGGCCCGGAACTGGTTCCACTGGTCCTGATCCTCATTTTCCTGGTGGCTCGCGGGAAGCCGCTGCCGGCCCGCGGTGCGCTCATTTTGCGCACCCTCGGGAGAGCACCGAGACCTCGGTACGTCTTTTCAACTGCGGTCATCGCATTGGCCTTCGGGTCTATTTTCTTCCTGGCCCTGCCGAACGGACAATGGAAGACGGCCTTCATTCTTTCCATTGTGCTGGCGCTGGTCTCCCTCTCCTATGTGGTCATCACCGGGTATGCCGGTCAGATCTCGTTGGCGCAGCTCACCCTGGCCGGTGCCTCCGCTCACATGCTGACGTTTCTGAGTTCGTCGTGGCACATTCCGTTTCCAATCGCGCCGCTTATGTCGGCCCTTTTCGCGGCCGTGCTCGGCACGATCATCGGTATCCCGGCCCTTCGGGTCCGCGGGCTCACTGTCGCCGTTGTGACCATGGCCCTCGCTGTTGCGCTCGACGCTGCGTGGTTCCGGAACACCGACATCGTCGGGTTCAATGGTGCGCTCGACGTGAAGAAGCCGACGTTGTTCGGCGTTGACGTGTCGATGGGCAACGTGAAGAACACGGCGCATCTCCGGTTCGGGTTCATGATGCTTATCGTGCTCGCCGTGACTGCGACTGGCATCGCCCTCTTGCGGCGAAGTCGATGGGGGTCAGCCATGGTGGCAATCCGGGCCAACGAACGCTCGGCAGCCGCGGCCGGGGTTGATGTGGTGAAGATCAAGCTGTTGGCGTTCGCTATCGGGTCATTTATCGCCGGCCTGGGCGGTGCGTTTATGGCGTACTACTACCGCAGCATCGACTACGCCCAGTTCCTGCCGTTGATCGGCCTCGCCCTCTTCGCGACGGCCTACCTTGCCGGCATCACGTCCGTCTCGGGCGGTATCACCGCAGGAGCTTTGGGTTTGGGTGGGCTGGTCTACGTCTTTGTCACCACCAAGATTTTCGATCCGAAGTCGGCGGCGGCATCGATCTGGTATCAGCTGATCACGGCGATCCTGCTCATCCTCACGGTCATTACGAACCCCGAAGGCGTCACCGTTCCAAACCACATCATGGCGGACAAGTTCCACAACTGGCTGCGCACCCGAAAGCTTGGTGGCCAGCCAGAAACGCTCTTGATGGAGTTGGAGGGTGGGCTGAGCAAGCTGGCACCGAAGGACGTTTCCGGCTTGCCGACGGTGCTGTCCATCCGAAACCTCCGAGTGGCCTACGGCGGTGTTGTGGCTGTCGATGATGTCTCGTTC
This sequence comes from Actinomycetes bacterium, assembly GCA_031410595.1. Lineage (GTDB taxonomy): Bacteria > Actinomycetota > Acidimicrobiia > Acidimicrobiales > Ilumatobacteraceae > JANMCE01. Next base: position 3,972 of record JANNZM010000038.1, on the reverse strand, counting down.
GATGTTCCTGAAGGCGCCATCGTCGGCCTGATCGGCCCCAACGGAGCGGGCAAGACCACCACGATCGACGCTCTCACCGGGTTCGCCGAGGCTTCCGGCGTGATCGAGCTTGACGGCAAGGACCTGCCCTCCAAGCCGCACCAGCGAGTAAAACTCGGCCTCAGCCGCACCTTCCAAGCAATCGAGCTCTACGAAGACCTGTCGGTACAGGAGAACCTTGAAGTCGGGCTCGCCAGCGGTCGACAGGGCTTCGGTCACTCGGCCAAAAAGAGCCTGGACGACACGTGCGAGGTGCTTCGTCTGAACAACCTGCGTGACCGTCCGGCCAGCGACCTCTCGCAAGGCCAGCGCCAATTGGTGTCGATCGGCCGAGCATTGGTCGCCCAGCCCAGGGTGCTGCTGCTCGACGAACCGGCGGCCGGTCTCGACACCAGTGAATCCGAATGGCTCGGCGAGCGCCTCCGAGACGTGCGTGATGGTGGCGTGACGATTTTGATGGTTGACCATGACGTGAACTTGGTGCTCGCTCTGTGCGACTACATCGTGGTGCTTGACTTCGGCAGAGTGATCGCCAGCGGCCCGCCCGCAGCCATTCGAAACGACAAGAGAGTGATCGAGGCTTACCTCGGCACGTCAGCAGCGGGGGTTCACTGAGATGACTGCAGTCTTAGAGTGCAAATCGCTCGTAGGCGGCTACGGCAAGATTGTCGCGTTCCGAGAGCTGAACATTGAGGTCGAAGCCGGCAAGGTTCTGGCCGTGCTTGGCCCGAACGGCGCAGGTAAGACCACGCTCTTGATGACCATCGCCGGCCTGCTGCCGCGCCTGGGCGGCCAGGTGCTACTAAACGGGTCGCCCCTGGCGAACGGCAAACCCGCGGCGACGAACCTTTCTGGGGTGGTGCTCGTACCTGACAACCGGGCATTGTTCACGACGCTCACCGTCCAGGAGAATATCGAGATTGCCCGCCTCAAAGGCGAGAAGAACTCGGTCAGCGAGATGCTCGACCTGTTTCCGGCCCTCCAGAAACGCATCAAGCTGAAGGCAGGCTCGCTGTCGGGCGGCGAGCAGCAAATGCTCGCTATGGCCCGGGGGCTCGTGCAGCGGCCGAAGGTCTTCTTGATCGATGAGATGAGCATGGGCCTCGCCCCGATCATCGTCGAGTCGCTCCTGCCGATCGTGCGTCACATCGCGGATGAGACGGGCGCCGCGGTCATTCTGGTCGAGCAACATGTGCGGCTGGCGCTGGAGGTAGCCGATGAAGCCATGGTGCTCGTGCACGGCAACGTCAGCCTGCGCGGCCCGGCTGATGAGTTCCGGGACGATCCCAGTCGCCTCGAAGCCGCCTACCTCGGTGCCCACGCCGACGCCTAGACGATCGGTCCGAACAAGGCTGGTAGTTCCCGAGACATAAGCGAGGGGTTCGCATGGAGCTTGGTTGGACGGCTGACGAAGCTGCGTTTCGCGCAGCGTTGCGGGCGAGTGTGTCCACGCACCTGCGGCCTGGCTGGACGCTGGATGACCGCGACATGCCCGAGCAGGCCGACATCGACGCGGTCAAGGCCTTCTGCGCGGCGTTGGGGGACGATGGGTTCCTCACGCCTCACTGGCCTGCTGCCTACGGCGGCCGCGATGCTTCCCCGTGGGAACAACTGATCATCAGCGAAGAAACCTGGTCGGTCGGTGAGCCCCGCGGCGGCCAGTACATGAACACCAACTGGATCGGGCCAGCGCTCATGCGTTACGGCACCGACGAGCAACGAGCGCTTCATTTGCCCCTCATTTCCGCTGGCCAGGTCAACTGGTGCCAAGGCTTCTCTGAACCCGACGCCGGGTCGGATCTCGCCGCGCTACGCACCCAAGCGATACGTGACGGAGACTCCTATGTCGTGAACGGCACCAAGGTCTGGACGTCATACGCCCACGCCGCCGAATACTGCTTCCTGCTGGTACGCACCGATCTCGACTCCCCCAAGCGCGAGGGCATCACCATCTTGCTGGTGCCGATGTCTTCGCCCGGCGTTGAGGTGCGCGAGATTCCGAACCCTTATGCCACCCACCTCATTCACGAGATGCATTTCACCGACGTGATCGTTCCCATCACCTGCCGGCTCGGTGACGAGAACCGCGGTTGGGACATCGTGCGCAACTCGCTCGCCAATGAGCGGGTTGGTATCGCTCGCCATCAACACACCGAGTACGTCATCGACCAAACCGTCCGCGATGCTCAAGGCTTGGGAATCGACGTCGCCGACCCCGGGATCGAGGAGACACTCGGCATTGCGTACGCATGGGCGGAAGCATCGCGGGCCTTGAACTATGTGGCCGTGTCCGAGCGCATTACCGACCCGAATGGCTCCCGCCCGGCAGCCTCAGTGTCGCGTGCGATTACCGGGCCGATGGAACGCATGGCCGGATGGGCCTGCCACGAAGTGCTCGGCGACCAGGCGCTTGCCGGCGGCACCGAGGCCGACCGTCAGGTGGTCACCGGCACCAGCAGCATGATCGCGGCTGGCGCCTACGAAGTGCAGCTCGACCTGGTCGCCCGTCTCTGCCTCAACCTCCCCCGAGGCCGCTGACATGGATCTCGAACTGAACACCGAGCAACAGATGCTCGATGACGCGGTCACCGCACTTTTTCGAGATCATGCCGGCCAACGTCGTACCGCTGAACTGACCAACGCCATCGACGCAGCGTTGATCACCCGACTAGCCGATGGTGGCTTCCTCGATGTCGGCTACGACGCCGGGCCGATGGAGGCGATCATTGTCGCCGAGCGAGCGGCCCAGTTCGTGGCGTGTGCACCTCTCGTCGCACGAGTTCTCGTCGCTCCGTTGGCGGGCGTCCGCGACCTGCCCAATACGGTTGGTCTCGTCGCGTCGCCGACTTCGCTCGTTCGTTATGCCGGCTTGTGCGATGCCTATCTCGTACTTGACGGCGACATGGCCCGCCTGGCCAGCAGCGATGACGTTTCGGTCGAGCCGGTGCGATCACGTTCCGCGTATCCAACGGGACGAGTGCATGTACGCCGATCCGAGTCACTTGGGGTCGGAAGCGGCGATGCCTTGCGACGGGCATGGCAGGTCGGCATTGCGGCCGAGGTCGGCGCGACGGCCGAAGCCGCAGTCACATTCACCGCCCAACACGTCAGCGATCGCCACCAGTTCGGCCGACCGATCGGGTCGTTCCAAGCGGTACAACATCGTCTGGCCAAGTCGTACGCCAATTCCCAGGCCACCAAGTGGATGGCCCGCCGCGGCGCCTGGTACCACCACGATGCCTTCCTGACCGCTACTGCGGCCACCTTTGCCGCCATGACCGCACGCGATGCCTATGACGACTGCCATCAGGTGAGCGGCGCCATCGGTATCACCTCCGAGTTCGGCCTTACCGCATGGACCATGCGGCTGATGGCGCTGCACACCGAACTCGGCGGACGCCGCGCCCACGCCCGCCATGCCGCCCAATCCCGGCGAGCGGCTGGTTAGTGTTCGGGGGCGAGTTGGTCAGCAGCTAGCTGTTCGGTCATGCGGTGCATGTAGGTGTTGTAGCCGACGGTGATGCGGCTGCCGCCGGTGACCTGGATGGTTTCGCCGGTCACCCATCCGGCTTCGTCTGAGGCGAGGTACACGCAGGCAGCGCCGATGTCATCAACGGTACCGAGACGTCGCAGTGGGACCGATTCAATCTGGCGAGCGACTCGGCTCGGGCGGCTCATGCTGCCACCGGGGGCCAGGCTGTCTTCGGTCGGCACAAGGCCCGGAGCCACAGCGTTCACCCGGATACCAAGATGGCCCCACTCGACGGCCATGGTGGCAGTCAGGCTCTCGACACCAGCTTTCGCCGCGCCGTATTGGCCGGTCATCGGGCAGGGCTGCGATCCGCTGCGCGACGAAATGTTGATGATTGATCCACCTCGGCCGATCATGGTGCGCGCCGCGGCCTGGGCGGCGAAGAATGTCCACTTCAAATT
>JANNZM010000037.1:0-24452 GCA_031410595.1 Actinomycetes bacterium | reverse complement strand
CAAGGCCGGACTCATTGCGCCCGACGAGACGACCTTCGCTTACCTGAAGGGCCGCCAGCACGCGCCCTCCGGTTCGGTGTGGGACGACGCCTTGGCCGACTGGCGTTCACTCGCCACCGACGACGGCGCGGTCTACGACGCCATCGTCACGATTGATGCTACGCAGTTGCGGCCGCAAGTTTCCTGGGGCACCAACCCCGGCCAGGTTCTGTCGATCGACGATGTCATCCCCGACCCTTCGTCGTTTGACAATCTGGGCGAGCGCAACGCAGCAGAACGAGCGTTGGAGTACATGGGGCTAACGGCCGGAACGCCAATCCGCTCTATCCCCGTCGACACCGTGTTCATTGGTTCATGCACCAACAGCCGCATCGAAGACCTGCGTGCTGCCGCCGCCGTCATGAAGGGCCGAACGGTCACGGTGCCCCGCGTGATGATCGTGCCGGGCAGCCATCAGGTGAAGGCCCAGGCCATCGCCGAAGGTCTCGATGAAGTCTTCCGTAACGCCGGCGCCGATTGGCGTGAGCCGGGCTGCTCGATGTGCCTTGCGATGAACCCCGACAAGCTCAAGGTCGGCGAGCGCTCGGCGTCCACCAGCAACCGCAACTTCGAAGGTCGCCAAGGTCGCGGCGGTCGAACCCACCTCGTGTCCCCTGCTATTGCCGCTGCTACCGCGGTAGCGGGCCACTTCGCATCACCGGAGGATCTGTCATGAAAGAAGTTCGCGTTCTCAACGGCACCGCGTTGCCGCTCAACCGCAGTGATGTCGATACCGATCAGATCATTCCGGCCGAGTGGCTAAAGCGCGTCGAGCGCACCGGCTTCGGTGCCGGCCTGTTCGCCACGTGGCGAGACGATCGCAACTTTGTGCTGAACGACGAGCGATTTGTCGGCGCGTCGGTGATGGTTGCGGGTAACAACTTCGGCACCGGTTCATCCCGTGAACACGCGGTGTGGGCCATCATGGACTACGGATTCAACGCCGTGATCGCTCCCCGTTTCAGCGACATCTTCAACAACAACTGCACCAAGAACGGACTCGTTCCGGTCGTACTTCCGGAGGCGCTCGTCACCCGGTTGCTTGCAGCCATCGAAGCTGACCCCACGTTGGACGTGACCGTCGACGTAGAGAAGCTGCAGGTGGAAGTACCCGCGCTCGGCATCACCGAAAAGTTCCCCATGGACCCCTCGGTACAGCACCGCTTCCTCAACGGCCTCGACGACGTCGGCATCACCCTTACCCACGCCGACGCCATCACCGCCTTCGAAGGCACTCGCCCCGCCTGGATGCCCACCAGCCGCTAGTAGGGTGGGTATGACACTGTTCCGCCCGGCTGCGCTTCACTGCGCCGGCTCGGGTAGTTGGCTACGAGTGCATCCGACTTACCGGTGCACTGAAATGCACCACATCGAACGGACCGTCATGGTGCACTCGGATGCAGCGATAAGGCTGACGGACTGAAACCAAATCCCCTCCTGCCGTAGTGCCAGACGCGCCAACGCACCCCTTCTTCAACATCAGGCGCTAATCGCCAACGGTAACGATAACGAAATGACAGGCTGGAGGCGTGATTGCGAACACTCCGGAACCTCCGTACACCGCGGTGATCTTTACGTCGCTGCGCACTGATGGTGACAATGGGTACGGTGCCATGGCCGTACGGATGGAAGAACTTGCCGCGCAGCAGCCCGGCTACTTGGGTATCGAGTCAGCAAGGGACGGTCTTGGCATCACGGTCAGCTATTGGGCCGACGACGCTTCGGCCCGAGCGTGGAAACAGATCGGCGAGCACTTGGTCGCGCAACGAACCGGCCAAGAGCACTGGTACTCCGACTACCGCGTCCGCGTCGCCCGAGTCGAGCGCGACTACGGCCCACCCGCGACCTGACTCGCGTGACTCTGCCGCGACGATCGACGGTGACCGAAGGCTCAAGGAGACCGGCTACCGCACTTGGAAAGACCCCACCGGTCACTGGCCCACCTACCGCCCCAACGGGACCGAAATCACCCCCGCTGCCTAGACATCGACCAGCCTGATGGCGACGGGCACGGGCTTTCCGACTTCGAGGTTGGCACCGAGGCGGACTTGTTTTTTGATGGGGAGGACGTAGCAACCCGTCTTCGCTTCGGGGAAGATCGTGGTAAGCCACGTGAAGGTGCCGAGCTTCACCTCGACTCGGACGGAACCGAAGCCTTTGCGCATCGGTGCCGTGATCTCGTCGGATTGATCGGGCGGCATGGTGACGAAGTACCACGGGTTCTCCCCAATGTGGACCCACAACTCCGAACGAAAGTCATAGCGAATCGGCATCACTCTACGAGCCGAGGCCCGGCGGCTCAGCGAACAAGGAGGCCGCGCCGAGCGGCGAGGGCCATGGTGGCAACGACGTCGATGACGAGCGGGCCGCCGAGCGAGAGTTCCGCTGTGGGTCGAGGACCATCGGCATGAAACACCATCTCGCGCTCGCCGTCGAGGGCGATCACGCCGTGCGACGTCGACAACTCCACCCGATGCCCGGGCAGCAACGCAGCGTGCTCGGCGACTTGCACCGACCGCATCAGGCCAGGGGCAAGTGCAGCCAACACCATTCGCCCATCCCCCATACGCAAGAGGCGGCCAGACGGTTCCCGACGGCCGCACGGGCTGACCGCACCGGCAATAGCCGACAGGCCCACGGCGTGCGGTTCGGCGAACGTGACCGCCAGCTCGCGAACCACATCCGGATCCCACACGGCCCGCGCGCCAACCCTGTCCTGATCAATGATGGCCATGTCGACCAAAGCAAGCTCGGTGCGCTCACCGTGGCGCACGATCAGCTTCTTCGCTCGATAACACGCCTCCGCCACAGCACAGGCGCCGGTCGACACAAGCCCGGCGGCCAGCCCGGCGACGGTTCCGTCGACGGTGATTCCGAAAGCATTATTCGTGCCAGTGGAAAGCGCCAACATCGGCGTATCACCGCACGCCGATGCCACCGCTCGGGCAGTGCCGTCGCCGCCCAAAACCACGATCGCGCCGACTCCGTGCGCCACCATTTCCCGCGCAGCAATCATCGAGTCCATGGCCGAGTTGCGTTGCTCAAACTCGAGGACTTCGATCTCGGGCCACGGCCCGGTGAGTTGAGGGCGATGCTGTTTGGCTGCACGGGAGATGCCGAGCGACAGCCCTGCACGGTCGGGCATGACCAGGACGCGGGCAACGCCAACCGCGCCGAGACCACTGAACAGACGTCGCACGACGTGCACCTTTTCGGTATTGGTGAACACCGACGCGCCGGAGACGAGCCGTCGCATGTCGTGACCCGATGCGGGGTTGGCAATCAGGCCGACACAGGGAACCTCCACACGCACCCCATGAGTGTACGGGCCTGGACCGCGACCAACACCAGACCGATTGACTAGCGACACAACGCTGGAACCGACAAACTCTTCGGCACTATGTCGGGCGGCGAGCAGGGCACCCATCTTCAACACGTGCCAGCGCTCGATGGGTTGCGCGGGCTTGCCGTGGCCGCAGTCGTGGCTTTTCACGTGGGCGTCTTGAAAGGCGGCTGGCTCGGAGTCGACCTGTTCTTCGTGCTGTCGGGCTACCTGATTTCCCGACTGCTGTTTGTGGAGTACACCGTGAAGGGCCGCATAGATCTCCGGCGGTTCTGGGGCCGTCGGGCCCGTCGACTCTTACCGGCTCTTCTCTGCGTCATCGTGGCCGTGGCCATCGCCGAGCGGGTCAGGGGCCGACTGCTGGGACCGGCGGGCGGTCGCTGGGACATAGTCGGCGCCCTCACGTACACCAGTAATTGGTTGCGGCTTCGAGGCGGTGCCGGCTACTGGAGTCGATTCGGGCCACCCTCACTGCTGGAGCACTTCTGGAGCCTTGCGATTGAGGAGCAGTTCTATGTTGTGTGGCCCTTAGCCATGCTCGGCATCGTCCGCTTGCGACGTGGGGTCTCCACGCTGGTCCTGCTGGCCTTCACAATCGTTACGGGCGGATGGTCGCTCCTGCTGTTTCATCGCACACTCGACGCGTCACGGGTGTACATGGGTACCGATAGTCGGGCGGTCGCACTACTTGCAGGTGCAACTATCGCGTCCCTCGCCGAGTGGCGACGGTCATGGCTTCGAGCATTCCGCGCCCTCGCACCCGTCGGCCTTGTCGGGCTGCTCGTCGCCATGGCGCGCATGCAGGGAACGCGGCTCGTCACCTACCGGGGTGGCCTCTTGGCATGCACGTTGGCGACCACGGTTCTGATAGCTGGCGTTGCTACCGTACGCAGTCCTTTCGCTCGCCATTTGTCCACCCAACCGTTGCGATGGCTCGGCAGCCGGAGCTACGGCATCTACCTCTGGCACTGGCCAATTCTCGTGGGATTCGGTGTGGCCGGCCATGCCCACAAACCGCCGTTGCGCATCGTGGTGGGGGTGCTCGTGAGCCTGGCGGTGGCGGAGCTGAGCTATCGAGTGGTGGAGATGCCCATCCGACGGCAGGGGCTGGCGGCATTCCGTTGGCGGCCTACACTGCCCGTGTTGGGCGCCAGCATGACTGGCGTGGCCATTGCCATCATCGCTCTTCCTATCGCCCAACCGAGGCGCCTGGTGGTGGCAGCAACGACCGCCACCTCATCCACCCTGGCGCCCACGTCAACGCTGCCCACTACAACGACAACGATTTCCACCAGCACGACCTCCAGCACGACGACAACGGTGGTCGCCACGACCACGACGGTGGGCTTCATTGCGCGACCAAGCGATCATCCGGCTCGCGTTCTCATCGTGGGTGATTCGGTGGGCTGGAACTTGGCCGAGCAGCTGGTGAAGGATCAGCAGACGCTCAGCTTGGTCGCCCTCAATGGGGCCATCGCCGGATGTCCACCGTCATACGCGCCCCTGAAGCGACGCTTGGACGAGGAGTCAGTCCCGCTGGTTTTCAATCAGGAATGTGTCGATGCCGTCATTGCATATCCAACCTTGGCGGCAGACTTCAAACCCGATGTCACCTTCATGATTTTTGGTGCGTCGCTGCTCGATGAGAATGAGATTGCTCCCGGTGTGTGGAGCCGTCCATGCGAGGCCGGTTTCGATGATTGGTATCGATCAACCCTCGTCAAAATGAGCGATGCGCTTTCGTCCCAGGGTGGCCGGGTCGTGTTGGTCAGCCAGGCGTACTATCGGGGCGAGGCCAGCGCACAGGCGCCCACGAACGACAAGCAGATCGACTGCGAGAACGCGGTCGCCGGTTCCGTCGCGCAGAGTTCCGGTGGTCAGATTCTTTTGGCCGACCTCGGCACTTGGGCCTGCCCTACCACTGCGTGTTTGCGCGACCGCGACGGTATCGAGCTCCGGCCCGATGGCACCCATTTCAAAGGGAACGCTGCCACCCTCGCCAACAACTGGCTGCTCGCCCAAACGCTTGACTGAGACAGCACAGAGAGCGCCGGTACCGTTCGATCTGCAGGGATACGTTCCCCCGATCGCTATCGTTAAGCCATGCCGACGAGGCGGTTGATCGACGTGACGAGTCGATCGACATCGTCGGTCGTGATATAGCGCACGACGCCGGCACGCACCACGCCACCCGAAGTATCGAGGCCGAGTTGGCCAACTACCTCGACGGCATAGCTGTGCCCGGCCCAGACCGCAATGTGGTCCTTGGCGAGGTGAGCGGCTACGTCGTCGGATGAACGTCCATCAACCGTGAACGCCAGGGTCGGCACGCGGTTTGCGGTGGTGGGCGAGCCCCAAATCTTCACCTTCGGATTGGCGTGCATACCTTCGAGCAGGCGGGCGAAGACCTCCATCTCTTCGGCCGCAACTCGATCCATGCCTTCCTCCAGCAAGAAGCGCGCTGCGCCCTCGGTAGCGGCGATACCTTCGAAGCTCGGGGTGCCTGTTTCGAAGCGCCGAGGGCCCGCGTCCTCGGCGGGGCGCACTTTGGCGATCGGCAGGCTGTCGAGCAGGTTCGGTTCGCAATACAGCACGCCCGCATGCGGTCCGTACCACTTGTAGGGCGAGGTGGCGAGGGCGTCGCAGCCAAGCGAGGCAATGTCGACACGGCGGTGCGGGGCGAGGGCCACAGCGTCGATGAACACACGGGCATCGGCGTCGTGGGCCGCTGCGATGATCGGTGCGTGGTCGGGCACCGTGCCAATCAGGTTCGACGCCCCTGGCAACGTGACCCACTTGGTGCGTTCGTCGATCTGAGCGATGACGTCTGCGGCCGCCAGGATGCCGGTGGCGGGGTCGAAACCCACTAACACGTGCTCGGCCCCTGATCGCTCGCAGGCAATGCGCCACGGTGCCACGTTGGCATCGTGATCAAGCCGAGTGCCGACCACACGGTCCCCCGGCTTCAGGGTCTGTTCGATGGCGCGGGTGAATCCCATCGTCATAGTGGTCATGTTGGCCCCGAACGTGATGCCGTTCGGGTCGGCGCCAAGCAGTTGACCGACCGTCGAGCGGGCACGATCAAGCAGCGCGTCACACGCGTCGGCCTGCATGAACGGACCGTGCGTGTTGGCGTTCATGCCGCTCTCGGCCCAACCCACCATCCCCTGGATCGACAGGTCGACCATCTGCGTGCCGGCCGGCCCGTCAAAGCGCGCCCAGTCGTTGTTGAGTCCCGGGAACCGCGAGCGCAGCCGATCAGTCATACTTCGATTGTGTCACGCGTCGCGGCTTTCGTTGTGCTTGAACACGACACTCTTAGTATCGTTTCGGTAACGCTCCACAGACGCCGAAACGACCTCTGAATTCGGGCCTGCGCAGCGGTAAGGTGTCGATATGAGCGACACCGAACTGCCGATTGCATTGCGGGTTGAGGCGTTGGAGTCATTGCTCATCGAGAAGGGGTACGTCGATCCGGCAACGCTCGACAAGATCATCGACACCTACGAAAACGAGGTCGGCCCCCAACTTGGGGCGGCCGTCGTCGCCAAAGCGTGGGTCGATCCTGCCTACAGGGCTCGACTACTTGCAGATGCAACAAAAGCCGCGGCAGAGGTCGGGGCCGAAGGCCGACAGGGCGAGCACCTCGTGGCCGTGGAAGCAACCGCCGATCAGCATCACATGGTGGTCTGCACGTTGTGCTCGTGCTATCCGTGGACGGTGCTCGGGCTTCCGCCCACCTGGTACAAATCGCCCGCCTACCGGGCAAAGGCTGTGCGCGATCCGCGCGGTGTGCTCGAAGACTTCGGCGTTTCGCTGCCGACCACCACTTCGATTCGCGTCTGGGATTCGTCGGCCGAGATCCGGTATCTCGTCATACCCCTGCGACCCGAAGGCACCGAGGGCATGAGCGAGGCACAGCTCGCAAGACTCGTCACCCGTGATTCGATGATCGGCACCGGCTTGGCGTTGCGGCCGTGAATGGCGTCCACGATATGGGCGGCATGCACGGCTTCGGCACCGTGCAGCCCGAAACAGACGAACCGATTTTCCACGAGCGATGGGAGACTCGAGTGCTTGCCCTCAACCTGGCGGTCGGTCGCATCGGCGGTTGGAACATCGATCGCTCACGCCACACTCGTGAGTCACTGCCACCGGCCACCTACCTGGCCAGTTCCTACTACGAGATCTGGCTGCGCGGCCTTGAGAACCTGCTGGTGAAACACGGCCTCGTCGGAACAGACGAACTAGCCGCCGGAAAGATGATCCACCTCCCGCCGCCGGGCAAGACCGCCATGACCGTCGATCAGATGGTGGAGGGTCTTCGCAAAGGCGGCCCCTGCAATCGCGAGGTGCACACGCCCGCCATGTTCGAGGTCGGGCAGATGGTGCGGGCGAAAAACATCAACCCGTCGGGCCATACCCGCCTCCCCCGCTACGCCCGGGGCAAGATCGGCGAGATCGAACTGGTGCACGGAGGCTTCGTGTTCCCCGACACAAACGCGGACCTTGAAGGCGAGCATCCGCAGTGGTGCTACACGGTCCGCTTTACCGGCACCGAGCTGTGGGGCCCTGACTCCGACCCCACCACTTCGGTCAGCGTCGATTGCTTCGAGACATACCTCGAGCCAGTCGAATACTGATTTGCGTTGACAGCCACCGGGAACCGTGCGACATTGGTCGGAGTGACTTTCGCCGCCGGACTCCTTCTTCTTTGCTAGGCGAGCGCCCCATATGGTGCTCGCCCTAACCTCTCGTGCCAACTGGCCGGGAGGTTCTTTGTTTTTCCGGCCAATACCCAGGAGTAACACATGCCCCCGCAGAACGTGACCCCCAAAACGATGCCGTTCCAGAAGTACGTGCCCATCAAGCCGCTCGTGCTGACCGATCGCACGTGGGTGAACAGGACCATCACCAAGGCACCCCTGTGGTGTTCGGTCGATCTGCGCGATGGCAACCAGGCCCTCATCGACCCTATGGACCCCGAACGTAAGCGTCGCATGTTCGACACCGTCGTGAAGATGGGCTTAAATGAAATCGATGTCGGATTCCCGTCCGCCAGCCAGCCCGACTTCGACTTCGTGCGCCTACTCATCAAAGAAGACCTCTTCCCCGATGACGTGTGGATTCAGGTGCTCGTGCAATGTCGGCAGGAACTGATCGAGCGAACCTATGAATGTCTGCAGGGCGTACCCCGGGCCATTGTGCATTTCTACAACTCCACCTCCGAGCTGCAGCGCCGTGTCGTGTTCCGTCAGGACAAAGCCGGCATCACCGACATTGCGACCACGGCGGCCCAGATGTGCAAGGACCTGGAGCCGACACTGGTCGGTAGCGATATTCGCTACGAGTACTCCCCCGAGAGTTTCACGGGCACCGAGATCGAGTACGCGGTCGAGATCTGCGAAGCGGTCATGGACGTTATTCAACCAACGGCTGCCAAGCCCCTCATCCTGAACCTGCCGGCCACCGTCGAGATGTATCAGCCGTGGGTCTATGGCGACGTGATCGAGTGGTTTGGTCGCACCATCAAGAACCGCGACACCGTGCAAATCTCGCTTCACCCGCACAATGATCGCGGCCAGGGCGTCGCTGCTGCAGAAGCAGGCATGCTGGCCGGCGCCGACCGCGTGGAAGGCACGTTGTTCGGCAACGGTGAGCGCACCGGCAACCTCGACGTCGTGAACGTGGCGCTGAACCTGATGGCACAAGGCGTCGACCCCGAGCTGGACATCAGTGACATCGACGCGCTGCGTCGCGTGGCCGAGTACTGCAACCGTTTGCCAGTGCACCCCCGACACGCCTACGCCGGCGACCTGGTCTACACGTCCTTCAGCGGCAGCCACCAGGACGCCATCAAGAAGGGTCTCGACGCGCTTGGCTCGAACTACACCACCTGGGAAGTGCCGTACCTGCCGATCGACCCGAAGCATGTCGGTCGTTCGTACGAGGCGGTCATTCGGGTGAACAGTCAGTCGGGCAAGGGTGGCGTGGCGTTCGTGATGAAGACCGAGCACGGTTTCGACCTGCCGCGTCGCCTGCAGATCGAGTTCTCCAAGACCATCCAACACATCACCGAGGATTCGGGCACCGAGATCAGCCCCATCATGATGTGGGACGCCTTCGAGACCGAGTACCTGCCCGAAGCACCGCGCTACTTCCTCAATACCCACGAACTGCACACGCAGGACGAAGTCACCTCGGTCACCGCGCAACTGTTGGTCGACGGATCGCCAACCACGGTAACGGGTACCGGCAATGGACCGATAGCCGCGTTCGTCGACGCAGTCAAGGAAGGCCTCGGCGTGAAGGTCGACGTGATCGACTACGCCGAACACGCCACCGGTCAGGGATCAGACGCAACAGCAGTCGCGTACGTCGAAACCTTGCGAGAAGACGGCAGCACCCGATGGGGAGTAGGCATGCACCACAACATCATCACCGCCTCCTTCCGCGCCATCCTCCGCGCCATCGAACGCACGTAACACCACTGCTACCTCGCTGGTCGCTACCGCTTGCTACGCAATGGCGGCTCTCCGAGCCTACGGGAGCCCGGCTTCGCCGTTCTCCATTGGCGCTCGTTCTCGCTGTCGCTCGGCAATCCTCCAGGCAGTCCTGCACGTAACAAATGTCACTTGGGAACCGATAGGGTGGCGTACTTATGAGCGAACGGCCATCTACCTACACAGTCCAGTCCGGCGATACCCTTTCAGGGATTGCTGCCACCTTCTACGGCGACGAGAACCTTTACCAGTGGATCGCGGATGCCAACGGCATTGCCGATGCCAACATGATCGACGTCGGCCAGGAAATCACCCTGCCCCTCACCGATGAAGAGGCCGCAGAGGCGGCAGCCAACTCTGAGGCTGCTCACCAGGCCGTGGCGGCCGCGGCCGCCGCGAAGGCCGAAGCGGATGCCACGGCTGCCGTTGACGCGCAAGCCGCGGCTGCTGCTGCCGCGGCACAGGCTGAAGCTGACGCAAAGGCCGCCGCCGACAAGGCTGCTGCCGATGCCGCAGCCGCCCAAGCCGAGGTCGACAAGCGTGTCGCAGACGAGGTCGACGCCGAGAAGTACCGCATAAAGGCGGCAGCCGAGGAAGCCGACCTCCAGAAGCGCATCGATGAGGCCGAAGCCGAGAAGTACCGCATGGAGCAGGCGGCCAAAGATGCCGATACCGAGCGCCGTGTCCTTGAGGCCGAAGCTGCCAAGGAAGCCGACGCCAAGCTCAGCGCCCTCGCGGCCGAAGCCGACAAAGAGGGCGGACACCTGCGGTAAGGGCGGGCGCAGCTCGTCGCATCCCCCGAGCAAAGCGAGAACCGGGAGCGGTAGCGACCAGCGCGTAGCCGCAAGCCAACGGCCCGCCCGACATCAGTCGGGCGGGCCGCTAGCATTTAGGCATGAAGATCATGGTCGATTTTGATGTGTGCGCGTCAACCGGAGCCTGCACGCAGGAAGCACCCGAGGTGTTCGAGGTCCGGGCCGACGGCTACCTCTACGTGCTGCAGGAAGAGCCCGGCGAGGAACTCCGTTCCAAGGTGGAGAGCGCAGCAGAGCTGTGCCCCACCGGAGCCATCAGCATCCTCGATTGAGGCGTCAGGCTTAGTTGCCGCGCAACGCCTTTACGCTGAGGATGCCGGGTGCGGCGCGCAGGATGTCGAGCGCGCTATCGGCAGGAGCACCGCTGATGGCGAGCACCATAAGCGCACTGTCGGCATCACCGGAGCGACCAACGTCCATGTTGTCGATATTGACGCCCGCGTTGCCGAGCGTGGTACCGACCAAGCCGATCATGCCGGGGTGATCCTCGTTGTGCACGACCAGCATATTGGCCGAAGGCGGAAGATCACATCCGTAGCCGTCAACATTCACGATGCGGTGCGGCTCGCGTCCGCCGGAGATCGCGCCCGAGATGGAGTGCTGGGCGCAGCGCAGCGTGATCTGCGACGTGAAGTCGACCTGGTGTTCGATCTTCACCTCACGCACCTCGATACCGGATTCTTCCGCCATCTGCAGTGCGTTCACGAACGTGACCTGATCATCGCTGTGCGGTGTGAAGACGCCCTTCAACGCAGCCAGTTTCAAGATGCGGGTGTCATAGGCCGCCAGCTGGCCTTCGACCACGATTTCGATGGCCGACGGAACGCCATCACACAGCGTCGCGAACAGGTGGCCCACACGCTCGGCCAGGGGTAGATAAGGCTTCATGAGATCGTCGGCGGCGGCGGCATCGATGTTGACGGCAAAGGGCACAAAATCACCGCCCAAGGCCAGCTGCACCATGTCGGCAATGGTGTCGCCCGCCTTATCCTGCGCCTCCCGGGTAGACGCACCCAGGTGCGGTGTGACCACGACCGAATCGAGCTCGAACAACGGCGATGCCGTCACTGGTTCGGTGGAGAACACGTCGAGCGCGGCGCCCTGGATGACGCCGGCCTTGATGGCATCGGCCAGATCGCCCTCATGCACGATGCCCCCGCGAGCCACGTTGATGATGCGCAGGCTCGGCTTGGCCAGCTTTAGCATCTCGGCGTTGATCAGCCCGGTGGTCTCCTTCGTCTTCGGGAGGTGCACGGTGAGGAAGTCGGACTCGGCCATCACCTTTTCCAGCGGCAACAGCTCTACGTTCATCTGACGGGCGCGCTCTTCGCTGACGAACGGATCGTAGGCAACGAGTCGCATCCCGAATGCGAAGGCACGACGGGCGACGAGCGCACCGATGCGGCCGACTCCGACGATGCCGAGCGTGCGGTCGAGCAGTTCGACGCCCTCCCATCGAGAGCGTTCCCAGCGCCCGGCTTTGAGCGCGGCGTGGGCCTGGGGCACGTTGCGAGCCTGGGCGAGCAGCAGAGCCATGGTGTGTTCGGCCGCCGACACAATGTTGGACTGCGGCGCATTCACGACCATGACACCACGACGGGTTGCGGCGGGTACGTCGACGTTGTCGAGACCAATGCCGGCGCGTCCGACGACCTGCAGCATCGGCGCATGGGCCAGCATCTCGGGCGTCACCTTGGTCTCGGAGCGGATGATCAGCGCCGAGGCCGTCGCCACCTCTCGATGGAGATCGTCGACGGTTAGGCCGAGCAGAACATCGACCTGATGTCCGGCCTTACGGAGAACGTTGAGGCCGCCTTCGGCGATCTCTTCGGTGACCAAAATTCGTGCCATATAGCGTCAAGGTTGGCCTGTCGGGACAGGTTGTACCAATCGTTAAATCAGTACGAGACGAAGGTCAGGCCAGCAGGTCGGCAATGCGACGCACGCCTTCACCCAGATCGTCATCGCCCAACGCGAAGCTGAGGCGCATGTAGCCGGGCGTGCCGAAGGCTTCACCGGGAACCAGGGCGACCTTGGCTTCCTGCAGGATGAGGTCAGCCAGTTCAAGGGTGTTCGTAGGTTTCTTGCCGCGAATCTCACGGCCGAGCACGCCCTGGAACGACGGGTAGCAGTAGAACGCGCCCTGGGGTTCGAGACATGAGATACCGGGAATGGCGTTCAACATCTTGTGCATGAGCTTGCCCCGACGCTCAAACGCCGTGCGCATCTTATAGACAGCGCTGAGATCGCCCGACACGGCAGCCAGCGCAGCCATCTGGGCGACGTTGCAGATGTTGGACGTGGTGTGGCTCTGGAAGTTGTTGGCGGCCTCCATGATGTCCTTGGGGCCGATCATCCAGCCGACGCGCCAGCCGGTCATGGCGTAGGTCTTGGCCACGCCGTTCACGATGACGCACTGGCTCATCAGTTCGGGTACCAGCGCGGGCATGGAAGCGAACTTGTGCTCGCCGTAGGTGAGGTGCTCGTAGATCTCGTCGGTCAGCACCCAGATGCCGTGTTCGAGCGCCCAGCGACCAATGGCCTCGACCTCAGCGGGCGGGTAGACCGCGCCTGAGGGGTTGTCGGGCGATACGAACAGCAGCACCTTGGTGCGCGGCGTGCGGGCAGCCTCGAGCTGCTCGACCGTGACCCGAAAGCCGCTAACTTCGTCGGTGTCGATCACCACCGGAACACCACCGGCGAGCACGATCGCCTCGGGGTAAGTAGTCCAGTACGGGGCGGGGCAGATGACCTCGTCGCCCGGATCACACAAGGCGGAGAACGCGACGAAAATCGCATGCTTGCCGCCATTCGTCACCAGGATCTGGGAGGCGTTCACGCTCACGCCGGAGTCACGCATGGTCTTGACCGCTATGCCTTCACGCAATTCGGGCAAACCGGCAGCCGGCGTGTACTTGTGGTTGCGCGGATTGCGGCATGCCTCCGCCGCAGCCTCCACAATGTGTGGCGGTGTCGGGAAGTCGGGTTCGCCGGCGCCGAAGCCAATCACATTCTCTCCGGCGGCCTTCAGCGCTTTGGCTTTGGCGTCAACCGCCAACGTGGCGGACGGGGCGATGGCAGCAAGTCGTTGGGAGGCGCGGTTCACGAACTGACATGCTTGCACAATGCCTGCAGTCGCTCCGAATGAAATTCGCATCCCCGCCCACCTGTTACCCGCCGACGGACGTTTCGGCTGCGGCCCCTCGAAGGTGCGACCCGAGGCGATGTCGGCCCTGCATGAGGTTGGGTCCACGTGGATGGGTACCAGCCATCGCCAAGCGCCAGTGAAGGATCTGGTCGGCTCGCTGCGACGTGGACTGCACGACCTGTTCGGCCTGCCCAACGGTTGGGAAGTGGTGCTGGGCAACGGGGGCTCAACCGTGTTCTGGGACGTCGCCACGTTCGGGTTGATCGAACGCAAGAGCCAACACCTGGTGTTCGGCGAGTTCTCCTCCAAGTTCGCCGAGGCGTCCCAGGCTGCGCCCCACCTAGAGGACGCCGACGTGATCAAAACGGCGCCAGGTACCCACCCCGATGCCGAGCGAGTCGCTGGTGTCGACGTGTACGCGCTCACCCACAACGAGACCTCGACCGGCGTGATGATGGACCTCCGCCGACCCGATCTCACCAACCAGGACGACGCGCTCGTGCTGGTCGACGCAACGTCGGGTGCTGGCGGTCTGGCCTGGTCGCCGAGTGAGGTCGACTGCTATTACTTCGCTCCGCAGAAGTGCTTTGCATCAGATGGCGGATTATGGGTGGCCTTGTGCTCCCCCGCGGCCGTCGAGCGCATTGAGCACCTCGCGACGTCGGGCCGATGGATTCCGGCGTCGATGAGTCTGAAAATTGCGCTCGACAACAGCCGACTCAACCAGACGTACAACACGCCCGCACTGGCCACGCTCTTCCTTTTCGAACAGCAGGTGGCATGGATGAACCACCATGGCGGTTTGTCATGGAGTGTCGAGCGCAGCCGCACCAGCTCCGACATCTTGTACACGTGGGCCGAGAACTCACGCTATGCAACCCCTTTTGTTGCAGATGCAATCAAACGATCCGGTGTCGTCGGAACGATCGACCTCGACGGCGTGAAGGCCGATGATGTCTGCGCCGCGCTTCGGGCGAACGGTGTGGTCGATACCGACAGCTACCGCAAACTTGGCCGCAACCAGATTCGCGTCGGTATGTTCCCCGCCGTTGACCCATCCGACGTGGAGGCCCTGACGGCCTGTGTGGACCACGTGGTCGGACGCTTGCTGGCTTAACCGCTCGGCGGCTAGATCGCGGCTACGGCAGTGGTAGGGCTGGCTTGCCGGGGGTGTAGAGCCAAGTGGTGAAGAACGCCCCGAGCTTCTGGCCGGAGATGCGCTCGGCGAGTTCGATGAATTGCTTCGTGGTGACGTTGCTGTCGCGGTTGCGCAGACTCCAGGTGCGCAGAATCTTGAAGAACTTGTCGTCACCGACCTTTACCCGGAGCTGATGCAGGGTCATAGCACCACGGTCATACACCGGCCGACTGAAAAGTACCTCTGGCCCGGGCAGAGCGGCGGGAGCGTCGGTCCACAGTTGGTCCTCGGCGGGCGTGGCATAGGTCTCGTCAAACCAGGCCTGAGTGGTTTGGGTTCCCTCGCGTTCCGCCCACATTTTCTCGGTGTACTGGGCAAAGCCTTCATTCAGCCACATCTCGGGGAACGAGGTGAGACTGAGGCTGTCACCAACCCACTGATGCGCCAACTCATGCACATAGGTGGACTCATCAACTGCGGCGGTGAAACCGGGTCGAGTCTGTGTCTCAAGTGCATAGCCGACATCGGGAGCGTCGACGGCAATGACACCCACGGCATCAAAGGGATACTTCCCGAACAGGGAGGCTTCCCAGTCGATGATCTCGCTCGTGCGAGCGATGGCGGCGGCAGAGTCGGCCGCAAGGGCAGGCTCGATGGCGTTCACAAACGGGAGACCCTGCGTTAATGTGCCGGTGCTCACCTCAAACGCCCCGATAGCCATCGTGGCGAGGTAGCTCGCCATCGGTTGCTCTTCGTTCCATTTCCACTTCGTCTTGCCGTCACGAGTTTCCTTGCCGACCAGCCGACCATTGCTGATGGCCGACAGGTTGTTCGGCACCGTCATGGCGATGCTGTACGAAGCCTTGTCGGTCGGATAGTCGTTGACCGGAAACCAGCTCGGCGCGCCCTGCGGCTCGGACAACGCAATGACACCGCCCGACGGTGTCGGGATCCAGCCATCGAGCGCGCCATCGGGGTCGATGACGGTCTTCGGAACACCGTGGTACTTCACGGATATCTCCAGTTGGCCGCGACGGCGGATCGCGGTCGTTGGCGTGATGATGAGCTCTTGACCGTCACGGGTGAAGGTGGCGTTGGCGTCGTTCACCTTGAGCGAAGTGATCTCGAACTCACGGAAGTCGAGGTTGAACTGCGAGAGATTCTGTATGGCCCGTGCAACGATCGTGACCGTGCCGGAAAGCTCCCGGTTGGCTGGATTCCACGCAAGGTTCAGGTCGTAGTGCTCGACGTCGTAGCCACCGTTGCCGGCGTTGGGAAAGAACGGGTCGCCTAACCCCGGCGAGCCTATCGTGGATCCCTTGTAGGTTTCGGCCTGAGCCGGTGCCGCCAGGGCCATGACCGAAACACAAGCAACCGCCACCGTCGTGATCCGCCGAAATCTCATGCCATCTCCTCGTGGTAGTAACCCCTACGGCAAGTTACCGGCAAGCACGACGCTCATCACCAGTCCAGCAGTCACGAAAGGTTAATTCTCGTCCATCTGCACGCGGCCGGTGCTTTGCCGGCCGCGTGCAGTGAACGAGGAGTTGTTTAGGCGCCGGCGGCGGCGGCGAAACCGAGGTCGAGGTCGGCGATGATGTCGGCCACCGACTCGATTCCGACGGACAGACGAACCAACTCGGGCGGCACACCCGCGGCGCGCTGTTCGTCGGCGGTGAGCTGGCTGTGGGTGGTGGTGGCCGGGTGGATGGCGAGGCTGCGCACATCGCCAATGTTGGCCACGTGGCTGTGCAACTCGAGAGCCTCGATGAACTTCTTGCCGGCCTCCAGGCCGCCCGTCAGACCGAACGCAATGATCGAGCCGGCGCCCTTGGGCATGTACTTCTTGGCGTTGGCGTTCCAGGGGCTGGAAGCAAGCCCGGCGTACGCCACCCACGATACGTCGGCATGGCCTTCGAGATAGGCGGCGATGGTCTCGGAGTTGGAGACGTGACGCTCCATTCGCAGCGACAACGTCTCAAGACCCTGGATCATCGTGAACGAGTTGAACGGGCTAATGGTCGGGCCCATATCGCGCATGCCCTGCACGCGAGCCTTGAGGTGGAAGGCCTGATTGCCCAGCGCCTGCCAGTACTGCAGACCGTGGTAGCTGGGGTCAGGCGTGGTGAACATGGGGTGGCGACCGGCGCCCCAGTCGAACGTGCCGCCATCGACGATGATGCCACCCATGGACGTGCCATGGCCGCCGATAAATTTGGTTGCAGAGTGAACGACAATATCGGCGCCCCACTTGAGCGGCTGACAGAGGTACGGCGACGGCACCGTGTTGTCGACGATGAGCGGAATGCCGTGCTTGTGGGCAACGGTAGCGATGCCTTCGATGTCGATCACGTTGTTGCGCGGGTTCGGCAGCACCTCGCCGTAGAAGGCCCGGGTGTTCGGCTTGATAGCCGCCTCCCACTCGGCCAAGTCGTCGGGGTCATTCACGAACGTGACCTCGATGCCCATCTTCGGCATGGTGTAGTGCAACTGGTTGTAGGTGCCACCGTAGAGCGACGCGGACGAGACAATGTGATCGCCCACTTCAGCCAGGTTCATAATTGTCATTGCCTGGGCCGCCTGCCCCGATGAGGTGGCCAGCGCACCGACGCCACCCTCGAGTGACGCCATGCGTGCCTCGAACACACCCGTGGTCGGGTTCATTAGACGGGTATAAATGTTGCCGAATTCGGCCAGCGCAAACAGGTTGGCCGCGTGTTGCGTGTCGTTGAACTGGAACGCCGTTGTTTGATAAATCGGCGTGGCACGAGCACCCGTTGCCGGGTCAGGTGCAGCACCAGCGTGAATTTGGCGAGTCTCAAAGCCCCATTGCGTATCGGTCATGGCCGCAGCCTAAAGGCTCAATTCCCGACCATACAAGTAGTGATTTACCACCCAAAATGGTGCCCGGCGTCACGCCTCGTGATCTTCTGGAAAGAATCTGCAATTTGTTAAGGAAACCTCTTGCAAGTGATCCGATAGACCCCTATCGTCACGCTCCAGAGATGAGGGACGGGAGCGGCACTCCTTCTCTCTCTCAAAAAAGAAGCGGCCCCACACAACGGGGTGAGTCGGGCCGCTAGCTTTTTCCTACCTGATCGAATCAGCCGCCCGAGGCGTCTGAAACCTTCTGCTTGCCGGCAGAAATCCACGGCATCATGGCCCGCAGTTCCTTACCGGTCTTTTCGATGGCGTGCTCGGCGCCGGCCTTGCGCAGGGCGTTGAAGTTGGCGCGACCGCTCTCAGACTCGGCGATCCACTCCTTGGCGAACTTGCCCGAGGTGATCTCCTTCAGAATCTTCTTCATCTCGAGTTTGGTCTTGGCGGTGACGATGCGCGGGCCGCGGGTGACGTCGCCATACTCGGCGGTGTCAGAGATGGAGTAGCGCATGCCTGCGATGCCCTCCTCGTACATGAGGTCAACGATGAGCTTCACTTCGTGCAGGCACTCGAAGTACGCCATCTCGGGCTGGTAGCCGGCCTCGACCAGCGTCTCGAACCCAGCCTGCACCAGCGCGGTGACGCCACCGCACAGCACGGCCTGCTCGCCGAACAGGTCGGTCTCGGTCTCTTCGGTGAACGAGGTGAGGATGACGCCGGCGCGAGCGCCGCCAATGGCATCGGCGTAGCTGAGCGCCAGCGCCTGGGCCTGGCCGCTGGCGTCGTTTTCAACGGCGATGAGAGCCGGGACGCCGCCGCCCTCGGTGTACGTACGACGCACGAGGTGACCCGGACCCTTCGGGGCGATCATGATGACGTCGACGGTCTTGGGCGGACGGATGCGCTTGAAGCGGATGTTGAAGCCGTGCGCGAACGCCAGGGCTTTACCCTTGCGCAGGTTCGGGCGGATGAACTCGTCGTAGATCGCCTTCTGCTCGGTGTCGGGGACGGTCATCATGATGACATTGGCCCACTTGGCGGCCTCGCCCATGCCCATGACCTTCAGACCGGCGGCCTCGGCCTTGGCCTTCGACTTGGAGCCCTCACGAAGGCCGATGACCACCTGTGCGCCGGACTCCTTCAAGTTCAACGCGTGGGCGTGGCCCTGGGAGCCGTAGCCGATGATGGCTACCTTCTTGCCCAGGATGATCGAACGGTCAGCGTCTTTTTCGTAATACACGGTGGCGGCCATCAGCGTGCCTCTCCTCTGGTTGGGGTGGGTCGGTTGCGTTCACGGACAAGCTTGGGAAGTGCCACTCGGCCGGTTCGTTGGAGTTCAACGATGCCATATCCGCGCAGTAATTCTTCAAAATCGTCGAGTTTGGTGGGTGAACCGTCGAGGCTGATGGTGAGCGCGTCGGTGCCGACGGCCACGATCTTGCCCTCGAAAATGGTCACCAGTTCGGTGATCTGGCCCCGCGTTTCCGCGCTGGCCGAAACGGTGACAAGGAGCAACTCACGGCTGACCGACTCGCCCGGGTTGAGGTGCGTGATCTTCACGACGTCGATCAGCTTGAACAACTGCTTGGTGATCTGTTCGAGCGGGGCCGACTCGGCGTCGGCCACGATGGTTATGCGGCTGTAACGCTCGTTCTCACTTGGCGCGACGGCGAGCGAAAAGATGTTGTAGCCACGGCGGGCGAACAGGCCGCTGACCCGAGCAAGGACACCGGCCTTGTTCTCCACCAGCACCGACAAGATGTGATGCTCAGGCACCTCAACCGTGCGGTAGATCTCAATGTTCTCGGTCATGCTGTTTTTCCGTTCGTTGGTGCGACTTGAGGCGGGCTTATGAGCGGTAAAGCGACCGGTAGGGAGCCAGCGAAGCAGATAGGTGTCATCGCAGGAACGACCGGTTGGCTTCTTGCGACGGGTGAACCAGGAGATCATCGTTGCTGAACCCGGCGGGCACCATCGGGAACACGTTCTCATCGGCGTCGGTGCGGAAGTCGACAACGACGGGTCGGTCATTGATGCTATTGGCCTTGTCGATGGCTGGCTGCACTTCTTCTGGCGAGTCAACACGAATGCCCACACAACCCATGGCCTCTGCCCACTTCACGAAGTTCGGCACCGTATCGCCAAGGTAGGTCTCGCTGTAGCGCTCGTCGTAGAACATTTTCTGCCACTGACGCACCATGCCGAGGTTGGAGTTGTTGAGGATGCCGACCTTGATGTTGATGCGGTCGATAGACGCCGTCACCAGTTCCTGCGCGGTCATCTGGAAACACCCGTCGCCATCAATAGCCCACACCATCTTGTCGGGGCGGGCGACCTTGGCGCCCATGGCCGCCGGGATGCTGAAGCCCATGGTGCCGAGGCCACCGGAGTTCACCCAGGTGTAGGGCTCTTCGAACTTCCAGAACTGGCTGGACCACATCTGATGCTGACCCACGCCCGACACCAAAATGGTGCCCGGATCGGCAGAGTCACGGATGGTTTCAAGGCACTGCTGCGGCTTGAGCGCAGCGCCCGGCACATGGGGTTCGTACATAAGCGGAAACTGCTCACGCCAACCCGAGATGCGACTCTTCCACGCAGCGGTGTCGGCCTGCTTGACCCCGTTCGACATGAGTTCGCGTATGGCCACGATGAGCTCCTCGATGACGAGCTTGCAGTCGCCAACGATGGGCACGTCGGGGCGGCGAACCTTGCCCTGCTCGGCCGGGTCGATGTCGACGTGGATGATCTTGGCTTCCGGAGCGAAGCCAGAAATCTTGCCGGTGATGCGGTCGTCGAAACGGGCACCCAGGTTGATGAGCAGATCACTCTTTTGCATCGACGTCGTGGCGGTGGCCGTACCGTGCATGCCGGGCATACCGAGACACAGGGGATGACTATCGGGGAATGCACCGCGGGCCATCAGCGTGGTCACCACATGCACGTCGATCAGTTCAGCCAACTCGCGCACGGCCTCGGCGGCGCGGGCCTTGAGCACACCGCCGCCGACGTACAGTATGGGCCGCTCACTCGCCATGATGAGTTCGGCCGCCTTGCGGATCATGGCCGGATCACCGTGCATGATGGGCTGGTAGCCGGGCAGGTCGAGCGTCTCTGGCCAGTACCACTCCATGGTGTTTTGCAGCACGTCCTTCGGCACGTCGAGCAGCACCGGACCAGGGCGACCGGTGGTGGCGATATGGAATGCCTCACGCACAGCCCGCGGGATGTCGTCGGCCGACATGAGCAGTTCGTTGTGCTTGGTGACCGAACGCGTAATGCCGACGGTGTCGCACTCCTGAAACGCGTCGGTCCCGATA
Source organism: Actinomycetes bacterium (assembly GCA_031410595.1). Lineage (GTDB taxonomy): Bacteria > Actinomycetota > Acidimicrobiia > Acidimicrobiales > Ilumatobacteraceae > JANMCE01. The sequence goes on along the minus strand of JANNZM010000037.1, from coordinate 3,266 downwards.
GCGGTGGTGGAAACCTGACCGGTGATGCACACCATAGGAATGGAGTCCATGTACGCATCGCACAGCGGCGTGACCATGTTGGTAGCCGCCGGACCAGAGGTCACCATGGCCACGCCCGGGCGACCCGACACATGCGCGTAGCCTTCGGCCATGTGGCCTGCACCCTGCTCGTGGCGGACCAGGATGTGACGAATAGACGACTCGAGCAACGGGTCGTACGCGGGGAGAATGCATCCGCCGGGAAGACCGAAGATAACCTCTACGTTCTCAAGCTCCAAACTTCGGATGAGGGCTTGGGCTCCGGTGATGCGTTCACTCGCCATGAGTGGCTCCTTGCGTCGTTACTGATGGTTTTGGTTCTGGGGCGAAAAACGAAGCGACCTCCCGGTTGGGGAGGTCGGAACGGCGCACTCGGCTGAAAGCCGGTGCGCCTAGGGAACTACGAGAATGGTGATGCACTGTGCGGACACGAGTGAACATGCTAGTCGAGTCCAGCGAAATGTGTGCAACTGAGGTGCGTGATGCCACCAGTTCAAGCCACACGTAGGTCCTAAAAGTGCTAAACCGGCAACGAGGAGATCGATATGACCGTTGTTGAATCCAGTGCCGTTGATCTGTCGTCCTGGCCTCCCGAGCGCCTACGCCAAATGCTCTTCGACATGGTGCAGGCCCGCCGAAACTCCGAGCGATTTTTCGCACTGCAACGCCAGGGTCGTGCCGGAACGTCGGCCCCTATCACCGGCCAGGAGGCAACGGTGGTCGGCGCGGCACACGCGCTCGACCCCACGACCGATTGGATCGTGCCGCAGTACCGCGAGCAGGTAGCACTTGCCCGTTTCGGCGAGGAGGTGTTGGCAACGCATTGCCTCTACAACCGAGGCCATCCCGCAGGCAGCGCGTACCCCGAGCATGTCCGTGTATTCCCGGCGCAGATCTCGTTGGCCGCGCAAATTCCGCAGGCACTCGGTCTGGCTTGGGGTATGCAGTTGCGCAAGGAGCAGGGCGTCGCGGCCGTCTTTTTCGGCGACGGCTCGTCATCCGAAGGTGACTTTTACGAGGCAGGGAACTTCGCCGGCGTCTTGAAGGCACCGCTCATCATGGTGCTGGTGAACAACCAGTGGGCCATCTCCACGCCGACGTCCAAACAGACCGCAGCCGCAACCTTTGCCGACAAGGCCAAGGCATTCGGCATCCCCGGCATCCGCGTCGACGGCAACGATGTCATCGCCGTACATGACGTGGTGGCCGAGGCCCGCACGCGAGCGTTGGCCGGTAACGGACCGACGCTGATCGAAGCCTTCACGTTTCGCATGGGCTACCACACCACCGCCGATGATCCGTCCCGATACGTGCCCGAGGATCAAGCCCGTGAGTGGGCCGAGCGCGATCCCATTCCCCGTTTCACCGCCCGACTGACGAATGCCGCGCTCTGGAGCGAGGCCGACTCAACCGAGGCGCTTCGACGGGCGGATGAAACGTTCGACCGGCTTTTCGCTGCGGCCGAGGCCAACAGTCCGATGCCTGACGCTTTCTTCAACCACGTGTTCGCCAACCCACCACAACGCCTGCTCGACCAACGGCACGCATTCAACGAAGGGCGCGAGCAGTGACCACCATGACGATGGTGGAAGCTATCCGCTCTACTTTGCACAACGAGATGGCTCGTGAAGAACGCATGATCATGCTGGGTCAGGACATCGGTTTGAACGGTGGCGTCTTTCGAGCCACCGATGGCCTGCAGGCCGAGTTCGGTGCTCATCGCGTCGTCGACACGCCACTGGCCGAGGCGGTCATCGTTGGCACGTCAGTGGGTCTCGCGGCCGCAGGCATGATCCCGGTTCCCGAAATTCAGTTCTCCCCGTTTGCGTGGCAGGCGTGGCATCAGATCGCCGGGCAGGTCGCCCGGTTACGTCAACGCAGCCAGGGACGACACGGCATGCCCATCACCATCCGCATGCCCTTCGGTGGTGGCGTACGGGCACCCGAATTGCACCAGGAAAGCATCGTGGCACAGTTTGCCAATGTACCCGGATTAAAGATTGTGTGTCCGGCCTCGGCAGCCGACGCTCGAGGGCTGTTGGCCTCTTCGATTCGTGACCCCGATCCGGTGATCTTCCTCGAGCCGTTGCGGGGATACCGCATGATCAAAGGTGACGTGCCCGACGGCGACCATTTGGTGCCGCTCGGCGTGGCCAGCCTGGTGGTGCCCGGCAACGATGTCGTCGTCATCACCTGGTCGGCCCAAGTGGAAGTCGCCCGCAAGGCCGCTGCGCTGGTGGCGGCCGAGACGGGTGCCACCATTGCCGTACTCGACCTCCGGTGTCTGGTACCGCTCGACGTGGCGGCAATCGCGGCCATCGTCGATCAGTGCGGGCGGGCCGTCGTGGTGGACGAAGGTCCGCTCACATCCAGCTTTGCGGCCGAAGTGATCGCCACCATTCAGGAAGAGTGCTTCTACTCTCTTGAAGCCCCCGTTGCCCGCGTGACGGGCTACGACACACCATTCCCGACCGGTCTTTTGGAAGACGGTTTCGTGCCTGATGTTGATCGGGTGGCTCGTGCGCTTCGCCGCACACTGGACGCTCGCCCATGACATATGGCTTTCATTTCACCGACGTCGGCGAAGGACTCGAAGAGGGCGAGATTGTGGCGTGGTTGGTGGCCGTCGGCGACACGGTGGAGTCCTACCAGCCACTGGTGTCGGTGGAGACCGACAAGAGCGTGGTCGACCTTCCCTCCCCCGTCGCCGGTCGTGTGGTGGCGTTACACGGCGCCCCGGGCGACCTGGTGAAAGTCGGCTCCCTGTTGGTCGAGATCGAGTCGGCCACCGCCGATGTCGGCGCTTCACCGAAAGCCGAATCGTTGGCCGCTGTTTCAGCACTTACCGTCGAGTTGGCGTCACCCGCCCCCGCCCCCGTCGCCATCCGTCGGGTGAAGGCGTCCCCCGCCACCCGCAAACTCGCCGTCGAACTTGATGTCGACATCGCTTCGGTGACCCCTACCGGTCCTGACGGCCGGGTCACGGTGGACGATGTGCGGTCAGCGTCCACCTCCACCCTCCAACCCGGCCCTTCCTCTCTCCCAACCTCCCCGAAATCGACGCAGAATGTCGTTCGCAGCCGAAGGTTGGAGGGTGAAGGGGCCGAAGTTGGAGGGTCAACCGTCTATGGCGCCCAGCCGCTTCGCGGGTTGCGGAAACGCACGGCCGAGGTGATGGCGCGGAGTTGGTCAAACGTTCCGCACATCTCCTCGATGGAGGAGACGGA
>JANNZM010000036.1:0-1892 GCA_031410595.1 Actinomycetes bacterium | reverse complement strand
GATCGGGAACTCGATACGCAGATGCGCTCGCTCGGGCAGGGCCCGCACATGGATGGTGGGCAGCTTGGGCTTGTCATCGCCCACCCGTTGGCCGCCGATGAACTGGAACGGCACGCCGTACACCTCGGCGTACTCCGGCTCGAACCGGCCGCTCGTTCACGTCGTAACTGCGACGGCGCAGACCACGACCAACTACTTGCTCACACAACAACTGACTACCGAACCGGCGGATACCCAGAATGTGCGTGACGGTGTTGGCATCCCACCCCTCGGTCAGCATCGACACCGACACCACGCACCGCACGCCCTCACCCAGCCGACCGGGCTTGCCGACGGTGTTCATCACCTCGCGCAGCAGATCTTCATCGGTGAGCTTGTCCACGTCGGCACCGGGGAAACGGTTGCGGTACTCGTCCTTGAACTGCTCAATCTCGTGCCCGGCGGCATCCTTGAAATCCTGCTTCATGGCCTCGCCCGATTCGAGCTGCGCCGAATCCACCAAAATGGTGCGGGGCTTGGCGATGTAGCGGCCGTCGTCATCCACGTTCGACAGCAGTTCGAGCTGACCCTTCTTGGCCCGCACGATGCCGTCGGGGCCCTGCACATCGGTACCGGCGATCCACTCGTAGACCAGCTTGGAAACCGAGGTGTTCGGGCACACCACGATGAACACCGGCGGCATCTCACCATGGGCGGCCAGCACGTTGGCCCACCGGTCAAACGCCTGGCTGTAGCTGCGATACAGGCTGCGCATCGCGCCTTCCAGCGTGGCCGGTGGCACCCACGCGGCCTTCGCAGCGTCCTTGTCTTTTCGGGCCCGGGCCTTGGGCAACTCCTTGCCCACGTGATCCCAGAGGCGTAGGTAGGACACCATGTTGCTGGTGGCGTCATCATCCACCGGCACCCGCGGGATCTTCACGATGCCGGACTCGATGGCATCCATCAACGAGAAATCGCTGACCACCCACGGGAAGATGTAGCCCTCGTTGTAGCCCGACCCCGACAGGTAGAACGGCGTGGCCGACAGGTCGTAAATGGCCTTAGTGCCGACCTTGCGTTTGATGGCCAACAGACCCTTGAACCACACCCGGGCGCCCTCGTTACGCTCGGCCGCTTCCCGCTTGGTCTCGGCGTCGAGGTCGATGTCGTCTTCGAGCGGCTTGTCCTGATAGCAGTGATGGGCCTCGTCGTTCAGCACCACGATCTCGCTGCCCTTACCCCTGCCTTGGCGGCCACTCAGGTCACGCAGCACGCGGGCCACCATCTGATCGTTCGACTCCTTGAACGGATCGACCTTCTTGCCGGCGGTCAAGATCTTGCGGGTGTTGGACGCCACGCCCTGGATCTCTTTCGCGTCACGCAGCAGGAACGTGTGGTAGTTCGTAATGGCGATCTCGGCCTGCTGCAACGCCGACCACAACTCGGTCGGGATCAGATCACGCTGGCGGTAATAGTTACCCTCATCGCCCGGATACAGCACCCGTAACCGGTCGCGGATGGTGATGCCGGGGGCGATCAGCAAGAAGCGCTTGGCGAAGCGGGCGTCGTTCGGACTGAAGACCTTGTTGATGGTCTGCCAGGCAATCAGCATGGCCATCACGACGGTCTTGCCCGACCCAGTGGCCATCTTCAGGGCAACTCGCGGCAGGCCGTCGTTGTGCAGCTTGTTGGCCTCATCCACCCGCGTGCGGAAGTCGGCGGCACCCGGCACGCGACCTGCAGCTTCGGCCAGGAAGATGGCCGTCTCGGCCGCTTCACGCTGGCAGAACAACACCCGATTATCACGGGTGGGGTCCGCCCAGTACTGCATCAGCTTGCGGGAAATCGGTGTGACGCCCGGATAGCCACGGGCCCGCCACAGATCAACCTCGTAGCGGATGTCGTTGATCAGC
>JANNZM010000035.1:0-38194 GCA_031410595.1 Actinomycetes bacterium | reverse complement strand
GATCTCCGGGATCTTGGCTTCGGTGGCACCGTAGGAAAGCCGAATGTCGGCGTCGATACCATGGTCACGGAAGAATCGTCGGGTCAGCTCGGGGTATTCGGTGCTGATGCGGACGCCGGCGGGCATGTCCTTCACGGTCTGCCATGGTGAATCGGCGGAGACCGCGAGGATGATTTTCACCGGTTGGCTCGAAACCTTTGAGTAGTTCAGTTCGCCGAGACTCACGACATCGGCACCGGACTCGGTCACCCAGTCGCGCCCGCTGATACCGAGGTCGAACATTCCCTCTTGGACATAGGTGGGGATCTCCTGTGGCCGCAGAATACGGACTTCATCGATGCGGGGGTCGTCGATGCTGGCCTTGTACGCCACGCTGGACGAGCGCGAAACGCCCAGGTCAGCGCTCTCAAACAGCTCGAGCGTGGCCTTTTCGAGGGAGCCTTTCGGCAGGACGAGTCTCAGCACGCCGCAGAGTGTAGAAGAAGTGCGTCAGTGATCCGTAGGCGTTTCGGCCAGCAGTCGCAGCGCGTGGGGCAAGATGTCGATAACGGCTTCCAGTTGCTCAATACATCCCTTGGGTGAGCCCGGCGTGTTGAGAATGACCGACAAACCACGAATTCCTGCTACTCCCCTGCTGAGGCGACCGAGGGGACTGACCAACCGCATGGCTTCGGCGAGGCCGGGAGCCTCGCGCTCGATCACCAGCTTCGTACCTTCGGGCGTGAGGTCCCGTGGCGTGAACCCCGTGCCCCCCGTCGACACAATTACACCCGCAAAACCTTGGGCCATCGCAGTCAGAGCATCAGCAACCGATTCGACGCCGTCGGCGACCGCGCATTGATCGACCACCTCAAACTCGTGCCGGGTCAAACACTGGACCAGAGCCAATCCACTCTTGTCCTCACGGGTGCCGTGGATGACGCCGTCCGACACGGTGAGGACTTTCGCTTGGAGCACGATCAGCCCTCCGAAAGCGTGGTGATCATCTTGTCGATGCGACGCTGACGAGTCTCCGGGGCTTTGGCAGCGGCGATCGGTTCGACGTGAGCGCGCTTGTGGCTGTACGACAACTTCTCGAACGCCGCCTTCGCTGACGGGTTCGCCTTGAACGCCTTGACCACATCGGCGGGGATTTCCACCTCGCGCTTTTCGGTGTCGAGTTGCAGATCGATTTCGACGGTGTCGCCAGCTTTCACACCCGCCGGTCCGCGGTGCTCGGCGGCAACACCGCACAGGAACTTGCCGCCCATGACGGCGACGGTGCTGCGATAGGTGTACCCATTGATGGTCACCTTCACCGGTGGTTTCTTGCCAGCCCCGAGTGCCTCAACTATTTCGGTCGGCACCTCAAATCCGGTGGCCGTCTTTCCGTGGAGAAGCAGCGTGGTCGTGAACTTCATAGCCCGAGTATTGCAGTCCGCTAGGTATCAGCGAACATTGCTGCATCCCCCGCGAAAGCATCTACAGTCGGTCCATGACCTACCTTGCTGACGCCGCTCGTTACGACTCGATGGAGTACCGCCGCTGTGGGCGAAGTGGGCTGAAGTTGCCGGCGATTTCACTCGGATTGTGGCACAACTTCGGCGACGACCGCAGCTGGTCCACCCAGCGCGACATCTGCCGCCGAGCGTTCGATCTCGGTGTTACCCACTTCGATCTGGCCAACAACTACGGCCCACCGTACGGTGCGGCCGAAGCAAACTTCGGGCGCATCCTGGCCGCTGATTTCGGCGGGTATCGCGATGAGATGGTGATCTCCACCAAGGCCGGTTACGACATGTGGCCCGGGCCGTACGGCAACTTTAGTTCCCGGAAATACTTGCTCGCGTCACTCGACCAGTCACTAAGGCGGATGGGCCTCGACTACGTGGATATCTTCTACTCGCACCGTTTCGATCCGGAAACACCGTTGGAGGAAACGGTCGGCGCGTTGGCATCCGTCGTGCAGCAAGGTAAGGCGTTGTACGTCGGTATCTCGTCCTACTCGTCGGCTCGCACACTCGAGGCGGCCCGACTGCTGACGGAGTTGAAGGTTCCGTTGCTTATTCATCAGCCGTCGTATTCGCTGTTGAATCGCTGGACCGAAGAGGACCATCTACTCGACGCCCTCAAAGAGGTCGGTGCCGGCTGCATCGCATTCTCGCCGTTGGCCCAGGGGCTGCTTACCGACCGCTATCTGGATGGCATTCCTGCCGACTCCCGAGCGGCCACCGGCGGGGCGCTGTCAGCCGACTCGATCACCGAAGACAAGCTCACCCGAGTGCGGGCGCTCGATGGAGTAGCAACGCGACGGGGCCAGACACTCGCGCAACTCGCCCTCGTGTGGGCACTTCGCGACCCTCGCATGACGTCGCTCGTCATCGGAGCGAGCAGCGTGAAGCAGCTGGAGGACAACGTCGGCGCACTCGCGAACACGGTGCTAACGGCCGAGGAGTTGGCCGAGATAGAGCACTACGCCACCGACGCCAACATCAACCTCTGGAAGCAATCGAGCGACAATTAGGCATCGGTGTCGCTCAGGCCGGGCGCCTCCAGCGGAGGATGACCATGCCATCGGTGTCGTCGTCATGCGGCAGCAGGCGGGCGCCTCGTCCGAAGGCACGCCACGGCGCGTTCGGCATCGGCAGGGCTTCCCAAGCGCCATCGTCGTGGTCGATGGATTCAGCCGCGGTGATGGTGCACACGCTATAGACCAGCACGCCACCGGGCTTCACCAGCTTGCGCGCCGTTGCCAGGATGTCACGCTGGATGGACACCAGCTCATCGACGCCGGTGGAGGTCATACGCCACCGGGCATCGGGACGGCGGCGCAGAGCGCCGAGCCCCGAACACGGTGCGTCGACGAGCACGCGATCGAACGACGCAGGCTGAAACGGCGGAATAGTTGCATCAGCAACGATGACCGCGACGTTGTCCTGATGCAGCCGACGAACGTTGCCCGCCACCAGACGAGCCCGATGTGGCTGGCGGTCGGCAGCCACCACGAGGCCTGCGCAGTCAGCAAGACGGGTGGCTTTGCCGCCCGGCGCGGCGCACATGTCGAGCACAATGTCGCCTGGTTGGGCTTCGACCAGATCGGCGACCCAGGTGGAGCTGCGATCCTGCACGTAGCCGTCCTCGCGGGTGGTGACGGAGGGGGCGACATTCATGCGAGACAGCGCCTCGAACGCGTCCTGCTCGCCCATCTCGGCGATGAAGCGCCGCACGATCCAGTCGGGGTACGACAGCTCGGTGGCTAGGTCGGGCCAGTTAGGAGGGTTGCCGCTGATCTTGCGAAGCACGGCGTTCACGACGGGCTTGAACTTGGTCGGCGCCAGTTCCACCGTCTCACCCACGGCCGCGTGGACGGGCACGTTCATGAACAGGATTTGGTAGGCGCCCATCCGCAGCATCGTTCGCAGTGCGTCGGGTGGGTCCTTGCTCAGGAAGCGGTCGGCGGCGAAGTCGAGGGCTCGCCGCATACGGGTAGACCCGTAGACAAGCTCCGTCGCGAAGCCGCGATCGCGCTGGTCGAGCTTCGACTTCTCGAGAAGCTGGGGCAGGGCGATGTTGGCGTAGGCGCCTTCGAGCTCGATCTGCGTGAGCGCCTGCAAGGCGATCGTGCGAGCGCTCACGATCCGAGCACGCTGTTCACCAGCGAGCGGCCAGCACCGTTCAGCCAGTCCTTCATGGCCATAACGCCTTTGCCTTCGGGCCGGACCCTGTCAAGGCGCAGACGCCTGTCGCCCGTCTGCACGACGGCACCGACGAGTTGCCCCGTTACGCCGATCGCATCACCCGATTGGATCGTTGCAGATACAACTTTCAAGCGCCGTCCGTCGGCCGTGGTCCACGCGCCACCCAGCCGGATCACGCGGTCAATGACCGAAGCGGGCAGCGACCAGTCGATGCGGAGGTCGTTCATCGACAGCTTGGCGGCATAGGTTGGGTCACCAATTTGAGGTGTCGGCGTGCCAAGACCGGTACGCAGACAGCGCACCAACATATCGCTGCCAATGGCAGTGAGACAGTCCCGCAGTGAGTCGCCGGTGTCGTCGGAGCTGATGGTGGTGCGAACTTCGCTGAAGAGCGGCCCGGTATCGAGCCCCTCTTCGAGCTGCATGAGACCGACGCCCGTTTCCTTGTCACCCGCCAGCAGGGCCCGTTCCATCGGCGCTGCGCCCCGCCAGCGAGGCAGCAGCGAGAAGTGGAGGTTCAACATCGGCAGCGCCTCAAGAATATGGGGCTTGATCAGCTGACCAAACGCCACGACCACGCCAAGATCGGCGCCGACGGTAAGCGCATCGTCCACGTTGTGACTCACGGGCAGGCCGAGTTCGATGGCTGCCGCTTTCACCGGTGATGGCGCCAGATCGCTGCCGCGGCCCCGTCGCTTGTCGACCCGGGTGATAACTAGTGCAACATCGAAGCCGGCATCAACGAGTGCGCGCAACGGTTCCGCGGCTAGCGCCGGGGTGCCGAGGTAGACGAGCCGCTTCGGGTAGGTGGGAACGACGGCGAGACTCATTCGCGAAACAACAGGCGACGGCGCTCTTTTTTGACCGGTGCAGGCTCTTCCTGCATCTGCCGCCAGAGCGTCATTGCCTCCTTGCGCTGCTCGGGCGTCATGCGCTCGAACATGAGCACGCCGTGCAGGTGATCAAGCTCGTGCTGGAACAGGCGAGCCTCAAGTTCGGTGGCCTCCACCTGCACCTCGTTGCCGTCCAGATCGAGGCCGACCATCAGCACGTCCTTGGGGCGCATCATCTCAACGTAGAGCCCGGGAATGGACAGGCAGCCCTCTTCGTACAGCCACTCCCCGCTCGACTCAGCGATCTTCGGATTGATGATGGTCATGGGGCCAGCACCGATGTCGTAGACGAAGATCTGCTTTTGGATGCCGATCTGCGGGGCGGCTAGGCCCAGGCCAGGTGCCTCGTACATGACATCGAGCATCTCGTCGGCCAGCGTGGCGACCTTTCCATCGATGTCGGTGACAACGGCTGCCTCGGTCTTGAGAACCGGGTCTCCGAAGATGCGGATGTGGTGCGCCATGTACCCCAGGTTACCCGCTCGGCCCATCTTTTGAAGGGTGTCTCTCGTGCCGAGGGCCGAGCGACGCGGCAGAATGAGGTGATGACAGGCGCATCGTCACCAACAGCGGACAACGTGTTCGCATCGCCGCCACCGTCGTTCACCGAACCCCAGCTCGCGGACCTAGCCGAGTTGGTTTTCGGGCTGCGCGGGTCTATGAAGGCACTCAACTCCGAGCGGGATCAAAATGTTCGGTTGCGGACCGGGCAGGGTGACGTGGTGCTCAAGGTAGCGAACATTGCTGAATCGAAGGGCGATCTTGATTTGCAGTGTGCGGCGCTTGCGCATCTCGCTGCGGTTGCTTCCAACCTGGCCGTTCCCCGCCTCATTCCGACCAAGAGCGACAATGCGCTTGGCTCGTTCATGGTGGGCAGCGATGAGCACATCGTGCGCTGCGTGTCGTACGTACCCGGCGTGCCGATGGCCGAGGTCGAACGAACGCCTGAGACGTTCAGGCAGCTCGGTCGATTTCTCGGCCAACTGTCGGCTGGCCTGGTCGGCTTCGGTCATCCGGCCGCACACCGGACAGATTTTCTGTGGAACCTGGATGACGCGCAGGCCCGCACGGCCTATCTCAACGACATCGTCGATGACAACGATCGCGAGGTCGTCTCAGCAGCGCTGCATCTTCACGCAGAGCGAGTCCTGCCGGTGTTGCCGTCACTGCGGAAAGCCGTCACCCACCAGGACGCCAACGACTACAACGTGATGGTGGCCGACGACGGCTCCATCGGTCTCATCGACTTCGGCGATATGACTTTTGGTTGCCAAGTCAACGAACTTGCGGTCGCGCTGGCCTACGCACTCATGGACGCAGTTGATGTCGTCGCGACCACAGGGCTCGTCGTGCGTGGTTACGTTGGCGAGTTCCCGTTGTTGGAGAACGAGGCCAACGTATTGTTCGATCTGGTTGCCGCACGGCTCGCGATGAGCGTGGCGATCTCGTCTCATCGCAGTGTCGGCTTCCCTGACAACGAGTACCTACTCATCTCACAGGCCCCAGCCCTCCGGCTCCTCCGCAAGCTGGCCAGCATTCGGCCCGACTTCCTCCGAGCCGCCGCCCGTGAGGCCGCTGGCTTTTCCCCCGTCGCCAACCACGACGTCATCGTCACCTGGTTGCGGTCTCCCGGTTGTCAGCCGAAGCCGGTTCTCGGTATCGACATGGAGCGAGCGGGCCGATTCCGGGTGCTGCTGACCAAGGGTGCCCATGGCATGGAATTCGCCAGCGATCCGGAGGCGTACTGTGCCTGGCTCGAACGCCGATTCGCCTCCGAGGGCGCTACCTTCGCCCTCGGCGGCTATCTGGAGAACCGTAACGTTTACGAGGGCGAACAATTCATCACCGACGGCACCGACACGCGTTCGAATCACCACGGCATCGATATCTTCGTGGCCCCAGACACTCCGGTGCAGGCCATGCTCGACGGGCGTGTCGTCACCGTGGTCGACAATGACGCGGCCTACGACTACGGCCCGACAGTCATTCTCGAACACAATGCGAACGGCGTGCTGTTCTGGGTGCTGTACGGCCATCTGTCCCGTCGAACGCTTACCACTGTTACGCCGGGCCAGGAGGTGAAGGCCGGCGAGGTTGTGGCCTTCATCGGCGACCACACCGTGAATGGCGGATGGGCACCGCACCTGCACGTGCAGATCATGACGGACCTGCTGGGCAACCACTCCGGTAACTTCGAGGGTGCCGGGGAGCCGAGCCGGGTCGCGGTGTGGAGCTCCATCTGCCCCGACCCGAACGTGCTGCTACGACTGACTCCCGAGTCGTTCGAGACCGAACCCGAGTCACCGGACGAACTGCTCCGCCGCCGCCACAACCTCTTAGGCCCGTCGCTCAGCACCAGCTACCGACGCAAACTCGCTATCGTGCGAGGAACCGGTGCCCGGCTGATCGACGCTGGCGGACAGTCGTACATCGACTGTGTGAACAACGTTTGTCATGTCGGGCACAGCCATCCGCACGTGGTCGAGGCGTTGGCCCGTCAGGCCGCTCGACTCAACACCAATACCCGCTATCTGCATCGCTCGATTCTCGACTACGCCGATCGGTTGGGTGGACTGTTCCCCGATCCGCTGAGCGTTGTCTACTTCGTGAACTCAGGCTCGGAGGCCAACGAGTTGGCCATGCGATTGGCTCGCACGACTACCGGCCGCTTCGACATGGTGACGCTTGACTGGGGATATCACGGCAACACCAACGACGTCATCGAACTCAGCCCCTACAAGTTCAACCGGAAAGGTGGCACCGGCAAGACGCCTCACGTTCAAATCGCAGAGCTACCCGATCCGTACCGCGGCCGCTTCGGCAGTGATGCGGCCGCCTACGCCGCATCGGTGGAAGCGTGCCTTCAGGCGGCGCGCCAACATGACCAGCGGGGGCCAGCGGCGTTCATTTCCGAGTCGATCAGCGGCTGCGGCGGCCAGGTGTTCTTCCCTGACGGCTATCTGCAGGCGGCCTACGAACACGCCCGAGCGGCTGGCTCGCTCTGCATTGCCGATGAAGTGCAGGTTGGCTTTGGTCGGGCCGGCGACGCCATGTGGGCCTTCGAACAGCAGGGCGTCGTGCCCGACATCGTCACGCTGGGCAAGCCGATCGGTAACGGTCATCCGCTCGGGGCCGTCATTACGACACCCGCCATCGCGGCAGCGTTCAACAACGGGATGGAGTATTTCAACACCTTCGGCGGCAACCCCGTGTCGTGCGAGGTCGGCATGGCAGTGCTCGACGTCATCGAACACGAAGGCCTGCAAGAGCATGCCCGGGTGACCGGCGATCACTTCCTTTCGGAGCTTCGTGGTCTGCAGGCGCGTCACCCGGCTATCGGCGACGTGCGTGGACGGGGCCTCTTCCTGGGCATCGATCTGGTGGTCGATCGCGCCACAAAGGAACCGGCCACCGAACTCGCCGACAACGTCGCCAACGCGCTTCGAGATCGTGGCGTGCTCGTGTCCACCGACGGCCCGCACGACAACGTCATCAAGATCAAACCGCCGATGCCCTTTTCCGCCGCGGATGCCGACGTTGTCTGCACAGAACTCGACGCAGCTCTGGGGAATGGCTGAGGTTCCGGGCCGACCTGGCAGGCTGGAGGCATGAGCGGGAGCCAGTACTTCGAGGCGCAACCGGGTGTTGCGTCCGACCGCGGTGAAGTGAGCTTGGCTCTGCCCGATGTGAATTTGCGTCTCACCACGGATCGTGGCGTGTTCAGCCACTCCGCCGTCGATGCAGGTACTCGATTTCTGCTGCAGGAAGCTGGTGTTCCAACCGGCGAGAACCTGCTCGACCTCGGGTGCGGATACGGACCCATCGCCATCACCATGGCACGGCGAGCACCATGTGCCGTGGTCTGGGCTGTTGATGTCAACGAACGAGCGGTCGGGCTCTGCGACGAGAACGCGATCGCCAACGGATGCTCGAATGTGCGGGCATTCGCGGTCGACGACTTTCCGGCGACGGTGCGATTCGACACCATCTGGTCGAACCCGCCGATCCGCATCGGGAAGGACGCGCTCCACGCGCTGCTGTTGAAATGGCTCCCCCGTCTCACGCCAAGCGGTGTCGCCGTGATGGTCGTGCAGAAACATCTCGGTGCCGATTCACTCACCCATTGGTTGGCGGACAAGGGCTACGAGGTGGCTCGCCTGGCGTCGCGTCAGGGGTATCGCCTCGTGTCGGTGCGACCGTGCGAGCGGAGCGCCGATGAAACAGCTTGACGGCACCGGCATGAAACGGCTGCATCGCAAATGGCGCACGGTCACCACCGGCAAACTCGCACTCATCCTCGACGGACTCGGCACGCCTGTCAACGTCGGCTCGATCGCTCGCTCTGCTGCCGCGTACCGAGTGGACTTCGTGTGGTTAGCCGGACCGACACCTCAGTTTGACAGCCCGGGCGTGGCCAAGACCGCGCTTGGCACCGACCGCTACCTCGAGCACGCTGCGCCAGCAACGGCGCTCGAAGCCATCGAGGCTGCCAAGAAAGCTGGCTATCGGGTCGTTGGTATCGAGCTGGCCGATCAGGCCGAGCCGATGCACGAGATGTCGCTCGACGGCGATATTTGCTTGGTGATCGGTCATGAGGATCACGGCATTGGTAAGGCGGCCATCGCCGCATGTGACGCTGTTGCGTATCTCCCCATGCTCGGCAAAGTCGGCAGCCTTAACGTGGCGACCGCGGCCAGCATCGCGTTGTACGAGGTGCGTCGTCAGAGCTGGAACTCGCCGCCCGTCGCGTGACTACTTCGCAGGCGCAGTCGGACCTTTGATGAACCGGAAGGCCACGGGGTAACGGTAGTAGTCACCCCTGTTCGCCGAGATCATGCCCATGATGCCGAGGACGATGGGCCCGAAAAACAAGAACAACCACAGCGGAATGTTCGAACTCGACGAGCGAGCGAGAGGCGCCATGTGCTGCGTCCACTGCATGCCATCCCAGTAGCGCTGAGCACCGGCCTGCCGATACCAACCGGGCGGAGGGGCGCCCCGCGGCGGGGGTTGCATGCTCATCGCTCGAAGGTTACCGGACCGACTTTCTGATCGTGCGCAATGTTGCGTCAACCGGAAGAGATACTACTGGTTGGCAAGAACGGAGAACAGCACCTTCGGACTGCGGTCGACGGTCCCGGCATCCCAGCAGTAGTAGTTCGACGCCTCCCAGAGCAGCCCGGATCCAAGGACCTCCATGACGCCGTCGCCGTTGATGTCGGCCGCTCCGTCAATCACCAGGTTCGGCACGACGCTCGGGCTGCCCTTGACCACGACGGATGACAGCACCGTCGATGTCACCGTGCTGCCGACAACGTGGCGCACGTAGGCGATCGAGAACGACCCGACAGTGGCAGGTTGGGGCCCCTGCGGCGGGTGAACGTAGTCGATGTACGAGGCGGCTACCAGTACTTCATCGGTTCCGTCGCCGTCGAGGTCGGCACGCACGACTGATGACAGCTCTGGCATGACATTGGCGGCACCCAACTCCTTGGCGAGTCGGCTGGCCTCCTCCCGGTAGGTGTTGAAGCGGGCATCCTTCAGCGCTTCTGGGTCACCCTGAGATCGAGCCGGTCGCGGCTGCGCCGACCACGATGTGGAGCTGAAACTGATACCAGTTCCGTTCGCCGGAGCAGTTTTCGGCGTCACGTGCACGTCTCCTTCGGCATCGGGCTTGGAAATCTCGACGTCGAACTTTTCGCCGGTCAGGGTCTGGTACGGCCCGGGCGCAACATTCGTCGGTAACTTCACGAAGTTCTTGCCGTCCCACCCACCGATGGCGGTCATCGTTTCCACGTAGTCGGGGGCAAGAACCGTGACCAGTTTGGTGGTGGGCACACCCACCGTCGACGCGGGTTTGGGAACCGTGGTGGCTGGGAGTGTGGTGGCCGCAGCAACGGTTGTTGCCGGAGAGGTCTTGGGCGGCACGCTGCTGGGCGTTGCCGTGACCACCGTTGCAACCGTCGTGGGCACCTCTGTCAGCGGTGGAACAGTTGCAGCCGTCGACGTCGCGTCACCGTCCGCAATAGTCGACGACGGCTGGGCGGCCGGGGCAACCTGCAGCGTCTTACCGTTGCGGTTCACGGCGGCGAAACCAGCAACCGAGAGCACAGTGGCGGCGGCGGCGGCGAAAAGACCATAGCGGCGACGATGGTTGCGGCGCTTCGCCAGCTCATCGGCCACGGTGACCTTTTCGAGAATGATCGTGTCCGATGGTTTGACCGCAGGTTGCGGCGCAGGAGGGCGCAGCACCGTCGTCGGCCAGGTCTTTGGTGCCGCGGCAGTGCTGGCATCATGCTGAAACTGCTGCCAGAGCTCGTCACGGTGCACATGGTCGGGCTGCGGGGCAGCCTGGTCGATGAGTTCCTTGATGTCGTCAAACATGTCAGCGGCCTCCTTCTGGCAGTTGGCGCAGCGTTCGCACACCGCGGGCGATAAGTGATTCGGTGGCCTCAACGCTGCGGCCCAACAGTTCAGCGATTTCCTTGACGCTGTAGCCCTCGGCATGGCGCAACGTGACTGCCGCTCGCTGGTCGAGCGGCAGTTGGCTCAACAACGTGCGGGCCCGGTCGCCGGCATTCGAAGGGTCAGCGGGTGAAAGCGCGCTGCTGCGGTCCGTTGCCAGTCGGACGCGCGCTTCGGAACGGTTCGTGCCCCTCACACAGTTCAAGAACCGATGGCGAGCGACGCTGACCACCCATGGTCCGTCATGCACAGGGGGTCGACCCTTGGCCAGATCTTGGGCGACGGCCAGCATCACCTCCTGCACCAGATCTTCGGTCAGGGCCCTGTCGCCTCCGGTCATGCGGGCGAGATACCTCCACGCATGGTCGTAGGCGATCTCATAGAACGCCCGGAGTTGTGCCTGGGCCTCTGGCGTCAGTTTTGTTGCCACGCTTACATCCACATCCCTAGAAGCACCACCAAAGCCGTGATTCCGTCGCGGTGTTGGAGATTCTCTCTCAAATGCGATGGGGGTCGACTTCGATGCGGACTCTGGACTCGGGTCGCGGTGTGGCCGCGAGCGTGTTGCAAAGGGTCCGATGATCGGGGCCCCGAATCAAGTAGCGGTCGTCGGACGGACCGAGAACTTCGATACCGATGGTCTCGGGTATGGCAGCAACGAACGCTTCCGCACCTGCACCAGATACCGCGGCCAGCGCGGTGACCGGCGGGAAGCGAAGCATCTGTCGACGCTCCAGCTCTGCCGCAGAAAACTTGGCCGGGTCGGCCTGAAGTATCGCGGTGAGCACGTCGTGATGCGGGTCGGTGGTCTGCACCATGATGCGACCACCCCCGCTGCGCCCACCCACCAGCCGGGCCGCTCGCGCCATCAGCGCCATCACCTGTTCGTTGGCCCGGTAACGAGGGGCAAACAGCTCGGCATCAAGGTCGATGAACACGACGATATCGGCGTGCTGTACCTGATGAAGGACTGCCTCGGTGCCGATGTAGATACGCGCCTCGGGCAGCGGCTCCCCCGCGGTTGCACCGGTCACTTCCACCACCCGCGAACCGGCCGCTGCTTCCAGCTCCTCGCGTAGTTTCGATACGCCGCGACGACGGAGTTTGAACTTGCTCGACCCGCATGACTTGCACACGATCGGGCGCTCGAGTTCACACCGGGGGCAGTGCAGATGATCGTCGATCTGTTCGAGGGCAGCGTCACAGCGCTCACATCGGGCCAGGTCACCGCACGATGCGCAGACGAGTAGTCGAGCGATGCCTTTTGTGTTCAGCACGCACACAATGCGTTTGTCGCCGGTCAGCAGTCGCGCCAGCGCGTCACTCACTGGCAGGGCACGACGGGACGGCTCGTCCCGACCGCGGTCAATGACATCGAGCACCGGCCAACCCTCGCGCTCTTCCGATCGGGACAGCGTTACCAGACGGTGGCCGGCGAGCGATTCCAGCGACGGTGTCGGTGAGACCAGGACGCACGGCACACCGGCCACACGGGCCCGTTCGACTGCCACGTCACGCGCGTTCCAGGCCGGCGTCTGCTCTTGCTGATGACCTTCGTCGTGCTCGTCCAGCACCACAACTGCGGCTAGGTCACGCACCGGCGCCCAGACCGATGCTCGTGCTCCAATGGCCGAGCCAGCACCAGCGATCTGCGACCAGTCACGGGGATACAGCGCAACGGCAACGCCTGCCCGCCGCAGGCGTGCACCGAACAGTCGCGCCATCGAAACGGAGGGGCAGACGATGAGCGCGTTGCCGCGGCGACAGGCTTCTAACAACAGATCGAAGGCGTCCTTCGCGGGTGGCAACCGCACGAGTGACGAGGGCCCGTTGAACGCGTCGGTGAGCCACGGATCAAGCACGACCGGAACCGGAATGTTCGACGGTCGAGCGACCGAGATGGCGCTCACCACCTTCTCGGGCGACGCGGCCGTGAGCATATGTTGGGGGCGACCAGCCCACCGCCAGGCTGCCCATTCGGCCAGCGGAAACAGGTCAGCGGGCGGGCCCCAACCCACCACCTTCGCAATCGGCCTCAGCCTCACCCCGTCGGGTGCCGAGACATCGACTGCGGTTATCCAGCCGCCAACACGACGACCGGCCAGGTCGATGCGCACCTGGGTGCCGACGCGAATCTGGCCCCGGAGTGTCTCCGGGACCAGGTAGTCAAAACGTTTCTCGAACCCTTTGACGTCGGGAAGAACCCGAACGACCAAGCGATCAGAGGCCAACGGCCGCCTTGAAGTCGGCAACGCGGGTGGTGTGCTCCCAGGTGAACTCGGGCAGGTCGCGGCCGAAGTGACCGTACGCTGCGGTCTTCTGGTAGATCGGACGGCGAAGGTCGAGGTCCCGGCCGATGGCAGCGGGACGAAGGTCGAACACCGACCGAACAGCAGCGACGATGGAGTCGTTCGAAACCTTCTCGGTGCCGAATGTCTCGACATAGATCGATATCGGCTGAGCCACGCCGATGGCATAGGCAACCTGTACTTCGCATCGGTCGGCTGCACCGGAAGCAACAACGTGCTTGGCGACCCACCGAGCGGCGTACGCGGCCGAACGGTCGACCTTGGACGGGTCTTTGCCCGAGAAGGCACCGCCGCCATGACGACCCATGCCGCCGTAGGTGTCAACGATGATCTTGCGGCCCGTCAGGCCGGTGTCGGCGTGCGGGCCACCGAGCACGAACGTGCCGGTCGGGTTGACGTAGACGGTGTAGTTATCGTCCCGGAATTGCTCGGGGATGACCGGGCGGATCACGTTCTCAATGAGGTCGGGACGGATCATGGTGTCACGATCAATACCGGGGGCGTGCTGCGTGGAGATGAGCACGGTGCGCAGACGAACGGGCTTGCCGTCCTCGTAGTCAAAGGTGACCTGCGTCTTGCCATCGGGGCGCAGGTAGGGCACGACGTTGGACTTGCGCACTTCGGTGAGGCGCTCGGCCATGCGATGAGCAAGCCAGATCGGTAGCGGCATGAGGTCGGCGGTTTCGTTACAGGCGTAGCCGAACATCATGCCCTGGTCGCCGGCACCCTGGCTGTTGAGGATGTCTTCGCCGCTCTTGCCGGCGCGCACTTCTTCGGATGAGTCGACGCCCTGGCCGATGTTGGGGGACTGCTCATCAATCGACACGATGACGCCGCACGTGTTGCCGTCGAAACCGAACAGTGCGTTGTCGTAGCCGATGCCGTTGATGACGTTGCGGGCCAGCTTGGGAATGTCGACGTAAGCGGTCGTGGTGATCTCGCCGGCGATGACACACAGACCAGTGGTAAGCAGCGTTTCGCAAGCCACCCGACCCTTTGGATCGGCAGCCAAAATGGCGTCGAGAACAGCGTCGGAAACCTGGTCCGCCATCTTGTCCGGGTGGCCCTCGGTGACCGACTCCGAGGTGAATGTCCAACTGCTGCTCACGTGAGGCTCCTGTTCATTGATCTGGTGTAAGGCTGGTGCGCAGGCCCGCTACTGCGTCGAGAACGGCATTGGCCACGACAGACTTGTCGGACACCGTAATGGAGTGCAGTACTCCGCTGCGAGAAATGATGGTGACTGCGTTCGTGTCATGCCCGAAACCAACTCGGTCAGCGGCGACATCATTCGCGACGATGAGGTCCAGATTCTTCCGCTTGAGCTTGCCCACCGCATTTTCCACCAGGTCGGAAGTCTCAGCAGCGAAACCAACCAGTACCTGGCCGGAAGGTTTTGTTTCGCCTAACGAAGCGAGAATATCCGGGGTTGCCTCCAGCACGATGGGGGGCGGTCCGTCGTGCTTCTTCCACTTGCCTTCGCTTGGTGTGACGGGGCGGAAGTCGGCCACTGCGGCGGCCATGATGATCACGTCGGCCGACGCGGCTTCGGCTCGAACGGCCGCCTGCATCTCGCCTGCGGTCTCGACGCGAACGATTCGGCAGCCCGACGGATTCATGCGCTCGGCGGTGGTGATTAGCACCACGTTTGCGCCGCGGTCGCGAGCCGCGGCGGCGATGGCATAGCCCTGCTTGCCCGATGACCGATTGGCGATCACTCGCACCGCGTCGATCGGTTCGCGGGTTCCGCCAGCCGTGACCACAACGGTGGCACCGGCGAAATCCTGGGGGAGAAAGATCCGCTCCGCCGCGCCGAAAATGTCAACCGGCTCGGACAGTCGGCCGAGACCGACATCGCCGCCAGCGAGATGCCCTGCTTCTGGTCCGACCACCTGCACGCCACGGCTGCGCAGCGTCGTCACGTTGTCCTGCACTGCCGGGTGCTCCCACATCTCGGTGTGCATCGCCGGAGCAATCATGACGGGGGCACGGGTGGCCAACAAGATGTTGGTGAGGAGATCGTGCGAGATGCCGCCTGCATACGAGCCGATAAGGCGGGCCGTTGCTGGTGCGACTATCACGAGGTCGGCCCGCTGACCCAGGGCGGTGTGCGGGCTCGGCTCGGGCGAATCCCAGAGCGATAGCCGCGCCGGCTCAGAAGCGACGGCAGAGAACGTGGTGGCGCCAATGAAGTGGAGCGATTCTTCGGTCAGGACCGGCTGCACGAACGCGCCGGCATCAACGAGACGACGGCAGAGCTCCACCGCCTTGTAGGCGGCCACGCCACCACACACGCCCAATACGATGCGGCGTCCAGCCAGTGTCGACACGGGACGACCGTGACCTCTCAGGTCAGAACTATTCAGCAGCCTCGGGCTGAACGATGGGACGGATCACGATCTTGTCGGCTGCGATTTCCTCAAAGCCGATGGAGAGGGGCTTGCGGGCCGACGAGGTGACCTGCGGCGGCACCATCTGGCCGAGGCCATCACCGAGGTGATTGAAGTACGAGTTGATCTGGCGGGCGCGGCGGGCTGCCATGGTGACCAGGGCAAACTTTGAGTCGACACGGTCAAGCAGCATTTCAATCGGGGGGTTAACCATCGAGTCATGCGAACGTGCCATGTGTGCGTCTCCTGAACGTTTGAGCCGGTGAATGGTACCAGACGCCGGTCAAAATCGGGCATCTCAGGCCGTTAACGAGCCACTTTCTCGGACTCGATGATGGACAAGAGCTCGCCAACGGTCCGTTCGAGATCGTCATTGACGACCACATGGTTGCTCATGGCCCGACCTACCGGCTCTTCCTCCTCGGCCTTTCGGAGGCGGGCTGCGACCTTTTCTTCCTGGTCGCCCCGATAGCGCAGGCGGCGCTGCTGCTCCTCACGCGAGGGCGGCATCACGAAGACGAGCACGGCGTCGGGGAAGCGATTCTTGACCTGACGGGCCCCGTCAACTTCGATTTCAAGAATGACCACGGCATCATGGGGGGCCTCGGGGAGAGGCGTGCCGTAGTAGTTGCCGAGAAACTCGGTCCACTCCAAAAACCCGCCAGCCGCGATGCGTGCTTCAAACGCGGCTCGGTCGGCGAACACATACGCGTCTGCTCGCTCCCCGGGCCGCCGCTCACGCGTCGTCCATGATCGTGAGAGCCACAGCGCTGGGGCGCGGTGCAATAACGCGTCAACGATACTTCCTTTGCCGACTCCTCCGGGACCAGAGATAACAACGATCAACGGAGACGTCTGGGCCACGCTCACCCCAACTGCTGGAGAAGGGCCGCCCGCTGCTGCGCGCCAAGGCCCTTCACCCGACGCGAGTCGGCAATGCCGACGTCGTCCATGATGCGGCGAGCCTTCACCTTGCCGAGACCCGGAAGGGACTCGAGCATGGCGAGCACCTTGAGTTTGGCGGCGACGTCGTCGGTAACGGCTGCGTCAATGACGTCTTGCAACGACATTTCGCCGGACTTCAGCTTCTCTTTAAGTTCCGAGCGTGCGACTCGAACGAGAGCGGCCTTCGCCAACGCAGCGGCGCGCTGGTCGGAGGAGAGTTGGGGTGGGGTCGCCATATGGGTTGTCATCTTAGCCGAGCGGGTACGTGCTTCAGGGCTGGAGCGAAGGATTTAAAACGACGAGGCGATTGCGTCGGCGGCAACCATGGGATCGTCGCTCTGCAGCACCGAGCGGCCGATGACCAACAAGTCGGCGCCCGCCTTGATCGCGGCCGCAGGCGTCGAAACTCTCGCCTGGTCGTGGGCGGGAGCTCCCTCGGGGCGCGTGCCGGGCACGACCGCAAAGACGCGGGGCGCGAGCGTCTTGGCATCGTGCACGTCGAGGGCTGAGCACACGATGCCGCCGCAGCCGGCTTCGACGGCTTCGCCAACGCGCCGGAACAGGATATGGGGCGGGGCGTCCGCGTCACTGGTGAGCACCGTTACGGCAATCACCATCGGCTCGGGCAGACCGGCTGCTTCGGCGCCTACGAGAAAGCCGTCACACGCCTCGCGCATCATGGCGTCGCCACCGAACGCGTGTACCGTCAACAGTTCGGCACCGAGCGCGCCGACCACGCGTGAAGCCTTGCCGACCGTTGTCGGGATGTCGTGCAGTTTGAGGTCGAGGAAGACGCGAAACCCCATGTCACGGAACGTGCCGATGGCCTCCGGGCCGGCCGCGCTAAACAGCTCAAGGCCGACTTTCACGAAGCCGAACCAAGGCTGCAGTTTGCGGGCCATCCGGGTGGCGTCCACGAGGTCGTCAACGTCGAGAGCGAGGGCCAGTCGATCGCGATTGGGATGCGGGTCAGTCATTGGCGAGTCCTTTGGCCGGATCGATCCGTGGCCGCTGCATGTTCGGACCGCACGCCTCAGCGCCCGACCGGTTCATGCGCCGCGCCCACAAGTTGGTCTACGGAGGTTACGTGATGTTGGTTGCACCAGGTTGCGAAGTCTCGCAGAATGATGCCTGGCAGCTTGGGCGAGGCAAAGACCGCCGTGCCTATCTGCACGGCAGAGGCGCCGGCGAGCATGAGTTCCACCACATCGCGCGCGTTCGCCACTCCCCCGACGCCGACGATCGGAAGGTTCGGTAGCGCTGCATGCACATCCCAAACCGCTTTCACCGCGACCGGGTGGATAGCTGGCCCCGACAGGCCGCCGGGACCGTTGCCGAGCTGCGGTCTGCGGGTCTCGATGTTGAGGGCAAGACCCGGCACGGTGTTGATCAGCGTGACTGCGGCCGCGCCGGCATCTCTCACGCTGGTCGCAATGGCAACAAGGTCTGTGACTGCGGCGGTCAGCTTGGCCCATCGTGGTCGGCCACACGCGGCGGTCACGGCCATGGCCTCGGCGGCCAACTCGGCGGACTGGGCGAACATGCCCTTGCCCAACAGGTTCGGGCACGAGAGATTCACCTCAATGGCAACGACTTGTTCGGGAAGGTCGGCAAGCAGCGCCGCTGCGTCGGCGTACTCCTCCAACGAGCGACCCCAAATACTGACCACGATCTTGGCACCGGTAGCTAGGAGGTCGGGAAGTTCTTCGGTCTTCCAACGTTCAATCCCAGGCCCTTGCAGTCCAACCGCGTTCATCATGCCGGCGGTGACCGGGTGAAGCCGGGGCGCCGGATTGCCCTTCCATTCGAACGATGAAAGCGACTTGACCACGATGGCGCCGAGGCTGGCCATGTCGACATACGACGCCAGTTCTGTACCGTGCCCGGCCACGCCCGACGCGACCATGATCGGGTTCGCGAACGTGACATCGCCAACACGCGTTTGCAGACTCACCGTATCTGCTTCGCTGGCTCGCTACCGCTCGCTATACCGCTCATAAGCCGTATCTGCTTCGCTGGCTCGCTACCGCTCGCTATACCGCTCATAAGCCCTATCTGCTTCGCTGGCTCGCTACCGCTCGCTATACCGCTCATAAGCCGTGGAACTCCTGGAGGGAGCGGACGGTCATGGGAGTGGCGGCGGCTTCGGCCATTCCTTGAGCGGCGGCGAGAGCGGCTTCAACCGTGGTGACGCAACTTACGCGGTGGACGACAGCGGCGGTGCGGATGTGGCTACCATCGGAACGTCCACCGCTGCCGCTCGGGGTGTTGACAATGAACGTGATTTCTCCGCTTGCGATCAGGTCGACAGCGCTGGTGCCTTCGTTGTCGGACAGCTTCGACAACGTGCGGTCAACGTCGAACCCAAAGCGGGCCAAGTATGCAGCCGTGCCCTTGGTGGCAATGATCTTCAGACCGCGCTCACGGAAACGTTTGGCCACGATGATGCCCGCTGGCTTATCGCGATCCTTCAGAGAGATGAACAGCGAACCGTCCGTCGGCAGCGCGCTGTAGGATGCCGCCTGCGACTTGGCGAACGCCAGACCGAAGGTAATGTCGATACCCATAACCTCGCCGGTTGAGCGCATCTCCGGGCCAAGGGCCGGGTCCACCGCGGGGAAGCGGTTGAACGGCAGCACCGCTTCCTTGACCGACGTATGGCCTGTGACCGGCGGCTTCAACAAGCCTTCCTCACGCAGTTGCTGCAGGGTTGCGCCGAGCATGATCCGGCTTGCGATCTTCGCAAGCGGGACACCGGTTGCTTTTGCAACAAACGGAACGGTGCGACTGGCGCGCGGGTTCGCTTCGATCACGTTCACCTGATTGCCGCGCACCGCGAACTGGATATTGATTAGTCCTTTGACGTCAAGCGCGTGGGCGATGGAGGTGGCGTAGTGCTCGATGACTTCGATTACCCAGGGCTGCAGCGTGGGCGGAGGGATAGCGCAGGCAGAGTCCCCCGAATGCACACCAGCTTCTTCCACGTGCTCCATCACTCCACCGATCACAACTTCACCCGTTGCATCTCGAAGCGCATCAACATCGACCTCGGTCGCGTCTTCGAGGAAGCGGTCTATCAGTACCGGCCGTTCAGCCGACAGGCCGCCTTCCTTGCCAAGGGCACCGAAACCGATCAGCTCACTCATGGCACTGACCAACTCGTCCCGGTCGTTCACGATGCGCATACCGCGCCCACCCAGCACGTAGCTCGGACGCACCAACACCGGAAAGCCGATCTGATCGGTAATGGCCAGCGCCTCATCGACCGTGACCGCGGTGCCTCCGGCCGGTTGCGGGATGTTGAGCTGGTTGCAGAGCACGTTCCACAATTCTCGATCCTCGGCCCGGTCAATCGACTCGGGGCTGGTACCGACGATCAGGTTCTGCGGAAGGAGACCCGCCAGCTTGAGCGGGGTCTGTCCACCGAGGGAAACCACAATGCCGATGGGGTTCTCGGCTTCAATGACGTTGAGCACGTCTTCACGGGTGAGCGGTTCGAAGTAGAGGCGGCTCGACGTGTCGTAGTCGGTTGAAACGGTTTCGGGGTTGCAGTTGATCATGATGGTCTCGTACCCGGCGTCGCGCAGCGCGAACGACGCGTGCACACAGCAGTAGTCGAACTCAATCCCCTGCCCGATTCGGTTGGGTCCGCTGCCGAGGATGATGACCTTCTTGCCATCGCTCGGCTGCACCTCGTCGGTGTCCTCGTAGGTGGAGTAGTGATACGGCGTCTGCGCCGCAAACTCGGCCGCGCATGTGTCGACCGTCTTGAACGTGGCCTTCACGCCTACGTCAAGCCGCGCCTTCCGGACATCCAGCTCATCGACACCGAACAGGTACCCGAGCTGCGGGTCGCTGAAGCCGAGACGCTTGGCCCGCTTCCAGTCGCGCTTGGTCATCGCGCTGAAGCCAAGGGTTGCGAGGTGCGCTCGTTCCTCCACGATCATCAACATCTGATCGAGGAACCACACGTCAACCTTGGTGGCGGCGTTGATGGTGTCGACACTCATGCCACGACGCAATGCCTCGCCGAGATGGAACGGACGCTCGGGCGTCGGCACATTGCACAGCCGCAGCAGTTCCGCGTCATCAAGCGCGTCGTACTGCTTTTCGGCCGGGTCACAGTTCAGGCCGAGGCGCCCGTTTTCCAGGGAGCGAAGGCCCTTTTGGAAGCTCTCGGGGAAGGTCCGGCCGATAGCCATCGCTTCACCAACCGACTGCATCTGCGTACCGAGAATGCCGCTGGTGCCGGGTAACTTTTCAAAGGCCCAGCGCGGAATCTTGGTGACGACGTAGTCGATGCTCGGTTCGAAGCTGGCCGGCGTCATCTTGGTGATGTCGTTCGGGATTTCATCCAGTGTGTAGCCAACCGCAAGACGCGCCGCGATCTTCGCGATCGGGAAGCCGGTGGCCTTGCTTGCGAGCGCGCTCGAACGCGACACACGGGGGTTCATCTCGATGACCACCATGTGACCGTTTTCGGGGTTGAGCGCGAACTGCACATTCGAGCCACCCGTTTCCACGCCGACGCGACGAAGGCACGCGAACGCAGCGTCACGCATCTTCTGGTATTCGACGTCGGTGAGCGTCTGGGCAGGAGCGACCGTGATGGAGTCCCCCGTGTGCACGCCCATCGGATCGAAGTTCTCGATCGAGCAGACGATCACGCAGTTGTCGTTGCGGTCACGCATGACTTCCAGTTCGTACTCCTTCCACCCGGCGATGGACGTCTCGATCAGGATCTCGCTTACCGGGCTGGCATCGAGACCGTGGGCGGCGGCCTTCACGAATTCCTCCATGGTGGCGGCCATGCCGGTGCCACGACCACCGAGGATGTAGGCCGGGCGGATGATGATGGGCAGACCGATCCGCGCCACCACTTCCATGGCCTCTTCCATGTTGTGTGCGGTGCCGCTGGGGGGCACGTCGAGGCCGATTTCGATCATGGCCTGCTTGAACTTCTCGCGGTTCTCGGCCGTCTCGATCGACTCCGCGTTGGCGCCGATCAACTCGGGCGTTCCGGGCACACCGACAAGGCCGGCGTGGAACAGTTCCATGGCCAGGTTCAGGCCGGTCTGACCGCCGAGGGTCGGCAGGACGGCGTCTGGCTTTTCGCGTTCGATGATCTTGGCCAGCACTTCGACCGTGAGCGGTTCGATGTATGTGCGGTCGGCGAAATCGGGGTCGGTCATGATGGTGGCCGGATTGCTGTTGGCGAGGATGACGCGGTAGCCCTCCTCCTTCAACACCCGGCACGCCTGGGTACCCGAGTAGTCAAACTCGCACGCCTGCCCGATCACAATTGGCCCCGAGCCGATGATGAGAATCGACTGAATATCTGTCCTCTTCGGCATCAGCCCGCCACTCCCAACTCGATAGTGGGCAGTCCCGGAGTTTCGTAACCCGTCATGCTGTTACGAGTGAAGCCGCTCCGGCCTTTCGCCGACGCCATCAGTCGGGCGAACTGGTCAAACAAGTATTGGCTGTCATGTGGGCCGGGACCGGCTTCGGGGTGATACTGCACGCTGAAGGCGTTGGCACCATTCACCCGCATCCCTTCGTTGGTGTGGTCATTGAGGTTGAGATGAGTCACCTCGATACGGCCGTCGAGCGAACTCGGGTCGACGCAGAAGTTGTGGTTCTGGCTGGTGATTTCCACCTTGCCGGACGACACCTGTTGTACCGGATGATTGCCGCCGTGATGACCGAATGGCAGCTTGAACGTCTCGCCTCCGAGCGCCCGGCACAGGAGCTGGTGACCAAGACAGATGCCAAACGTCGGCATGCCAGCCTCCACCAGCTCACGGATGGCATCAACGGCACACGGGGACATCGCAGGGTCGCCCGGACCGTTCGACAAGAAGACGCCGTCAGGCTTGAGCGCAAGCACATCGACGGCGCCGGTGCGAGCAGGCACGACCGTCACTTCGCCGTACTCAGACAGGTGACGCAGGATCGTGTGCTTGATGCCGAAGTCGTAGGCGATGATTCGCAGCGTTCCGCTGCCGAGTGTGTACGGCTGGGACGTGGTGACCTGGGCGACGAGGTCGACGCCATCGGTGCCGGGTTCGACCAGCGCCGCTGCTCGCAGGGTGGATTCGTCCGCTGTACCAAATGCACCGGGGATAGCGCCGGTGTCACGAATGTGGCGGGTGAGGCGGCGAGTGTCGATGCCACCGATACCCGGAATGCCGTAGGCGATCAGCATGTCGTTCAGATCGGCTGTCGCCCGCCAGTTGCTGCGACGGCGAGCCATCTCCCGCACGATCACGCCGCGACAAAAGATGCGACGCGATTCAAAATCGGTGAGGTTTACGCCGTAGTTGCCGATGTGGGGCGTGGTGAACGTGATGATCTGCCCGGCGTAGCTGGGGTCGGTGATCACTTCCTGGTAGCCGCTGAGCACCGTGTTGAACACGACCTCACCAGCGGCGACCGACATCTCCGCGCCGATGGCTTCGCCCTCGAAGACTTCGCCGTCGGACAGCACTAACAATGCCTCGCGAATCATGCCGCCCAGCCTTGCATAGTCATACGGCACTCTGCATATTCATTCATTTTGCTTCCTTCCGTGCGAGCCTCTCGGGACCCGCTTCACGGTTCGTTGGGTTGGTGTTCAGCGTTGAGCAATGGCGTCGATCACGACGGGGTCGCCGTGGAAGATGGTGTGGCGGACCCGACCCCGAAGGGTGCGGCCTTCGAAAGGGGTGTTGGTGGAGCGGCTGGCCAGCTTGGTGCGATCGACGACCCAGGTTGCGAGCGGGTCGATCACGCACAGGTTGGCGGCCCGACCAACACCGATGGCACCGTGAGTGTCACCCATGCCACCAATGGCCGCAGGCTGCCAGCTCATGAGCGCCAACACCTTCTCAATCGGCATGTCGAGTTCAGTAAGCGCAAGCGCCAGCGCCGTCTCTAACCCAAGCATGCCGGGGGGTGCCTCGGCGAAGGGCTTTTCCTTCTGATCGACCGCGTGAGGCGCATGGTCGGTGGCGATACAGTCAAGCCAACCGCTGCGTAAACCAGCCTTCATGGCGGCCACATCGGCGTCGGTGCGAAGCGGCGGATTCACCCGATAGACCGAATCGAACGACGCACAGGCCGCATGGGTGAGGGTGAAGTGATGTGGAGTTGCCTCGGCCGACACGTGCAGCCCCTCGGCGCGGGCATCGTGCACCATCTGCACCGAACGAGCCGTCGACAGGTGCTGGAAGTGGATGCGCGCGCCGGTGAGACGGGCGAGCGCAAGGTCACGCATGACCATCACTTCTTCGGCCTCGTGCGGTTGGCCGGACAAGCCAAGGCGGCTCGACCATTCGCCCTCGTGCATCGCTCCCCCGCTGGCCAGCGCATCGTCTTCGCAGTGCTGCGACAGGATCACGCCGAGGCCCTTGGCGTACTCCATCGCTCGCCGCATCAGGCGGGTGTCTTGCACGCCGGTGCCGTCGTCGGTGAACATGCGGACCCCGAGGGCCGCCATCTCCGCCATCGGCGCGAGCTGCTCGCCCTTGCGGCCGATGGTGATGGCACCCGAGACGTACACATCGGCGAGACGCGCCGCGCGGCCGAGGTGCTGCACTTCGCGCACGAGTGCTGCGCAGTCGATGGTGGGTGTCGTGTTCGGCATCGCCAGCACCGCAGTGAATCCACCTAAGGCCGCAGCACGTGAGCCGGTCTCGATGGTCTCGGCCTCCTCCTTGCCCGGCTCCCGCAAGTGGGTGTGCAGATCAACCAATCCGGGCGAAACCACGCAACCAGCGGCATCGAGCGTCCGTGCTCCGCTCAGGTCGGAACCGACCGCAACAACCACCCCGTTTTCGATGGCGACGTCGGCCATCCGAGACCCAGAGGCGTCGATAACCCGACCGCCCTTAATGACGAGATCAGTCATGCTTCTCCTCCTAGGGTGATTAGCGCGTTCGCGCAATCGGTCGAATTGATTCGCGCATTACGCCCAATAGCCCTGCCAGACGGAAGGACACCGGGACGAATGCGCGAAGGGAACTTTGGTAGTGCGCGAATCATGCTTCTCCTCCGAGCGATACGCCGCTGCCGAGCAGCCAGTACAGGACGGCCATACGGACCGCGACGCCGTTGTGGACTTGGTCGAGGATGACCGAGTTGGGTCGATCGGCGACTTCGGGCGCGATTTCTACGCCGCGGTTCATCGGGCCCGGATGCATGATGAGCGCGCCCTCGGGCAGCCGATCTGCCCGTTCGGGCGTGAGCCCCCACACCGTTGCGTACTCTCGCAGTGAGGGCACCAGCGCCTGGTCTTGGCGTTCGAGCTGCATGCGCAGGCAGTACGCAACGTCGGTGGTACCCACCACATCATCGAGCGAGTACGACACATCGACGGGCCAACCAACGAGCGACGGTGGCATCAATGTGGGCGGACCTACCAGGGTCACACGAGCGCCGAGTTTGGTGAAGGCGTGCACGTTGGAGCGCGCCACGCGGCTGTGCTTGATGTCGCCGATGATGGCGATGTTCAAGTCCTCGAAAGGCTTCTTGGCATGCTGGCGAATGGTGTAGCTGTCGAGCAGTGCCTGGGTTGGGTGCTGATGCCAGCCGTCGCCGGCGTTCACGATGGACGCGTCGGTCCACTCGGCCAGCTGCCACGGCACACCCGACGAACCGTGGCGCACCACGATGGCGTCAATACCCATCGCCTCAATCGTCTCCACCGTGTCGCGGAGGCTCTCGCCTTTCTTGACGCTTGAGGTCGATACGCTGAATGTCATCACATCGGCTGACAGGCGCTTTGCTGCCGCCTCAAAACTCAGTCGTGTGCGGGTGGAATCTTCGAAGAAAAGATGGGTGACGGTCTTACCGCGCAGGGCCGGGACCTTGGGGATGGGGCGGGCGCTGATCTCGGCCATGTGGTCGGTGAGATCGAGCAGCGAGCGGATGCCCTCGGCGGTAAGTTCGTCGATAGAGCGGAGGTGGCGGACGCTCATAACGGCTTCTCGATCACAACACCCTCAACGCTTGCGCTCACGCGCTCATCCCGCGAGGTGGGCAGGTTCTTGCCGACGTAGTCGGGTCGGATTGGAAGCTCTCGATGGCCACGGTCGACCATGACGGCGAGCTGCACGGCGCGGGCCCGTCCGTAGTCATTGAGCGAGTCGAGCGCGGCGCGGATAGTGCGGCCGGTGAAGAGCACGTCATCGCACAGGATGACCGTTTTGCCATCGATAGCGGGCACGCTGCTGGCTGCTGTAGGGAGAACGGGGCGAAGGCCGATGTCGTCTCGGTACATGGAGACGTCGATCATCCCGTGCGGCACGCGCACTCCCTCGTTGCGTTCGATGGCATCGGCGATCATGTCGGCCATCCACACACCGCCCCGCTGGATGCCGACCAGCACCAGGCCATCGAGGCCACGGTTCTTCTCGGCAATTTCGTGGGCGATACGGGCAGCGGCTCGGCCAACATCGGTGGCTGAAAGCACTTCATTCCGGGCGAAATTCGCCGCGGAAACACCAGAATCAGGCATCCCTCTCCTTCCGTGCGAGCCTCACAGGACACGCTTCACGGTCGAGACAGCACTGTATCGCGCGCCCGGGTGCTCGATTCCAATCCTCACCGGGAACCCGTCTGACCTAACCGAGGAGCTCCGGGTAGTGAGCGCGAACGTTGTCGGGGTAACTGCGGACGTAGTAGTTCCACAGCTGCTGGCCGTAGACGGGAGCGGTGGTGCTGGCGATGACGGCAGCGCCGTCGAGCAACTCGTTTCGTTTCGACATGAAACCGGCCGAGGCATGTCGAGGGCTGGCCGCCACCGCAGCGGCAAATGATGAATCGAGCGGAAGCGGGTCGAGACGGGTGCGCAGGTCGGGGCCATGGAAGTAGCCTGACGACAGGCGAGCCTCCCTTGCGATGACCCGATGGGTGGTGGCCACGAAATAGTTGCCGGTGATGGCTTGCAGCATTTCGCCGAGGTTGACCACGAGCGCGCCGGGTCGAGGCGTCACGTCGATCCACTCCCCCGCTGGGTTCTGCGCCTGCAATCCGCCGACGCCGTGTTGGGTCAGAAGCGTGAGAAACCCTGCGTCATGATGCGCGTTCACTCCTGCCTGGCCGTCGGGCGTCCGGGGATAGCTGATCAGCTTGGCGAACGACAACGGTCGCTCGCCGAACAAATCCCGCAGGTGATGTTCGTCGAGCCCGAGACCGAGTGACATCGCCGTCATTAGCTGGTTCGCCACGCCACCCAGCCGCTCGAAAAATTCGTTCACGATGGCGTGGAACCCGGGGAGGATCTCATCAGGCAACCATTGATTCGGGCCGTCGAGGCGCAGATACGGCGGATCGGCATCGAGTCCGTAGGCCGGGTTCTCGGTCGATACGTCGAGCTGTTCGCGATAGTCGGGTCGGTTGTTGGTCAGCTCGGCACCGACGCGTTCCCACCCGCGAAAGTGCGGAGACTGACGCTTGTCGATGGTGGCCTTTACTGCCTCGAGTAACGCAAAGAATGACGCCATCAGCGAGAAGTACCGCTCGAAGAATTCCTGCTCAATACCGTGATCAACAAGGTAGAAGAACCCGACCTCGTGACAGATCGTCGTGAGCCGCGATGCATTTGCCTCTCGGTCAGCCATGAGATCGGCCAGCGACACCTCGGGAATCGAGGAGAAGGTCTGCGCGGACGTGGTGTCTATCGAAGCGCTCACAACCAAAGCCTACGCCCGCACCGATTCGCGCTTGGCTCCAAAGATCGAGACACGTGCCAGCGGTTTCGAAACGTGGAACGCTAGGCGAATGGATGCAGTGCGGCTCGACATATGGTTGTGGTCGGTACGGCTGACGCCTACTCGATCGGCGGCAACGGATCTCTGCCGCACTGGCCGAGTGATGGTGAACGGCGTACCGGCCAAGTCGGCCTACGCCGTGAAGGCTGGCGATCGAATCGAAGCGCGTATCGCCCAGCGGCAACGCGTTGTTGAAGTGGTCGAATTGATCAACAAACGGGTGGGCGCGCCGCGTGCAGCCGAGTGTCTGATCGATCAAAGTCCACCCGTCGAACGCCTCGATGTCGGGATCCTCCAGCGAGACCGCGGCACCGGCCGCCCCACCAAACGAGATCGCCGCCAAATCGATCATCTTCGCCGCGGAGATTCCTGACGTGCGCCGTGGATGACCGCGATGCCATAGTCCAGGACGCCCTGCTCGTCGGAGGATGAACACAGTTGGGGCGAGTCCCCGGGCTGGGTGACGCCGCGCTAGCGGACGGCGTCGAACGGGTTTTCGGCGATACGACTATGGGTCTCGGTCGTGCCGACGGGTCGCTCGCCGCGAACCGTGACCCGTCGCATCTTTCGTTCGGAGGCGCCATAGTCGTCCGTGGCGTAATGCATCGTGGCTCGGTTATCCCAGATCACGACGTCACCGGCCCGGTAGCGATGCCGCACGTCCAATCAGTCTGCATACAGCCCGCTACATCGGGGCCGAACCGGATTAGCCGAGAAGAATGTCGGCCAGCTCGGCGGGGGTTTCCACCAGAATCTTGGCGCCGGCCTCGCTGAGTTCGGCGTGATCGCCGTAGCCCCACAGTACGCCAATCGTTTCCACACCGTTTTCGGCCGCGCCGTGCACATCGTGCAAGCGATCGCCGATCATTACGGTGCTGGATAGATCAATGTCATCGAGGTTCGCCAGCGTGTGCGCCACCACACCAGCCTTCGCGCCGCGACTGCCGTCAAGCGTGGCCCCACCGATGAAGGTGAAGTGGTGAGCGAGGCCAAAGTGTTCGAGGATCTGTACCGCGTAGACATCGGGCTTCGACGTCGCCAGCGCCAACCGATCTCCGTTGGCGACGAGGCCGCCGAGCAACTCGGGGATGCCCTCGTACACGGTGTTTTCGAACTTGCCGATGGTGCCGTACCGAATGCGATAAAGCTTGACGGCCCCGTCGAGCAGCTCGTCGGGCACATGCAGCATCGAAAAGACTTCCTTCAGCGGCGGACCCAACAGTTCGTCGCGTCGACCAGGAAAGGGCAGACCCATCTCTTCGAAGGCGTACTCGATGGACGCCATGATGCCCGGTGCAGAGTCCGACAGCGTGCCATCGAGGTCGAACAGAATAGTGCGCTGCGTCATGGGCGAACGTTGGCCACGATGCTGGACAGCATGCCGTTCACGAACTTGCCTGAATCATCGGTGCCGTACGATTTCGCCAACTCCACCGCCTCATCGAGGATGACAGCCGTCGGTACATCGGGCGAGGCCAACAGCTCGAAGATAGCGATGCGCAGCACGCTCCGGTCGATCACCGGCATTCGCTCCAACGTCCAGGTGCGGGAGTACTTGCGGATGAGCGCATCAATCTGTTCCCGATGCGCGTCGACGCCCTGCACCAACCTGGTGGCCATGTCGTCAGCAGCAACGGGTAGCGCCTCAAGCGTGGCCTCCCCCGACTGAGTCTTGGCCTCGGCCTCATACAACAGCGTGAGAGCGCGTTCGCGCGACTCGGAGCGGCGATCTTCGCGATCGGTTCGCTCGGGGCCATCAGCCATCAGACGCGGGTGATGTAGTCGCCCGAGCGGGTGTCGACCTTGATCTTGTCACCCGGGTTTACGAACAGCGGCACCTGCAGCACAAGTCCGGTCTCAAGGGTGGCCGGCTTGCGAGCACCCGACACCCGGTCACCCTGAATTCCGGGCTCGGTGTCGGCAATGTGCAGCTCGACCGATGCCGGGATTTCGACATAGACGATCTCGTTGTTGAACATGGCGATCATGGCGATGGACTGCTCGACCATGTAGTTCTCGGCGTCACCAAGCTTGGTCGGGTCGACATTCATCTGGTCGTAGGTATCCACGTCCATGAAGACATACTCCTCGCCGTCCTTGTAAAGGAACTGGTAGTCACGCTTGTCGACGATGGCCTGCTCCACCTTGATACCGGCGTTGAAGGTGCGGTCAATGACCGCGCCGGTGCGAGAATTCTTCAGCTTGGTGCGCACGAACGCGCCGCCCTTGCCGGGTTTCACATGCTGGAAATCAACGACCGTGAAAAGCCCGTTGTCGAGCTCCAAAGTGATGCCGTTCTTGATGTCGTTGGTGCTGATTTGGGGCATGAAAAGACCTCGTCGTCGTGGGAAGCAGCCCTTGAGGGTACCGGAGAACACCCCCACCGGTCAGATTCACCCGTTGACTAGGAGACAACCAGGCGGGCGACAGCTTGCAAGGCGAGTTCGTAGCCGTGCATGCCGAGGCCGACGATGGTGCCTTTGGCGACGGGGGAAACCACGCTGGTGTGGCGCCAGGGTTCGCGGGCGTTTGGGTTGGAGATGTGGACTTCGATGATGGGTCCGGCGAATGCGGCGAGTGCGTCGTGGATCGACCAGGCGTAGTGGGTGAACGCTCCTGGGTTGATGACGATGGCGGCGCATCGACCACGGGCGGCGTGAATGGCATCGACAATGGCGCCTTCATGGTTCGACTGAAACGCCTCTACCGCCAGTCCGAAGCCGGCTGCCACCGAAGTGGCGGTCGCGATGTAATCGGCTTCGGTGGCGTGACCGTAGACCTCGGGCTCGCGCTGGCCGAGCAGGTTCAGATTCGGGCCGTGCAGCAGCAGCACGATTGGTTGATCAATCACGTCGCATCTCCCCCAGTGCTTCTTTGACGGCGGCAACGGGAACCCCTGCTACCACTTCGATTCCGGTCGGACCGTCGAGAATGAACGTCAATCCGTCAATGGCTTTCTTGTCCCGCGCCATAAGGGCCAACAACGCGTCGTCGGTAAGTCCTGCTGGCAGCAGACCGTCGAGGCCGTACTCCCTCAGCACATGCAAATGGTGATCGATCACGTCGGCCGATACCCGACCCATCACCACGGCCAGACGGGCCGCATAGACCAGGCCGATCGCGACGGCCTCGCCGTGCAGCAACGCGTGGTCCGTCGCAATTTCCAGCGCGTGAGCAAGCGTGTGGCCATAGTTGAGCAACGCCCGGCCCCGCTTGTTGTCTGACGAGATCGACTCACGTTCGTCCAGTCCGACGACCTCGGCTTTTATCTGAACGCAACGGGCGATGCGGTCCTCGAGCGGGAGTGCAAGCAGGTCGTCGCCGGTGAGGAAGTGGTACTTCGCCATTTCGCCGAAGCCGCATAGGCGCTCGCGTTCGGGCAAGGTGTCGAGCGTCGACAGATCGCAGATAACGCCGTGCGGCTGCCAGAAGGCACCGACCATGTTCTTGCCCTCGGGCAGGTTCACGCCCGTCTTGCCACCGATGGCGGCATCGATCATGGCGAGCAAAGTAGTTGCAACATGAACGATCGGGATACCACGCATGTACGACGCCGCCGCGAATCCGGCAACGTCGGTCACCATGCCACCGCCGACCGAAACGACACAGTCGGCCCGGTTCATCCCCCACGACGCAAACTCGCGACAGAGTGTTTCAATGGTGCCCATCGTTTTGTGTTGCTCGCCATCACCGATTGCGAAGACTCTGTGCTCACACCCCGGATCGACACTGAAAGGTACAGATGCCTGGGTGACGATCGCGACGCGTTTCGCTGCTGTCGGGATCAACGAGCGCAGTTCGCAACCCGCTCCGGAACCAACCACGACTTCGTAGGAACGTGCGGCCAAGTCAACGGTGACGCGCTTCATGCCAGCACCACGTCGATGGCGTCGAGCACGTTGGGTTTGTTGAGCTGATCGACATCGATGATGACGTCGGCCGTCTCGATGTACAGCTCCCGGCGATCATGCACCAATTGGGTGATGCGAGCCAGCGGGTTCTCATCGATCAGTGGGCGGTGACCGCGAGACGCTCGATGGCCAACCCGTTGCGCAAGTGTGGCGGGCGTGGCGCGGAGCCACACCACGCGAGCTGAAACCTGCAAGGCCGCGCGATTCTCGGTGGCGAGTACGGCACCGCCGGCAGCAGCGATCACCGATGGTGTTTGCCGCTGTAACGCGTCGATCAGAACTTCGGTTTCGAGAACTCGAAACGCCGGCTCGCCGTCGGTGGCGAAGATCTCGCGGACGGCTCGCTTCGTCTTTGCTTCCACCATCTGATCGGTGTCGAAGAACGGGCGATCGACGCGCTCGGCGTAGGCACGGCCGATGGTCGATTTTCCGGAGCCCATCATGCCGATCAACACGATGTGGCGGCGGTCAGAGTCCATCGGCGAATGACTTCGCGTTACGCACGAATTCGGCCAGTGAGTCGCCGCCAAACTTGCGTTGCGCCTCGGCGGCCAATACCAACGCGACCATTGTTTCGCCAACCACACCCATGGCCGGGACCGCAGTGACATCGGTGCGCTCCTTGAAGCTCACCGTCGATTCCTTGGTGACGACATCGACCGTCTTGAGCGTGGGGCGATTCAGAGTGGCGAGCGGCTTCATGGCGGCCCGCACGACCAGAACTTCACCAGTGGAGATCCCGCCTTCTGTACCGCCGGCCAGCGAGCTCTCGCGTACGTAGCTACGCGTTGCTTCGTCCCAGTTGATCGGGTCGTGGGCCTCACTGCCGCGTCGACCGGCCACCTCGAATCCGTCACCGACTTCGACGCCCTTCACGGCCTGGATGCTCATGACGGCCTGAGCCAACAACGCATCGAGTTTGCGGTCCCAGTGGACGTGGCTCCCGAGACCAATGGGCACACCGTAGGCCAGGATTTCGACGATGCCACCGAGGCTGTCGCCCACCTTGGCCGCCGCCTCTACCTCGGCGATCATTTCTTCCTCGGCGGCCTTGTCGAAGCAGCGAACCGGGCTCTCATCGACTGCGAGCAGGTCGGCGAACGACGGACGTTCGACCGACTTCGATCGGGCCGGCCCCATCTGAATCACGTGGGACAACACCTCACAGCCAAGGTGCTTCAACAGTTGTTTGGCAACCGCGCCCGCAGCGACGCGCGCTGCAGTCTCCCGGGCGCTGGCCCGCTCGAGCACGTCGCGAGCATCATCGAAGCCGTACTTCTGCATGCCGACCAGATCGGCGTGACCGGGGCGGACCTGCGTGAGTGGCGTCTTGGTCTTGCCGGGAGCCGGCGACATTTCCTCATGCCACTTGTCGCTCTTGGTCCACTCGCTGTTGCCGATCTCGATCGCGACGGGCGACCCGAGTGTGCGGCCGTGACGGACGCCGCCGAGCAGTGTCACTTCGTCTTGCTCGAAGCGCATACGGGGGCCTCGGCCGTAGCCAAGACGACGGCGGGCGAGTTCGCTCTGCACGTCTTCGGCCAAGAGGGGCAGGCCGGCCGGGAGTCCCTCAAGAATCACCACGAGGGCCTTGCCGTGGCTTTCCCCGGCGGTCAAGTAACGCAACATATCCGTCAGTGTAGGGCG
The DNA here is from genome assembly GCA_031410595.1 of Actinomycetes bacterium. Lineage (GTDB taxonomy): Bacteria > Actinomycetota > Acidimicrobiia > Acidimicrobiales > Ilumatobacteraceae > JANMCE01. Next base: position 5,203 of record JANNZM010000035.1, on the reverse strand, counting down.
GCGACCCCGTTCGGCTTCAGCTAATTGGACGACTGGAGCGCGGAGCGAGCGGCAGCGAGCATGGTGGCGATGGGCGCTTCTTGGCCCGCGAAGAGGCGGAACTGGCGGGCGGCCTGAAAGACCAACATGCCGAGTCCGTCAGCCGTACGGCACCCGCGCTCGGTGGCTGCGTGGAGCAGCGGCGTGATGAGCGGTTCGTAGATGAGGTCCACCACGACCTGTTTCGGCCCGAGCAATGCGGGGTCGAACGGGAAGGCACCCGAGCTGCCCATGCCGACCGAGGTGGCGTTCACGATGATGTCCGCATCGGCGAGATCCTCCGTGGTGCCGACCCGACCGATGCCAGACGCAAGTTTCGCGGCCGTCACGGCCTTGTCTATGTCCCGATTGATGACCACGAGCTCGCCGGCATCGGAGCGGCCAAACGCTTCTGCGATCGACCGTCCCGCTCCGCCAGCACCCAGCAGAACGATCCGACGACCAGCGACGTCAATCTCGTCGTGACGGAGGGAATCCAGCAGACCGTCACCGTCGGTGTTGTGGCCCGCCAGCCCACCGTCGGGCAGAGGGACGACGGTATTGCAGGCCCCCAGGGCACGAACCGCCTCGGACGGTTCGTCGACCAGTATCGCCACGTGGTCCTTGTGCGGCATGGTGACGGACAAGCCGCCCAGTCCAAGCGCGGTTACCGATCGCAGTGCCGACGCCAAGTTGCGCGGAGCCACCTCGAACGCGACGTACAGCCAGTCGAGGCCAAGCTCGCGGTACGCCGCGTTGTGAATGGCCGGTGACATCGAATGGCGGACCGGTTGTCCGATCACGCCGGCCACGCGAGTGTTGCCGGAGACCATCGCGCTAGCCAAGCAGGCCAGCGGCACGAGCAGCCTTCACGTTCTCGTCGTGCTTTTCGACCGTCGTCGCAAAGACATGGTGACCCTCTTTGTCCTTCACCACGTAGTACAGGTACTTACATTGCTCCGTACCCGGGCACTCCGACAATGGAGGATCTGGAGCCGGGTTGAGCGCAGCCCGAATGGATGCAGCCCCGGGGCTGGCGATAGGCGTGGGTGGCAGACCCTTATGCACGTAGACGTTATAAGCCGAGTCGGTAGCTCGCAGCGTCTTGAACGGCGTGTCGGCCGGCTGGCCGTAATACAGGGCTGCGTCGATCTCGAGTTCCTTGTCGATACCCAAACGGTTGTAGATGACCGAGGCGATTTTGGCCCGGTCCTCGTCGAACTTGGCTTCTTTCTCCACCAACGAGGCGACGATCAACACCTCATACGGACTGTGCGAAACCTTGTCTTGGGCCTTGTCGAGACCCTCTCGATTGCCGACCAGCACCATCTGGTTGATCATCTTCTTCAAGACGGTAGCCTCATCCTGATCGCCCGCAAACTGGTAGGTATCAGGAAACACCAGCCCTTCAAGGCTGGTCACACCAGCAGGTTGGAACGGCGACTTCACCTTGCCACTGTTGGCCACGTCCATGAACGACTTGGGTGTGAAGCGCGGAACTTCCTTCGACAGTCGACGACTGATCTGATCGAGGGTGAACCCCTCAGGGAAGGTCACCTTCTGGAAAATCTGGCCGGGCGATGTACGCAGCGCGCGGGTGACTTCGCCGAGGTTGTCGTGGACGGCAATCTGGAACGTACCCGTCTGTAGTTCGAGCCCACCCTTTTGTTTCACGTACTGCTGGAAGACCTTCGCGTTCGTAATGATGCCAGCGCTCTCAAGTCGAGTTGCGACCGTCACGATGTCGTCGTCAGACGTGACGGTGAAGGCCACCTTGGCGCCGGGTTTGCCGGGTGGATTCACCTGGCGTAGCACCCACAGGCCGTAAATGCCCCCGACGACGATTGCACCGCCAACGGCAAGAAGAAAGAGAAAGCCGAGCACTTTCGCGATGCCGCGGCTCGGGCGGTTGCGCTCGCCTTCGAACTCATAGAGATCGTCGGGCGCATCCCATTCGTCCTGCTCCCAGTCGTGCAGTACGGGAGGTCTTGCCATCAGCGAGCCGCCTTTCCGTCAAGCCAGGCCTGCAGCATGACCGCAGCCGCCACCTTGTCCACCAGTTTACGGCGATTGGTGGCCGAGATGTTCGCCTCCATCAGAGCCCGATCGGCCGAGACGGTGGTGAGGCGTTCATCAAACGTTTCCACGGGCACCCCGACCACGCTAGCCAGCTCGGCTGCCTCGGCTACGGCACCCTTGGCCGCTGGACCGTAGGACCCGTTCATGTTGAGGGGTAGCCCAACGATAAGTAGCTCGGCCTCCTCCTCTTCGACGAGGGCCTTTATCACCTGGTGATCACGGGTTTTGCTGCCCGACCGCTGGAGAACGGTGCGGGGGGTAGCGATGGTTCCCGACAGGTCACTGACGGCCACGCCTATGCGCTTCGTACCGAGGTCGAGCGCCACAACCCGCATCAGGAAAGGCCGGCTGCCTTACGGGCGATGCTGATGGCCTCGGCGATGCCGTCAACATTCTTGCCGCCTGCGGTAGCCACGTCACCCTTTCCGCCGCCACCACCGCCAACGGCTCGGGCCGCGTCCTTGATGAGGGCGCCAGCTTCGAGACCCGAATCGGGCTTGGCCGCAGCAACCAACGACACGCCACCGGTATCGGTGACGCCGATGAGAATGGCGGCGCGGATGCCGGTCTGCTGGCGGATGGCGAGCGCGAGGTCGCGCAAGTCAGCCGCGTTCAGTCCATCAATCTGGGTGACGACGACGCCTTGTTCGGCATTGGCCGCAAGTTCGCTGGCCTGGCCGGTAGCGGCCTTGGCGCGCAGCGACTTGATCTCGTCCTTGAGCGCCTTGATCTCATCGAGCCGCTTTTCGATGCCGTCAAGCAGCGTGTCTGGCGTGGCGCCGACCATGCTGGCAGCCTGGGCAACAGTGGCACTCTCCTTCTGGAGGAGCGCAACGCTGCCGAACCCGGTGACCGCTTCGATGCGACGCAGGTTCGAGCCGATAGAGCCTTCGCTCACGATCTTGATGGTGCCGATGTCGCCCGTGGCCTTCACATGGGTACCACCGCAAAGTTCGAGCGAGTTTCGACCGGCTTCGAGCACACGCACGATGTCGCCGTACTTATCACCGAAGAACGCGTGGGCGCCCATGGCCTCGGCTTCCACCTTGGTGGTCTCATACGAGCGCACCGATTCATTCGCCAGCACTTCACCGTTGGCAAGCGCCTCGATGCGAGCAATCTCCTCGGGCGTGACCGCGGCGTAATGGCTGAAGTCGAAACGCAAACGATCGGGCTCCACCAGTGAGCCGGCCTGCTTGACGTGCTCACCCAACACCTCACGCAAAGCCCAATGGAGAATGTGGGTGCCCGTGTGGTTACGACGAATGGCGTCCCTACGGGTGTTGTCGATGGTGGCCGTTACGTCTTGCCCTGGGAAGATTTCACCCTCGACGATGCGGGCTAAATGCCGTCGCAGCCCCGGAATGGCGTTGGTGCAATCGGTCACTTCGGCCTTGCCTGTGTGCGAGACGAGGGTGCCGGCATCACCGATCTGACCACCCGATTCCGCGTAGAACGGCGTGCGGTCGAGGAAGATTTCCACCTGGCCGTCGGCGGCGGGCATGACGGCCAGCACCCGGCCGACTGATTCCTGCTCGACGTAGCCGGTGAACTCGGTGGTGCCGAAGTTCTCCATTACCTCGCGATAAAGATCGACGCGATCCTCGTCGACGTTGGCGCCCTTGCGAGCGGCCTTGGCGCGGGTGCGCTGCTCCTGCATCTCGGCCGCGAAACCTTCGGTGTCAACGGCAACGCCGCGCTCCTCGGTGATCTCGGCCGTGAGTTCGAGGGGAAAGCCGTAGGTGTCGTGCAACGTGAACGCGGTGGAACCCGACAGGGGCTGGCCCTTCAGGTCGCTCAGCTCGTTGTCGAGGATCTTCAAGCCGGTGCGCAGCGTCTGACGGAAGCGCTCCTCTTCGCGGGTGATGACGTTCAGGATGAAGTCACGGTTCTTGATCACGTCGGGGTAGGCGTCACCCATGACATCAATGGCCGTGCTCACCAGGTTCGGCAAAACCAACTTTTCGCTACCGAGCATGTAGGCATGACGAACGCCGCGACGGATGATGCGACGCAGCACGTAGCCGCGCGCCTCGTTGGAAGGAAAGACACCGTCGTTCACCAGCATGGCGCCCGAGCGGGCATGTTCGGCCATGATGCGCAGGCTGATGTCGGTGCGCTCGTCTTTTCCGTACGACTTGCCGGTGGCCGAGCAGGCTTCATTGATGATGGGCTGCATGACGTCGGTATCCCACACCGCGGTGACGCCTTGCAGCACGCTGAGGTTGCGCTCGAAACCAGCACCGGTGTCGATGGATGGCTTGGGCAGCAGCGTACGGCTGCCGTCGTGCGACTGGTTGTACTGCATGAAGACGAGGTTCCAGATCTCGACGAAGCGTTCCTCGCCGCCGAACTTCGGGCCCCCATCGGCACCATGCTCGGGGCCGAAGTCGTAGAAGATTTCCGAGCACGGACCGCACGGGCCGGTGTCGCCCATCTGCCAAAAGTTTTCGCTGTCGCCCATGCGCTGGATGCGGTCAAGGGGTACGCCGGCGGCGTCGTGCCAAATCTCCTCGGCTTCGTCGTCACTGTCGTGAACGGTCACCCAGAGTTTGTCGGCTTCCAGCCCGAGCACCTCGGTATAGAACTTCCAGGCGTACGGAATGGCGTCGGCCTTGAAGTAGTCACCGAAGCTGAAGTTGCCGAGCATCTCGAAGAAGACAAGATGGCGCTTGGTGCGACCGACATCATCGAGGTCGTTGTGCTTGCCGCCGGCGCGCACGCACTTCTGCGAGGTGGTAGCCCGCTTGAACGGCGGTGTCTCATCCCCGGTGAAGTAAGACTTGAACGGCACCATGCCTGCCACCGTGAACAGAACAGTGGGGTCGTGAGGAATGAGGCTGGCGGAGGGAACGATGCTGTGGCCCCGGTCACCGAAGTATCCGAGAAAGGCGTTGCGCAGCTCGTTCGCAGTGCGAGGAATCGTCGACATGGCCTATGAAGCCTATCGACTACGGCGTTCTTCGGTCCGGTCTTAAACCCTGCGCAGCCCCGAGGCTCAGACGGGCCTACTTCGGTTGGTCGTCTTCGGCCGTGATGCCGACGGCCGGGCGAGCCGAACCAACAACGGTGAAACCCTGACTGGACTTGCCGATCATCGGCATCA
>JANNZM010000034.1:0-12728 GCA_031410595.1 Actinomycetes bacterium | reverse complement strand
GGGAGAGGGAAGATCCGACGGGTCGACCATACCCTCGCGGGTCACGGTTTCGACGCCGACACCAACAACGTTTTCGAAGAGCCAGAGCGAGTAGCACGAGAGTGTGACGCCGTCGGGCCACGTTACGGTGACGGTCGCGTCGGATAGTTCGGCCGTCTCCAGCGGCGACCACGCATAGTTATAAAAGTCTGGCGTTAGCGGCGCATTGCTGGGCGCTGGCACGTGGACATCCCCCTGATTGTTTGAGCCCCAGGCTATCGGCTCAACTGGAACGACGTGTCGGTTCGGATGGTTGCGGCGAGCGGCGGAGGCCCCCGTTTTGAGTCACAGTCGCGACCAGTTGTTACATGATGCGCGCCTCGCGAGAACGCAGACCCCTTACCTTTCGAGGCAGCCTGCCGAAGGGTGACTATCATCCGTCGTTGGGGGTAGGAAGGAGGAAGCACCGTGTCAGGCTTTTTGTCGAAGCTGCTCAAGCCATTAGGCGCGCCCGCAGAGCCGAGCGAACCAATCCACGGCGTGTCTTCCTTTCACCTCTGGTGGCAGGAACTGGAGAGTGGCGAACCGTTCACCGAGGCTTCCGCAACCCTAGAAATCCTGCAGGCACCGTCCGTCGACCGGCTGTACTTCTGGGCCTTCCAGGTGAGCTTTCTGGAGGGTGAACATTCCACCGGCAGTGCCCACATTGGCCTGCAGTGGAACCCGAACCATCCGAACAATCGCGCGGTGAACTGGGGCGGCTATTCCAACGTGGCCGATGTGACCTCGATTCTTGAAGGCACTGCGTCACCGCTTCCCAGCGCACCGAATGACCCCAACACCCGAGACTTTCCCTGGCAGGAAAGCACGCCCTATCGCTTCCGTGTCAGCCGGGCCTACGACGGTTGGCGCGGCGATGTCACCAATGTGTCCACCGGTCGGGTGGAGCACGTGCGCACCCTGCGCGCCGCAGGTAGTCGGCTGAACGGGTTTGTGGTGTGGGCCGAGGTTTTCGCCGGCTGCAAAGATCCTCGATCGATGGCCCGCTGGTCGGACTTTCAAGCCAAGACCGCCACGGGCGTCGTGCGTCGCCCCGCCACGGTTCGCACTAGTTTCCCCAACGGCGGTGACTGTCCGAACACCGATGTGCTCGTGGATGGTGCCGGTCTGGTGCTGCTTACCAACGCCCGGCGCACGGCACCGTCCGGCGGCGTGCTTCCCGTTCCACGCTAAATCGATTCGGAAGACCCTGCGGCCGCTGAGCTAGTCTGAGGCGGCGGCTTCTTTCGGAGGCCGGCAATGGCGACGTGGCCGAGTGGTTTAGGCAAGGGCCTGCAAAGCCCTGTACATGGGTTCGATTCCCATCGTCGCCTCCAATCCTCGGCCCTGGTCGGTCACTCTGGGTCGGCGAAAGCGCCGGACACGAGTGGCAAATGTCGATGAAGCGAGGTGCATTCACAGTGGGGATGTGTCCCTTGACAGGATGGTGGCGGGAGGTCAGAATATTGACCTATGATAGATACGGTGGCGTTTAGTGAGGCGAAGGCTCATCTCTCCGAGCTAGCGCAGCGGGTCGAGAATGAGCACGACCGGATTCTGGTCACGCGTAACGGTCGGCCGTCGTTTGTGTTGATTAGCCCGGACGACCTGGACTCGCTTGAAGAGACGTTAGATATCGCTCGCGATCCGGAGTTGATGGCCTCGCTGGCGTTGTCACGACAGCAGTCTCGCAGTGGGGACCGCGTCCGGCTTTCGACCGTTCTGGCTGAGTAGCCGAGAATGTCCTACGAGATCGAACTGACCTCGGAGGCTCGAAGGCATCTCAACCGGCTCCCCGAAAAGGTGAGGGACGTCGCGATCGCGTTGATGCTCGGGGCAATGTCTGAGAATCCGCAACGTGCCGGTAAACCGCTCGTGGGTCAGCTGGAGGGTATGCGATCTGCTCGCCGTGGAGACTTCCGCGTCATCTACGAGATCGACGAAGACACCCGGACCGTTGTGGTGTTGCGGGTGCAGCATCGCAGCGACGTCTACCGACCACGGTGACCGGTAAGTCGCCGAGGTTGTCGGCAATCAGGACGGGCGCGGTAGGTGTGCCGGGCGGTCAGGGCAGAAACGCCCAGAACGATTAGCAACAGAAATGGGGGAGCGAACTCAAGGGCGCCGCAACGGAAGGTTTCGACGTATCGGATAAGCCTTTCAGAACTGACAGGATGGCGCCATGTCGAGCGTCGATCCGAAGTTCCTCAGCCAACTCCGCTATCGCTGCATTGGACCGAGTCGTGGTGGACGGGTCGTGGCTGTTGCTGCCGACCCGAAGAAGCCAGCCGTCTTCTACCACGGAGCCGTTGCCGGTGGTGTCTGGAAGTCTGACGACGCCGGCCAGTACTGGGAGAACATCACCGACGGATTTCTCGCGACCGGCTCGATCGGTGCGTTGGCGGTTGCGCCGTCGGACGGGAATGTGATCTACGCCGGAACGGGTGAGGCCACCATTCGCATCGATGTGACCCACGGCGACGGTGTGTACAAATCCACTGACGCTGGTGTGACGTGGAAGCACATCGGGCTTCGTGAGTCGCGCCACATCGGCGAGATTCGAGTGCACCCCACCAACCCCGACATCGTCTACGTCGCCGCGCTCGGTCATTCGGCGAAAGATAATCCCGAGCGTGGGTTGTATCGCTCGAAGGACGGTGGCGAGACCTGGGAGCTCGTCCTGTTCGTCAGCGACGGCGCGGGTGCGATCGACGTCTGTCTTGACCCCAACAATCCACGCATCATCTTTGCCACTATGTGGCAGGCACGCCGAACGTTCTGGTCGATCAACAGTGGTGGACCCGACTGCGGTTTGTGGCGATCACGTGATGGCGGCGACACGTGGGAGAACATCAGCGCGCGACCGGGGCTGCCCGACGGCACGCTCGGCAAGATCGGGGTTTCGGTCTCCCAAGCACGTTCGGGCCGAGTGTTCGTGATGGTCGAGGCGGAGGGTCGCAAGCGGGGGCTGTATCGCTCCGATGACATGGGTGAGACCTGGGAGAAGGTCTCCTCGAAACCCGACCTTGGGTGGCGACCCTGGTACTACGAACACGTCATAGCGCACCCGACCGAGGCCGACACCGTCTTCGTGATGAACATGAAGGCCTGGAAATCAATCGACGGCGGCAAGACCTTCGATGAGTTCCACACACCCCATGGCGACAACCACGCGCTGTGGATCGACCCAACGAATCCCGACCGAATGATTGGTTGTGATGACGGCGGCGCCTGGGTGTCGTTCAACGCCGGCCGATCGTGGTCAACCATCTACAACCAGCTGACCGCGCAGTTCTACCATGTTGCCACCGACGATCAGTTTCCGTACATCGTCTACGGCTCGCAGCAGGACAACTCAAGTCTTGCGGTACCGAGTCAGACCGGTCTTGGCTCTATCAACTGGGCTGATTGCTACTCGCCCGGTACGGCCGAAAGCGGGTACGTGGCGCCCAAGCCCGGCGACTCGAACATCGTGTACGTGGGGGCCATCGGCAGTTCGCCTGGCGGCGGTGAAGCGCTGCAGCGCTACGACCGCCGCACCAAACAAACGCAGCTCGTCAGTGTGTGGCCCGAGGCGTATCACGACGGCGCAACGGCCGAGGTTCGCTTCCAGTGGACGTATCCCATTGTGTTCTCGCCGCAGGACGTCAGCGTGTTGTACACCGCAGGAAACAAGGTGTTCCGTTCGTCCGATGAAGGTCACAGTTGGGACACCATCAGCCCCGACCTGACCTACGCCGATCCGGCCACGCTTGGCGTGTCCGGCCCGCTCACGATGGACACGGCGGGTGCCGAGATGTACGCCACGATTTTCTCGTTGGTCGTTTCAGCCCATGAGCGGGGCGTGCTGATGGCCGGCTCCGACGACGGTTTGGTGCACGTATCGAAGAATGACGGCGGCGACTGGGTGAACGTGACGCCAGCTGACCTCCCGAAGTTTTCGCAGGTCACCGTGCTGGCCGAATCGCCACACGCCGCAGGCACCGTCTACATGACCGTTGCCCGCCACAAGATGGGCGACTATGCGCCCTACATCTACAAGACCAGCAACCTCGGTACGACCTGGCAACGGATAGACAACGGTGTGCCGGACGGTGAGTTCTGTCGGGTCATTCGGGAAGATCCGAATCGCCAGGGTTTGCTGTATGTCGGCACTGAACTCGGCATCCATGTTTCGTTCGATGACGGCATGAGTTGGCAGTCGTTGCAGGCGAACTTGCCGGTCACACCGATCTACGACTTCGTCATCAAAGAGACCGATCTGGTGGTGGCGACCCACGGTCGTTCGTTCTGGATTTTGGACGATCTCACACCACTGCATCAGATGTACGACGAAGTCATGGGCGCTGACAAGTTCCTCCTCAAGCCCCGTGATGTTGTTCGCATGCCGCCGCACATCACCGCAGCGTGGGGCGGCACTACCGGCGGCAAGAACTATCACGTCACGTCAGGCCAGAATGCCACCTTCTATCTGGACGAACACGACACCGGCCACACCACGCGGCGAGTGCTCGACGCCGGCAGCGATCTTGAGCGCGGGGTGCGTATCACCTACTACCTCGACCAGCCTGCGGTCGGGGCTGCGGTGCTGACCATCAGCGACGCGGACGGCACCGTCGTCGATACGTTTCCAAGCACCATTCCCACCGAGAAGAAAGATCGCCACGGTCTCTACACCACGGCGCAGGAAGGCATGAATAGCTTCCAGTGGCCAATGACGTATCCGGCCGGCGTGAAGATGGTCGACACCGAGTTTCACACCGCACCCGCCGGACCTTTGGCTAAGCCCGGTATCTACTCGGCAACCCTGACGGTAGGCGAGTGGTCGATGACGCAGACGTTTTCGTTGCTGAAGGATCCGCGAGTGGACACGAGCGACGATGCGTTGGCCGAACAGTTCGATCTGTTGCGCCGCATCCAAGACAAACTGTCCGAGATCGCCACCGGCGTGAACTCCGTTCGCACGATGAAGCGGCAGATCGGCGGGTGGACTGCACGCCTTTGCGACACGCCTTCGGCCTCAGCGGTCGTGCAGGCGGCGGGCGAGTTCAACGAGCGCCTAACCGCCATTGAAAACGAGCTGGTGCAAGTTGAGTTCACCTCCGACGGTGACACGCTTAACTATCGCGAGCAGCTCTTCGAGAAGCTGAGTGCACTACCACCTGTTGTCAGTAGCGCGGACGCCAGACCGACCACGCAGTCCTACGCCGTCTACGACAAGCTCTCCGGCCAAATCGACCACCAACTCGCCAATCTCAGCGCACTGGTCTCCGGTGATCTTGCCCGGCTCAACGACGAGCTAGACCAACTCAAGGTTCCGCGCATCGGTCGCTGACCGAGCCTTAACATAGACGGCGCTCGCCGCTTCCGGGATTGTTCATGTTCAAGGCATTTCCCATGGGGTGCTTCGAACCGGCTGTTGCCGCTCTGCGAAGCCTTGAGCAAGCATTGTGGACGGAGTTGAACTGGACTATGTTGTACGGACATTCGGCTATATGTGCGAATGGTGGGAACTTACACATGGAGGAAGTCCATGATCCTCAAGCAGTACTACCTCGGCTGCCTCTCGCAGGCGTCCTACCTCATCGGTGATGAGACGACCGGCCGTGCCGTCGTTGTCGACCCTCAACGGGAGATCGCCGAGTACCTCTCGGATGCTCAGGTGCATGGCCTCACCATCGAGCGGGTCATCGAGACGCACTTCCACGCAGACTTCCTGTCGGGTCACCTTGAGTTGCAAGCGGCAACGGGCGCAATCATTTCGTACGGGTCGGCGGCGAAAGACGCGGTTGAGTTCGAAATCGACGGTTTGGAGCATAAGCAGGTCCTGTCATTGGGCGATGTCTCGTTGGAAATCCGCCACACGCCTGGCCACACACCCGAGTCGATATCCATCGTGGTGCGCGAACATGAAGGCGATGAGGTCCCGTACGGGGTGCTTACCGGTGACACGCTTTTCATTGGCGATGTAGGTCGGCCAGACCTGTTGACATCCGTTGGGGTTACCGCCGACGAGTTAGCGCGGTCGTTGTATCGATCCACCCGTGAGCAGCTCATGACACTGCCTGACGCCACCCGGGTGTTTCCTGCTCACGGCGCCGGTTCGGCCTGTGGCAAGTTCTTGTCCTCCGAAACCGTCTCCACCATTGGTGAGCAGCGCAGAACGAATTACGCACTGCAGGACATGTCTGAAGATGATTTCGTCCACGCGGTAACCGAGGGACAGAACCTGTCTCCGCTCTACTTCGCATTCGCGGCCACTCGCAACAAGCAAACCCATGAGGTGCTCACTGAGAACGCGGTGCCTCATTCGATGTCCATGACCGAAGTGCTCGCAGAGCAGCGCCGGGGCGCAGTCGTTCTCGACAGTCGCGACCCCGCAGTCTTTGCTCAGGGTCACCTGGTCGGTTCGTACAATGTCGGTCTGGCGGGTCGCTATGCCGAGTACGCCGGCGACGTGCTGACGGCGGATCAGCCCATTGTGTTGGTGTGCGACAACGGTACAGAGTTAGAGGCCAAGAATCGCTTGGCTCGTATCGGATTCGACCACGTGGTTGGCTGTCTTGGTGATCCTGTGTCCTCTTTCCTCAGCCATCCTGGGTGGATGACATCGGCATCGCGCCTCACCGTCGATGAGCTGGTCGATCGGATGAGTCATGTAGCGGGCCTTCAATTGGTCGATGTGCGCGGACCTGGCGAGGTTGCCAAGGGCAAGGTTGAAGGCGCCCAGGAGGTACCGCTGGCACGAATTCTGGATCGTCTCGGCGAGTTGAATCCGACTGCGCCAACGGTCGTGTATTGCGGCAGTGGCTACCGATCAATGGTTGCCGCATCGGTCATGCGGTCTGCGGGCTTCAAGGACGTTTCAGACCTGATTGGCGGGTTCAGTGCTTGGGAACAAGCCGACCGGCCCGTCGCCACAGCGCTGGCGAGTCACTAACGCCAACTCAACGACGACCTGGGGGCAGTTGCCGATGACGCGTTACGCGTTCCTGATTGATCAAGACACCTGTATTGGCTGTCATGCGTGCACGGTGGCGTGTAAGGCCGAGCATGAGGTGCCACTGGGCGTGAACCGAACCTGGGTCAAGTACATCGAAAAGGGCGTCTTTCCTGATTCCCGGCGCTTTTACTCGGTGAACCGTTGCAACCACTGTGATGATGCACCATGCGTATCGATTTGCCCGACGACCGCGCTGTTTCGTCGTGATGATGGCATTGTCGACTTTGATGACTCGAGTTGTATCGGTTGCAAGTCATGTATGAACGCGTGCCCGTATGACGCCTTGTACATAAACCCCGAGACGCAGACGGCGCAGAAGTGCAACTTCTGTTCGAGTCGAATTGAGGTCGGGCTTGAGCCGAGTTGCGTCATCGTGTGCCCCACCCAATCGATCTTCGCCGGCGACATTGAGGATCCGACGTCGAAGATCTCGATCATGCTTGGCCGCCACGACACGCAGGTGCGAACGCCCGAGCAGAACACCAAACCGCATGTGTTCTACAAAGGTGCCGATGAGGCCGCCCTTGACCCGCTGCGAACCCGAATTGCTGATGACGGCATGATCTGGGCGGAGACCACCAAACATCACCCGACGCTTCCGGTCGATCCACCCGGTCGGGGGAAACAGGTCGTTGCCCGCACGGCGTACACCACTGAACATCCCATGGTTTGGAAAGGCAAGGTGTCGGCCTACCTGGTCACAAAGGCCATCAGCGCCGGAGCCATCATGGTCGGAGGCCTGGCTGTCGTTATGGGTCATGCCAATGAGCGTGCCTTCGTCGGCGTAGTGCTGCCGATCTTGTCGCTGCTGTTCGCGGGGGCAACGGGAGCGTTGCTGGTGGCTGATCTGAAGCAGCCGAAGCGGTTTTACTTCATCTTCACCCGACCCCAATGGGGTTCCTGGTTGGTTCGTGGCGCGTTCATCATCCTGGGCCACGGTCTGTTGAGTTCGCTGTGGTTGCTCGGCGGGTTGCTGAACTCGCCCGGTCTCATCAAGGCCGTTGCGGCACCAGCGGTGCTGTTCGCGGCCGGCGCGGCGGGCTATACGGCGTTCCTCTTCGGTCAGTGCGAAGGTCGCGACTTCTGGCAGACGCCGCTGTTGCTGCCGGTTCTGTTGGCGCAGGCCGGTGTGGGCGGCGCCGGCATGGGCCTGCTCTTGGCGCCGCTGTTCGATCTGGCGAACGGTGTGGAGAAGGGTTTGCGTTGGATGCTGTTGGGCAGTCTGCTTGCGCTTGGCTTCTTGATCTGGACGGAGTTGGCAAGTAAGGGCACGGTCCATGTCGAAATGGCGCAGAAGTCGATGACGCACGGCTTGTACAAGACCCGGTTCCGCATTGGGGTCGGCGTCGGTATTCTGCTGGCCGGTGTGCTGGCGGTTGTTGCAATTGCAAGTAGTTCGCTTGCGCTTGGCGTAGCGGCTGGTGTTGCGGGAATTGTCGGGTTGGTCTTCTACGAAGACGCATTTGTCCGGGCCGGCCAGTCCGTGCCCCTGTCGTAGGAAAGCTCCATGTCACTTCTTGATGATCTGAATCGCTCTGCGCAAGCCAACCTCGTGCGCCTGATGCCTGGCAGCCAGCTGACGAACTACGCGCCGGTCGAGCGTTGGGAAGACTGGAATGAACTAGATCCGAAAGCCTGGGCCCACGGTGAGAAGAAAGTCCGCAACTATCGGCTGATCCCCACCACCTGCTTCAACTGCGAGGCCTGCTGTGGATTGCTGGCCTACGTCGACAAGTCAACCGGGCAGATCGCCAAGTTCGAAGGTAACCCGACCCACCCCGCCAGCCGTGGTCGAAACTGCGCCAAGGGGCCAGCCACCATCACCCAAGTCTACGACCCGGAGCGCATCCTGTATCCCTTGAAACGAGTCGGAAAACGCGGCGAAGGCAAGTGGCAGCGAGTCACCTGGGACCAGGCTCTCACCGAGATCGGCAGCCGCATTGGCACTGCGCTCAAGGAGGGCCGTCACGACGAGGTGATGTACCACGTTGGTCGACCGGGTGACGACAGCTACATCGAGCGTGTGCTGCACGCGTGGGGTATCGACGGGCACGACAGCCATACCAACATTTGCTCGTCCGGCGCCCGTGTCGGGTATGCGGTGTGGATGGGATTCGACCGGCCGTCAAGCGACTTCGCCAACGCCAAAGTAATCTTCCTCATCTCGTCGCACTTGGAAGCCGGGCACTACTTCAACCCGCACGCACAGCGCATCATCGAGGGCAAGATGCGCGGCGCGAAAGTGATCTGTGTCGATCCGCGCCTGTCGAACACTGCGTCGATGAGCGACCAGTGGCTGGCGCCCTGGCCCGGCACCGAAGCGGTCATGCTTCTCGCCTTTGCCCGACTGTTGTTGCAGAAGGGGACGTGGGACCGAGAGTTCGTGCGTCGCTGGGTGAACTGGGAGCACTTCCTGCAAGAGGTTCGCCCCGATCTGGAATGCACGTTCGACAACGTTGGCCCTGCGCTCATCGAGTACTACGCGAAATTCACGCCCGAGTTCGCCGCGCAGCAATGTGGTCTGACCGTAGAAAAAATCCTTACCATCGCAGACATCATCGCGACCGCAGTACCGGGCAAACTGAGTTCACACAGTTGGCGCGCCGCGGCGGCTGGGAACGAGGGCGGCTGGCAGATCACCCGATGCCTCTGGATGCTGAATGTGCTGACGGGCTCGGTCGGCACCGAGGGTGGCGTGAGTCCGAACGGATGGAACAAGTTCATTCCCGTACCACCCAAGGTCGTGCATCCTCACGGTCGGTGGAACGACATGACCTGGCCCAACGAGTACCCGCTGGCACATCACGAGGCATCGATCCTGTTGCCGCACTTCCTGAAAGAAGGCCGCGGCAAGGTCGATACGTACTTCAGTCGGGTGTACAACCCGGTGTGGACCAACCCCGACGGGTTCAGCTGGCTTGAAGCGCTCACCGACGAGAGCCTGGTTGGCTGCCACGTTGCGCTGACCCCGACCTGGTCGGAATCGGCCTGGTTTGCGGACTACGTGTTACCCATGGGCAACGGGGCCGAGCGACATGACCTCGCCAGCTACGAAACGCATTCGGGTCGATGGATCGGTTTTCGCCAGCCCGTGTTCCGTGTCAACGCCGAAAAAGAAGGCCGCCCGGTCAACCGCACGTGGGAAGCAAACCCAGGCGAAGTGTGGGAAGAGAACGAGTTCTGGATCGACCTGTCGTGGAAAATGGATCCCGACGGTGCCCTTGGCATTCGCCAACATTTTGAGTCGAACAAGAACCCCGGAGAGGTACTCGGTGTGGACGAGTACTACGAGATGATGTTCAACACCCAAGTGCCCGGTCTTCCCGAGGCTGCGGCCGCTGAAGGTTTGGAACCGTTGGCGTTCATGCGAAAATACGGGGCCTTCGAAATCCCGGGTAGTCAACTGGCGGTCCACGAACGGACGGTGAGCGAAGCCGAGATCGCCAAGGCCGGCGCAATCAAAGATGACCAGGGCGTCTATCGAGTACCGGGCACCGCGGGCATGCACAATGATCTGGCTGAGGTGACCGGGCACATGCCGTTCATCGGTGATGGCTCCATTGGCGTCGAGATCGATGGCCACGCCCGGTTCGGCTTCCCGACGCCATCTCGCAAGTTGGAGATGTACTCCGACGTGCTGCGTGACTGGGGTTGGCCCGAGTACGCCATGCCGGGTTTTATCAAGAGCCACGTGCATTGGGAAGACCTTGATATGGCCGGCGGTGAACGAATCCTGCTGCCCACCTTCCGCTTGCCGACCTTGGTTCATACGCGATCGGGCCAGGCGAAGTGGCTCAACGAAATCAGCCACGCCCATCCGATGTGGATCCATCCGTCCGATGCCGAACAGCTCGACATCCCTGTGAGCGGTCTCGTGCGTATCACTACGCAGATCGGATACTTCGTGATCAAGGCGTGGCGAACCGAAGGTATTCGACCCGGTGTCGTTGGCGTGTCGCATCACATGGGCCGTTGGCGCGTCGATGCCGATCAGGGAAGCCCGCGGTACAGCTCAGGTCTGGCGCGTATCAACGGAGCGACCGTTGGCTACGGCCCAGAGGCCCAACCCCACGGTAAAGCGGGCGAGTGGGAGATGACGCAGGTAGAGGGGGTGAAACCGTTCGAGTCGTCCGACCCCGACACCAGCCGTGTGTGGTGGACCGACGCAGGAGTCCATCAGAACCTGACGTTTCCCGTGCAGCCCGACCCGGTCTCCGGTATGCATTGCTGGCTTCAGAAAGTCACCGTCGGTCCGGCCAAGCCGGAAGACAAGTACGGCGACATCGCGGTGAACACCGGTCGCTCTACCGAGGTCTATCGAGAATGGCTGGCCAAGACCCGCCCCGGTCCCGGCCCCGGTGGCTTGCGTCGGCCGCTCTGGTTTGCGCGCCCCGTCAAGCCGCTTGCATCGGCGTACACGATCCAGCCGCGTGACTGGCAAAATGGTGAGGTCCGTTGACAGCCGATCTGGCGCTCCTCGCCGAACGCCGAGCTGGGTTGGCCGGGCTGCTTGGGTTGCTCCTGCTCGAAGAGCCCGGCCCGCAACTCACGGATCTGGTTGCAACCGTGCCTACTCTGGCTGCGCTTGCGAGTAGTGAGCCGGTGATCAACAGCGACTACGAACGGATCTTTCTCCGAGGCGTCCCCATCTACGAGAGTGTGTTTCGTAACGACGATGGACAGCACGGCGGAGACACCCTTACCAACGTCGTGAGCCGCTACAAACGGGTTGGATACAGCGAACATACCGAACAGCGTTGGCGGATCGCCGGAGCCGATCACCTCGGCCTCGAACTGCGTTGCTACGCGCACCTCTGCCACAACGAGGCTGCCGCATGGCGCGGCGATATCCCCGACAAAGCGGTCGAGGCCGTCGAGACCGAACGAGCCTTCCTGGCCGATCACCTCGCCGCATGGGCCCAAATCGCACTCGCAGCCCTCGCCCCGATCGCGGTCGGGTCGCCCTACGAGCACGTTGTTGGTGCCGTAGGTGATTTCCTCCGTGAGGAAGTTGGACGGCTCAGACCGGCGCCGCTGCTCGGTCAAGAGATCGAAGTTGATCCGCTCCCCAGCAACTTCGGTCCCTCCCGGCTGGCGCGACTCATCTTGTCCCCGGCCACGGCCGGCACCTGGCTGCAAAGCACAGTGATTGCACGCGCTGCTGAGCTCATTGGTTCGCCCTGGCGGCCGAGCGATAACCGCTCGGCCCTGCGTCATGTCATCGAAACGGCGCAAGATTCAGGTGACCTCGCGTCCATCCTGCAACCAATCCTGATGGCCATCCGGGCCGCCGACGCCGAGCACGCCGAGCGCGCCAGCGCCGAACCCGCCAATGAGGCGAACTGGGGTGTGTGGCGAGCGCGGACGAGCGCGATGAGCGCCTTCCTTGAGCAGATCATTGCCGCCAACCGGTTGGGCACCGCAACGGCTGTGGTCACCGAGTATGTCGCCGTCTCGGGCGCAGATGCTGCCCTTCTCGCTGACGCAGTCGACGCCGCCGTGGCAGAACTGCGGAGGCAGGGCTTTGAAGTCGGCCGTGCTCCTGATGGCATCGACGTGACTGCTCGGCCCGCCTTTGCGACGAACGAGGGAATTCCCCCTCCCCGCCCGGCCCCAACCTGAGTTATTCTTGAAGAACTGCTTCTCTAGCGGTGTTCGTAGCGCTCTAAGTGATGAGGAGCTGCGTATGGAAGAGTTGCGTGGGATC
>JANNZM010000033.1:0-21308 GCA_031410595.1 Actinomycetes bacterium | reverse complement strand
CGCGCACGCGGTCGCCCTTGACCGCGAGGAGCTTGGCCTTGCCGTGACTGGTGTCGGTGATGATGCCGACCTGGCCGCCGGTGAAGCTCATGGCGTCCACGCCAATGTCGGCCAGCGCCATGCACAGCAAGGCCATCGACTTGCGTTCGCCCACCGTGAGCAGCATGTCCATTTCACGGCCGGGTTGCGTCTTCGACACCTGATTGGCGAGCGCTATCAGGTTGTCGGTTTCCTTGCCCATGGCCGAAACGACAGCCACGACCTGGTTGCCCTGGCGGGCCGTGTAGGCAACGTGTTCGGCGACAGCACGAATGCGGTCGGCATCGGAGACCGACGTTCCGCCATATTTCTGCACGATCAGGGCCACGAGGGGACAACGCTATGGCAAACACCTGTAACGAGGCCAACGAGATGCAAGATCACAGTTTTGCCTTGTCTCCAATAGACTCTCCGCCTCGTGGGTACAGAGAAGCGTGAACGCCAAAAACTCAACAAGCTGCAAAAGGTCGCCGAAGACAAAAAGGCCCTAGCCGCAGCCAAGCGCAAACGCCAGGTCATCAGGTGGGTATCGATCATTGGTGTCGCCGCCGTCGCCATCATCGGCGTCTTGCAGGCCACCAAGAAAAGCCCCGCCAAGGTCACGACGGCAGCGACTAGTACCACCATCGAAGGTTCCGCTACGACCGCCCCCGGCGCATCGACATCGGTCGCGGCGTCGCCAGCGGGTAAGACCATTACCGGCGACACACCGTGCCCCAAGGCCGACGGTAGCGAAGAGAAGGTCGTGAAGTTCGCCAAGGAGCCGCCGATGTGCGTCGATGTGGCCAAGACCTATACGGCGACCGTCGAAACAACGAAGGGCACGTACAAAGCCGCCCTCGACGCAAAGAAGGCGCCGAAAACGGTGAACAACTTCGTGGTGCTGGCCCGTTATCACTACTTTGACACCACTCCGTGCCATCGCATTCTGAAGGGCTTCATGGCGCAGTGCGGTGACCCGACGGGCCAGGGCAATGGTGGTCCCGGCTACCAGTTTGCGGACGAACTCCCGAACGACACCAAGGACTACCAGCCAGGAACGCTGGCCATGGCGAACTCGGGGCCGAACACGAACGGCAGCCAGTTCTTCACCATGTTCCGTGAGGGCTTGCCCCCGCAGTACTCCGTCTTCGGCAAGGTAGTCGAAGGTATGGACACGACTGTAAAGGCACTCGAATCAGTTGGTGTCGCCAATGATCCCGGCAAGCCGACCGAGCCGGTCAGTATCACGAAAGTCACCATCACCGAGGGCTGACCGCGGTCAGGTCAAATGATCCCGTGCAGACCTGCTGTCAGGCCCTAGGTTTTGCTACGTGAGTAATATCCCGCCGCCGCCCCCGAACGATCCGTATGGCCAGGTGCCGCCTCCTCCGCCGTCGTACCAGCAGCCCTACGGAACGCCGTCGTATGGCACACCCGTGTACGGCGCGTACGACCCCAATCAGGCGGCCTATACCGCGCTTGAGGGACGGTCTACCACCGTGCTGGTGCTCGGCATTCTGGGCCTCGTTCTCTGCCAAATTCTGGCCCCGATCGCATGGGTGATGGGCAACAAGGTTCGTGACGAAGCAGCCGCCATGGGCCGCCTCGAACCGGGAAACAACAAGGCCGGACGCATCTGCGGCATCATCGGCACATGCCTCATCGGGCTCGTCATTGTCGGCTTCGTGCTTCTCATCGTCATCGGCGCGGTTGTCGGTGGAACCAGTGGTTCGAGCTGAACCCTTCCGGCTGGCCGCACCCGTCAGGATTGGTTAAAAGCCGCCGCGAAAGTGCGTACCGCCCTCGCCCGATACCAATGGCATCTGCAGGCATAGCACCTTGGCCACACCAGAACCGAACCGTTTCCCCCTAGCGTGGAGGAGGTGAGTACCTTCCCCGGGCCACCCGGCGATCACCCCGAATTCGTCCCGCCGCCTCCGCCTCCACCACCTCCGTCACCACCACCACCGACCTACGGCAGCGCGATGGGCCCGACTGGCTATCCGCCGCAGCCCCCTCCCCCTCCGCCGGTATTCGGCCAGACGATGGGCCCGGGCGGTTCGATGATCAACACCATGGTGTTCGAGAACCGGGCCAGCACCGTCTTGACGCTCGGTATCCTCAGCCTCGTTCTTCTCTTCCTGTGTTTGCCGATCACTGTTATTCTTGGCCCGGCCGCGATCATCTCGGGGTTCAGGCTCCGCCGAGATACGAGGGCGGCTGGCGTGCCGGAACCGAGTCGCAGTACGACCGGAAGAATTCTCGGGATCGTCTCAACCTCACTTCTCGTACTGGGCATCCTATTGTTCGTCTTTGCGTTCGTCGGACGACGCGGCACGTCTCGCGTCACCATCAGCGGCGGCATCGGCGGTGGCGCGGTAACCACCGTTGCCCGCCTTCCCACGCCCGGCCTTGGCACCGCCAAGCCGGGTACGCCGCCGTCGAGCATCAGTGAATTCCCGCCTGCCACCCAACCAGGCCGCGCGCTCACTGTGTCCACACCATGCCCCAGGGCGGACGGCAGCGAAACGCGAGTGACCACGTTCGCGGCACCTCCGCCGATGTGCATCGACCCGGCCAGGGAGTACGGCGCGGTGGTCACCACCAACAAAGGCGTGCTCAACATCACCCTTGATCCGACGTACGCACCAAAGACGGTCAACAACTTTGTGGTCCTCGCCCGCTACCACTTTTTCGACAACACAGTTTGCCATCGCATCGTGCCTGGCTTTGTCGTGCAGTGTGGCGACCCGACGGGCACGGGCACTGGCGGACCGGGGTACACCTTTGCCGACGAACTTCCGGCCGACGGCGACTACGTCATCGGGTCCGTGGCGATGGCCAACAGCGGACCAGACACCAATACCAACGGCAGCCAGTTCTTTATCATCACCGGCGACCACGGCGCCGCGCTTCCGCCCAAGTACTCCCTCTTTGGCGAGGTCGACTCAGATCAGGACCAGGTCGTCGAAGATCTCGACGCGGCCGGCTCGTTGCGCGGCACGCCAACCAAGGAGCTGGTCTACATCGAATCCGTCGAGATCGTCGAAGCCTGAGCCCTCAGGGGAAACCCGTAGGCCGATTGCTCAGCGGTGGCTACTGACCGGCGGCATCACCGATGTCGTCTTCGCAACACCGACCAGGTGCTTCGGTGCCACGGCCGCGTAGGCCGCCAACAAGTCACCATGAAGCGCGGTCATCGAGAATTCCTTGTGCCAGAGCGGCCTGGCCGCCGCTTGAGCGCGTTCAAGGTTTCGGTCTTGCAGCAGGTCCTCAAGCTCGGCAACCAAGGCGCTCACGCCGTCGCCAGTTCGACGAACCGCCGGTTCCACCAGTCGATCATCGAGCCATGCGTTCTTCGACAGCACAACACATGCGCCCGACTGCAGCGCTTCCAAAATGGCGTATGGCGCGCCGCAGTCCGACGACGTGGGGGACACAAGCACATCAATGTGCGGCCGAGCGGAGCGGCGGGCGATGATTCTCATGACGCGACCGTGCCGCCGAATCCGATGAGGTTCGCCTCCTGCACTCTTCGCATCACCTGCAGCTCAGCGGCCTTCGCCGATTCGTCGTCGGCCAACGACAGTACGACGTGATCGTGGGCGGCTTTCACACTTCGGGCAATCTGTTCGAGATCGCTGTTCAGCGCCTGACCGGTTTCGATGACAACGTCGTTTCCTCCAAGCACGGCGTGCGCCAGGGCTTCGGCTTCGTCCAATGCGGCGGCGTGACGGTCGAGGCGATCGAGCAATGACGTCGTGGCGAGGTCGTGGGGACGCACATGACGCAGGTCGAGGTCGCGCATTGTGTCGTCGCGCCACAGACCCGGCCTGTCGTGACGCATCGCGGCAAGCAGCGCGCTCTGCTGGCGGAGTCGGAGGTGCGTCTCGTCAGGCATAGTGGAATCCGTTGCTTGCGGCCCGAAAACGTAAAAGCTCCACCCCATCGAGCAGATGTCGGCGCGTTTCGCTGGCGTGGCGCTGAGCATCGTCGTAGTTACTGTTGGCTATCGTCAAGAGACGCCCGGCATGCTCATCCGCCCGCACGGCCAGGATGGTTTGCTGGGTCATACAACCGGCCCCTTCTTGTTGCCGACGCAGCGTCTCGTAGGTCTGCTGAGTGACGGCTGCGGCGGTGTCCACGTGGTCCTGCGCCAGGCTTATCAGTTGACGACATCCTCGCTGCCGGTCAACAGCGGCCTGTGCCATCTCGGTTGCGGTCTCGCACGCGGCGACGGCGCGTTCGTGTCGCTCGATCAGTTCGTCAGCTGCTTCAATCTCGGCGGCGAACTGGGCGATGTCATCGCCGGCGTGGCTCAGGTCTCGCCGAGCCCGCTGCAACTCGACTGAATCGGATTCGGCTCGGGCCGCTACGACCGCAGCCAAGCGGCCCTCACTGATCCGGGCCGCCGCCAGGCGATTGGCCGCCCGCGCACGGGCATCGATCGACCTTGACCGGGCAATGCCCCACGACTGCAGGGCTCGTTCTGCGATGTCGAGCGAGCGCTCCAGGCTGTGAAGCCGATCGCCTATACGACCGCCTGCGATGGCGACCTCCGTCCGAGCCTCCTCGACCGAACGGGTCACGCCACACAGATCGGCGCCGTTGCGTTCCGAGAGGTTCCCAGCGAACGCTGCGCTGCGTTGGGCCCGGTCCACCAACTCGCCTACCGCTCGGGCTCGCGAGACGGCGTGGGCCTGAGCAGCTTGGACGTAGGCGGTGAAACGCTGGTATTCGTCGCCCAGGTCCATGAGCGCGGTGATACGTCTTGACCCGTCCGCAACGACGGGTGAGCGGAAGGCAATCGGCATGCCAGAAGGGGCGGCGAATTCAGACAAAGCGCCTGGCCAACTGCTGAGTGATAGACGCGATCTGGGTCATGAAGTCGCCGTGCTCGGTGCTGTCAGCGAACGCGGTGTCTGTGGCTCCGATGCTGTAGGGCTTGAAGCGCACCGCTTCCTGGCGATGGGTATCAAACGCCAGCGCGGCGAGCGGTCGGTCACCGTCGGCCTGCAACTTCGACGCCGCGCTCGATCGAACGAGCACGAACGAATCGTCCTCAGGCATTTGCATGACGACGCGGTGACGGATGTCGTCCTGTACTGCTTTGTCGGACAGTACGCTCCGTAGGAGGCCGAGCGATGCAACCGAGACGATCACGTGGATGCCGACCGCAGAACCTCGACTGAGCAGGGAACGCAGCTTTCGACCGAGGTCCGACTCAAGACTGCCGTAGTCGTCGGATGTGCGCTGTAGCGCTTGCACCCGGTCCGGCTCGTTCAGCACAACCAGCAGCGTGGGCGCTTCGCTCTGCTCGTCCTCCGAAAGTTTTTCGCGTCGATCGAGTTCGACCATGGCGGCATGCAGCAGGCTGGTGCATTCCTCGGTACGGCGGCCGATGCGGGCATCAACGCCGAGGGAGGCGAGGTGCCCAGTGGTGGAGGCCAAGACATCTGACCATGCAGCGCGATCGACGCTGCGGTCGTTCGTCCAAATCTGCAGGTTGGTCGGATGCTCTACCAGCGCGGCGCTCAGCATGGCCGCAGCGACAACGGCGATACGCGTTTCATGATGTTCGCCAACGACAGCAAGGTGCTCGGTGCGCCGACGGCGCAGTACCACGTTGGCATGGCCGCGCACATTGAACTCCTGGCCGAGGAAGAGCGCTATGGGGCGTTCGGCCGCCAGCCAGTCACGAACACCGAAGCCGCCGGCGGGCTGCTCTGCCCGTGCGAGGGCTTCCATCCGATGGCTGTCGAGCCACACCCCTGGAAGGAGCAGTCCCTGTAGGTGGGGGTTGTTCAGTAGTTCGGGTTGGGCGGGTCCGTTGAACACCACGGTACGGGCCTGGAACGAACCACGCGACAGCAGCGCCGCCCTACTGGCCAGCATGGCGATGATTTCGTCGCGGCGACGCGCATCGAGCAGCGCAGTCTTACCGGCGATGTTGGCTTCGTCGTCACCGGCGCGGTCGTTCATGACCAGGCGCCCCACACGGTCGCAGGTGGTGCTGATCAGCCGGCGACCCTTCAGGCCGAAATCGGTGAGTGTGGCCGAGTCGGCCTGCGCCAGTTGCATCGACATGCGCAGGTGCATGTTGCCGAAGATGTCGGCGCGGTGCAGCATCCCTGCGGTATCAAAGCGCTGCGATGCCAAGAGCATGTGGATGCCGACACTGCGACCCTGCTGTGACAATCGCAGCAGGTTGGCCGAGGCTTCACCATCGCGGTCGCCATCAAAAAGCTGCTGGTATTCGTCAACCACAAGCAGCACGCGGGGAAGGTTGCCGTGGGGCTGGCCGCGGCGACGGTAGCTGGGCAGATCGGCCACGCCAGACCGGGCAAACATCGTGTTGCGCCGGCCCATTTCCTCAACGAGATCGGCGAGTACACTGCGCGACAGCGCTGGCGAGGTGCGCAGCGACACGACTGATGCATGAGGAAGGTTTCGGTAGGCCTGGAACTCGACGCCGTACTTGCCGTCGATGAGGTGGAAGCGCAATTCCTCTGGGCTGTAGCGGATGGCGAGTGAGGTAATGAGGTTGTGAAACAGGGTGGACTTCCCCGCGCCGGGCATGGCACCCAGCACCCCGTGCACGCAGGCCCGTTCTTCCCATTCGTTGGTGCCGAACCACATGTACATCGACTCGCTGGCGCCGAAGCGACCAATCGGCGCCGAGATGAGATCGGTGCTGGACTCCTGCCACCACTCCGACTCCGGCAACGCATTGAGGTCGTTCCATGCAATGGGCTGATCACGGGGAGGAGCAACGCGGAGTCGATCGAAGATGATTTCCTGCAGCGATGCCGATGGTGCATCGTCGAGCACGAGCGCGCCGAAAATGTCGGCCTGAGGCCGGCCGACTTCGGAGAGGTTGAGCTGCCAGGCATCCTCGATATCGAAACGGCAGAGATCATTCGCGGTCGGCCGGTTGTTTCCCCTTGCGACGTGCTGAATGACGTAGACGCCGGCTCGGGGGCCGGTGCGAGCGATGGTCTGCAACGCCTCGGCGGCTCGAAGGTCATAGCCGTTCGGGTAGTTTGCCACGAACACGAAGTGGTAGCGCTCGGCCAGCCGCATCTCGGCCGGAATGTCCTCGAACGAAGGCCGGCTGGGGTCGAGGTAGGTGCGCACGATCCGTTGGATCTCGGCGTTCACCTCGTCAAGGTCCCGACGAACATCACCGGAGCTGGAGGCGACGTGGGCGAGCGATCGGGCCATCGGGAATGCGAGGCCGTTCCCGGCGGGATCGAGCAGGGTGTACTTGGCCTGTTGGGGAAACATTGCCGCGGTGCGGAGCACGAGCGATTGCAAGATGGCGTTGGCTTGGGTGTGCTGCTCTTCGGTTTCGCTGGTGATGACGATGCTCTTGCCGCCACCGACGAAGGGGATGGTGAGGGGCACATCGAGTTGCTCGCCGGCCAACGACTCTCGCAGAGCGCCAATGCGGATTTCGGCTACCGAGCTCGCGCCTTTGGCTCGCCAGGTGTCCCATCGGTTGAGCTCCCAGGGCAGCTGGCTCTCGTGTCCGAACGAGCGGTCGAGGGCCGAGATCTGTTCGGCCCGCTGACCCAGTTGTGCGGTGAGTCGGGCGCGCAGCTCAGCGCCAGCCGCCTGACCCTGCTGGTCACAGCGTTGGATGCGTTGGCGGGTGCTGTCCATCTCGGAGCGAAGCCGGGCCAGTGACACCTGGAGGGCAAGGCGCTGCTTGTTCCGGAAACGGCCGACAGTGTCCAGTCGACGCTCGATTTCGCTGAGTTGGCCGCTGAGGTCGGCGAGTGAATGCAGGTGGGCGTTCACCGTGGTCTGCAGCACCTGCAATTCGATGCCGGGGTCATCCCCGTCGGGAAACAGCAGATCCGTGGCGGCCGTGGTGCGTCCCCCGGCCTTCTGCGCCGCCCGGAAGAGGTGTTCTTCTGCCTCGTCGATGTCGGCCCGAGCCCTGGCCAAGCGCGCCCGCTCCACGAGCAGTGCGGTGACCGCCGCGCGGCGGCCTTCGGGGATTCGTACGAGGGGCCCGTTGAGGTTCGGCGGAAGCGTCCGAGGCGCAGGAGCCGCCAAGCGCATGGTCGGACGCGGAGGAGCAAAGGTGGCTGGGGCCGGTGATGGTAGGGGTTGCGTGAGCACACCCGAACTGATTCGGGTTGGGCACGCCGGATTGTCACAGATCCCATTGTGCGCAATTGTTTGACTACCGGCAGTGCACATTATTCCCTCACCCTGCGGAATGTTCGGGCGGCTTTCCAAGGTCGATCTCGACTTTTTCCGATTTCACCCGAGAGTGTCGAGAGTCGTCCGGCCCTAGTTCTTCGGGCTCCTTCTGGTTCGTCAAGCACATGTCTTGGGGCCGTTCAGGATCTGAGATCTTCCATACGATGGCCGCGATCTTTCGCGTCCAGAATTATGGATGTGCTCGGAGATCATCAATGACGGTCGATGGGTGGGATATCAAGAACGAGACCAATTCCTGAGAAATCGGGCGGCTGCTACCCTTCGTCCGGTGGAGGAGCACGTGTCCGGACGGGGTGACGGGGCGCGCCAACCCGTTGAACCGCCGCCGAGCCGTTGGGAGTTGCCGTGGCCACTTGATGCTCCCGACGATCTGGTGTGCGGGGGTGGGGACCTCGAAGCCGGCACGATCTTGTCGGCGTATCGCATCGGCCTGTTCCCCATGCCGCTCACCCGCCGTCGGCTCGGATGGTGGTCTCCGAATCCCCGCGGCATCCTGCCCTTGGACGGGCTCGTCGTCAGTAGATCGCTGCGCCAGAGTCGCGGCCGTTTTGACGTGACCGTCGATACGTCGTTCCGGGCCGTTATGGAGCGGTGCGCCGACCCGAACCGACCGCACGGCTGGATCGATCTTCCGTTCATTGAGGCGTACTCATCGCTGCACGATCTGGGCTGGGCCCACTCGGTGGAGGTGTGGCAGAACGACCACCTCGTCGGCGGCCTTTACGGCCTTGCCATCAACGGGCTGTTCGCCGGTGAGAGCATGTTCCATGAAGCCACCGATGCATCCAAGGTGGCCTTGGTGGTGCTGGTCGAACGTCTCCGGGCGGGCGGCTTCACGCTGCTCGACGTCCAGTGGAAGACCGATCACCTCGCCTCGCTCGGCGTGATCGACATCCCCCGCGCCGAATACCTCCGCCGCCTCGACCAAGCTCTTCATACCGACGCCCACTGGCACCTGTAAAGCTGTTGCTCGTGACCGACCCAGCCTGGCTGATGCGCACGTATTCGGGGCATTCGTCGGCGTCGGCCTCCAACGAGTTGTACCGCACCAACCTGGCCAAGGGGCAGACCGGGCTGTCAATCGCTTTCGACCTGCCGACCCAGACTGGGTACGACCCCGATTCGCCCTTGGCCGCCGGCGAGGTGGGCAAGGTCGGCGTGCCGGTGGCGCATCTCGGCCACATGCGTGCGTTGATGGATGGCATAGCGCCAGCCACCATGAACACCTCGATGACGATCAACGCCACCGCTGCCTGGCTGTTCGGTCTCTATGTTGCAAACGCTACGGAGAAGGGAGCCACTCCTCACGAGCTACGCGGCACGACCCAGAACGACATCGTCAAGGAGTATTTGTCTCGCGGCACGTACATCTTTCCTCCGGCCGCGAGTCGACGGCTGATCGTCGACAAGATCGCCTGGTGTGCGCAGTACGCGCCCAACTGGAACCCGATGAACGTGTGCTCGTATCACCTGCAGGAGGCAGGCGCGACGCCGGTGCAGGAGATCGCGTTTTCGATGGCGACCGCAATCGGCGTGCTCGATGCGGTCCGCGACTCTGGTCAGGTCGCGCCCGAAAAGTTCAGCGACGTGTTTGCCTCCATCAGCTTCTTCGTGAACGCGGGTATTCGATTCGTGGAGGAGGTATGCAAGCTGCGGGCCATGTCCGAACTGTGGGACGACATCGGCCGAGATCGTTACGGGGTGACTGATACCAAGGCCCGCCGTTTTCGCTACGGAGTTCAGGTGAACAGCCTCGGACTCACCGAGGCTCAGCCGGAAAACAACGCGCAGCGCATCGTGCTGGAGATGCTGGCGGTCACTCTGTCGAAGTCGGCGCGGGCTCGGTCGGTGCAACTTCCGGCGTGGAACGAGGCGCTGGGTTTGCCGACGCCGTGGGATCAGCAGTGGGCGCTGCGCATGCAGCAGGTGTTGGCATACGAAACCGATCTGTTGGAGCACGAGGACATCTTCGACGGCTCCCACGTGATTGAGGCTCGTACGGCGCATCTGAAAGCTGCGGCTCGGGCGGAACTGGACGACGTACTGGCTCTCGGCGGCGCATTCGAAGCGATTGAGGTGATGAAGGGCCGCCTTGTGTCAAGCCTGGCCGATCGCACCAGAAGGATTGAGAGCGGCGAGCAGATCGTGGTCGGCCTGAACCGCTTTACGGAGACCGAGCAGTCTGCATTGAGCGGCCAGGGTTCGATTCTGTCGGTCGATCCAGCCCGCGAAGCCGAGGAGGTCGCCGAGTTGGTGAGATGGCGGGCCGAGCGCGATGCGGCGGCGGTCGCCGGGGCCCTGCATGAGCTGCATCGGGTGGCGCAAACGGACGAAAATACGATGCCCGCGACCCTCGCTTTGGCTCGGGCCGGAGGCACGACGGGGGAGTGGGCCGACGTGCTGCGGCAGGTATTCGGCGAGTTCCGCGCGCCGACCGGTGTGGCGGCCGCACTCGGCCGGAGCCAAAACTTGCGGAAAAATGTGGAAAAAAGGGTCGAAATGGTGCCGGGCGGAAGAATTCGTCTTTTAATTGCCAAGCCAGGCCTTGATGGACATAGCAATGGTGCCGAACAGATAGCTGTGGCCGCACGAGACGCAGGTATGGAAGTGATCTACTCGGGTATTCGTTCTACGCCCGCGCAGATTGCCGCAACGGCACGGGACGAAGACCCCGATGTCGTTGGTTTGTCCATTCTGTCCGGCAGCCACCTCACGCTGGTCCCCTCCGTCCTGGAGTGCTTGCGGGCGCAAGGAGTTGATGCTCCCGTGATCGTTGGTGGCATCATCCCTGAATCAGATCGGGAAGCACTCCTTGCTGCTGGGGTTGCAGCCGTCTACACACCGAAAGATTTCGAGCTAGGAAAGATCATGAACGACATTGTGGGCATTGCGGAGCTCCATCGAGCAGGTGTGGCATGAAGAAGGTACAGCTGGTAGCCCTGCTCGCCGGTGGACTCGGTCTGGTGGCGGGCCTCGCCGGGATGCTTGACGGCCAGAAGGCCTTCTCGCTTGTGGCCGGACTGTTTGCGCTCGCGGCTGCAGCGCTCGGTTTTGTGGCCGCCCGCCAACCCGCGGTCTCGGCCCCTTCGTCCGCCTCGGTTGCTGCGGCTCACGGTGCTCTGCCGGTGATGCCGTCCGATGAGCCGATCAACCATTCGGTCACCGGTCTTTTCAACGAGAAGTATTTCCAGGCCACCATCGACACTCGCGTGCTCGCGGCCAAACGTCACCTTCGCCCGGTTTCGGTTGCGCTCGTATCGGTCTCGGCCGGCCCCGACCGCAGCATTCCGGCCGACATGGTGAAGGTCTCTCACGCCATTCGCACGACGTTGCGTGACTCCGACATTGCCTGCCACCTCGATGATGGCCGCTTCGCGTTCATCCTCGAAGACACGCCCGAAGACGGTGCCGTATGGACGCTTGAGCGTCTCCGTCGCTGTCTTGGTGAGGTCGACCCCACGATGGTGCAGTGGGCCGGAATCGCCTGCTACCCGGCGCATGCGTTCAACTCGGCCGAGCTGCTGGCCAAGACCGAAGAGGCCCTGGGCACGGCGGCCGAGTGGCCCCAGGCTCGCATTGAGGTTGCCACCGCGAGTTAGTCCGTTCCCCGTGGTGGGATCCCTGCAGACGGCCGTCCGCGCGTTCAACTTCGGTTGAGGTGCGGACGGTCGTTTCTTCGGTCTTGGCGACCGGCACGCCCAGCGCCTCGCCCGCAAGACCTTGGGTGCGGCGTCATCCACCCGGTGTGGATGAGGCCGTCAGGTCGGCCGTCGATCGCTGGGCGCTGTAGATCGAGCGACGGGTGGACACCACCGTGGCGACAGCGCAGGCCAGAGCCGCGGCCGGCAGGATGTTGCCGCCGAACAGCTCGACGGCCAGCACCGTGCACGCAAGTGGTGTGTTGGACGCCGCGGCGAACACGGCCACGAAACCAATGGCTGCGGCGACGCCGACCGGTAGGCCGAGGTGGGGGCCGACGGCCGCGGCCAAGGTGGCGCCCATGACAAACAGGGGCGTGACCTCTCCGCCCTGGAAGCCGCTGCCGAGCGTGACCGCGGTGAAGCTGAGCTTCCAGGCAAACATCGAGACGCCCACCTGCGTGCCCGCCAACGCGAGCGATGCGAGCGGGACGGACAACCCGAGGTACGCGCGGGAGTGGGCCAGGCCGACCATGGCAATGACCACGAGGCCACCGACCACGGGTCGCAAGGGTGGCCAATTGATGTGGGATGAGGCCTGCTTCACGACGCGAAACGCTGCAATGAAAGCCAAGGCGACGAGGCCGCATGCACCCGCCAGCCCAGCCACCTGAGCGCCGTGTCGTCCCGTCATGGCAAAGGACGGAAACGTCGGATTCACGTCGTGCACGATGCCGAACGCCCGGGTGACTCGATCTCCGACCAGGGCCGACAACAGACACGGCAAGAGCAGGCGTCCGCCACGCAATCGACCAACAGTTGGCACTTCAAGGGCGAATATCGCGCCGGCAATGGGAGTGCCGAACACTGCGCCGAACCCCGCCGCTATGGCGATGAGTAACAGCCCACGACGATCCGTTGGCGAGCGTTTGCGAAGACGGGTGAGCTGGTCGCTAAGCCCGGCAGAGACCTGCACGGCCACGCCCTCGCGTCCGGCCGATCCGCCGAACAATTGGGTGACAACAGCGGCAATCAGAATGAGTGGCGCCAGCCGGCGAGGCAAGTGCTCGTTGGGCACGTGGATCTCGTCGAGCACCAGATTGCTTCCGCCCGATGCCCGGCCCGCGCCGTAGTGATACGCGAGTCCGATGGCGAAACCGGCCACCGGCAGCAGCCAGAGCAGCCAGTGGTGATGCTCCCTTGACCGGGTCGCCCACGCCAGGCTGTGCAGAAACGCTGCGGCGCCCACACCAGCGATCACGCCAACCACCGTGGCGGTGAGTAACGGCTCGATGATTCCGCCCAGCCGTCTTCTCATTGGCACATTCTCGCGGGTTTCGGACCGGTTCGGCCATAAGCTGTTGGCATGGCAGCGACCATGGTGCCATCTCCCGAGCGATTGACCACGCCCCGAGCCGACGGGCGGATCTTGCCGAGCGGCCGCGCCGTCCCCGCTCTGCGTGAAGACCTTCGCCGGGTTCCGTCGCTGCGCAACGCAATCTCGGTCGTCAGTTGTTTCGCTCAGATGGCTCTCGTGATTTGCGGTGCCATCTGGCTGCACAACCCGTTCGCGTGGGTTGGCGCGTTCTTACTTATGGGTCGCTCCCACGCGCAGCTGGCCGCCTTGATGCACGAGGCCGCGCACCGCCTGCTGTTTCGCAACCGAACGGCCAACGACCTTGTCGGCCGTTGGCTGCTCGGCTATGTCGGCTTCACCAACACCGACGGCTATCGACGGGTCCACATGGCGCATCACCGGGAAGAGTTCGGTCCGGAGGAACCCGACATGGCGCTCTACGCCGGGTACCCGATCCCGAAGGAATCCTTCCGCAGAAAGCTGGTTCGCGATGCCACCGGGCAGACCGGGTGGAAGTTGTTGAAACAGCAACTATCCGCGCTGAAGGATGGAGATGCACGAGCGAAGCGAACGGTGCTCAAGATCTACCTCGTGCAGCTACTCCTAGCCGTTGTGTCGGCGGCGGCGGGCTATCCGCTGGTGTACTGGCTGCTCTGGTTCGTGCCGTACATGACGGTGTGGCGGGTGATCAACCGCCTCCGTTCCATCGCCGAGCACGGAGGCATGCAACGATCGAAGGACCGCCGGCAGACGAGCCATACGGTGCGTCAGCATTGGCTTGCCCGCAGTGTGGTTGTGCCTTACTGGATTGGCTGGCATCTCGCCCATCACTGTGACAGCGGCATCCCCATGCGTAACCTGCCGCGTTTCCACCGGGAGCTCGTCGCCAGCGGCTACGTCACCGACGGCCTTGAGTATCGCAGCTACCCGGCCCTCTGGCACGCGCTGGCCTCGGGCCAAAAATGAAACTGCCGGGCCTGGTGAGAGGCCCGGCAGCGTCGTAAAGCGGTTGGATCAGAGGGCCGAGCAGATGGTCTCGACGAGCAAACGGGACACGGTGTACGGGTCCATGTTGGCGTTGGGGCGACGATCCTCCATGTAGCCCTTGCCATCGACACCGACCTGCCAGGGGATACGGACCGACGAACCACGGTCCGAGATGCCGTAGCTGAACTTGTTCCACGGGGCGGTCTCGTGCTTGCCCGTCAGGCGGCTCTGGATGTCGTGGCCGTAGTTATTGACGTGCAGTTCGATCTTCTTACCGAGAGCTGCGCAGGCCTTCTCGATGACCTTCATGCCGCCGTCTTGGCGCATGCCGATGGTGGAGAAGTTGGTGTGCGCACCAGCGCCGTTCCAATCACCCTTTTCCGGCTTGGCGTCGATGGAGATGACCACATCGAAGTCTTCGGCGATGCGAGCCAGCAGCCAGCGAGCAATGGTGAGGTGGTCGGAAACCTCAACCGGGCCGAGCGGGCCGATCTGGAATTCCCACTGGCCGGGCATGACCTCGGCGTTGGTGCCGGAGATCTCAAGCCCGGCTTCGATGCACGCCTCGGTGTGCATCTCCACAATGTCGCGACCAACAACGCGGCCTGCGCCGACGCCGCAGTAGTACGGGCCCTGTGCAGCGGGGTAGCCCTCGTCGGGGAAGCCGAGCGGGCGACCGTTGAGCTTCAGCATGGTGTATTCCTGCTCGATGCCGAACCACGACTCGTGCTTGGCGTGCTTCTTGGCAGCCTTCACACACGCAGCGCGAGTGTTGGTCGGGTGCGGCGCGCCGGTGATGAGCATGACCTCGCAGAGCACCAGAATGTTCTTGCCACCGCGGATCGGATCAGGGCACTGGAAGACCGGCTTGAGCACACAGTCGCTCTTGTCGCCAGGCGCCTGATTGGTGGATGAGCCATCAAAGCCCCAGATGCCAGGGGTGGCACCGTCGGCCAGGACCTTGGTCTTGTTGCGAAGCAACGGGGTCGGCTCGGTGCCGTCGATCCAGATGTACTCTGCTTGGTACGCCACGGGTTCTCCTCGGGTAGTGCGTCTTAGGTAGTTGCCCAGTCTTGGGCAGACCGGGCAATGCTTCCAAAATCCAGTTTCGTTCCCGTTGCCCAATTGTGAACGGCGTGTGAACTGATGCCCGACGCCCGACCTCAACCAGGTCGAACTATGGTCTACGGCGGTCGGGCGTACGGTACTTCGGGAGGCAATGTGTCGCTGTTACGTCGTCTTGGTCTGTTCGTGGGTTTGTTGTCCCCGGTGTTGCTCGCCGGGTGCGGTGCGGATGGGCAAACGGTGCATGTTGTTCCGGGAGCAGTCGCACTGCCCAACGGGCTGGTGGACACGTTCATTGCCCCCATTCCACTCCCCACCGCCGTCGCCCCGTTGCCAGACGGTCGCCTCATCGTGACCGCGAAGGACGGTGGTGTTTTGCTGATCGGTGCCGACGGTGTCGCTCAGTCTGGAGCGGTACTGACCTTCAGTGATGTCTGCAAGAACTCCGAGCGCGGCGTGCTGGGCGTGGTCGCCGACCCTGCGTTCGCCACCAACAATTACGTGTACATCTACGCCACCCGCGACTACGGCAGCGGGTGCAAGAACCGCGTGTCTCGCTACACGCTGTCCGGTTCCACGATCTCACCTGCGAGCGAGTTTGTTGTGATCAACAACATCGGTTCTCCCAACGGCAATCACAACGGAGGAGATCTCCATTTCGGGAACGACGGCAACCTCTACGTCGCGGTCGGCGACGGTGGTGGCGCTGCCTCGGGTAGCCCGGCTCAGAGGACCGAGTCGATGTCCGGGAAGATCCTGCGGGTGAGATCCGACGGCACTATTCCGCTCGGCAACATGTTTCCAAGCGGTGTGCGATGCGCGCTCAACGGCGATACGACC
Organism: Actinomycetes bacterium; assembly: GCA_031410595.1. Lineage (GTDB taxonomy): Bacteria > Actinomycetota > Acidimicrobiia > Acidimicrobiales > Ilumatobacteraceae > JANMCE01. The sequence goes on along the minus strand of JANNZM010000033.1, from coordinate 5,165 downwards.
GCCGGCCAGAACTGCGCAGAAATCTTCGCCCTCGGCTTGCGGAATCCCTTCAGGATCGTGCCAGACCGGAACGTCACATCCAACCGCTTTCTCATCAACGACGTCGGTCTGGATCATCAGGAGGAAGTGGATGAGCTGAGTGCAGGCGCGAACTTCGGGTGGCCGATGCGCGAGGGGCTGTGTGCCCTCAACACCTTCCAGCCCTGCAACACCAGCCCAGGTGCGGGCATAACCAACCCGTTGTACGCCTACAACCACGCCAATCTGCCCAACGGTGGGGCCGAGTGCGGCGTCATCACCGGTGGCGTCCTACCACCCGCAGGATGGACCGGTAAGCCGGGGAACTCGTACCTGTACGCCGACTACGGATGCAGTCAGATCTTCGAAGTGACCGGCCTTGGCACCACCAACACCGTCACCACCTTTGCTACGGGAACCGGCGCCGTCGTCGACATGCTCATGGTGCAGGACTCAGAGGGCTGGGCCATGTACTACACGACCTTTGCCGAGGGTGGTGAGCTGCATCGCATCCGCTCCTCCGCGAGTGTTGCGCAGCCAGGGCCGGGTCGACTGGTGCCGATCGTGCCGACCCGCGTGCTTGACACTCGCGAAAATCTCGGCGCGTCGGTGGGTAAGCCGAAGGCGAAAACGGTCACGTCCTTCCACCTCCCAACCACAGTGGTTCCAGTGGACGCCACAGCCGTGGCCATCAACGTGACCGGGGTCGCCCCCGCCGGGCCCGGGTACCTCACGGCCTGGTCCTCGGGATACCCGCAACCGAGCGTGTCGAACCTGAACTTCGCGTACGCGGGTGAGACGGCCGCCAATGCAGCAATTCTGCCCGTGAGTCCCGGCGGCAACGTTGACATTTACACCGACACGGCCGCGCACCTCATCGTTGACGTGACCGGTTACTGGCTGCCGGCAACGACCGCTCGTGATGGTCGATTCACGTCAACCACACCAAGCCGGCTGCTCGACACCCGATCGGGTGTTGGCGTTCCCACCGCCTCCCCGGTGTCGGCGGGAGGGAAGATCGATGTGCAGATAACCGGTCGTGGTGACGTCCCATCATCGGGCGTCTCCGCCGTCGCCATGGTTGTCACCGCCGCCAACCCGGCGGCTGCCGGTTTCGTGACCGTGTGGCCAACCGACAAAGCGAAGCCGCAGGCGTCGTCCTTGAACCCGATGGGCAGCGACGTGCGAGCGAACCTGGTCATCGTGCCGGTGAGCGCCACCGGACAGGTGAGCTTGTTTGCCTCATCCCAAACCGACCTGCTCGCCGATGTGGCTGGCTGGTTCACCGATGCGTCCGCGGGTACGTCGGGCTCCGGTCTCTTGCAGACGCTGACCCCGACGCGAGTCCTGGACACCCGTGACACCAAAACGCCGTGGAACCCCGGCGAGACTCGCACCGCTGTCATCGGGCCGGTCGGAAAAGTGCAGGGGGACTTCGTCTACAACCTCACCGCCGTGAACACGGGTGGATGGGGTTTCCTGACCGCATTCTCACCGGGCGGCACACCGCCCACCGCATCCAACGTCAACTTCGAACGCGCCGGCCAGAACCGTGCCGCTCTCGCCATCACGAAAGGCAAAGCCCTTAATGCAGGCGGATCTGCCACCATGAGCCTCTACAGTCTCACCTCCACCGACGTCCTCATCGACTCCCAGGCCTACTTCACGCCCTAAATAATCTTGGGTGGGTATTTCGATGGATGTCGATATGTTGACCGCATGGACAACACATCGACGCTTTTGAATCTTCCGGTTGTTTCGTTGCCGGGTGGTGTGGTCTTTCCGGGTGCCATCGTCACCCTCGCACTTGATAGTGATGAGGCCCGTGCCTCTGTCGCTTCGGGTAGTGAGGCTGACGGTCAGGTTCTGCTCGTCCCCAACCTCGACGGTCGCCATGCCACGGTCGGAACGATCGCGAAGATCGAGAATGTTGGTGACCTCCCGACCGGCCAGCGCGCCGCGATTCTGCGCGGTATCCAGCGTGCGCGTATCGGCGCCGGAGTGGTGAGTGAGCGGGCTGGTTTGTTCGTGCAGGCCGAGCCGATCACCGAAGGGATGGCCAGCGTTCGGGTCGACGGCATGGCTCGCGAACTGCGGGTAGTTATCCAAGAACTGGCGTCGTTGCGCAACTCCCGTCGCCTGCCCGAGATCTTGCGAACGGTCACTACTCCGGGTGGATTGGCTGATGCCTTTGCTGGTTGGGCCGATGGCAACGAAGACTTCAAGGTCACCATTTTGGAAACGGTTGATCTCAGTGCGCGTGTTGATCTCGCGCTCACCTGGGCCAAGCAACTATTGGCCGAAACGCAGGTGAACGAGCAGATTCGCCACGACGTGAATGAGGGAATGGAGAAGCACCAGCGTGAGTTCGTGCTTCGCCAGCAGCTGGCCGCCATCCGTAAGGAATTGGGCGAGGATCAGGACAATCCATCCACCGACTACCGCGCCAAACTGACCGATACGCCGTTGCCCGACAAGGTCCGCACGGCGGTGGAAACCGAGATCGAACGGCTCGAACGAACGAGTGGTCAGAGCCCCGAACAAGGTTGGATTCGTTCCTGGCTTGACCGGGTGTTTGCGCTTCCCTGGGGCAAGACGACCGATGACAATCATGATCTGTTGAATGCCCGTGAGGTGCTCGATACCGACCACTATGGCCTTGATGATGTGAAGGATCGCATCGTCGAGTACCTGGCCGTCCGAAAGCTCCGTAGCGAACGGGAGCTGGTCAATTCCGGCGGTCGTGGCGACGGTGCCGTCATCACGCTTATCGGTCCTCCCGGCGTGGGCAAGACCTCGCTGGGTGAATCAGTGGCCCGCGCCATGGGTCGCCAGTTCGTCCGCGTATCGCTGGGCGGCGTACGGGATGAAGCCGAGATCCGCGGTCACCGTCGTACCTACGTGGGCTCGCAGCCCGGACGCATCGCCCGGGCGATTGCCGAGTCCGGTTCCATGAACCCCGTCGTGTTGCTGGATGAGGTCGACAAGCTCGCGGCAGGTGGCTGGTCGGGTGATCCAACCGCAGCGCTGCTTGAAGTGCTCGACCCGGCGCAGAACCACACGTTCCGGGATCACTACATGGAGATCGAACTCGACCTTTCCGACGTGGTGTTCATAGCCACCGCAAACGTTGCCGACACCATTCCCGGCCCCCTCCTTGATCGCATGGAACTGGTGCGTCTCGACGGCTACACCGAGGACGAAAAGGTCTTCATCGCTCGCAATCACCTGCTGCCGCGCCAGATCGACCGCAACGGTCTGCGACCGGAGGAAGTCGACGTTGCCGACGAAACGATGCGTAACGTCATAAGCGGCTACACCCGCGAAGCCGGCGTGCGCTCACTGGAGCGCGAACTCGGCAAACTGCTGCGCAAAGTCGCCGCGAAAGTTGGCGTTGATCCCTCTATCGTGCCCGTGAAGGTTGATGACCTCAAGCCGTATTTGGGCAAGGTGAAGGTGCACAACGAAGTGGCCGAACGCACCAGCGTGCCTGGTGTCGCCACCGGTCTTGCTGTTACCGGTGCTGGCGGTGACGTCTTGTTCGTCGAGGTGTCAGCGTCGGTTGGCGAGCCGGGTCTCATTCTTACTGGCCAACTGGGCGACGTCATGAAGGAGTCGGCGCAGATCGCGCTGTCGTACGTGAAGGCCCACCGCGAAGAACTCGGTGTCTCCGCCGACGAATTGGCGAAGAAGGTGCATGTGCACTTCCCGGCGGGAGCTATCCCCAAGGACGGCCCCTCCGCTGGCGTCACCATGACAACGGCGCTCGTCAGCCTCATGACGGGCCGCACGGTTCGTGCCGAAGTGGGCATGACGGGCGAGATCAGTCTGCAGGGCAACGTACTGCCCATCGGCGGTGTGAAGCAGAAGGTGCTCGCAGCCCATCGGGCCGGACTCACGCATGTGGTGTTGCCCAAGCGCAATGAGGACGACATCGACGAAGTGCCACAGCGGGTGCGCGATGCCATGACCTTCACCTTCGCCAGCAAGATCGACGAAGTACTGGCGGCGGCGCTTATCCCGTAGCTGCCCGGTTCAACGGCGGGGCGTCGTCGCCCCCGGCGACTCGCCGTTGAACACCCTGAGGTGCAACGCCAACGTGCCGTAGTGGCCGACAATCGTCACCAGCTCGTAGACGCAACGCTCGCCGAGAGCCTCGACCGCCGCGGCATAGCTTGCGTCGTCCGTGTTACGTGTCGCGAGGAGCTGTTGTACAAACGTCACCAGCGCGTTCTCGCGCTCGTCGGACAACGGGGGAGCGGTGCCAGTTGCGAGGGTGGCAATCTCGTCTTCGGTGAGACCAGCGGTGCGACCGAGTGCCTCGTGGGCTTCTCGTTCGAACGCGCTCTGCCAACCGGCGGCGACCAACAGGATGGCCAACTCTCGCTCGCGATCGCTGAGTGCCGTACCGAACCGGAGCGCCGAACCAAGACCCTGCACGGCCATTCCTACCGGTCCGCTGAGCAGCATTGCGTTGAACGGTCCCACAAGTGCGCCGTCGACGTCCGTAAGCGATTGCGGCTGCTTCCCCCGAGATCTTGGGCCGTTGGCAATGGCTTCGAAGACCGCGAGCTGTTCATCGTCGAGCTGATCGGGAGTAAGCGGTCTCAGTCGTCGGTCGGCGTTCACCGTGCGAGCCTATGGCGCCGCGGTCGCCTGCCTGGCGAAGCGCCGATCACCTCGCACATATCGGGCATCATGCAGTGGGTTTCGTGGCGATATCGAGCGCCTTCGGTTGGCGAACTCGGATGCTTCCGGGCGCTTGCAACACCGCGTTCTGGGTATTCTGCAACCTGTACGAGCAACGTGCGCGTAATGCCGGGTGTGTTGCTACCTTTCTCATATCGGGGGTGGTGCTTGTGTCGGATTTGCCGCAGTTGGGTGGATCAGTGTTCGTGACCGACGGTGGGATCGAAACGGACCTGATCTTCAACAAGGGAGTCGATCTCCCTGAGTTCGCGTCGTTCGTTCTGCATGAAGACGCGTCGGGTGAGGCGATGCTGCGTGACTACTTCGCCGACTACTTTCGGATCGGCGCCGATGCTGGACTTGGCCTCGTCTTGGAGACCGCGACTTGGCGCGCGAGTCGTGATTGGGGCACGAGGCTGGGCTACGACGAAGCTCGACTTCGTTCGGTCAATCAGCGG
>JANNZM010000032.1:0-25255 GCA_031410595.1 Actinomycetes bacterium | reverse complement strand
GTCGACGCCATGGCCGAACTCGCCCGCGTCATCTCGCTACATTCACGATAATCATGCTAATCGAAGTATAAATTAGGTAGTTTGTTGGTCTATGAGGAGCTTTCAATGGACGACCACGATGGATCCGGTACCCGGAGACGTCGTCAAGCTCCTGGCGCGCATCGACCGGGCGGCCGGAGCGGAAGGCCAGTACCGAGATCAGTTACCGCACCTCATGACCGCACTCGCCGAGAGCGCTCGGATCGAATCGATCACCGCGTCAAGCGCTATCGAGGGCGTCTTCGTCGACTCCGTTCGGTTGCCCGGACTCGCGAGCGGCTCCACGGCCCGGTTTCGGAACCGTTCAGAGGCTGAGTTCGCCGGTTACCGAGCAGCACTTGACTACCTGTACGCCAACGATCAAGAGCCGCTGTCGCTCGGTCTTATCCTGCATCTTCACCGGCTGCTCCTGTCATTCACAGACGGGGGTGGTGGCCGTCTGAAGCTGCACGACAACGTGGTTGTCGAAGGTGGCGCGGACGGTAAGCGCCGAGTTCGATTCACCCCTACCAGCGCGCAGGACACGCCCAACTACACGTCCGAACTCGTGGAGCGAACCAATCTCGCACTCGCCGCTTCAGAAGCCCACCCCTTGATCGTCGTCGCTGCCTTCACGCTTGACCTGTCCTGCATTCATCCTTTCGCCGACGGCAACGGCCGTGTAGCACGACTCGTGACTGCACATCTGCTCGGCCGTGTCGGCTATTCCGTTGGCCAGTACATCAGCATCGAACAGCTGATCTTCGAGCACAAGGATGCGTACTACACAGCGCTGGGAGAATCGACCGATGGCTGGTTTACCGACGCGCAGCACACGTTGTGGCCATGGGCGAGGTATCTCTTCGAGCGGCTTAGCGCGGCGTATGACCGATTCGAAACCCGTATTGCCGCCGAGACCAGCCCAGGCAACAAGCAGACTCGAGTCCGGACCTACGTACTCTCGCACGGCCCCGCTCAGTTCCGCATCACAGACATACGTAACGCAATTCCCGGCATCAGCGACCAAACGATTCGCCTTGTCCTCGCTGAGCTTAAATCGGCCGGACTCGCAATCAACGACGGCACGGGCCGCTCGGCCTCGTGGTCCCGCACCGCGCACCCCTCATAGCCGCAGAGTCCTCTCGATGACTGGTTCCTCGTCTCACCATTGCAATGTTCGCGAGGCCGATCGGAGCATGCCGACACTAGAGTCGGTTGCATGATCGACGTACTAAATGACATCGAGCGGTGGCGATCGGCGGGCAAGCGGGTGGCCGTGGCCCGGGTGATTGGCCTCGACGGGTCGGGGCCGCGTGATCCGGGTGCCACCATGGTGGTCAACGAGGACGGTGAGGTCGCTGGTTCGGTATCGGGCGGTTGCGTCGAGGGTGCGGTTGTGTCCGAAGCCCTGGCGATCTTGGCGGGCGAAAACGAGCGTCGCATCGTCACGTTCGGGTTCTCCGATGACGAAGCCTTCTCCGTCGGTCTCACGTGCGGGGGCACGATCCGTCTGTTCATCGAACCGCTCGACTGGTGAGCGACATGAGCGTGTATGAAGTTCTTCGTGAGTGCCTGAAGCGGTCCGAGCCGGTCGGCCTGGCCACGGTCGTCGAGGGACCGAATATCGGTGCCAAGTTGCTGGTTCGTCCGGGCCAAGCTCCACTCGGGTCGCTCGGTCATCCGGAACTGACCCGCGTCGTCGGTCGCGATGCACTGGCCGAACTGGAGGCGGGTCGTACCGGCAGCCGCACCTACGGCGAGACCGGTCAGACCATCGAGATCGATGAACCCGACGTGCAGTCGGTGCGCGTCTTCATCGAGAGTTTCGCTCCCCCACCGCGCATGGTCATCTTCGGTGCGGTCGACTTCACGGCGGCGCTGACGCGTGTCGCCAAAGTGCTCGGCTTCGCGGTGACGGTATGTGACGCCCGCAAGGTGTTCGCTACTACCCGTCGCTTCCCGCTGGCCGACGAGGTCGTGGTTGATTGGCCGGATCGATTGCTCGCACGCATCGGCGACGAACTCGGCTCGCGAGACGCCGTGTGCATCCTCACGCACGACCCCAAGTTCGATGTGCCTGCCATCCAAGGTGCGCTGAAGACCAGCGTTGGTTACATCGGCGTGATGGGCAGCCGAGCTACGCATGAGCGACGTATGCCGCGACTGGCCGAAGCAGGCATCACGTCGGAAGCCGATCTGGCCCGCATCTTTGCGCCCATTGGTCTCGACATCGGCGCCCGTACGCCGGAGGAAACCGCCGTATCGATCTGTGCCGAAATCATCGCTCGCCGCACCAAACGCCACGTCCCCTCACTACGAGACGGCGACGGCCCAATCCACGTCTGACAGGCCGCCTCAGCCGATCGGGGCGATGACATTCCTCATCTGTTCGCTGGCGATGCCGATGGCGAGGCCGGTCTGGTGATTGACGGCATGCACCATGGCGCGGCCAGCTCCGAGGAACAAGCCGATGTGGCCCGGGTAGTGCAGCAGGTCACCGGGTTGCGCGCTGGCGAACGTGCGGGCCTCACCTTCCCCAACCTGTGCTTCGGACTGGTGCTCGAGCGTGACGCCAGCTTTCGACCACGAGTATTTGGTGAGACCCGAGCAGTCGAACCCGACATCCGGGGACTCGCCGTTGGTCACATAGGGCTTTCCGAGTTGGGAGAGCGCCGTGTAGATCACGGTCTGGCGGCGCGGGTCGGCAACGGCCCACGCATCTTCGAGGGCTGAGGATTCGACGCCCACGAAAGGGGCCACGGCGTCGGCGAGCGCATGACGCCCGGCACCAATGGCCAACCAGTTGCCACTTTCGAGCGACTGCTCCATCGCTTGGGCGCGCTCCGCGACCTGGGAGAAATCTGAAGACTGGCTGCTCGATGCTGGCATCGAGCCAAGGGCGCTGCCGACCACGATTGCTACCAGGGCCATTCCGCCAACCGTCTTACGGAACCGTCCGTAAGGCATCCAATTCTTCATACTGATCTGCGTCCTCCGTTGGAGCGGGCGCAGCACTACGAGGAGTGTGCTTCTCAGGGGTGAGCCGCGGTGCTTCGTTACGAAACGATGTCACTAGTATGACAGAAGGACGACATATGTCAAGTGTGTTACAAACACTCAACCGTCTGTCAAACTTTGGCCATGACAACAGCCGCGGTCGTTTTGGCCGCCGGGCTGGGGAGCCGCTACGTCGGACCCACCCACAAACTGCTCGCCCCGTTCCGGGGACGAACGGTGGCGCAATGGGCCATCGCCAACGCACTCGCCGCCGGATTCGACGAAACGATCGTTGTCCTTGGTGCTGTCGAACTCGCCCTTCCGTCAGGGGTGACCGTGGTGCGCAACGCTGACTTTGCGCGTGGCCAGGCGACATCGGTCCAAATCGCCATGAGGTATGCACGTCATGTCGGCCACGATGCCATGGTCACCGGGCTGGCCGACCAACCCCTTATTCCCCCCGACACCTGGCGAGCCGTTGGCAACCAGCGCGACACACCTATCGCAGTGGCCACCTATGACGGCAAACGCCGCAATCCGGTACGGCTCGCGAAGGCCGTATGGAATCTGCTGCCTCTCGATGGCGATGAGGGCGCACGTAGCATCATGCGTTTACACCCCGAGCTGGTTACAGAGATACCCTGCTCGGGTAATCCAGCTGATATAGACACCGTGGAGGATCTGCGCCGATGGAACTCATAAACGAATTCACCGTGAACGTCCCGATTGAGAAGGCCTGGGTCACGCTGACTGACGTTGAGCTCATCGCACCATGCCTACCCGGAGCGCAGCTGCAAGAAGTTGAAGGTGAGACCTACCGTGGGCAGGTGAAGGTGAAGGTCGGCCCGATCCTCGCTCAGTTCAAAGGTGAGGCTCATTTCGTAGAGAAGGATGACGTCAATCACAAGGCCGTACTTCGCGGCAAAGGCCGTGATCTTGGCGGGAAGGGCAACGCCGACGCGTTGATCACCGCCCAGCTCACGGAGGCGACATCCTCGTCCACCAAGGTGGTCGTCACCACCGATCTCAACATCACCGGCAAGGTCGCCCAGTTCGGTCGTGGCGCGCTGGCCGATGTGAGCAACAAGCTGCTTGTACAGTTCGTAGACAACCTGGAGACCACGGTGCTGAATCAGCCTGTTGCCGGGGCCACGGTGGCCGCCGCTCCTCTCGCGGCCGTCGCCGATGCAGTTGTCGCCGACACCACGACGGCAACGGAAGTTGTTGCCGATGCAACGACCCTCACCGCTCCCACAAGTGAGACCGCCGAGCCGACCAAACCGACCATTCGAAAGATCGAGTCGAAGGAAGTCGAGCCGCTCGACCTGCTCGACACGGCTGGCAGCGTCATGCTGAAAAAGTTCGCGCCCATCGGAGGCGTCGCTCTCCTGTTGCTCATCTGGCTGTTCCGTCGTCGCCGCAGCTGAGCACCAGCCCGACCGGATGGACGATCTGACCGCTGTCACGCAACTTCTCGGGCGCACGCCACAAGGCGCCTTTGAGGTCGTGGTCCGAGACGCTTCGGGCCTTCCGGTCGTCATCACCAATGCGCCGTTGATGGACGATGGCACCCCCATGCCGACGCGCTACTGGCTCATCGGCCACGCCGAGATCCGGGCCGTTGGTCGGCTGGAATCGACCGGCGGTGTTCGCCAGGCCGAAGCCGACATCGAGCCGGCCGAGGTCGAACGCGCCCATGCGCTCTATGCGGCCGAGCGTGATGCACTCATCCCTGAGGGCCACGTGGGGCCACGCCCGTACGGCGGGGTGGCCGGCACCCGGCAGGGCGTGAAGTGTCTCCATGCCCATTACGCCTGGTATCTCGCCGGCGGACCCGATCCGGTTGGCGCCTGGGTCGCTCGCCGGCTGGCCGAACAGCAGCCACCGGCATGACAGAACGCACGCTCTACATCCACGTGGCCGATCACACCACCCAGTTCGTCGTGGCAGGCGGCGACGCGCCCCGCATGTACGAGATTCCTCTCGGCTGTGTACAACTGACCAGCGATGAGCTTGGTGGTGATCCACCTCGCGCCGAGGAGCTATCGAACGCGATTGCAATGGTGCAGAACTACATGGACGACGTGTTGCGCGAACTGCCAGAGGTGGCCGGGTGCAGCCACGCGGTGGCCCTGGGTCGAACCACCCGGATTATGGCGGCCGTTGAACTGGGCGTCCCCGAATCGGCGCCGGAAATCGAAGGCTTCCGGCTAAGTCGAGACGCGGCGGAAGACGTGTACCGCACGCTCGCCACCGAGACGTCGGACGACCGACGCCACAACCCGGGTCTGCCGATCGAGCACGCCTCCGTCATCGTCGGCGGCTGCTGCATTGTGGTGGCAATCATGCGCCGGCTGTATCTTCACGAGATCGCCCTCGAACACGTAGACGGCCCCGTGGCCGACATGCTGAACGGCTCGTCGTGATCCGACTGTACGGACGACGCGTCATGCTGCGGCCGCTGGTGGCCTCGGACTTCGCCGAGTGGAGCGAGGTGCGGCGCCGCAACGCCGAGTGGCTTCGCATTTGGGAGCCGCTTACCCAGCCCAACCCCATCGACCCGGCTCGTGATAGGAGCCTGTTCAACAATCGGTGCACGACCCGCGAACGCGAGCGTCAGCAGGGCATCGCCTACGGGCTCGGCATCTTCATCGACGGGGCATTCTGCGGAGAGATCAACCTCAACAACGTCGTACGGGGAGCGTTTCAATCGGCGTACGTCGGCTACTGGATCGATGAGGCCCGGGCCGGGCGTAGCTACATGTCTGAAGCGGTCGCTGTGGTCACCAAATTCGCGTTCGACGACTTACACCTGCACCGCCTGGAAATCGACATTATTCCCCGCAACACCAACAGCCGCCGCGTCATGGAGAAGCTCCGCTACCGCGAGGAAGGCGTGGCCGAACGCTTCCTTGAAATCAACACCGTCTGGGAAGATCACGTGCGCTACGGCATCACCGTTGAGGAGTGGGAAGCCCGCAAGGCCGACCTCACCACTGCGTGGCTATGACATGCCTCGCTTGGTCGCTACCGCTCCCGGCGCTCAGACTCGCTTCGCTCAGACAATGCCGAAAGTCGCTCCCTACCGAGGCGCTTAGCGAGGTCTCACTTTTTGGAGGAGATTTTGGCTTGGAGGGCGGCGATGCGATCTTGGAAGAATTGCTGCTGGGTGCTCCACAGCTGCGGGGTGAGTTCACGCTCAACGGCTTCGTCGTGAGTGGCGACGCCGGCCATGTCCCTTATGGTCACCTTGGTGACTTCGATCAGTTCGCGGGGTGCTTCTGCCGCTCTGGCCGCCATCTTCTGGGCGCCGGCGAGAAGCTCGTCGTCTTCGTAGCAACGAAACGCAAGACCGATGCGAGCTGCTTCTTCGCCGTTGAGAATCTCACCGAACAGCACCGCGGCCGCGGCCGCTTGCGGGCCGACGATGCGCCGCAGCATCCAGGTGTGGCCACCACCAGGGTGCAGGCCGATCTGCATAAAGCGGGTGTCGAACTTGGCCGATTTCGCTGCCAGGCGCACGTCGCATCCCAGCGCCATATTCATACCTGCGCCGACCGCAGCGCCATTGACCGCGGCGATCGTCGGAAGCGGGCTGTTCGCCACCCGTAGGAATCCCTGGTAGATCACCTTGAGGCTGTCTCCGGTGGCTTCGCTCAGATTGCCCAGGTTGGCACCCGCGCAGAACGCAGGAGCCGTCCCAGTGATGACGAGCGCACCGACGGCCGGATCGGCCTCTGCCGCGTCGACAGCCGCCACAATTTCTTCCACCATTGGCTGTGTCAGGGTGTTACGTTCAGCCGGATTGTTGAGCGTGAGCGTCGCGACACCGTCGACGACCGAGTAGAGAACGAGAGACATGGGCCGAGGCTAGCGATCCGGTGCGCCTCAGTCGTCTTCGGGGCCGACGACGGGACGGCCTTCGACCTCACCAATCACGGCTTCGGGTTCGGCGCCGGCGAAGGCGACCTGCATGACCGACTGGAAGTACCGGTCGGAGGTTTGCACGGCCGGATACAGCAGATTCTTCAGCAGCGGATGGGTGAGGGTGGCACCCTCGAAATCGAGGCTGGCCTTGTAACGCACTTCGCCGTCGCGGAAATCCATCTCGAAGTTGCCGATCCGCAGGCCGTAATTGGCTCGCGTCAGTAACTCGGCCACGGCCAAGCGGCGGTCTTCGGGCACCGACTCGGAGAAGATCACGTACACGTAGATCTGCTCGAGTTCGACGTTGATGTGAGCGACCACCCGGAACTCGGCGTGGGTGCCGACGTAGCGGGCGGAGAATGCGGTGAGCCCCTCGACATCGTCGGGAAACCAGCCGTCTACCTGCAGAAACTGCTGGACGTTCTCATATGCCGCCCACCCGTTGTCGTGCTCAAGTTTGACGTCTTCACCGTCGTTCGGCCGTTCCATGTACCCATTCTGGCCCTTCCGTCCCCGTTTGCCACGCCACCGACGAGATCACGAAGCGAAGTTGACACTTCCGATAGGGGCGAGGGTATCGAGGGCCACCACGACCAGTCCGCCGTAGGACACCAGCACCAGTTTGTTGTCAACGATCATCGAGCGGGTAAACGGCGTGGAGAAGTCGGGCCGGTAACAGCCGTCGGGGTACTGCTTGCACTGTTCGTCGATCTGGCGCTGCTGCTCTTCAGCTCCGGGCTGCAGCAGACCCTTGACTCTGCCCTGCTCGGTCAGCGATGTCGGCGTGACCTTAGCGACGACTGCCCCCGTCATTTGATTGGGCTGACCGTAGCTCTGCACCGGCACCACCACCTGACCGGTCTTTTCCCAAAGCAAGAACGCGTGCGGGTCGTATTGCGCCTCAGTGAAGCCCTGCCCGATCGGAAGGGTGGCCACCTGCGTGGGCTTCGACGGATCACGCACGTCGAACAGGGACAGTTGCGCACCGGTGATCTGGCCGGTCTCGGTTCCCGACTGGCCGACGCCGAGTAGGTAACCCTCACCGAAGGGGTGCAGGTACGAGCTGAACCCGGGGATCTTCAGCTCACCCGCTACCCGCGGCTTGGTTGGGTCTTTGAGATCGATAACGAACAGCGGATCGGTCTGTCGGAACGTGACGACGTAGCCAAGATCGCCGATGAAACGCACCGCCTGAATCTGCTCGGTGGCCCCGAGGCCGGTGACCGAACCGATCTCTTCCAGCGTGTCACCCTTGCGGGCCAACACCCGCACACCGCTGGAACGGGCCGAACCGAAGTTGGCCGCCTGATCGGTCGTGGCGATGCGGAGACTGCCGTTCAACTCGCTCATCGAATACGAGTTGAGCAGCACCCCATCAATGAGACCCGATGCCTTGTACGACACCAGGTCGTTATTGAAATCGAACGCGTGCACCGCGGTCTTGGGTGGGTCGGGATTGATCGGCTGCACCGACGGATCGGGTGACTCCTGCCAACGGGTGGTGGTGACGTAGAGCGATTTCTCGCTGGAGTACACCGTGGACCCTTCGGCCACGACACCGGCTGAACCGACCACCTTCGGGCTATCGGTCTTCAGGTCAACCGAGGCGACCCAGGTAAGGCCGAGGCCGCCGAATTCACCAGGCCGGCCCATCTGGTTGCATTCGAGCGCGGAGACCGGCGTGCCGATGGAGCCGGGCTTACCGGTGGCCGAGCGGGGCAACCAGTCCTCGATCTTGGAGTCCTTTATGACCTGCTCGTTGAGCGCCTTGGCCTTGTCTTCCGCGGCCTTGCCGCCAATGGCCGGCTGCAGCAGCGGAAGCCGATCACCGAAGCCGGAACGCACCACGATGCGCACGGTGTTGCCCGAGGCCCGAACCGCCAATGCATCGCCCTCCAGCGTGGACTGGCTGGTCATAACTGGCTTGGCCGGGTTACTGACGTCGAACACCGAAACAGTGGAGGCACCGCCGCCTCCGTAACCACGGTAGGGAAAGGCACCGAACACTCTGAGCTGGATGTCGCCCCAGCCACCGGTCACGACGACAAGACGCTTGCCGTCAAGGATGATTTGCTGCTGCCCCGGTGGCAGATCGACCGCCGCAACCTTGGTGGCGTTGGTGGCGTCAACGATCTGCAGCCGGGCCGAGTCCACCACGGCGTAGACATAGCGGCCGTCGTTCTCCACCGTGTCACCCTCGTCGACGCCTGCCTCTTGGGTATTGGTGCCAGAGGAGTCACCGGCCACTCCGGCTGCCGTGGTCGCCTTCGACGCGGGCACGGGCGCGCCCACACGCGCCGGCGCGGCAGTCGTGGCCGCTGCCGCGGCCGCGGTGACGGGCACCCCGCCAGCGACAGCACCCTCGGCGAAAACAGGGCCGCCCGGGTATCCGTAGCCGGTATTGAAGCCGTAGGGACCCACTCGCTTGAGGGCCGATTCCTGCAGGTAGGAGAGCAGGCTCTTGCAGCCATCGAAGGCCTCGTAGCGCAGGAGCCGGCCACCCGCAGCGCCACCGCCAGACGATGAGGAAGACGGGCTGGAGACGCCAGACGATGATGAGGAAGACGAGCCTGACGACGTGGACGAGCCCGACGACGTGGACGAGCCCGACGTGGTCGGGCCGGGCAGAACGGTCGGCCCGCTGGTCGATGCCTTCGAGCCCGAGCAGGCCGACAAGATGAGCGCGGCCGAAACGGCCGAGAGCGTGAGCTTGGAAACTGGTGAGGTTGGCATGTGCATTCTGACGTTCCCTCCTCGGGGTTCAGTTCCCGAAACTTTCAACAATCCCGTACAGTCGAGGCAATCATGGAAGAACGTGACCTGATTCCTGCCGCGACCGTAGTGGTCGTTCGTGACGCATGTGTGGGTCCCCAGGTGTTGATGCTGCACCGTTCATCCACCGGAGCGTTTGGCGGCCACTGGGTTTTCCCGGGCGGCAAACTCGACCCGCACGATTACGAGCCCGCCGACTCCGACGTGCTCGACCCCTACCGTCGCGCCGCCGTTCGGGAAGCCGCGGAGGAAGCCGCTCTCGCGCTCCACGTTTCCGACCTCGTCACGCTTTCATACTGGGAACCACCATCGTCGCAACCGAAGCGGTTTGGCACCTGGTTCTTTGTCACCGCGGCCACGACGGGCGATGTCACCGTCGATGGTCATGAGATTCACGATCACGCCTGGCTCACCCCCAAAGAAGTGCTCGACCGCCGTGATCGCGGCGAAGTCGAACTGGCCGCTCCGACGTGGATGACCCTCTATCAACTTTCGACCCATGCAACTACTGCTGCGCTCCTAACCGCCGAGCGAGCGCGACCCACGCCTGAGTTCCGCACCCGGATGGGTGTTGTGGACGAAGTACGCCTCACCATGTGGGCGGGCGACGCCGGCTACGAATCCAACGACGCCACCCTCCCCGGCGACCGCCATCGCATGGTTATGCATCCGCAGGGTTGGCGCTACGAGGGCCACTTCATCAGTCTCACGTCGTAACGCCCAACGCGAGACGAGCGAGACACCCAGAACCTGGTCGATACCAGAGCCGCCGCTCCCGTTCGTATCACGTGCTGACCAAGTCTGGGCGCTCGTCGTCTCGATTTGAACGATCATCCGGTGACCCCCGCCCGGGTCGTGGATGACATCCGCCCATCAGTATTCGTCGGTGCCCCACAGCAACGCCAGTACCTTTCCACCGAATGAGCCGCACGGCCCGCTCGAATCGACGCAAAAGAGTCAATCGACCCAGGCCCCTACCAAGGGGTGCGATCAGTTTTTCGAGCCACGCGCGTCAAGCTCCTTCTGAAGTTCGGCAAACACGTAGCGACCAAGCCGTTCGGCACCCGGAACGCTCAAGTGAAACCCGTCAGTTTGGCGCATCAACTTGGCCTGACCATCGTCATCAATCAGGTAGGCCGCGTAGGTGTGGTCGGGGCTCTCGAACAGGGTCCACGTGTCGACAAAGGTGACGCCCGCTCGCTTGGCGGTCTCGTCCCGATAGATCTGGTTGATGATGTTCTGGCGCACGAAGTCCGTCGGGTCGTTGGGCATCGGCGTGCCCACCCAGATGACTTTGCGACCGTCTCGCAACAGATAGTCCATGGTGGCACCGACCCGACTGGCGTATTCGGCACTCCATTCCGGTGAGCCGGGCTGAAACGGTCTTCCTCCAATGAGTAAGCCCTGCGCGTCGTTGCCGCCGAACCCGACGATCACAATCTGCGGGCGCAACGCGTTCATCTGCTGCACGAGTCGAGACGGCCAGTCGTAGCTGTCGGGACGAGACAGGCCGGTAGCCGCCTTGTAGTCAACCGAGCGGGAATCGACCACCCGGGTCGCGACGGCCAATCGTTGCAGCACCGAACCCCAACCCTGTACCAACGAGTCGCCACCGATATACAGCCGCGCTGGATCAGCGACAGTGGCAGGGCGCGCGGCGGTTTCGGGTGGCGTGGTGGACGCTGGTTCGGCCGCAACCGCGGTGTCGACGGACTCCACTGGTGCACCCGGCTCGGTCACCGGCGGTGAATCGGGAGCGACCGATGTCGGCGCGGGACCAAAGGCACCGCCCTCGCCAGCCGTGGTGGGCGGAGTGATACCCCGGTAGGCATCGACGCGCACCCCCGGCTCGGTGAGCCGAAGCGTGTTCGACACCTTGTGCAGCGCCTTGGTGAGCGAAATGGCCGGGCCGCGGCTGGGCGAGCTGAGCGGCAGACGAATGGCCATCTGCTCGAGGTTTGAGCTGTTCAGCAACGCCGCCAGCACGTACAGGATGACCCCAATCTTGGCCACACTGCCCGCAGAAATCGGGCGGCGGCGATCGGCGTCACCGTGCGTTTCGCTCATCACTAGAACTGAAAGTAGATGAAGGGCTGCACCCCAATGGGCGCGAGCCGGTCAATAAAGAAGAAGCAGATCGCAAGAGTGAGGCCCTGGAAGACCACGGGCATGGTGGAAAAACGGAACTGCACCATCTTCATAAAACCTTCGGGCACGAACTGGCTGAAGATCATGATGGCCAGAACTGCCCCGAGCAGCGGCGTCACCAACGGGGACGGGCTCCCCCATCCCGACACCAGCCGCCCGAGCACGTCATAGGCCAGCGACAGCTTTTCGGCCCGGAAGAACACCCACGCGAAACAGACGATATGGAAGGTGACGATCCACCCCACCAGCCGCTTCGGCACGAAGCCGCGCTCGATCGGCGCGTCGTCGGTGATGCCACGCGCCTCGTTCATGAATCGCTCGACCGCAAGGCCGAGGCCGTGGATCCCGCCCCAGATCACAAACCGCCACGCCGCTCCGTGCCACAGGCCACCGATGAGCATGGTGAGCGCCAGGTTGATATAGGTGCGAGCCGTGCCCTTGCGGCTGCCGCCAAGGGGTATGTAGAGATAGTCCCGCAACCAGCGCGACAGACTCATGTGCCAGCGTCGCCAGAAATCCTGCAGGCTGGTAGCGGTGTACGGCGAATCGAAGTTCCGGGGGAAACGCACGCCGAGCAACAGGGCGATGCCGATAGCGATATCGGTGTAACCGCTGAAATCGGCATAGATCTGCAGCGCGTACGCGTAGATGCCAAACAGCGCTTCGAGCCCACTGTGACCCTTGGGGTTTGTGAACACCTGATCGGCAATCGAGTGGCTGAGATAGGCCGAGATGACGACCTTTTTGAACATCCCCGCCACGATCAAACGGAACGCATGCGACGCGTCGATGAAGCGCGGATCGGGCCTGACGCGCAACTGCGGCAGGAACTCGGTAGCCCGCACAATTGGCCCGGCGACCAGGTGCGGGAAGAAGCACAAGTACGTGGCGAAGTCGATCAACTGTGTCGGCTTCACCTTGCCGCGATAGGCGTCGATCACATAGCTGAGCGCTTGGAAGATGAAGAACGAAATGGCCACCGGCAAGATGACCTGGCGTTTGGGCAGCCAGCTCAGCAGCGGCCCAAAGTTGTCACGACCAAAGTTGTAGTACTTGAAGTAGGCCAGCACTCCGAGGTCACTGGTGACGGCGACCGTGGCCCAAATCTTGCGGGTGACATGGTTGCGAGCCTTGAAAATACCCACCACAAAGACCTGGTTGATGACCGTGACCAGCAACAACAGGGCCGGGTACTTCCAGCGGTTTCCGGTAGCCCACGGCAACCACGAGCCCTTGAACGCGAACGCGTAGAACACGTAGCTGGCAGCGATCATGAACAGCTTCCAGCGCTGCGGTTGTGGGCGCAGCAGCCACGAGCCGATGAACACGATCGGAAAGAAGATGCCGAACTGGATAGTAGGGAAGAGCACGGTACCCCAACGTTAGAATGACCCCGCGCGACCATCGGGGATGGGTCCAGGCGCCTCCGCCTACATCGATTGTACCTACGGCCAATGCGGGGCGTCAGCCGAGAAGTTCAGCCACGTCGACCGACACGGGCCCGATGTCGAGGCGGCCGGCGGTCAGGGTTTCATGGCGGCCAAACCGAGCGTCGTCTCCGCTGATCGGCGCCGTATAGGACTCGATGACGTTGTCGGGCAGATTGACGATGATGTAGTGACCGATCCCGGCGTTGGCGTAGATGCGCTGCTTCGACGAACGGTCACGGGCGAGTGACGACCCGGCAACTTCGATAACGGCTTCGATTTCTGAACCGGCTGGGTGACGCAGCGAATAGTCGAGGTCTGCGACGATCGCCAGATCAGGCTCCGGTTCGGAGTCGATCGTTGAGATCGGGTTCTGAACTCGAACCTGCCACGGCCCGTCGCCGACTGCCTGGAGTAACAATCGGGTGAGTCGGGTGATACGAAAGGCGTGCGCTGGACCTTCAGTCATCTTCTCGACCAACACTCCCTCGAAGAGTTCGAGCGGATCGCCATCGAGCAGTACGCCGCTTGCGACCATCTGGTGGTACTGCGCGACGCTAAGCCTGGCAAGAGAAATCGCAGGATCGCCAAGCAGCGAGGACATGAATAGATGCTACCGCGCTCGCTGTAAGCGACTGAATCGGGAGTCTCGGCGGCTAACTTATAGGTCAACAAAGGTAGATTTCACTAAACTATACTTTAGCTATGCCCACTCCAATCCTTTCCCCGCTCACCCAGGAGGCGTTACGGCTGTTGGGAGCCTCGGTGAAGACACATCGGCTGCGTCGCCGCTGGTCGATTGACGAACTCGCCCGACGGGTCGGGGTGTCACACCCGACAATCATCAAGATCGAACGTGCCGATCCCACAGTTGCCATTGGCACCGTCATGGAGGCGGCGGCGTTGGTCGGCGTGCCCTTGTTTGACGCTGACCCCGTGGTACGTGCCCGACACGAACACGGTCTGAGGACCGAACTGTTCCTGCTACCGAAGGCAGGCAGGAGGTCTGAGGTGAAGGCCGATGATGACTTCTGAACCGACGTCGTCATACGTCTGGATGTGGCTGCCCGGCGAGATTGATCCGGTCGTGTGCGGACGCCTCGACCAACTCGATGACCGGATCGGCTTCGTGTACGCCCGCTCGTACCTCGCTCGCGCCAACCCGGTCCCGATCTACGGCCCGGAGTTGCCGCTGCAGCCCGGCTACCAGTTTCCGGCAAGCACCCAAGCGCGCGGCTTGCCGTTGTGCATCGATGACGCCATGCCCGATTCGTGGGGTCGTCGACTCATCAACCACCGCCGCAGCGAGTTGGCCGTCGAGTTGGGGGATCTCACCTATCTGCTCGAATCCGGTTCAGACCGAATCGGCGCCCTCGACTTTCAAGGTTCGTCCGACGTGTATCAGGCACGTGAGGTGAGCAACCCAACGCTCAACGATCTAGCGATGGCGTCGGAACGAATCGAATCCGGCGAATCCTTGACCCCTGCGCTGGAGTTAGTTCTGCTGCGCGGCACGTCGATCGGCGGAGCCCGACCCAAAGCACTCATCGATGACGGTGACCGCAAGTTGATCGCCAAATTCTCATCGTTGGCTGACACCTACCCGGTCGTGCAAGCCGAATTTGTTGCGATGGAACTTGCACGCCGAGCAGGCCTCAACGTGGCGGCCGTCGAACTGACAACGGCCGCCAACCGCCATGCGCTGCTCATCGAACGATTCGACCGCACACCAGCAGGCCACCGCAGGCGGCTCGTGTCTGCGCTGACGATTCTCGGGCTCACATCATTTCCGGAGGGCAGGTACGCAACCTACGCCGACCTGACCCATCGAATCCGTGGCCAGTTTGAGAATCCCGAAGGAACTCTGCGGGAACTCTTCGGCCGCATCTCCTTCAACATCCTGTGCGGCAACACCGACGACCACGGACGAAACCACACCGCGTTCGTCGGTAACGAACTCGAACTCACGCCCGCCTATGACATTTGCCCACAAGCCCGATCCGGAGAGACCGCCGAACAGGCCATGGCATTCGACGAACACGGCAACCGCGACGCCCGAACCGCGCTGCTCATCGACGCGGCTCGCCTCTACCTGCTTGATCGCGGCGAGGCACAAAACATCGTCGAGACACAAGTGGCAACCATTCGCAACCATTGGGAAGAGGTCTGCGATGCAGCCCGGCTCACCAAGCTCGAGCGCTCACGCCTCTGGGGACGCCAATTCCTCAACCCACACGCGTTCGAGCCCTAGCAGGGTGCCGAACCGCTCGCCGCCCGCATCCGGTTACTCGTCGCAACTGCAATAGACATGCCGGTGCACTGCAATGCAGCGCTTCAGACAGGCTCTCTTGGTGCACTCAGCTGCAGCCATAAGTCCGACGAGCTGAAACTCTTTCCCCGCATGCGGCATCGGACGCGCCAACGCACCAAGCGACCGCTCGGGCGGTTCAGCCGTGGCGGCTAGAGTCTTCGGCCCTATGACTGATGCGGCGGCACTCTTCCCTGACCTTGTCGCTGAGCGGCAGCATCTGGCTTCGTCGCGCCATCATCGGCAACGGATGATTACGCAGTTGCTGGCGGCGATTGAGAATCACACGGCGGCTGACGAGATCACGCAGGAGTACGTGGAGATGACGGTGGAGGAAGCCGTGGCCGACTTGCGCTCCCCCGGCGCGGGCGACTTCTTCGGCCGTATCGATGACGGGGACGGCGCTCGGTGGTACGTCGGACGCCGCCATATCGAGGATGAGAAACACGACCCGCTCGTGGTGGACTGGCGGGCCGGAATTGCTGCACCGTTCTACCGGGCGACCGGCATTGACCCGCTCGGACTGAAGTTCCGGCGCCGCTTCATGCTCACCGAAGGCGAGATCACCACCTATCTCGACGAGCATCTCGATGACGCCGATGAAACCGGTGTCGGCAGCGGTATCCCCGACCCCGTACTTGCCGAGATCGGTGCGGCTCGAACGGGTGCCATGCGCGAAATCGTGGCCACCATTCAGGGTGAGCAGGACGTTGTCATCCGTTCATCACTCGAAGGTTGCCTTGTCGTGCAGGGTGGCCCCGGTACAGGAAAGACGGCCGTTGGTCTGCACCGTGCTGCGTACCTGCTGTTCCAACATCGACGTGAGTTGGTGCGCACGGGCGTGTTGGTCATCGGGCCGAACAAGGTGTTCCTTGATTACATCGGAAACGTGCTGCCGTCGCTCGGCGAGCGGTCGGTGCAACAGCAGACGCTGCTCGACCTGTGCATTCCGAAGGTGCCGATCGATGGCGAGGACACGGTCGAGGTTGCCCGCTTGAAAGGCTCGGCCCGAATGACCGAGGTGATCGAGCGAGCTGCTCGGCAGGCCATCGTTCGTCCGGTCACTGCCGTTCGTGTTCCCCTTGGCGTACGCACCGTCGTGATCGAGCCCGAAGACATGAGCAACTGGATTGATCAGGCGCTCGATTCTCAGCAGCCGATCAACCGCCGGCGAGTCGGTTTGAAGGCCATCATGACCAACGAGATGCGCCGCCGGTCGGGCAAGGACAACGCCAAGGCCGACACCCTGCGCACCACCCTCGACAAGGCGTGGCCGCTCGTACAACCCAAGGCGTTGATCGAGAAACTGCTCTCGAACGCAGACCTCCTCGCGGCAGCGGCCGACGGTTTGTACACGCCCGAAGAACAGCAGTTGTTGCTGACCAGGGTGGGTCGCAAGAAGGCGTGGACGGCGGCCGATCAGGTGTTGGTAGATGAAGCCAACAACCAGCTAAACGGGTCGTCCACAACCGTTGGCCACATCGTGGTGGACGAGGCGCAGGACCACTCCGCGCTCGCACTCATCGCCATCGGGCGCCGCTGTCCCGCTCGTTCGTTCACCATCCTCGGTGACCTTGCCCAGTCAACCGGTGCCGCCGGTCAACAGGATTGGGCCGACGTGCTGCAGTGGCTCGGCTCGGGCGCAGCCGAGAACCGCGTGGAGCATCTCACCATCGGCTACCGCGTTCCTGCGCCGGTGCTCGACGTTGCCAACCGACTGCTGCCCAGCACCGGCGTGACCGTGCCCGCCAGCCGCTCGGCCCGAACCGAAGGGGCGCCACCAGCGGTTCGGCTGACCAGTTCAGCCGAGTTGGCCGCAGCAGTCGTGGCCGAAGTGACCGCACTCAAACGCCACCACAAACTCACCGCGGTGATTGCGCCCGACGACGTGCGGGACGACATCGAGAAGGCGCTCCTGGCGGCCGGTTGGAAACCCGTGCAGCGCGTTCAGGATGTGGAGCGGGGCGACGTGCCGGTGTTCTCCCCCGAGGTCGTAAAGGGCCTCGAGTTCGACGGCGTGGTTCTGGTGAACCCAGCCGACATTCTCGACGGCACTCAACGAGGGGCTCGGGTGTTGTACGTGGCCATGACCCGCGCCGTGCAGGACCTTTCACTCATCTCCGACAAACCCCTCCCCGAGGTGCTCGCACTCGGATAGTCATGGTCATCGACCCGGTCCGCGTGCGGGTAGTCGGACGGAGCCGACGAATCATGCGTGGCGACGAGGAGAGAGACGGCGAGAAGGGTGAGCGGAGCGAGGCTGACGAAGAGCATCAGCTCTTGCCGAGCTCGGGCTCAGTCCGCACGATGGTGATGTTGCCGATACCGACCTTGAGATCGAGATCGATGGTGCGGATGGCACCCTCGGGCTTGACTGTGCGATTGATGCTCACGCTCGTGCCGCCGGTGTCCTGGTCAGCGATCTTCACGTCGCCGACGCTCACCTCACTGCGCAGGATGTAACCGACGTTGCTCGGTACGAGCACCTCAATCTGACCGGCCCCGACGCGGTACTTCAACGGTTGCGGTGTGGTGACGCCGCGCAGATCGACCTTGATGTGTCCGGCTGAAAGCTGACGCTCGGCAGGGTCACTGTTCACATCGGCGGCGCTGAGAATCATCTCGCCAGCCTTGCCGTTGAGCGGCACCCCGGCGTTGGAGTACCACCGGGCAAAGGGCAGCACGCTGAGCAGCCCAAGCAATGGCAGCAACAAGGCCCACGACGGTCGACGGGCAAACAGCCCGACCACAAACCCGACGAGCAACACAACGAAGCCACTCAAGAGAACGTTGAACACGTTGGTGAACGGTGACAGCACAACCATCGTCCCAATCGATGCGGCGAACGATGCCCATCCCCATCCCTTCTTGCGGGCAACGACCCGAGCAGGAACAGGCACTGACGGTCGCACGTACGTCGGCGTACTGGCCTCGGGCTGTGGCCACGTTGGTACGCCACCGGTGGGCCGGGGAACGGCAGGGCGATCCTTCGTCCACAAGTAGTAGCCGGCACTACCGAGTACGGCGACGGCCAGCAGGTCGAAAGAGCCGCCATTGAAGAGGGCATAGGCAGCGAGCGCGACGCCCGCAATGACGGCGAGGAGTCGATCTGGTCGACCACCCGAGACGCGATCACCAAGCGAGTTGACCTCACCAACCTTTGGGATGAGGGCAGCTGCGGCCAAATACGCAAACAGGCCAAGCCCGCCCGCGAAAGACAGGAGAACGAAGGCGATTCGCAGCACACCGACGGGGGCACCGGTGTAGTCGGAAAGACCCTTGGCGACACCGAGCCAACGCTTCTTGTCGACGGCGCGGTAGAGGTGACGCACGGGGGGAGCCGGCGGTTGAGGTGGAGGGAGAGGGTTACGGAATTCGTTATCGGTCATCGGGTTCATGGAATCAGCATGCGCCTCGCTGACCGACAACGGTATCGGGCATGGCCCGCTTCGTACCCTGATTCGGTTCTCAGGGTGGTCCCTGATGACATCGACCGGCGAGGAGTGCGACGATAGATACATGTCGGCCACCCCGGCGGCACCGGGCCGTCGCAGTTTTGCTCGTTCCAGCAACGACCGGGTGTTGGCGGGCGTCGCTGCGGGTATCGCCACCCGCTGGGGTGTGGATGCGCTCGCCGTTCGAGCCGCATTCGTTTTGCTTTCGGTGGCGGGCGGCGCGGGCATTGCGCTCTACCTTGTGGCGTTGGCCTTCGCCGAAACGCCGATCCAAACGCCGACAGCGGCGGCAACGGCTGCCTCCACCCGACGATCGTGGGCCGTGTTGTGCTTCACGCTTGCGGCACTATTTATCCTGCGTCGAATCGGCGTGTGGGTTGGCGATGCGCTGGCCTGGCCCGTGGCGTTACTCGTTGCCGGGTCACTGGTGGTGTGGTTGCGACGGCCAGACTCCGCAGCCGAAGCGCGACGCATCACCGAATTGGTTCGCAATCCCCCACCTCTCCCGCGAGTCATTCTGGGGCTGGCGTTGAGTGTCTTCGGCATCGCCCTGCTCACCATCACCACTGGATCGTCATCCCAGATTGGCGGCGTCATTGCAGCAGTGAGCGCCGTCATCGTCGGGCTTGTGCTGACCGCTGGGCCGTGGGTGTTGAAGGTCGGGCGAGAGCTTTCCGACGAACGACGCGAACGTATTCGTGGTGAAGAACGAGCAGAACTTTCCGCTCACCTGCATGACTCTGTGCTGCAGACCCTCACACTCATTCAACGTCAAGCCGATGACCCGGATGCCATCGTGAAACTGGCGCGTCAGCAGGAGCACGAACTGCGTGACTGGCTCTACGGTCGGGTGACTCCGGGCGAGGCAACCGTGCGCGGCGAAATGGAAGCCGTCGCACGTGATGTTGAGGCTCGGCACGGCGTGAAGATTGAAGTCGTGCATGTCGGTGATCGACCCCTTGACTCCGCCACTCGTGGATTGACCGAAGCCACGCGTGAGGCACTGGTGAACGCCGCCAAGCACGCTGGTGTCGGCACCGTGTCGCTCTACGTTGAGAACGGTTCTGAGACGACAACGGTGTTCGTGCGCGACAGAGGCCGCGGCTTCGACCCAGCCGCGGTTGCCGAGGATCGCGCTGGCATTCGCGAGTCGATCCGCGGCCGCCTGACCCGACTGGGCGGAACGGCAGAGATTGCATCCACGCCAGGCGAAGGCACCGAGGTCGAGATGCGCCTTCCCCGCTCACGGAGCAACCCATGATCAGGGTTGTTTTGGTGGACGACCATGGGCTGTTCCGCGCCGGTGTACGCGCCGAACTCGAAGGTCGGGTCGATGTGATCGGTGAAGCGGCTGATGCAACCTCGGCCATTGTGGTCATCACCCACCTGAAGCCCGACGTGGTCCTTCTCGATGTGCACATGCCGGGAGGTGGCGGCGCGCTCGTGCCACCGGCCGTGCATGAGACCGAGCCTGGCGTGCGATTTCTCGCACTATCGGTCAGCGACGCGGCCGAGGACGTGATTGCGGTTATCCGCGCCGGGGCCCGCGGCTACGTCACCAAGAACATCGCCACCGACGACCTGATCGCTGCGATTGAACGAGTCAACGCCGGCGACGCGGTCTTTTCGCCACGGCTAGCCGGTTTCGTGCTGGATGCCTTCTCGTCAGCCCCCAGCCCCGTCACCGACGACGAAATGGATCGCCTTTCGCCTCGGGAACAAGAGGTGCTGCAGCTCATCGCCCGCGGCTACACGTATCGCGAAATCGCCAGTCGATTATTCCTGTCGGTCAAGACCATCGAGACTCATGTGTCCGCCGTGTTGCGGAAACTACAGCTCTCCAGCCGCCACGAATTGACCGCCTGGGCCGCTCGGCGGAACCTGTTGGAGTGACCAACCATCGACCTTGAGGCTCCATGCAGAGCCGTTGCTGGTTAAACTTGTACGAACAGTCCAAATAAGGGGAGACACATGCAGACATCCAAGAAGGCCGCACTGAGCGGCCTCGGCATCATCCTTGCCCTGACCGCAGCAGCCTGCGGCTCAAGCAAGACCACCACCGCCACGACCGTAAAGGCCGGGGCGGCAACCACTGCTGCAGCCACGGCTACCACCGCTGCAGCCGGCGCAACCACTGCGGCCCCCGCTGCTGCTGGCGGCAAGGGCGGCAAGATGGCCATCCTGTTCGACCTGAAGGGTCGCGGCGACAAGAGCTTCAACGACTCAGCCGCCATCGGCCTCGACAAGGCCAAGGCCGAGTTCGGGTACACCGTCACCGAGCAGGTCCGCGGTGACAACGACATTGCCGAACAGCTCAAGAAGGCAGCCGACGCCGGCAACACCCTCATCATCGGTGTCGGCTTTGCGTGGGGCGACGAGATGGAGAAGGCCGCCGCGGCCAACCCCAAGGTCAACTACGCCATCGTCGACTCGGTGCAGAAGGCCCCGAATATCGCCGGTCTCGTGTTCAAGGCCAACGAGGGTTCGTTTCTCGTCGGTGCAGCGGCTGCGCTCAAGTCCACCACCGGCCACATCGGCTTCATCGGCGGCGTCGACATTCCTCTGATCCAGGACTTCTTCGTCGGCTACGAAGCGGGCGCCAAAGCCGCCAAGCCAGACATCAAGATTGATACGCAGTACATCTCGGCTGCCGGCGACTTCAGCGGCTTCGGTGCACCCGACAAGGCCAAGACGATCGCCCTCAAGATGTACGGCGACGGCGCAGATGTGGTCTACCACGCCGCTGGCGGTTCGGGCGACGGTCTGTTCGGTGCGGCCAAGGAGTTCTCGGCCAAGGGCAAGAAGGTGTGGGCTATCGGTGTCGACTCCGACCAGGCCAAGACCGAGCCTGCCGACCTCGCTCCCTTCATCCTCACCTCCATGATCAAGCACGTCGACGTGTCGGTGTACGAGACCATGAAGGCCAACGCCGCCGGCACGTTCAAGGGTGGTGCGCAGGTGTTTTCGGCCAAGGTTGGCGGCGTCGACTACGCCACCACCGGCGGGGCAATCGATGACATTAAGGCCAAGCTCGACGCCTACAAGGCCGACATTGGTTCGGGGAAGATCGTCGTTCCCAGCAAGGGCTA
This sequence comes from Actinomycetes bacterium, assembly GCA_031410595.1. Taxonomy (GTDB): domain Bacteria; phylum Actinomycetota; class Acidimicrobiia; order Acidimicrobiales; family Ilumatobacteraceae; genus JANMCE01. The sequence goes on along the minus strand of JANNZM010000032.1, from coordinate 3,114 downwards.
GTGATTACCGAGTAAAACTGCGGTCGTGACAAACGACCGACACGGGGGCGTCGGCAGTTCTGCCGACGCCCCTTCTGTATCTCCGGCCATTCAACTGGTTGACATCGTCAAACGTTTTCCCGGTGTCGTTGCCAACGACGGCGTCAACATGACCGTTCGACACGGCACCATCCACGCGCTCATCGGTGAGAACGGCGCCGGGAAATCTACGGTCATGAAGATCCTGTACGGCGCCCAACGGCCCGATGAGGGGCACATCATCGTGAACGGCACCGAGACCCATTTCAAATCGCCGAAAGACGCCATCGCGCTCGGCATCGGCATGGTCTTCCAACACTTCATGCTGGCCGACAACCTCACCGTCTGGGAGAACGTCGTGCTCGGCGCCGAGCCGGGCAAGTCATGGCGAATGGACGAGAACGCCGCCCGCACGCGCATCGAGGAACTGTCGAAGGCGAACGGCCTCGGTGTCGATCCGGAGGCGTTCGTGAGCGAGCTTGGAGTTGGCGAGCGACAGCGGGTGGAGATCCTGAAGGTGCTGTATCGCGGTGCCCAGATCATCATCCTCGACGAACCCACCGCCGTACTGGTTCCGCAGGAGGTGGACGAGCTGTTCCAGTCGCTGCGCGAGCTCACCGCTCAAGGGGTCACCATCGTCTTCATCAGCCACAAGCTCGATGAGGTCCTTGCCATCGCCGATGACATCACCGTCATCCGCGCCGGCAAGACGGTTGCGTCTGGTGTTCGACCCGCCGAAGTCACCGCTCGGGATCTGGCCGAACTCATGGTCGGCAGCGAACTTCCCTCACCCGAAACCCGTACCAGCACCGTTACCGACGTCGTCGCGTTGGAGCTTGACGGCGTCACCCTCGCCGGAGGCAACGATGCCGCCAAGAAACCCGCACACACCGCCGTCGGCGCCGGCGCAGTATCCACCGGACGGCTTGCCCTTGACCACATCACGCTGAAGGTACATAAGGGTCAGATCGTCGGTATCGCCGGCGTCGAGGGAAACGGTCAGACCGAGTTGCTCGAAACCATCATCGGCATGCGGACGCCGACGTCGGGTCGCATTCTGCTGGCCGGTGATGACCTGTCCGACGACAACACACGAGTACGACGCGAGCGGGGCATGGCGTACATCCCAGAGGATCGCCAACGTGACGGACTCATGCTGTCGTCCCCTCTCTGGGAGAACGTAATGCTTGGCTACCAAAGTCTCGCTCCGTTCTCGAAGGGGCCGTGGATGGACAAGGCGGCCGGCCGGGCCCGCGCGGACGCAGTCGTCAAAAACTTCGATGTGCGCACGCCCGGTATCGACACGATGGCGCTCGCTCTGTCCGGCGGCAACCAACAGAAGTTCATCGTGGGTCGTGAGATGTTGTCGAACCCAAGCGTGCTGGTGGCGGCGCACCCCACCCGTGGCATCGACGTGGGGGCGCAGGCCGCCGTGTGGGACGCCATTCGCGACGCACGAGAGACCGGACTCGCCGTGCTCCTCGTATCAGCCGACCTCGATGAACTCATCGGGCTCTCCGACATTCTGCTGGTGATGCTGCGTGGTCGCATCGTCGCCCGCCTGAATCCGGCCACCGTCACCAAGAGCGAACTCGGCCAATACATGACTGGCGCCAAAGTCGCCGAGGAGGCAGCATGAACCGCCAGAAAACCTTCTACTCGTTCGCTGCGCCGATTGCCGCCCTGCTGATGGCACTCTTCGTTACGAGCCTCGCCCTATTGGCCGGCGGGCACAATCCACTGGTGGCCTTTCAGAAGATGGTGCACTACGCAGGCAGCGTTGACTCCCTCGTCGTGGTCCTGAACAAGAGCATCCCCCTCTTCATTGCGGGGCTCGCCGTAGCGGTCGGGTTCAAGATGAATCTGTTCAACATCGGTGTCGAGGGCCAGTATCGGCTGGCTGCCATCGTGGCCGCAGCCGCAGGCGCTGCGGTGCATTTACCCGCACCATTGCACGTTGCGTTCATCCTGCTGGTGGCCATGTGCGTCGGCGCCTTCTGGGCCGGTATTGCGGGCGTGCTCAAAGTGACGCGAAACGTGAACGAGGTGGTTGCCACCATCATGCTGAACGGCGTCGCCCTCGGCATCATCGGCGTGTTGCTCGGGTGGAAGCCGGTAGCAACCCTGCAGGGTGCGTTCCGCAGTACGCGACCCCTCGACAAGTCGGCCTGGATGCCGACATTCAACAAACTCTTCGGGCTGAACAAGAGCATCACCGATTCGTACGGATTCATCGTGATTGCGGCCATCGTCGGTGTCATCGTCCACATCCTGTTCACTCGAACGCGGTTCGGCTTCGACCTGAAGGCATCGGGCATGAACCCGGGTGCCGCCCGGGCGTCAGGCGTCAACCCGAAGGCCATGGTGATCCGCACCATGCTCATATCCGGTGCCCTCGCCGGACTCATCGGTATGTCCATCGTGCTCAATCAGGAGCACCGCTTCACCCAGGAGTTCCCGCAGCAACTCGGATTCGGCGGCATTGCTGTCGCCCTCGTCGGTCGACAAAAGGTCGGTGGCATCGCGCTGGCGGCGATGCTCTTCGCGCTCATCGCCAGAGTGAGTCAGGTGCTTCCCGAACCGCCGCTCAGAGCCCCGAAGGAGGTCGGCACGATCATGCAGGGCACCATGATTCTCTCCGCCGTCATTGCCTACGAGGTCGTGCGGCGACGAGCCGAAGCAGCCGCGGTCAAACATGCCGCCGAAGTCACCGCCGCCGCCCACGTCGGAGTTCTCTCGTGACTGTACTGATGCTTCGCTTACTGCGCTCCGGCTCCTACGTCGCCTCCCGCTTCGCTGCGCTCGGACTCGCTTTGCTCGAACAATGCACCATGCCGGAGGTGTACTCGTGACTGTCACCATGGCTGCTCCTGGAACGGTGAAGGCCGAACCTTCGTGGTGGGCTCGACTACCGAGGGGACGACGATCGCTCTACATCGCGCTGGGTGCATTCGTGGTGGTGTCGCTGGTGCGGGCTCTGTCGGGCGAACACGCGCTCACGTCCCAGTTCACCGTGGCGCAGACGTTGTCGGCCACGTTGCCCATCATGATGTGCGGTCTGGGCGGACTCATGTCCGAGCGATCGGGTGTCGTGAA
>JANNZM010000031.1:0-8248 GCA_031410595.1 Actinomycetes bacterium | reverse complement strand
TGGTCAACGGAAACTATTTCAGCCATGAAGACTTCCCCTCAGATTCTGCACCCGCACGTCCTGCGAGCCCCAGGGCGTGATGCTACAACCAATGTCAGGAGGCCTGTGAAGGTATGGTGCTGGCACATTCTTACTTGGGGGATTCATGAGTCTTTTGGATACAGCACTGCTGGCGGCGCGAGCAGGTGGAGCGAAGTTGCTGGAGGGCTTGGAGCGTCCGAAAGAGGTGCTGCAGAAAACGGCCCGTGCCAACATCGTCACGTGGGCCGATGAGGCGGCGCAGGCAGCCATCATCGACGTGATCCTGTCGACGTATCCCGACCACGCCGTGCTCGGTGAAGAGGGCAACGCCGGCAACGCCGACGGACCGTACACATGGATTGTCGACCCGCTCGACGGCACCTCCAACTACGCCAGAGGGCTGTCGCCGTGGGGTTCTTCGATCGCCGTGCGGGAGACCAATGGGCCGCTGGTGTGCGGTGTCATTCTTGATCCGCTGCGCAACGAGCTGTTCAGCTGCGAGAAGGGTGGTGGCACCCATCTGCGCGTGTCGGATACCACCGATATCTCGAAGGCCGTGATCGCGACCGGTCTACAAAACGATGACCCGGCCATTATTCACGAGTACGTGCTTCGGCTTGAGCAGATGCATCTGCATTGTCGCGCCGTCCGCAGCATTGGTTCACCCGCGTTTGCTATGTCGTACGTGGCGGCGGGCAACCTCGACGGCTTCGTGGAAAGGCACGCCACCTACGCGTGGGATATTGCGGCCGCCGCGATTCTGGTGGAGGAAGCTGGCGGCATCGTGACCGATTTTGACGGCGGTCCGATCAACCTGGGCGTCGGGTTATGCAACGTGGTTGCCGCACCAGCGGCGATACACGCTGACTTGTTGGAGATCGTCAACATGAGGAGGGCGTGATGAAACTCGAAGGCAAGAAGGTAGTGATCACCGGGGGAGCCAAGGGCATCGGTGAAGCGATCGGGTCGATGTTCACCGACGAGGGCGCAATCGTTGCGGTGATCGACTTGGCCGGATCCGGACCGATGTTTTTCGAAGGTGACGTCACCTCGCCCGAATCGATTCGTGCCGCGATAGATGCGGCGCACGCAGCCTTGGGCGGCATTGATATCGTGGTGGCGTCGGCTGGCGTTTCGGCCCATCCCGAGAGCGGGTTTCGGTCGTTGCTCGACCTTGAGCCAGAGCATTACGACTTTGTGCAGAACATCAATACCCGCGGTGTGTTCCTCACCTTTCAACAGGCTGGGAAGCACATGGTTACCGACGGAAACAAAGGCGTGATGCTGTCGTTGGCGTCCATTGCCTCTAAGCGGGCCACGGCTGGTGCGTACGCAGTTTCGAAGGCAGCGGTGTGGATGCTAACGCGATGCTTTGCCGCCGAACTCGCACCGAACGGCATACGGGTGAACGCCATTGGCCCGGTGTATGTAGCCACCGACATGATCACCGATATCGCCTCGAAGTCAGGCGGTGACGCATGGTTGGCCGAACGCACCGCACAGATTCCGCTCGGTCGTTTGGGCACGCCGCTTGATGTGGCGAAGACGGCGTTGTTCTTGTGCTCCGATGATGGGGAGTTCTTCACCGGTTCGATCCTTCATCCCGATGGTGGCTACACCTCGGCATTCGCAGGAGGCTGACATGAGCATCAATTCACGCAACTACATCACCGCCATCTTCGGTTTCGACCACATCATGCGAGGTGTGCCGGCCAATGCGTGGGACAACCCATCGCCGTGTTCGGAATGGACCGCGCGTGACGTGGCCGGTCACGCCATGGGAGTTGTGTCCAACGTTGGTGCGCGTGCTGGCGTCGGCGAATTGCTCGACGTCTTCAAAGATGTTGGTGCAATCGCCGGACCCGACCCGTATGCCGCGTGGTACGTCATCCGGAACCGCACGCTCGATGCGCTTGACCGACCCGGTGCGCTGCAAACGACGTTTCGCTCATCGCTAGGTGACGTGGTGCTCGATGATTACATCCTGCAAATGACGGTCGACCTCGTGGTGCATAGCTGGGATGTTGCTCGTGCGACCGGTGGGGATGAGCGGCTCGATCCGCAATTGGTGGCGGTGTCGTACACCCGTCTCCAGAAGATGGACCCGGCCATTGCTCGCGCCCCTGGCCGCTACGCCGAGGTTGTGGCCCTTGACGGCGCCGTCGATCTGCAAACCGAGTTACTGACGTTCGCCGGCCGCAACCCGTAATGCGTTACAGGCTTCTCTCACGGAGTGGGTGAGCCGTAGCCGGTGTAGCTGCCGTCGTCGGCTCGTTGCATGAGCCGCGATGACACGACCGCTGTTCGAGGAATCGGCCCGTAGACGTGGGGGAACGCGATGGCGGTGAGCGGGTCGCTTCCCGGAGGATGTTCCCACTTCACCTCCGCGCTGACTCGATCAAGATCGATCGAAATTGCCACCATCGTGCCGGGCACGTTTGCGTAGAACTGATTGGCTACCCGGAGCAGTGTCTCCTCATCGGCCGTGCAGTGAACAAAGCCTTCGGTAGCCAAAGACTCGGGAACGATCGGGGTACGATGCCCACCGTTCCACTCGGTCGAGGTGAGCAGGTGCAAGACAACCGTCATGCACCGAAGCTACCCGGCATTCAGCTGGCAGTTGCGAGCTTCGGTTGGGGATCCGGGACCGTCCAGTCCTTGGGCATAGCGTTGAAGTCGAAGAAGGGCTCGTCGTCACCCGAGTCGATGGCATCTTCGATCTGGTCGTAGAACCCACGGCCGGCATCCTCGGAGAACGTGATGGCTACACCGTCGCTCGTTGATGTCTTTGGACGCTCGACGTATTCGGGGAAGCATGCCTCGGCCGGGTGCCCACCGGCGTAGCCCTTGGCGAACATTTGCTTCAGGATGCCGAAGCCGTCGTCTCGCACCAAGGTGGTGCCGCGGGGATGGCCGCCGAGCGACTTCAGGTGACGCTGGAAACTGTCGAGGTTGCCGGTGTCGTAGGCAACGTGTTGCACGGAATGATCACCGTGCTTTTCTACGAAGGTGGTGACCTGTGACTTCTTGGTGCGGTCAATGCCTTCGATAAGGGCCACGCCGAAGTTGCCGTAGTCGATGCACCAGATCTTCATGCTGCTGTCGGTGTCTTCTGGCCGCACGTCATCGATGCGATTGATCAGCGTGCCGCCCTCAACTTCGATGTGAAACCAAGCCCACTTCTCAATGGTTCCCCTGTCACAGGCGTAGGTGATGTGGTCAACCTTGGTGAGTTTCGACATATCCATAGTTCAACAAATCGCCTAGTGTCTAGCAAGACGCTCATCAAATGGCCTGCTTCATACTGATGGAATTGTCGGAATGATGTCCGAAGACCAACCCGGGCAGGGGAGACTGGACAGAATGCCAAACGAGCTCGACGGCCTGGATACCCGATTGATCGCCGGGTTGCGCCGCGACCCGCAGTCGTCCACGTCTGACCTCGCCCGCAAGCTCGATGTGGCGCGGGGAACCGTGCAGTCTCGTCTCGCTGGCCTGTGGAAGCGTGGAGTCATCACCGGCTACGGCCCCGATGTTGATGCGACGGCAGCCGGCTACGGAGTAGTTGCATTTGCAACTTTAGAAATCTCGCAAGGCTCGCACACGGTCACCGTCGCCGCGTTGAGCAAGATCCCCGAGGTTTTGGAGATCCATACCGTCACCGGCCCGGGGGACCTCCTGTGCCGCATCGTCGCCCGGAGCAACGACAACCTCCACGACATCCTGCAGTCCATCGTGGCCATCCAAACCGTCGTCCGAAGCCAAACCCACCTCGCGCTCAGCACCCAACTTCAACGCACCGTCGCCGACCTCATCGCGGCGGACGACGATTGACGATGAGTCCGATCCGAGTGGCCACGCTCAGGTGTCCGGAGGAATCTCCCCGATGGCGTTGGCGCCACGCATCGCAAGAATCTCGGCCTTGGTCATCGGTATGACGGCAAGGCGCCGCAGCGCAAGATCGACGGCATCGGTCTTTGTGCGCAGGCCGTAACGCTGCATGATCACCTTGACGTAGGTGTCCTCTATCTCGATGGTGGTTCGAGTCCGACTCATACACCTGTTTTACACGCCTGACCGAGGAACGGTGTACGGGTTAGGAGAAGTGGCAGCTGACGGTTCCCATGGGGCCGTAGTCGGCGGTGAAGGTGTCACCAACCCGCGCGGTGACGGCGCGAGTGAAGGAACCGGACAGGATGATGTGGCCGGGTTCGACGGCGAGGTCGTGCGGTGCAAGGCGGCGGGCCAGCCATGCGATACCAGCGGCGGGGTGACCGAGCACGCCGGCGGCGATACCGGTTTCCTCTACCACACCGTTGACGGAGAGGATGGCACCGACCCAGCGCAGGTCAAGATCGTCGGGGCGCATGGGGCGGCCGCCAAGTATCACTCCGGCGTCGGCCGCGTTATCCGAGATGGTGTCCGTAATGGTTCGGGCCTTCTTGGTGATCGGGTCGACACGACGGCTGCGGGCGTCGATCAGCTCGAAGGCGGGCTGCACGTACTCGGTGGCTCGAAGCACATCGATGATGGTGAGGCGATCGCCCGACAGGCGTTCCTTCAACACGAACGCGATCTCTACTTCCAGCTTCGGGTCGAGGTAATCGGCGGCTCGAAGGTCGACGCCGTCGGGCATTATCATGTAGTCGAGCAGTGCGCCGAAGTCCGGCTCGTTGATCTGCATCTGCTGTTGCATAGCTCGACTGGTGAGGCCGATCTTTCGACCGACCAACGACGCGCCGTTCGCGATCTGCAAATCGACCCACGCCTGCTGATTGGCGTAGGCATCATCGAGATTCATGTCGGGATACGTGAGCGACGGTGCCGCAATCGACATCACGGTGAGCCGAGCCTGTTCGTGCTGCTGAGCGATATCGGCGACCTCCGCGTCGGTGAGCGTACGGCTCACGTGCGGGCGGCCTTCCACACCTCGAACTCAGCCTTGCGCTCGGCATTCATCGGGAAGGCCTGAGCAATGGTGTCGCCCTTCGACACGAGCCCGAAGGAGAACTCATCCCGCAGCTCCTGCTCGGCTGCTTCTGCCGCAACTTCATCAACGAGTGCGATCGGGATGACCATGGCACCATCGTCGTCTCCAACGATGACATCGCCCGGCATCACCAAGACGCCGCCAATGGTGACGGGTCGATCATAGTCAACCGACAGGTGCGACAGGCTCAATGTGGCCGCGTGGGCTGCTCGGAGGTACACGGGAATCTCCAACTTGCCGACGGCACCGGAATCTCGCACACAACCATCGGTCACGATGCCGGTTGCGCCACGCTGGAACATGCGCATGGCGTAGATGTCCCCGAACGTTCCGGCACCAAGATCACCGCGAGCTTCGATACACATGACTTCGCCCGGCTCGATCGATTCGATGGCCAGACGCTGCGCATTCACCTGTCGAGATAAGGCTGGCAACAGGTCCTCACGCATCGGTGCATAGCGCAACGTTTTCGCCGTGCCGATCATGCGCTGACCGGGCTTGATGGGCTTGATGCCGGTGAAGAACACCTGGTGGATGCCGCGATCTTGCAACCGCCCGGTGAGTGTTGCGGTGGCTACCGATTCGAGATTCTTGCGAGTCTCGGCGCTGATCGTCATTTTCGTGTGACCCCTAATCCGTCGGCACCAACCGTGATGCGCTGTTCGTCTGATTTCCGTTCCCGCAGCAGCACGATGTTGCCATCGAGATCCAAGATGCGGCTTGCTTCCTCGTACCACCTCGGCACAATCGGGCTGGCCCAGAAGTCCCGACGGCGCTCATCATGCACACTCCACCGCAGCGGCTCAAAACCCGGATCGCCAGTGAAATAGTCGGTCGTGTAAATCTCCACCCGATGCCCGTCGGGATCACGCAGGTACAGATAGAACGCGTTGGATACACCATGGCGGCCGGGCCCGCGTTCAATAGCTGCGTACTCGTTCGTGGCGCCAAGGACATCAGCCAAATGCAGGATGTGATGTGACTCGGGCACGGCGAAGGCGAGGTGATGCAAGCGTGGCGACGAGCCTTGTGTGAACGCAACATCGTGCACCGTTTGCTTGCGGAACATCCATGCCGCAAACAACGTGCCGTCGGTGTCCTCGATGGTTTCTGAAAGGCCGAAGCCCAAGTCGGAATACCACTCGTAGGACCCCTGCACGTCGTCGGTGACGATGTTGATGTGATCGAGCCGATTGATGCTGGCACCCTTGCGCAGGTCGTAGCGCTGATGCAGTTTCTCGGCGTTGTCCATGTGATGGAAGTACTCCACAACGAAGCCGAACGGGTCCTGCACTCGAATGGCATCACCCACACCAACCGTCGTGCCCTTCGGAATGTCACGCACCTCGCAGCCACGGGCCAGATGCCAGGCGCGGGCCTTGTCGACATCTTCAGGTGTGCGAACCCGGAGGGCGTAGTAGGCGCAGGCCGCCTCGGGACCCTTGCGCAAGATGAGCGAGTGGTGCACGAATTCTTCGAACCCACGCAAGTAGAGAGCGTCGGGTTCCTCCGCGCTCATGTGGAAACCAAGCCGTTCCACCCAGAAATGACGACTGGCTTCCAGATCGGTAACGATCAGCGTTGCGTACGCCGACCGCACGATGTTCGGAGCGTCCAATTCCATGCTTCCTAACGTATCCGGTTTCCTGACATCCGAGTTAGAGCACCGATCGGTAGCTACAGACCAGAACGCCGGTGCTGGCCGTCACGGAGCTCACCAGTTCCATTGGTCGGGCCATGCCGTCCTCCGGGAAAATCCGCTTCCCGCCGCCGAGCAGGATCGGTTCGATCATCAGGTTGAGCACGTCCACGAGGCCTTCCGTCAACATCGCTTTGACCAGACTGACGCTGCCCCACACCACGAGGTCACCACCGTCCTTCTCACGAAGTCTGGCTATGTCGGCGATAGCGTTGTCGGCCGAGAGCACGGTGGTGTTATGCCAGTTGGCGTCGTCTTGCGCGAGTGTTCGGGAAGCCACGAACTTCGTGATCGCGTTCATCTGATCGGCATACGGGTCGCCCGCTCGGTCGGGCCAAGCGGCAGCCATGCTCTGCCACGTGCGTCGACCGAAGAGGAGCGCCTCGGCCGTCGCCATGCCGCCACCGATGACCGGCCCCATGATCTCGACGTCGAAGTACGGATGCGACCACCCGCCATGAGCGAAGCCACCGTCGGTGTCCTCCGCGGGACCTCCTGGTGCCTGGACGACACCATCCAGACTCATGAATTCATTGACGACGACACGCATCGGGATGCTCCTATCAGTGGGCTGCTGTGTCGATGGTAGCAACGACTCGGCTCCGTTGACGCTGGCCACGAGCGCCCCTTTGCCCACCGCCATTCGTCGTGTCAGTTCACAAGGAACGAGTGACCACGACTGTCGTGGTTTCGTGGTCACGGAATGTGTAAATAGCCTAGTCAGAAGAGATTTCTTGACAAAGAAATAGTCGAACATCCGTTTGGTTTCGGGTACAATGAACCCTATGGAACGACTCGCCCAACTGCACGGATTGTTGGACGAAATCCATGCTAAAACGGTGTCGTTCACCTCGGTTGAAGACGCTGCTGCGTATGCGGGTCTGGTCGAGCAAGCCGCCCGCAAGATCGATGCACTCGCGGTCGCTGTTCTCGATTCGGTCGACCGGTTGGCCTTGCATAAGGACGACGGGTTCTCGACCGTCCAATCGTGGAACGCCTTTGTGTGTCGCACGACTCGGGGTGAAACAACCCGGCGTGCCGGCGTGCCGGCCTGGCGCGCCTGTTCCGTGACCTGCCTGAAACTGGTGACTCCTACCGGGCAGGCGCGATCGGCCGTGAGCAGCTCGCCGTGTTGTTGAAGGCGTATAGCAACGAGCGGTGCCGGAGCCAGCTCCGCGAATCACTTTCGATGTTGTTGGAAGATGAACGCCGCCTGACCGCGTCGGAGTTCTCGAACGTGGTCAAGCATTGGACCCGTCTCGCGGACGCTGATGGCGCCCGCCAGAAGCATCAAACGATGCACGAGTTCCGTGACCTGCGGATCTTTGAGAACTTTGACGGCGGGTTCACTCTCCAAGGATCGTTCGGTTCGTTACAGGGCGCACGATCCGCGAACTGCACGAGCGGTTCGTGCAAGCCGAACGTCTCGCCGATTGGGATCAAGCCCGCGAAACCCATGGTGACCAGACGAACAGCTCGCACCTGGCGCGTACTGAGGCGCAACGGCGCGCTGACGCGTTCGAAGCCGCCCTCCTGCA
>JANNZM010000030.1:0-6219 GCA_031410595.1 Actinomycetes bacterium | reverse complement strand
AACGCCGTAAACTGAGCGAGACCCTTACCCGCCAACGTCTTCGAAATCGCAGCAGTCAACGTCGTCTTGCCATGATCGATATGACCCATGGTTCCGATATTGACGTGCGGCTTGGTGCGCTCAAACTTGGCCTTGCTCATGATGTACTCCTAGTGACGGGCGATGCTGGTACGGGAAGATTGGTAGCGGCGATCGGATTCGAACCGATGACCACACGATTATGAGCCGTGTGCTCTAACCAACTGAGCTACGCCGCCAGGGCGCCCGGCGGACCGGTGCTCGAGCCCTCTGTCGGAGTCGAACCGACGACCTACGCCTTACCATGGCGTTGCTCTACCTACTGAGCTAAGAGGGCGGGCGCGGCGGTGCCGCGTCACAAGGGGTAGACAATAGCAAGAACCGGGCGATTTGCCCAAGCGGTTTGCGGGCCGTGCCAGGTGAACCTATACGGTGGGCGTTCATGCGAGTGCGGCCAGCGATCCTTGCCGACGCCGAAGCCATCCGCGCCATGTACAACTACGAAGTTTTGCACACTACGGCAACCTTCGACCTCGTACCGCGCTCACTTGAAGATCAACAAGCCTGGCTCACCGCCCGCTCCGGGGCGTTCACCGCGCTGGTCGCAGAGGACGATGACGGCACCGTGCTCGGCTTCGCGTCACTGTCCCCCTACAAAGAGCGCGCCGCCTACCGCACCAGTGTGGAGGATTCGGTCTACGTGAGCCGCAGCGCCCACGGGCGCGGCATTGGTCGGTTGCTCGTCACCGAGGTGCTGAACGTGGCAGAGGCCCACGGCTTCCATGCCGTCATGGCTCGCATCGAGGCATCGGGCGCCGCGTCACGACGGCTGCACGCTGCCTGCGGCTTCGAGTTAGTCGGCATCGAGCGCGAGATCGGCCGAAAGTTCGGCCGATGGCTCGACGTCGCGGTGATGCAATGCATTCTCCACCAACGAACCTCGACGGCTGGCTAGCTGGCTGTTCTTGTGCCGACGGGTGCAGGATGGCTTGCAGGCGGATGAGCTGCCCACGCCTGGGCGGGAAGTGTCCGCGGACGACGACGCAGTGCAGGTACGTAGGTTGGGATGGTCAGCGGAGCAACGGTCAGGCGCGGCGACGGCAGTAAGGGGCGATTGGTCGGTAGGCGGCGACGCTGCGCTTCGAGCCAGGCCTGCAGGTCAAGGGCCGACAGCGGGCGGCTGACCAGGTATCCCTGCGCTACGTCGCAGTCGAGTAACTGCAGCTCGCGCCAGGCGTCGGCAGACTCGACCCCTTCGGCCACGAGACTCAGCCCGAGTGCGTGGGCGAGGCCGACCGCAGCACGCACCAGTGCCTTCTGACGGCTGGAAGTATCCACTTCGTCCACCAGCGACTTATCGAGCTTCAACTCGTCGAGATCGAGTTCACGCAGCAGGGAAAGAGATGCGTACCCTGCGCCGAAATCATCGATCGACACCTTGGTACCGAGCTGTCGCAATCGAGCAACGATTTGCGCCGTGCGTACAGGATCTTCGATAACGGAGTCCTCTGTGATTTCGATGGTCAACAACGCAGCCGGTAGCTGATTGCGAGCAAGCACTTCTTCGACAAAGTTCGGGAACGTTGCGTCCACCACGTCGACGGTACCAACGTTTACCGAGATACCGAGCGACTGCCCCTGTAGGTGCCAGCGGCCCGCCTGCTCCACCGCTATGACCAGCACCTTGCGGGTGAGCTGCGGCAGCAAGCCGCCCTCGGTTGCGAGGGGCAGAAACTCGGCCGGACCGAGCAACCCCCTGGTCGGGTGCTCCCAACGGACCAGCGCTTCCACACCGGTCAAGGTGCCATCCACGAAACGAACCTTCGGTTGGAAATAGAGGACGAGTTGATTGAGATCGATGGCGTTGCGAAGTTCCTCAAGATGCTCGAGTTGCTCGCGACTGTTGCGGTCGAAACTCTGACTGTAGAACCGCACTCCGCCGCCGTTGCGTTTGGCCTCGTACATGGCCACGTCAGCTCGTTGCAACAGCAACGAAGGCGTATCGCCGTGATCGGGGTAAAGTGACGCGCCGACGCTGGCGCGCACCTGGATGGGCACCCCATCAAGTTCCATTCGGTCCTGCAACGACTCGACCAAACGGTTACCTGCAGCCAGCGCCCAGCCCGGTTCCTCCCGTGGCTGCACCACGATGCCGAACTCGTCGCCGCCGAGGCGGGCCAGCATGTCGCCGGGCGCCAGTGTGGCCGTGAAGCGACGAGCCACCTCGCGAAGCAGTTCATCACCGGTGTGGTGACCAAGCGTGTCGTTGATGACTTTGAATCCGTCGAGGTCCACCATCAACACGGCGACGGGAGATCGATCGAAGGTAGGGCCGGCAACCGTTCGTCCGATCATCTCGGAGAACGAGCGTCGGTTGGGCAGCTGCGTGAGTTCATCGGTGCGGGCTTCACGCCGGGATTGTGTGAGCGTCCGGAGTTCCTGGAATGCCATCGATGCGCGCACCGCGGCGGCCGCAAGGGTCGCACCGCTCAACACGAGTGCGATCGGATGCACAGACCGGAATCGATCAAGGATAAGCAGCGTGACCGAGGTCATGGCGAACGCAAAGGGCACGCCGAGCGAAACGTTGGCGCCGGTGCGCTCAGTGGTCGGCGTGGGCTCCACCGCAATCAGCGCGAGAAGTGCGGCCGAGACCAGCCATAAGTAGGTGACGCGATCCGCGAAGACATTGCTGTTATCGGTGTTGAAGAAGAGGTTGGCCGTGTCGGATACGAAGCTGCAGCCCACTGCTGCGACGAGATACTTGCCCGATCGACTGTGTCGCCATGCCTGCAGGCCACCCATGACGATGACGAGGAGGAAGACGTCGCAGACCGGATAAATGAGCGGAAAGACGTTGGTCAGCTTGCCGCCTCGCATTTTTGCGGTCGCCGGATCGAGCGCCAGAAAACTGATCAGTGCCAGCGCACCAATCCCGCACACCACTGCGTCTGCCCAGCCGTTGCTTGCGCCTTCGGAGCGTTCGGCCCGGATGAACCGAGCGAGCGCAACTCCTGCCAGAGGATAGAACGACAACCCGAGAAGGTCGGCAAATGGTATCGACCCGGCCGAGAACAGCCCGACGTCGACGCGACCCGACAGGGACGAGAACGCGCCGGATGCCAAAACCCCTCGCACGACCAGCGCCGAAGCGGCGGCGACAATGGCACCACTGAGCAGGTGCCAACTGATCCGGTGTTCGGCGTCTCGCGTTGCTCGACGCTGGCACAGCAGAATCGACAACATCGGCAGGGTGCACAACGACGCCACGAAGATCCATGTGGGCGCCGCGCTTCCGGCCCGACTGATCTGATCGTTCCCGATCAAGCTGAGGATGAAGGTAACCGCTATCAGCAGCGTCACCGGGCGTACGGAATGACGGCGTTGGGCCTCCATTCGTGTGCCCTGCTCTTGCCGTCGTGACACGCCAGACTCCTCATCGGATTGGATGAGGCCAAGGTAACGCTCAAAGTGATGGTCCACCTTCAGTGAGTGTCAAGACTCTCTCCATGTCACCTTAAGAACGCCAAAAGTGAGAAATGGTCAAGATGCCGCACAACGGAAGCGGCCCGGCAAACGTGAGTTCGCCGGGCCGATCTGCAGTTGTGGGCCGAGAAGGATTTGAACCTCCGTAGGCGTAAGCCGGCGGGTTTACAGCCCGCTCCCATTGGCCACTCGGGCACCGACCCATATCTTGCGTGTCGCATCATATCCACCACAGACGCCTACCGCTCAAGCGATAAAGGGACAACTCGCGGCATTGTCTGAGCGAAGCGAGTCCGAGCGCCGGGAGCGGTAGCGAGCCAGCGAGGTAAGTTACGTCCATGCCGACCTTTGACATTGTTTCCGAAGTCGATAAGCAAGAACTACGCAACGCTCTTGATCAAGCTCGTCGCGAACTAGAGACCCGCTACGACTTCAAGGGCACCAACTCCTCCATCGAGGACAAGGACCTGGTGCTCACCATACGCACCGCATCGGAGGATCGCGCCCGCGCCATCCGGGTGCTGCTCGAAGAGCGTTTCGTGAAGCGCGGTATGTCTTTGAAAGGCATCGATTGGGGCAAGTTCGAAGAGGCCAGTGGCGCGTCCGTGCGCCAGGTCGTGACGGTGAATGTCGGCATTGGTGCGGACAAGGCTCGGGAGATCAACCGCCTGATCAAGGAGAAGGGTCCGAAGGGCGTGTCGTCATCCACCCAGGGCGATCAGATCCGCGTGACCAGCAAGAAGCGTGATGACCTGCAAGCCGTCATGACCCTCTTGAAGAACACCGACCTGGAAATCCCCCTCCAGTTCGAAAACATGCGTGACTAACGGCGCACTGTGCGTTTGATCAGGTCGCGCACATCGCTCGCCGTCGCGCCGACGGGTACACGGCGGGTGATCCAGGTCGCACCGGCGGCCACCATGTCGGCTTCGGACGCGTCTGGTCCGATGCCCTCTGTGTCGGACACCACGACATCAAAACCGTCGAGCGAGCCGCGTAGCTGGCCGATCATCTCCAACAGACGCTTGATCGCGTCGAGGTCCATTTCGATGGGGATCAAGCCTTCGTACTTCGCGGCCCGACGAGCCGGACGTTGCGCGATTCCGCAGATGGCGAACCAGTAGGGCGGCCGCGGTTGTTGCACTGGTCATCGCCATGGCCGACAGACACACCCATGGATCCGCGATATCGATCACCTCTTCCCGCCGACGCAGAACGTGATCCCACAGGAAGATGCCGTCCCATCCAGCAGCCTCTGCTTCGGCTGCAAGATCAGCCAACAGCCTCGTATCACACAACGGCCAAACGGCGGTAAATACAACAGCTGCCTGAGTTCCCCGTCAGCATTCACCGCCGCGACGTTACCCAACCGGCTACACGACTAGATGCTTGGTTTGGCCAGCGTGCGGCGAATGTCCTTCATCAGGAGAAGCAGGTGCAATTCGTCGGTAGGCGAGGACTCAAACTCTGGAACGAGATGGCAGTAGAAGTTCCGGGCTTCGTTTGTTTCGGCGTGGATCAGCAACCCACGACAGCCGATCTCGGTACCAAGCACTGCCACCCGCGTAATGACGTCACGCAGCAGACCCGCACCGAGGCCACGCTGTTCGTGCTCGATAGAGACACCGAGCCGGGCCAGCAGCGCAACGGGCTGCGGATAGCGGCCAGCGCCGCGCCGCATTCGCTCCGGCGCGTCATCAAGTCGGATACTCGCCATGCGCCACGCGTAGTACGCAACGACTTCACTCGGCTCTGAAGAGCTGACGACCATGATAGCTGTGGTGCCCGATGAATCGGCTTGTCGAGCATGCCGCCGCAGCCACTCAGATTGTTCAGGGGAGCGACAATCGAAACGTTCGATCTCGTCGTCAGATCGCAACCTTCGGGGCTGTTGGTAGCGGCCGCTCACTCGTCGATGAAAGGCGAAGGGCGACTGAACAGGGCAGCTAGGCCGGGCAGGTGGCGCGCTGGCGCATTGTTGATTGCTTCCCAGCGTTGGCGCGCCGAAGCGTCGAGCACGAACTCGGAACGATCGGCCAGGACGCGGAGCGCAGCGGTCGTGAGGTTCGAGACCACAAACTCGGTCAGATCGGTGCCCGTTGCCGCCACGGCACGATCGATCAGCCTGCGATCCTCGGGTGTAGTACGAACCTCAAGGCGCTCACTCCGCCGTGGCTTCATCGTTTCGATCGCCATGCGACTCCTCCAATCTCTGTACGGCAAGTGTACGGCTGGATGACGTTTCTCGGCAAAAAAGTCTGGACGAACGACAACGACTTCTTGGGTACGGGCGTGCCGACCTGGACCACAGAGTCCCTTAGTGCCTGGCTCCCACGACGCGCCACGCCAACCGATGACGCCGTTGACTAGCCGTCAACTGGCCGTTCAGCTAACTGATCGTTAGCGACACAGGTCGCCGGTTCGTTCGGCGTGTTCGAGGGCGTCGATGTTGATGACGTGGGGGTATGTTTCGTTGGAGACGCAGTGTTCGTGTTCCCATTGCGCTCGTTCGGTGGGGGTTTGGAGGCGGAGCCATGTTTTCTCGCGTGGTTCGCTGTAGCCGCGGGGTGTCACGGGGGGTTGGGTGGCGCAGCCTTGTTTCCCCGGGTGGTGCGCCCGCGCGGCGGGGGGGGCGGGGGGGTGGGGGGGGGGGGTCGGGGGTGAACCAGGTGTCGCGGTTGAGCCAGCGTTCCCCGGTTGGATGCACGAAAGGTT
>JANNZM010000029.1:0-26184 GCA_031410595.1 Actinomycetes bacterium | reverse complement strand
ATTGTGCCCATGCTTCGGGTATCTGACCCTCTGCCGCCCCCCCCCCCCAGTCACCGGGGGGGGGCCGGGGACGCCCCCCCCCGCTAAACCCTTTGCCTCAAACCGCGCCCCCCGGGGGGGCCCCCCGCTTCTGCTCACACGTGGTTCAGCGGGGCGTCGATCCCCGGACCCCACGCTTTTCAGGCGTGTGCTCTGCCGACTGAGCTACTGAACCATGATCACTGGAAAATTTGGCGGTCCCGACGGGACTTGAACCCGCGGCCTCCGGCTTGACAGGCCGGCGTGCACTCCAACTGCACCACGGGACCAGTGTTTGCTTCGTATTCGCTCGTTGTTGAGCACCCCCAACGGGATTCGAACCCGTGCCGCCACCTTGAAAGGGTGGTGTCCTAGGCCGCTAGACGATGGGGGCCTGTTCCTGTTGGAAGCGGGCTAACCCTAGCAGCAAGAGCTGCTGTACGTGCCAGTCGTTTTGCTCTCATCAGGAAGACCCTTGAAGGCTACCGGCCCGAGCGCGCCGCCACCTACCTGGATTTACGACGGGCTGAGCGCTGTGACGATGTCATCGAGCAGGCCGCCGAGGTAGTGGAACAGGTTGAAGGCCTGAGCCTGCGGGTCGTCCTCGTCGAGTTCGTAGCGTTCGTCGTCCTCGCTGACGTCAAGGATGGTGCCGAGGACGAGGCGAGCGTCATTGATGGCCTGCATCCACCGCACCATGTCACCCTCGGACAATGACGTGGCCTGAATGTTTGTTTCCACGATGTCCAAGGACGACAGGCGGGACTTGATGAGATCGTCTCGCATCAGCCGCTGGTACTCGGCCTCCGCTTCGGGATCGGTGGTGTAGGTGGTGGGGAACAGGCGACGCAGGCGAGGATCGTTCGGACCGGCTTCCTCCAACAGTTCGCGCAGCTGCGGCACCAGATAGCTGATGGCCTCCCGCTCATCCGCGCTGAGCCGCAGGGCATAGGTATGGGGATCGGTGCGCTCCACCCGACGCTTGCGGAACATCAGTCGTCCTGCTGCATGGTGGCCCACAGGCCGTGTTCGTGCAGGCGGTAGACATCGAGTTCGGCCTTCTCACGGTTGCCCGAAGAAACGACGGCGCGCCCCTTTTCGTGGACGTCGAGCATGAGTGACGTGGCCTTTTCCAGGGAATAGCCGAAGACCCGCTGCAGCACCAGGGTGACGTAGCTCATCAGGTTGATTGGATCGTTCCAGACCAGCACGATCCACGGCCGGTCGGGCCGCACGTCGGTGTCGCTCTCAAAAACCGGCGCCTCCAGCGGCGCAGTGGTGGCGAGGCGCATAGTCACGAATACCCATTCTTCCCGAGCGCAGCGAAAGGGGAAAGCGCAACGGGTCTCGTCGTGACCGCTGTCGCCCGACTCCAATGGCCTTTCGGGTGCTGCGGGCCGTACGCTAAGGAGGTTATGTCCGTTGGTGCTCGACCACTTGTGCCGTCACGGCTCACACACGGGGGCATCGCGTCCCACGGAGGCAAGCGGATACCCACCTCCAAACTGGGTGCCTATGTCGCGTTGACCAAACCGCGGATCATTGAGCTGCTGCTCATCTCCACCATTCCCACCATGGTGGTTGCCAACCGCGGTTGGCCGTCGTGGAAGCTGATGCTGGCCACGTTTGTCGGAGGCACGTTGTCGGCCGGCGGTGCGAACGCGGTCAACATGTACGTCGACCGCGACATCGACCGACTCATGCCGCGCACGCAGGGCCGCCCGCTGGTTACTGGGCTGGTCACACCTCGCGCCGCGCTTACGTTCGCGATCTCGTTAGAAGTGGTCGCCTGCCTGATCTTGGCCGTGTTCGTCAACATGCTCTCCGCTGTACTTGCCCTGGGCGCTGCGCTGTTCTACATCTTCATTTACACGCTGTGGCTCAAGCGAACGTCCAAGCAGAACATCGTCATCGGCGGCGCAGCCGGTGCCGCGCCCGTGCTGATCGGCTGGTCGGCGGTCACCAACAACTTGTCGTGGGCACCGATCGTGCTATTCGTGCTGATGTTCCTGTGGACGCCTCCGCACTTCTGGGCCCTGGCCATCCGCTACGTCGAGGACTACCGCGCCGCCAACGTGCCGATGCTGCCTGTCGTCGAGACCTACGACGTCGTCACCCGCAAGATGTTGATGTACACCGTCGGCGTCGTCGCGGCTTCACTGGTGTTCTGGCCCGTTGCGCATCTCGGTCTGATCTACGGCATCTCGGCCATAGCGCTCGGTGCGTTCTTTCTATGGGGATGTTGGGACCTGTCGAAGGACCCGACCGAAAAGAAGGCCATGCGCCTCTTCGGCTTCAGCATCACGTACGTCACCGTGCTGTTCATGGCCATGGCCATCGACGCGTTGCTCATCTGACCGACTTCTACGGTCAAACCTGGATGAGGTCGGGCAGGGGTTTGACGGTGCCGGGTAGTACGTCACGGGCCGGCACCCCGAACCAGGTTTCGGCGATGGTGGCGTAGTACTGGTCGAAGCCAACCGTCGCGATCAGCTGTCCGTCCCCGTCGAGCTTGGTGAGGGATGGATGCTCACCATGCAGACCGGCCTTCACGGGGCCGAGCAGCAGCGCGCACGAGGCCGTGCCATGGTCGAGGCCGTTCGAACCGTTGTCCTTGACCGTACGACCGAACTCGCTGGTGGTGGCGATGAGCACCTGGTCGGCAATGCCGCGACGTTCAAGATCGGCCATGAAGGCGTCGATACTTTTGGCCAGATTCTCCATGAGACCAGGGTGGCGGCCGGGGTTGTCGGTGTGCGTGTCGAAGTCGGCGCCCATCGGCACATGGGTGATGCGAATCGCTGGGTCGGCGTGCAGCAGCCGGGCCGCGAGCTGCAGCCCGTCGGAGAGCGTTCCGCCGGGGTAGCCCTCGCTCTGGTTCTCCGGAAGCTCCTGCAGGGTCTTGGCGAACCGCACGGCGTCCCGGTTGCCATGCCGTGCCATGGCGAGCCCGATCGGCTCACCGCTGGCCTCCGTCGCCATGTCGGCCAGCGCCTGCTGGAACGCGTAGCGAGTCACGTCGTCAGCCTTGGCGCCAGCCAATGCATTGCCGATGTCCGCTCGCGGGATTGACAGCGTTGCGGCCTTCTCCGATCGCAGCGCAGGGTGACTGCCACTGCCGATGGACAGCGCAACGGCACGCGCCGACGGATCACCAATCGCATCTGCGAGGCGACCGAGAAATCCGGTGTTCAACTTGGCCTCACCGCGGACATCGCCCGTCCACCAGCGATCCATCATGGCGAAATGGGAGCCGTCAGGGTTCGGCGTGCCTATCCCTTGAACGACGGCAAGTCCACGCGTGTGCAGTGATGCAAGGGTCTTGATGAGACCCATCTGATCGTTGAGCGCGACCAGCTCTTTCGGATCGATGGCGATGCGCGACCGCACGTCCTTGTAGCCGGTCATGCCGTAGGGCACCAGCGTGGACAGGCCGTCGTTGCCGCCGTCCATTTCGATGACGACCAGGCGTCGCTTGTCGATTGCGGCCGCCTTGGGTGAACTCTTCACCTTCCCTGCGGCGGCGGGAGTGGCAGGGGCAACGTTGGCGGCTCCGTCGGCGGCCGCGGTCGTGGCCGATGAGGTGGCGGACGAATTCCCCTTCTTGGTGCTGGAGCAGGCAGCCAGCACGCCGGCGGCCAGCGTGCTCGTCAGAAAGTCTCGGCGATTGAGCGTCATCATGGTTCCTTAGAAGGATCAGGCGAGGGCGAATTCGGGGGTGGAAAGCGCAAGTGCGTGCAGCGCGGAGGCTCGATCGCGTTTGCTTTCGATCTTCCCGGCGGCCTTGGCGAGCGCGTTTCGGGTGGTGTCGGAAAACTCGAAGAGCGAAGTCCGGCGCAGAATCCAGGCCACCTGATCCGGGTCGGCCGTCACCTCAGTATCCGACGAGCCATCCAGCGCATACGACGCCCGAGTCATGGCGGCACCGGCCGACAGCCAGCGGGGCGACAGCGGCCAGCCGGCGACGTTGGGCGGCTGGAACGGCACCTGGCCCAGCGTCGACAAGATGTCGGTGAGGTCGTCGTCTTTCACCGGTCCGAGCACCGCGTGGGCGGCCAGCACCCACTCGATCGGGAAACGCGGGCGGTTCATCCGATGCTCCACAAAGGTCGGGTCACGAAGGATGGCCGTTACGAGCGGCTTGATCTCCAAGTTGCCGTTTCGGAATGTGGTGGCGAGCGAAGTCAAGCGCGACGCCTCGGGGCGAACGCCGTGGAAGTACTGATAGAGCTTGTCGGCAATGAGCGGTGCGAAGGCCGGCTGATCGCAGACGACGTTCACCACATCTTTGGCGTTGGCGACGCTCTTGCCCAGGAAATCGACCGACTTGGTTGGCCCATGTTCGGCGCTGAATGTCACCTTGGCCGCCTTGTCGTCGTCCACCTCCCAGCCCGACAGCGCATACGCGGCGGCCCGCACGTCTGCCGGGGTATAGGTCGGCGCGCCGTTGAACTCGCGACCCAGTGCAAACAACTCCATGAGTTCGCGTCCGTAGTTCTCGTTCGGCGCCTCGGCAGTGGAGGACTTGCCATCGAGCCAGCCGAGCATGGCGGCATCGATGGTGATGTCCTGCATCAGTTGACGAGCGTTGCCCAAAGCCTGCGATCTGAGCAACTGATGTTGTCGAGCGACCGCGATCGGTTCGGCCTTGTCGATGCTGGAGGTGAGATGACCGTGCCAGAACCAGACCATCTTTTCGTGGAGCCCAGCGTCGGGTCGGGCCAGGATCTCCAGCCACCATCGGATGAGGAACGCCTCATCGTCCTTGGTGCCGAGTGTCGGTGGATCGACGGTGAGGGGTGTCCCGGCGAGCACCTTGTCGAGTGCTGCTGCGTATCCGCCTTGAGTCAGTTCTTCAACTTGCCCGGGACGCGGTCCGAACCCCGTACGTCGGAGCAGGTGCGCAATCAGGGCCTTTTCGTCTGCCATGGGATGCACTATGCGCCACCCTTCATGAAGCTGCTGTGAATAGTGTCTTCATGTTGGCTTCATGTTCCGCGTGGGAACATTGCGGTTCATGCGCCTACTCCTCGTGGAAGACGATGCCGCCCTCGGGGCGGTGATTCAACGGGGACTGGTCGAGGAAGGTCACGCGGTTGACTGGGAACGGACTGTCGCCAGCGCTATTGAGTCGTTGGAGTTGTCTTCGTATGCGCTGGTGGTGCTCGACATCGGCCTGCCCGACGGCAGCGGCCTTGATGTGTGTCGATGGTTGCGCGAACGCCGGGCCGACACCCGTGTGCTGTTGTTGACCGCCCGAGATTCGCTGTCGGACAAGGTGGGCGGCCTTGATGCCGGGGCCGACGACTACCTCACCAAACCGTTCGATTCACCCGAATTGTCGGCTCGTGTCCGAGCGTTGCTGCGTCGCCCCACGTCCACCCGCTCGCCGATGGTGCAAGCCGGTGACATCCGCCTCGACCCTGCCAGCCATACGGTCTGGCGCGGCAACGTCGTCATTCCCATGACCGCTCGGGAGTTCTCACTCCTCCACGAACTGATGGTCCGTCCGGGTGAAGTGGTCCGTCGCTCGGACCTGCTGGAAGCGGTGTGGGACGCCAACTACGACGGGCTTTCCAACGTGGTCGATGTGCACGTCGCCAACCTGCGTCGCAAGCTCGACCTGCCCAGCAACCCGGCTCCGATCGAGACCGTGCGAGGCGTGGGGTACCGTATCGCCGTATGAATCCCCGGCGCCTGCGATGGTTCGCCACCGCGTTGTGTGCGCTGTTGAGCCTGCTGGCCGTCGTTCCACTCAGTCGAGCCGTGCTGCGAGCCAACGATACGAAGTGGGATGCCACTGCAGTCAACGAAGCGCACGAAGAGATCGAGCAGGCCTTCGTCGAGTTCGAGAATGAACGCGAGCCGGTAGACCGCAACATTTGGACCGTGGGAGCCGACGGTGACGTCAAGGCCTACTCCAAGACCAACGTCCAACCGCCCCTTCGGCTGCTTGTCGGTGATCGCGAGGCTGGGTTTACGACGGAAAAGTTCCGCCAGGGAGGCGTCGACTACCTCGGCGCGGCGCGCATCTCGAAGAAGGGTGAGGGCGTCGCCACCACTGTCGATCTGGCCTCGTACAACCGGAAGAAGAGCGACTACCGCTCGTTCATTTGGACGCTTGGCGTGCTTTGGATTGCGGCGTCGGGGGTGGTCGGCTGGTGGTTGGCCGGTCGTGTCATTCGTCCGGCCCGCCAAGCGCTTATGGAACGTCGTGGCTTCCTGGCCGACGCCGCTCACGAGATGCGAACACCTTTGTCGGTCATTCTCGCCTCTGCCAGTCAGTCGTTGGCCCGTCCGCGGTCATCGGAGGAATATGTGCGATCCATGGCCGAGATACGCGCGGCCGCAGAGCGGGCAAGCGCCGGCGTGAACGAGCTACTCGATCTCGCTCGGTTGGAGAGCGGCCAGGCCATGCCACGCCTGGCGCCGCTTCGCCTCGACCTGCTGGCCGAGGAGGTCGCATCGTCGGTCCGAGCCGACGACGTGAACGTCACCGCCGCTCCGGGCACGGCCGCGGTCGTGGTTGACGCGGACCTGTCCCTCCTGCGTCAGGCCGTCGACAATCTGGTGCGCAACTCGGTCCGTCGTTCAAAAAACGTCTGGCTGGAAAGCGCTATCGACGGACGTGACGGGGTGCTGAGCGTGCTGGATGACGGCCCCGGATTCGATGAGGCGATGTTGCCCCACGTGTTCGAGCGGTACCGCCGGGGCGACAGCAGCGGCGAAATCGGCCTCGGCCTGGCGTTGGTCCAAACCATCGTGGCCGCCCACGGAGGCGTCGCCACCGCCGCCAACCGCCCCGAAGGCGGCGCCATCGTCACCCTAAAAATCCCTCTGACGAGGACGTGAGCACGGCCGCCAGCTTTCGGGATTGTTTGAGCGAAGCGAGTCCGAACGCCGGGAGCGACGCCGAGCGAAAAGGAGCGGTAGCGACCAAGCGAAGCCAATCAGCTAGCGAGCCAGTGAGGCATGTTGCGTCTTGATTTCGGGCTTGGGGCGCGCCAATGGGTAATCTCCTAACCGACATTCACTACTTGTTTCGCTCGACCGGCTTGTCGGTCGGCGGCGCGCGGGGTTGCCCATGATTATGACCGAAGCTCATCTCGACACCCCGGCCTCAACAGGCGCGGTCACGACCGATGTCGTCGCCCGTGTCACCGACTGGACGACAACGGTCGACCACCGCCGTATCGGCCGCCTTTTTGCCGGTTCCGGTCTGGTCGCCGGACTTGGCCTGATGGTCGTTGCGGTGCTGCTCGCCGCCGATCGAATCAACTCTTCGGCCACATTTTTGCCGATCGACGCCACCTATCAAATGTCAACGTTGTACCGCGTCGGTTTGGCGTTCCTGGCCGTTGCTCCCATCGTGCTCGGCCTGGCCATCGCCATCGTGCCGCTTCAGGTTGGTGCCTCGAACATCGCCTTCCCTCGGGCGGCCACGCTGTCCTATGTCACCTGGTTGGGTGGTTCGGTGTTGGTCGTGGGCGCATTCATCGCCAACGGTGGCCCGGGTGGCGGTAGCAACTGGTACGCCGAGCTGTTCCTCGTCGGCCTCGTCGTGGTCATCCTCGGGCTTCTCATTGCGTCGATCTGCGTGGTTGCCACGGTCGCCACCCTGCGGGCGCCTGGTCTCACCCTCGACCGGGTGCCGATGTTTTCGTTCGCCAATCTCATCGCCTGCTCGGTCATGCTGTTGAGCTGGCCGGTGCTGATTGCCAACCTCGTCGATCTCTACGTCAGTCATCGCTACGGCCAGGTGCCGTTCGGTGATTCCACCAAGTTCATGAGCTACATCGACTGGGCCTTCACCCACCCAGGTGTCACGCTTTTCGCCCTGCCGTTACTCGGATTCATCGGTGATGTGGTGCCGACATTCGCTCGCGTCCGTCAGCCAATGCGGGCCGTCATGATGGTGGCCATTGGTTTCGCCGGCCTCAATTCATTCGCCGCCGACGTGCAGCGCGGCCTCAACGCCAACACCGCCTATCGCCCGCTGATGATTCTCGTCAGCCTTGGTACGGTGCTCCCGTTCCTGCTCGTGCTTGGCCTCAGTGGTCTGGCCGTGCGGTCCGGCAAGCCTACCTTTGGTGCTCCGCTGGTCTTCGCTCTGGCCGCCGGTGTGGCCGCACTGCTCGCCGCCGCAATGAGTGTGCTGATGCCCTTCCGCCGCCTCGGCCTGATGGACCCGCAGGGCGTGTCGGCCGACGGGTTGCGCATCATCAACACCACCATCTACCCAGCGGCTCAGGCCTCCACCATGCTTTTCGCAGCGTTGCTCGGTGGCTGCGGTGCGCTGGCCTACTGGGGTCCTCGCCTGTGGGGCCGCCGTATTGATGACAAGAAGATGGCGCCCCTTGCGCTGCTGGGGCTGCTTGGCGCGGCGCTGGTCGGTATCGCCGAAGGCATCGCAGCGTTCTCTGATCAGCCGATCGATGAGGTTGCGTTTTCGATCAGCGGGCCGCACCAGCTACTCAACGTTCTGGCCACCGTCGGCTACGGCCTGATGGCGCTGGTGGTGCTCGGCACCATTGGCCTGGCCCTGCGCGGCTTCACGAAGGGCGATGTCACCGGCATCGACCCGTGGGAAGGTCAGTCGCTCGAATGGACCGTCGAGGGCACCAACCAAATCGCCGTCACCTCAGCACAACCCCTGTACGACCGGAAGGACGCGTAAGTGGCCCTCGCTCTCCCCGCGGCGCCTGCCCCCGCCCGAACCCCCAGCCAACTGGTGGCCACCGCATTCGCGTGCGCGGCCGGGCTGATGTTCTTCGGTGGGCTGTTGGCGCTGTACGCCAAGTACCGCCATCTGGCCGGCGGCACCACCGCTACCTGGGTGCCGAAAAAAGTCCGTATTCCTGAGATTCCCTCCAACACCATGCTCATCACCATGATGCTGGCGTCCATCACGGCGCAGTGGGCGGTTTACGCCATGCGCCGTGGCAACCGTCGTGACACCTCGATTGCGCTGGCCATCACCGGTCTGTTCGGCGTGGCGGTCATCAACGCTCAGGCCTTCATCTACAGCCAGATGAAGATGCCGATCCGTAATGCGGATGGTAAAGCCTTCAACGTCTTGTTCTACACGACGACCGGCGCATTCATGTTCGCCGTCATCATCGGACTCGGCCTTGCCGCCGTCACTGCGTTCCGTTCGCTCGGCGGTCGCTTCTCGCCCACCGAGACCGAAGGCGTGTCTTCGGTTGCGTTGTACTGGCACTTCCTCACCGTGGCATTCGCCGGCGTGTGGTTCTTCGTTTACGTGACCAAATAGGGGCGATGATGGTTACTACCGGCTCAAAGTTTTTCTTCGCAGTCACTGCCATTCTTGGCGGCATCCTCAGCCTCGAACTGGTCATCCGGTTGCTGTCACCTGGCACGTACATCTTTGGACTCGACACCATGCAGTCCGTCGTCATGGTCTCGGCCATGCTCGCCTGTGCATTCCTGGGCGGTCTGCTGGTTGCCTTCCGTGACTCCGAAGCACCCGCCGACTCCACAGTGGCGGCGGTGCCGTCTGTGTCAAGCAGCGTCTGGCCCGTTGTGGCTGGTATTGCCATCACGCTTCTGGCGCTGGGCTTGGTCACCGACAAGCGCATCTTCGGTGTCGGCTTCGTGGTGCTGCTTGCGTCCGGCTTCGAGTGGATGATCGCCGGTTGGGCCGACAAGGCCTAGGCCGACCCGGCGTACAACGCGTCGGTTCGCGGCCGATTCCTCCACCCCATCGAGTTCCCGGTGCTCGGCGCCCTCATTATCGGCGCCATCATGTTCGGCTTCTCCCGCATCATGCTGTCGCTCACCGAGACCGGCGCCATCATCATGTTCGCTGTTGTCGGCATCATTATCTTGCTGGTGGCCGTCGGGTTGGCCAGTCGTACTGCGTTCAGCCGTCAAAAGCTGGCCGGCGTCCTTGGCGTTGGCGTGATCACCATTGTGGCCTTCAGCATCGTGGGTATCAGCCGTGGTGAGCAAACGGCAGCAGAGAACATTCCCGAGGTTGAAAAGAAGGCAAGCAACGCGGTGGCCAACAAGGCCAACACGCTGGCGTCGGTCAACGCCACGGCAGCCGCTATCGAGTTCCGTCACGACAGCGCGGTGCTCGATCAGCTGCTCGTACCCCGTGCGCTCAGCACCAACCTCATGTTCCGCAATGACACTGGAGAGAAGGCCCAGCTCGTGGTGGAGAGCGTGAAGGTCGTGACCGACAAGGAAGGCGCGACGTCGGAAGTCCTTGACGAGTACGCCACCGAGTTCATCGGCAACGGCAAGTCGAAGTTACTCACCATCAGAATCCCGAAGGCATCCACCGCCGACAAGCCCTACAAGATCACCGTGAAGCTCGAATCGGGCAAGACCATCGACGCAACCTTCGGTGTCCGATGAGACGCACGACGCACGTCCCAACTGCGGCAGATTCGCACGCCATGACTACTGTGAGAAATGTGGAAAACGAGATCTCATCCGTTGCCCGTACATCCCGGCGGAGGGCAGCGGTCGTGCTTGGCGGGTTCGCACTCACCCTCACCGGCTGCGCAGGCAACGCGCCGCAGGACACCTGGAAGCCCAGCGGAAAGTACGCCCGCAGCATCGACAACCTGCAGGAGCCCATCTTCGTGGCGGCTGGCGTGGTCGGTCTCGTCGTCTTTGCGGCCGTCGTGTACTGCATCGTGAAGTTCCGCGAGCGGCCGGGCCACGACTCGATTCCGCACCAGTCGCACGGTAACCCGAAGGTCGAAATCAGCCTGACGGCTCTCTCTGCGGCAATCTTGCTGACGGTTGCGGTTCCCACCGTCAACACGCTGTTCGAGATCTCGAACCGCCCGAAAGATACGGCGCTTGAAGTCACCGTCATCGGTCAGCAGTGGTGGTGGGAATTCCAGTACAAGACACCGGGCATGGAAGGCATCGTCACCGCCACCGAACTGGTCATACCGGTCGGCAAGAAGGTGCGCCTCAGTGTCACCTCCCGAGACGTCATCCACTCCTTCTGGATTCCGAAGCTGAATGGCAAGCGTGACGCCGTTCCCAACCGTGTGCAGCCCCTTAACATGGAAGCCACCACGCCCGGCATCTACGAAGGGCAGTGCACCGAGTACTGTGGGCTGTCCCACGCCAACATGCGTCAGCGTGTGGTGGCTCTTTCCGACGCCGATTTCGCCACGTGGGTTGCCAATCAACTCAAGCCGGCAGCCAAGCCTGCAAAGGTCAAAGACGCCACGACCGGCGAACTCGTCGATACCCCGCAGTCGGGCGGTGAGGCGGCATTCATTGCGAACTGCGCCCGTTGCCACCAGGTCAATGGCCTGGTTGATGACAAGGGCGATCCTCAGAATTCGAAGGCCGATGAGCAACTCGTGTCGGGCGCGGCTCCGAACCTGACCCACCTCATGAGCCGTTCGGTGTTCGCCGGCGGGATGTTCGACCTCAGCCTGCCCAGCGCGGCGTGCAGCCCGAAGACCGCGAAGTACACCGCTGAGCATCCCACCGGCACTCCCGATGGCTGTCTCAACCGCGCCGATCTCGAGGCCTGGCTGCGTAACGCACCGGCCGTGAAACCGATGTACTCGATTCAGAACAAAGACAAGCTCTACCGCGGCATGCCCAATCTCAACCTCTCCGAGGCGGACATTGACAAGCTGGTCGCCTACCTGACGACGTTGAAGTAGGAGAGAGGCAACCATGGCAATCATTGAACGTCCCCGAGAACTGGCGCCCGCCTCCTTCGTGTCGCCCAAGCAAGCGGCGGGTAGCTTCCACCGCCCGGTGCAGACCAAGGGCTGGAAGAGCTGGTTCTTCACCATCGATCACAAGAAGCTCGGCATCATGTACGGCGTGGCCGCCATGTTCTTCTTCCTGGTGGGTGGCACCGAGGCCCTCCTCATCCGTATTCAGCTGGCACAGCCCAACGGCAAGTTCGTGAACGCGCAGCTCTACAACGAGCTATTCACCACCCACGGCACCACCATGGTGTTCCTGTTCGTGATGCCGATGGCGGCCGCATTCGCCAACTACTTCGTGCCACTGCAGATCGGTGCCCGAGACGTTGCGTTCCCCCGCATGAACGCCTTCGGGTTCTGGTGCTTCCTGTCCGGTGGCATCTTCCTGTACTTGTCGCCGCTGCTCGGTGGATTGCCTGACGGTGGATGGTTCGCCTATGCGCCCAATACCGGCCCTATCTTCTCGCCAAGCCACGGTATGGACTTCTGGGCGCTCGCCCTTCAGATCACCGGTATTGCCTCGCTGACGGGTTCCATAAACCTCATTGTCACCATTCTCAACATGCGGGCGCCCGGCATGAAGATGATGATGATGCCGGTGTTCACCTGGATGATCCTGGTCGTTCAGTTCCTGCTGGTGTTCGCCATTCCGGTCATCACCGTCGCCCTGTTCCTTCTCACCTTTCAACGGCGGTTCGGGGCCACGTTCTTCGATGTGAAAGCCGGCGCCGACCCACTGCTTTGGCAACACCTGTTTTGGCTCTTCGGGCACCCCGAGGTGTACATCTTGATTTTGCCCAGCTTCGGCATCGTGTCCGAAGTACTGCCGGTCTTCGCGAAGAAGCCGCTGTTCGGTTACAAGTTCGTGGTGTTCTCTGGTGCAGCCATCGGCTTCATGGGATGGGGTGTGTGGGCGCACCACATGTTCGCCTCTGGCCTCGGCCCAATCTCGGTGATGGTGTTCTCACTCACCACCATGTTCATAGCAGTGCCGACCGGAGTGAAGATCATCAACTGGGTGGGCACCCTGTGGGGCGGCACGCTGCGCTTCACCACCGCCATGATGTTCGCGATCGGCCTCATTGTTGAATTCACCATCGGCGGCCTATCGGGCGTCACCCATGCCGTGTCCCCGTCCGACACGCAGCAGACCGACACGTACTACATCATCGCCCACTTCCACTATGTGCTCTTCGGTGGCGCAGTGTTCGGGTTGTTCGCCGGCTTCTATTACTGGTGGCCAAAGGTGTTCGGCCGCATGCTCGATGAGAAGTTGGGCAAGATCAATTTCTGGCTCATGGTCATCGGCACCAACTTCACCTTCGGCCCCATGCATATCGTTGGTCTGCAGGGTCAACCTCGCCGCATGTATACCTACAAGGCTGGCTACGGCTTCGGTCCGTGGAACCTGGTCGAAACCATAGGCTCGTTCATCATCGCACTTGCGGTGGGGACCTTCCTGTGGAACGTCGTCAAGACCAACGGCATTACCGGTAAGAAGCCCCGCACGGCGCCCCTCGATCCGTGGGATGCCCGCACCTACGAGTGGATGACCACAAGCCCGCCCAAGGAACACAACTTCGACTCCATCCCGGTGGTCTCTCATCTCGATGAGTTCTTCCACCGCAAGTACGCCGAGGATGCCAACGGCAACATGGTGAAGGTCGCCACCGGCGAGGAAATTCTGGCCGACCAGATCGCCCACGCCGACAAGCACATCCACATGCCGTCGCCCTCGTACTGGCCGCTTGTGTTGGCTGTCTCGCTGCCCATCATTGCGCTAGGCGTCATCTTCAGCACGTACCTTGCGGTTGTCGGCGGCGCTATCTGCGTGATGGCGGCGTACGGCTGGGCCATCGAGCCGTCTACCGCCGATGAGAGCGATTTCGAAAATCCCGCTGGCCCGTCAACCGAGGTAACCGTTCATGTCTGATGTACTCGACACCGTCACCGACTCCGGCCATGACGCTCACGCCGACCATGGGCACGCCGACGTCGAGCATGGTGCCCACGGCAGCTCGGGCTTGTCCAACAACAAGCTGGCGATGTGGCTGTTCCTCGGCTCCGACTGCCTGCTGTTCGGCGGCTTGATCTCCACCTACATGCTTTACCGCGGTCGCGTGCAGCGAGGCCCGAACCCGAACGAGCTCTACAACATCCCGTTCACCTCGGTGTCGTCGTTCGTGTTGCTGATGAGCTCGCTCACTATGGTGCTCGCAGTTACGGCGGCCGGACGCAACGACGATCGTCGTATGCGCATCTGGCTGTGCACCACCGCGTTCCTCGGCTCTTTGTTTGTAGGTGCCCAGGTGTTCGAGTTCCGCTCGTTCTACCTCAAGGGCCTCGGGTTCACCACCAACCTGTTTGGCTCCAGCTTCTTCACCCTCACCGGTTTCCACGGTGTGCACGTCACCCTCGGTGTCATCATGTTGTTGTCGATCGTAGGTATGACGCTGCGCGGCAAGATCCCCGGTCGTAAGGCCGAAGTGGTGGAGCTGATCGGTCTGTACTGGCACTTCGTTGACATCGTGTGGATCGTGATCTTCACCCTCGTCTACCTGATCCCGTCCTAAGGTGGATGCCATGACCGCAGCAGTAGAAGCGCACAACGAGCACGC
This sequence comes from Actinomycetes bacterium, assembly GCA_031410595.1. GTDB lineage: Bacteria > Actinomycetota > Acidimicrobiia > Acidimicrobiales > Ilumatobacteraceae > JANMCE01. The sequence goes on along the minus strand of JANNZM010000029.1, from coordinate 11,831 downwards.
CGTCGAGGTCCACCACGCCCACGCCGGCGAGCATACCTGGACCGACAAGAAGTACGTGATGGTGGCGATCTACCTGGCCATCATGACCGCGGTCGAAGTCGGGCTGTCGTATCTCCACCCGTCGTTCGCCCCGTGGCTCCCGACCGTGATGCTGATTGCCATCATGATCGGGAAGTTCGTGACCGTGGTGTTGTTCTTCATGCACCTCCGGTTCGACGACAAGATGTTCGGCCGCCTGTTCTGGAGCGGCCTCATTCTGGCCGTCGTGGTCTACGTCGCAGCACTCACCACGTTCCAGCTCTGGTCGAGCTAAAGGAAGGCGGCGTCATGCTGGCCGCACATCTGAACCCCTCGCCGGACATTTGGCACTTTCGAGCGCACCCCGAAGTGTGGCTCCTCATTGCGGGTCTAGCCGCGGCGTACATCTACACGGTTCGCGTCATTGGCCCGAAGATGGTGCCGGCCGGAACGCCGACCATCACGACTCGCCAGCGCAACTGTTTCATCGGCGGTCTCGGCCTGTTGTGGCTTGTGTCCGACTATCCCATTCACGATCTGGCCGAGCAATACCTCTACAGCGTGCACATGGTGCAGCACATGGCCATGTCGTACTTCGTGCCGCCGCTGATGCTGCTCGCGACGCCCACCTGGATGGCCCGTCTACTCATTGGTGATGGCAAAGTGCACCGCAGCATCCGCACGATGAGCAGCCCGGTTGTCGCCGGCGTGGCCTTCAACGGATGGCTCATGGTCACCCATATTCCCTACATGGTGAACCTGTCCAGCACGAACGGTGTGTTGCACTACTGCATGCACTTTGTGCTGGTGTTCACTTCGCTCATGATGTGGATGCCGCTCTGTGGTCCTCTTCCTGAGTTCCGTCGTGGCCCCGGTGCACAAATGATCTATCTGTTCGCCATGTCGGTCGTGCCGACTGTGCCAGCGGCCTGGCTGACCTTTGCCGAGGGTGCCGTCTATAAGGTCTACGACCATCCGATCCGGGCCTTCGGTATGACCGTAGCCAACGATCAGCAGACCGCGGGCGTCATCATGAAGGTCGGCGGTTCGGCATTCTTGTGGGTCCTGATCGCCAGGTTGTTCTTCAAGCGTTTCATGCCAAGTTCCGAGGGCGACCATGCCTTCCGCAAGCTGGAGGACGTCGTGCCACTCTCCTCCCAGTTGCTCACGTACGGTGAAGTGACCGACGCGTTCTCGCAGTCGGAACCGGCAGTCGAGAGTCATTCGAGCTAATTTTCTCATCGTCGGTGCGGGTGAAGATCCTTTCCTTACCGAAGCCACACCGCCCGCTGAATCCTCCTAGATTGCATCAAGATGGCGCACGGCAAGGCTGGGCGTCGTGCTCAGCCTCGGTGGATCTGCCCGCAGAACCCGCCCGTTCGCAGCCGCGCTGGTTGTTCTTTCCGTTTCGCTCGGTGGCCTCCTGACTTCCTCCCCACCAGCGGTGGCTGCTCCGATCTCGGCAACCTCGCGCTTCGTTCCGCTTGCCCCCACCCGGCTGTTTGATTCTCGTGCCGCGGGCGAGCGAGTCACGGCCGGAAAGACGCTGCTGTTCTCCGTGGACGCGTCCGTGGCCACCGGCGCCACTGCAGTGGTCGTGAACCTGACGGCAGTGCACCCTGACGGGCCCGGCTTCCTGACGGCCTATCCCGCCGACCGCGATCGTCCGCAGAGTTCGAACCTCAACGTCAGCCGGCCCGATCAGACCGTTGCCAACCTCGCCACTGTTCCGGTTGATGGGCAAGGCCGGTTCGCCGTCTACACGTCGGTTCCCACCGATCTTGTCCTTGATGTCTTTGGCGTCTACCACGCCGCAACCCAGGCCACCGCTGGTCGCCTGGTGCCGCTCGCACCGACCCGCGTGTTTGACACTCGCAGCAGTAGCGGGCCGTTCGTGACGGGTGACAGTCGGACGGTCGATCTGACAGCTGTTGTTCCGCGAACGGCTGCGGCCGTCGTGCTCAACCTCACGGTAGCCACCACACCGGCGGCGGGGTTCTTCACCGTTTGGGCGGCCGGGGGTGAGCGACCGAACACCTCGAATCTGAACGTCGCTAACCCGGGCGACACGGTGGCCAATCAGGTGATCGTGCCGATGCGTGAGGGCGCTGTCAACGTCTTCAGTCAATCAGGTGGGGATGTCATTGTTGATGTCGACGGTTACTTCACTGGCGACGATGCTGTCGCCTCGGGTGATGGCCTGTTCGTGCCGGTCACGCCCACACGTTTGCTCGACACCCGCGCTCCCGGCCTCTTGAACCCCGTGGAGGACCGACTCAAGCCCCGCAAGGACTGGACGATCGACGTGCCCGTTCTCTACACCGGAGGACTCGCAAGCCGAGCCTCTGCCGTGGTCATGACCACCACCCTGGTTGACGCCGAGGGACCAGGGTTCGTGTCGGTGTGGGCCGCGGGCTCGGCCAAGCCGACGGCATCCACCGTTAACGCCAGCTACCGACGTCAGACCATCGCCAACCATGTGATCACGCCGGTCTCATACCGTGGGGTGAGTCTGTACACCTCGCAACCAATGCATCTCCTTGCCGACGTGAGCGGTTGGTTCACGGGGGCGCCTGCACCCGTTGCGCTGAAGCCCGTCAACAATGTGTTGCCCGCGGTGAGTGGCCGGGTGGTCATCACGGCCATCGGTGTTGATGCTCCCCTTGGCGATGGTCTCAGTGACGACACACTCGACATCAGCCCAATGCACTGGTCTTTGTCGTCGATGCCCGGAGAGTTGGGCACCATGAATGTCCTGGGGCATCGGTCGTCCCATGGCGCACCATTCCTGCGGATCGGCGAGCTACGTGCGGGGGATGCGATCACGGTCACCAACGAAGGCATCAGCTGGACGTACCGCGTGACGGGTAGTCGAGTGGTGGCACCGCAAGACGTCCCTGGCATGGTGGACAACGGGACGGCCAATATGAACCTGATCGCCTGCCACCCGATCGGCTCCACTGAGCAACGCCTCGTCGTCCACGCCGAACTGACAGAAGTCGTCCGCTGACGCTATTCCCAGCGGAAGAGGCGGGTCGCGGCGGTGCACGCGAGGGTCGCCCACACGACCAGGATGATCCACGGTCGTGATGTGCGGGCCACCTCACCGACGGCTTGGCGCATGGCCTCGCTGAGCGCCCCGGACGGCAGGATACGACCGACCGCGCGCAACGGCCCGGGCAGTTTGCCGAGTGGCACCACCATTCCGCCGAACAGCAGCAGCAACAGGTAGAGCCCATTCACCGCGGCAAGGTTGACTTCACCTTTGAGTCGTCCGGCCATCGTGAGTCCAATACCGGCGAAACACGCAGTACCGAGCAGCACCGCCACGACCACCAGAAGTCCGGACAGGTTTGGCCGCCAACCGAGTGCGTCTCCGATAGTTGCAAGTACGACGAATTGCACCACTTCCACGAGAACGATTGTTGCGGCCTTGGCCGCCAGCAATCGTGGCCGACCAAGCGGTGTTGCTCCCAACAGTTTGAGTACGCCGTACTTACGCTCGAAGCCAGTGGCGATACCGAGCCCGACCATGGCCGTGGACATCACGGCCAGGGCAAGAATGCCGGGGACGACCATCTGCACCCGCTTGCCTGCACCGAGGTCGACGATGCTGACGCTGGAGAAGAACACCAGGAGCACAACGGGGATGCCGAGGGTGAGCAGGAGTTGCTCCCCGTTGCGGAACAGGAGGCGGGTCTCGGCTTCTACCTGGGCGACGAACGCGTTCATACGTCACCGTTTCCGGTGAGGCGGAGGAAGACGTCCTCCAGGCTTTGTCGTCCGGCTCGTAGGTCGGCGAGCGGAAGGTTCCGTTCAGCCAGCCAACCGGTCAGGCGGGCCACATTGTCAGGGCTGGGTGCCACATTGACCACGTATTCGCCAGGCGTTGGTTCGCTGACTGTGGCACCGAGATGGGTGCCGAGGGAGGCAACGTCGAGCCCGGCGGCAGCAGCGAAGCGGATCTCTTCTCGCTGGCCTTGGCCTCGTAGCTCGGCCAGCGTTCCGGTGGCCACCAGGCGGCCTCGGTCGAGGATGACAACGTGATCGGCCAACCGCTCTGCCTCCCCCAATTCGTGCGTGGTGAGCACTACCGCCACGCCTTTGGCCGCCAGCGTTCGGATGACATCTCGGATGACGATGCGTCCCTCGGCGTCCACCCCGGCAGTCGGTTCGTCGAGAAAGACGACATCGGGTTTTCCGGCCAGGGCCAGGGCGAGTTTCAGCCGTTGCTGCTCGCCGCCGGACATCTGCTTCCAGGTTCGCTTCTGGCGGTCGCCCAACCCAACTCGCTCGATGAGTTCGGTCGGTGCGTTGACGTTGCCGTGGTAGGCGCAGAACAACTCCAGCGCCTCGCCGGCTCGCATCGACGGGTACACGCCACCGTCTTGCAGCATGACGCCGATGTGGTTCACCAGTTCGTTGTGCTGCGCGATGGGGTCGAGCCCTGCGACTCGCACGGTGCCACTGGTCGGCTGGCGGTACCCCTCCAACGCCTCGATGGTTGACGTCTTACCTGCCCCGTTCGGACCGAGCACCGCAGTCACCTGCCCGGCCTGAGCGGTGAACGAAACGCCGTCGACCGCCCTCACCTCGCCGTATCGCATCACCAGGTTTTGTACCTCAACAGCAGCCACGATCGGCCACGCTACTCAGCCCGACCGTCGGAGCTTCTAGCGACGCCCAACGCTCTTGTGGATCGCCCAGCACTATGACGAGTTCTGCGATGCGTTTCGCGCATCGGCCAACTGCTAAGACGCCCCTTCGGACTGCTTTGGGATCCTTCAGCGTGTGGTGGTGGCACACTGGAGGGCGTGCCGTCGCTTGTTCCTTCTGGTCCTACCGCTCGTGCCATCGCCGATGGGGTGCGGGCACGAATTCACCGCGGCGAGCTTGGCCCGGGGGATCAACTACCGCCCGAACGGCAGCTGGCCGAACAGCTCGGCGTTGGGCGCCTGCGAGTGCGCGAAGCACTTGCCCTGCTGGAGGAAGACGGTTATGTCGTCGCGCGAAGGGGTGCCACCGGCGGTCGGTTCGTCACCGAATTAGTCGTGCCGTACAACCAGTGGATGGATCAGATGCGCCGTGATCTCAGTGAACTCGACGACATCGTCGACTACCGCATCGCGGTCGAGTGCGAGGTCGCCCGGCTGGCTGCGGTGCGCTGCACCAAGACCGACCTGACCGCCATGAACAAAGCCATTCGGGCCCTGAAGCGAGCCACTACACCTCGCGCCTACAAGACGGCCGACCTAGCGTTCCACGACGCCCTCGCCACGGCGTCACGAAGCGCTCGTCTGGCCGCAGCCGTCGATCAGGCTCGAGGGGATCTTTTCTCGCCGGTGGACGAACTGTGGTTTGACGGGCACAGTGACGCCAGCGCACGGGACCATCAGGAGATTGCCGACGCCTGCGACCGGCACGAGGGTGGCATGGCAGCAGCGGCGATGGCTCGACACATCGAACAAACCCGCTGCGATATTGCGGCACTGCTTGAGCAAAAGGTTAGTGGTTGAACCATAAAAGGTTCGCTGGTAAACCTTAAGCATGATCCTCACCAACCACGCGCCCACCACGCTTGAGGTGGGACCATTTTCGCTCCCCGTTCCCACGACGCCTGCGATCGATGAGACGTTCGTCAGTGCTGCCGCGACTGCGGTCGCAGCCCTGCCGTTTGCGCTGAAAGAAAAGCTCGCATCCTTCGTGACCGAGGGCGACCTGTCCGGTGCGTTCGTCGTGCGCGGCCTACCCCTCGGGGCCGTTCCGGCGACACCCCCCACGCCGGGTGCTCCCACCACCAAGGACCGCACCAGCGAGTTCACGCTCCTCACCATCGCCAAGTCCCTCGGTGAGCCGGTTGGCTATGCGCCTGAGCACGGCGGCCAGATCGTGCAGAACATCGTGCCGGTGCAAGCATCGGCCGCCAAGCAGGTATCAACGTCGTCCAACGTCACGCTTGAGTTTCACACCGAGACAGCGTTTCACCCGTACAAGCCGCACTACCTGCTGCTGCTTTGCCTGCGCGGCGACCCCAACGCAGCCACGTTGCTCTGCTCTGTGTCGGCCGCGCTCGATCTGCTCGATACCGACACGGTCGCGGTGCTGCGCCAGCCTCGGTTCCGTACGCGGCCGGACGCGTCGTTCCTCGCCAGCCTCGACGCTGTCGGCGAGTTCGGTTCGGCTACCCCTATCCTCACCGGCACAGCCGAGCGCCCCACGTTCACCTTCGACGCCGATCTCATGGCCGGTATCGACTCTGTCGCCCAGGAGGGCATTGAGGCGCTCCGCAACGCCGTGCAGCAAGCACACATCGGCGTGGTGCTGGAGGCCGGCGATCTCTTGATCGTCGACAACCACGTTGCGGTCCATGGCCGCAGCCCCTTTGCAGCTCGTTACGACGGCACCGACCGGTGGGTGCAGCGGACGTTTGTCGTCGATGAGCTGACCAAGGGGGCTGCGGATCGTGACGGACGGGTCATAACGACAACCTTCCGGTAAGCCCTTCGCGGCTAGCGTTGTCGAACCATGATCGATCTCCGCCGCCTGCGTACCGAACCCGACGTGATCAAGGCCGCTATGGCCCGCCGTGGCAATCCGTCCTTGCTCGCCGACCTCGACCAGGTGCTTGTGTTCGATGAACGCCTGCGGGCCCTCGGCAACGAGCGCGACGGCACCCGCCAGCAGATCAACGAGCTGTCCAAGCAGGTCGGCAGCCTTCGCAAGGAAGGCAAAACCGCAGAGGCCGAAGCCATGCAGGCCGAAAGTCGCGCCATGGGTCAGCGTGAAACCGAGCTCGCTGCTGCCGCCGATCGCGTGGAGGCCGAGGTGCGTCAGCTCCTGCTTTCCATTCCGAACATCCCGAGTGACCTCGCTCCAGACGGCGCGGGCGAACACGACAACCCCACCATCAAAGGTCCCGTCGGTGTGGTGAAGCGGGCCGACTACCCCGAGCATCAACAGGTGCCTCACTGGGAGATCGGCGCTGCGCTCGGCATTCTCGACAACGAGCGGGCGGCCAAGATCTCCGGCTCGATGTTCACCATGCTGCGGGGCCTTGGTGCCACCATGAGCCGCGCCCTTTGCCAGCTTGCACTTGATCGCAACGCAGACGCATTTGAAGAGATCCGCCCCCCGTCGTTGGTCACCACGGCCACACTGACGGCTACGGGCCAGCTGCCCAAATTCGCTGACGACGCGTTTGCAATCGAGCGCGATGACCTCTGGTGTATCCCGACCGCAGAGGTGCCGCTCACGTCCATCAATAAGGACGAGCTTCTCGACGAAGCGACCTTGCCTCGTCTGTACATGGCGCACACGTCGTGCTTCCGTCGTGAGGCTGGTTCGGCGGGGAAAGATACCCGCGGTCTGCTACGCAGTCATGAGTTCGACAAAGTCGAGATACTTGCATATGCAACTGCCACCCAAGCCCCGGACTTGCTCGATCAGATGGTTGCACGCGTCGAGGCCACCATTGCGCTGCTCGGGCTGCCGTATCGCATCATCGAAATCTGTACCGGTGACATGGGCCAGAGCCACCACCGAAGCTTCGACATCGAGGTCTACGCGCCCGGCTGCGATAGCTGGTTAGAAGTGTCGTCCATCAGCTGGTTCAGTGACTATCAAGGTCGGCGCGGCAACCTGCGTTACCGCCCCACCGGCGTGAAGGGCACGGAGATCACCCACACGCTGAATGGCTCGGCCCTCGCCGTACCTCGCGTGCTCGCGGCGCTTTGGGAACACGGTCGTCAGCCCGACGGCTCCGTGAAAATCCCCGACGCACTGTTGCCCTACATGCGTGGACACACGGTGATTCCCGCCCGATGATCACCACGCTGCCGCGGGTGGTTGCATCACCGCCTGACCGCCCGACGGTCGGTGGTCCCACCCACCCGATGCGTATCACTACGAGGCGGGCCGCGTTCGAGCCCGACTACTGGAACGAAGACGTGGCGGCTGGTGTAGCGAAATTTTTCGACGACATGGCACCGGTGTGGGATGAACGATCAGGTGTCGGCGAGATGGCTCCGCTTGTTGACGCGCTGGCCCGAGGTGGTGCGTTCGGGCGTCGCTGTCTTGAGCTTGGTGCCGGCACGGGCGCTGGCACAAAGGTGTTGGCCGCTCAGTTCCAGCACGTGATCGCGCTCGACCTCTCCGGTGAAATGTTGCGGCACTTTCACGATGTCGAGGCCGACCTTGTCTTGGCGGACGGGGCGCGCCTGCCGTTTTCGTCCGCTTCGATGGATGCCATCGTGTTGGTGAATGCTTTGCTTTTCCCGGCCGAACTTGATCGGGTACTTGCCCCCGAAGGAGCCATCGTGTGGATGAACTCACTTGCTGAGTACACCCCAATTCACCTCCCCGTCGAAGATGTTGTCGCTGCGCTACCCGGGCCATGGATGGCCACCACGGCCGAGGCCGGTTGGGGCATGTGGGCGGTGGTGCGCCGTGCGTGATGACATCGCACAGCGCCGCAAGGACTATGAGACGGCCGGCCTCGAAATCTCCGACGTCGACCGTGATCCCATCGAGCAGTGGGTGCGCTGGTACGACGATGCTGTCGCAGCACAACTCACCGAACCGAATGCGGTGGTCGTCTCCACCTGCGGTGCCGATGGCCAGCCCGACGCTCGCTACGTGCTGGTGCGCGGCGTGGACGAGTACGGCTTTCAATTCTTTACCAACTACGGCTCGGCCAAGGCCAGGCAAATGGCCGACAACCCGAAAGTCTCGATGACGTTCGGCTGGCTCGACCTGCACCGCCAAGTCCGCGTGCGCGGCGTCATCGAGTTGCTGGCTCCCGAGTCCTCTGATGCCTACTGGAACAGCCGCCCCAAAGAGTCTCAGATCGCATCCGCCTCATCGCCCCAATCGCGTGTGATCGCAGGCCGCAGCGAACTCGAAGCCATGGTGGCGGCCACGGCCGCACGGTATACCGACGTGGAAAGCATGCCCCGCCCTGACACGTGGGGCGGTTACCGACTGGTGCCCGATGAGATCGAATTCTGGCAAGGCCGCCCCGCCCGCCTCCATGATCGCCTCTGGTACCGCCGAAACGGCGACACCTGGACTATCGAACGCCTTGCGTCGTAGCCCGGCAGACCAAGCCTGGTTCCTGTCACCGGAATGGAAGTTCAAGGTGAGTGAGGCTCAGGAGCACGTTCGGGACGGCAATGAGACGGAGTTCGCCGATGTGGACGAGTCTGTTTCGTTTCTCGACACCATGATCACGGAATGAGGTTCCGCTCCAACCCCAGCTTCGTATCGGATTTCGCAGCACTGCGGTTGAGTCATCAAAAGATGTTTCGTGATCGGATGAAGGAGTTTTCCGCCGGCTGCGACACGTGGGCACAGAGCGGTGCGGTATCAGATGCTTGGCCCGGAAATCTCCGGGTCCATCGACTCAGCAATTCCAATCTCTGGTCAATGACCTGGCACTATCGAAGACCCCACGGTCGGGTAGTGTTCCAGTTCTTCGAGGACGGTGGCGAGACGACGGTCCGGTTGCTTCGTATCGGCGGACACGAGATCTACGACGATGTCTGATTGGCCCAGCTCATTGCGGATGCAACGAGTCCGTCAATGAGCGCCTCGGTGTGAGGAACCGGTTCCGGACCCTCCCAGGATGACCACATGGGGCCCGCGCCGCGGACCCGGGGCGGCAGTTCGATCTGAACGCCGCCGAGCCGGGTGAGGTTGACCGGGTTGCGTGGGTGCAGACCGCGGAGTTGCGCGGGGATCTGCTCTAGGTCGGTCATCACGACGTAGTCGGGCAGTGTGAGCGCGAGGTGGGCGCCGACATGATCGGCGAGCTCACGATGCGCACCACCGAGGAGCAACGTGGTCCAAAAGTTCACCCGGCCGTAGCCATGGATGGTGACGACGACATCGACATGATTTAGAAACGCGGCCATGGTCGGAGAATGGTCGGGGTCGAAGTGAGTCGAGGTCAGATGCTTGACGTCGTCGGGAAAGAGAAGCCCGTAGTAACTCGCTCCTGCACGCTCGGCCGCCGTGCGGGCGATGACGTCGGTCATCGCCTCGAGCTTGCCGCCGTGATACGCCATGAACCCGAACGTGCTGCGCAGCTCGCATTCCTCGACCGTGTCGGGGTGGGCCAGCAGGTCGGTAAAGCGACTCATGTCGTCGGCGTGCGCTTCCGAAACGCAACGGCCGCCAATGCCCCGATCACCAACACGCCAAGCACCCCGGCGAGCCGGTAGGCGCCCTGATCCTGCATCCAGGTCACCACCTGGCCCGACCACGTGGTGACGCTCGACGTTCCGCCTTTCCCACGAATCTCAGCAAGGCCGTACCAGACCAGATACAGACCGGCCAGCAGCATGAACACTGCCGAGAGGCGATCGATGTACTGCATGACGCGACGCAGACTCTTGAGGAACCACCCTTGGGCCAACGCCAGCGAGACCGTCAGCGCCGTGATGATCAACGCGAAGCCAAGACCATAGAACAGGAAACTGATTGCAGCTGACGCCACTCCGGATCGCTTTGCTGAGCTGAGCGTGTATGCAATGAAAGGTGAGATTGCGCATCCGAGTGATGCAACGGCGTAGCTCACCCCGAACACGAACATCGACTGGAACGACCCGTCTTTTCCACCCTTTTCCAGCTTGGGGGTGAAGACCGGCAGCCGACGACCGAACAGCATGGCGACCCCCACCGCTACCAGAACGGCGCCGATGAGCAGTGTGAGCCAGCCGGATGCTGAAGTTACCCATTTGGCCCCGAGCTTTACGAGCGTGCCAAGCACGAGAAACACGGCCAGAAATCCGAGCGATACCGCGACGGAAACCTTGAGCGCACGAGAGACGCCAGCCACCGCGCTGCGTTGTTCATCCTCGGAAGTCTTTCGACCGAGGAAGGACCCAAGGTATGCGGGCAGCATGGCGAAGCCGCACGGGTTGAGCGTCACGACCATGCCAGTCGTCATCGCGAGTGCGTAGTTGCCGGAGCTCATGCGGGAAACATCTCATTGATTTTGGCGGTGAGTTGTTCACCGGTCACAGGCCCGGACTTCGACCACACGATGTTTCCCTGTGCGCTCACCAACAGTGTGGTGGGTAACGACGTGAGTTTTAGCGAGCTGTATACCTCGCCCGACTCATCACGCCAAAGGTCGTAGGTGATGCCAGCCCTCGTGGCGAATTTGCGGGCGACCTCGACCTCTTCCTGCGGATTGAGACCCACGAACCGAATGCGGTTGCCGACGGCTTCGTGAACCTTCTCGAACGCAGGCATCTCGTCTTTGCAGGGGACGCACTGCTCCTGCCACACGTTGATCACAGCAGGCTTACCCTTGAGCTCGGCGAGCTGCTTCTTTGCACCGCTGAAGTCCTGGAGCGTGAGATTCGGCAAGGGTTTCCCGTCCAGCTTCGGTGCCACCGGTAGTCTGCCCGCCGTTGGCTGACCCGGGTTGTCGAGCATGGCGGTGTCGTTCTTGTGGGTCACTCTGTACGCCACCAGCCCGGCTCCCATGATCGCCGCCACCGAAAGCAACACGATCGGCAGACGGCGGGACATAGGAGAAGGCTAGCGGCGGCGACGGGCAATTGGGCTAGCGGCCCGGGCTCGCACGGCCAACATCACGACGATGTTGCGGCTGTCACCCGGACCCTCCTATCGCCTCGCTTGTCGCTACCGCTCCTGGCGCTCGTTCTCGAACCTCCTATGTTGTCAAGGGGTTTGGTTGTGGGTTTTCGAGGAGTCGGTAGAAGTGTCGGGCGAGGTAGCGTTTTGGGCAGCGTCGGGCTTCTCGTGCGGATTTGCCCTCGGCGAGCCGCCGGTTGATGTATTCC
>JANNZM010000028.1:0-34861 GCA_031410595.1 Actinomycetes bacterium | reverse complement strand
GTGAGCTCGGCGGACAGCCAATTTGCCTCATCCTCAACGCCGAAGCCGACTATCTACGCGCTTCCGGAGAGGCTTACGGAGGCGCGTTGAATGCCGCCGGTGTCCCCACCGAAGTTCTGTTCGAGCCCGGTTCCGCCCACGGCCACCTCAACGAACCGTTCACCCCAGAAGCCGCCCGCAGCATCGACCGCATCGTCGCCTGGATCGCCGACCCTCACAGGCCGTAGAGGCGACGACGGCTCACGAGCGACCGCTGGACGCCCGAAACCTGGATGGCGTCTCTGTCGAGAGTGGTCATGTGCTGGACAGCTCCGATTCGTCGAGGATGACCCCTCGGCGGGCGAATTCGTTAGGGACGGAGACTTGGTCGAGGTGCGCTTCGCTATATGGGTCCACATACCAAGGCGCCACCAAAGGAGCGGTGCTGCCGACCCACTCCGGCCGAGGTGCACCGATCTCGTTCAGCCGATAGTCGACGCCATCCTGGAAGTTGGCGCCGACCGCATCCTTTTCTCCACCGACTGGCCCTTCGAAAATGTCGATCACGCCGCCACCTGGTTCGACCACGCCAGCACCAGCGAAGCCGACCGCCAAAAAATCGGCCGCACCAACGCCCTCAACCTCTTCAACCTCAGCCTGTAACGAAAGGCCGAGGGTCGCGATGTAGCCGTCGGACGGCGAGGCCGCCGCCTTTGGGCTGACGTCCACGAAATTTTCCACAGTTCGATATCCGATCGGATATCAACTGAAGTGACCTTGAGTAGTGTCCTCCTGCGCCAATCGAGACGTGCTGTGCATCTCTCTCAGCGCGCGGCCGCGTCAGCGGCGCATGTGCCGCAAGCCTCGATTGGTCGGGTTGAGTCTGGCTCTCGGGATGTCTCGGTGGCGACGCTCGACGCTTTCCTTCGGCCGATGGGGAACCGGCTCATCGCCGTTCCGCTGAAAGGGCGGCCGGTCGCCGAGCCCGCCGTGGCCATTGCCGACGCGCTTGACCGTCAGGACGAGGACGCTGCCTTTCGCGAGTTCATCCAAGCCAACGACGACCTCGCCGCTGAGACAGCGGTTGGCCGTGTCGTGCTCAGCTGCGCGCCACCCCCACCAACAGGGGACCTTCGATTCGACGCGGTCGCCGAGTTCTTGCCATTCGCCGATCGCTCGCTCCTCGGCGGCGATGGTGCGGCGAGTGAGTCGCTGGAACCGGGGCTTTAGGTGTTGGGCGAACAGTTCGTAGTGGCGATTCACGGCAGCGGGTCGCGCCCATTCGTGATGCACCATGAGGTAGGCACCAAATCCGCCATTCGATTGCTTTTCGAGTCGTTCGATCTGCATGATGGGTCGTCGGGCGTTCCGATCACGCCGAGGCCGGTTTCATTCACCCAGGCGATGCGTTCTTCGAACGTTTCGCCCGCAGCTCGAAAGTGCGGGACGGCGAGAACTTTCTGGGTGTAGTCGCACCAGGCATCCAGGCCGTAGCGGACGTCTTCGATGGCCTGTTCGCGGGTTTCTGCAATGTGCATCGGCCCGACGAGTCGCCACTGGTTGCGGTCTGCCACGGTGCCGAACTGGGCAGCCCGCTGCTCCATCACGTCCCAGTGATGCGCAAGGAGATCGAAGCCTCCCTCCGTCGTTGCACCGATGGACAACAGTCCGACGCCGTGCTTACCTGCGATACGAGGTCCGGTCGGCGACGCGATCGCGGCGACGGACCAGATTCGTTCGGGGGTGAAGGGCATGGAACACCCCCTACCAGCTGATGCCATCTGATCCCCTCATGAGCGTGGTGCTCGACATTGATTACAAAGATCGACACCGACAACGTCCCCACGTCGATCTTAAAACAGCTCGCAGTGATCACGCCGCACTTTTCTGCTCCAAAGAAAAGCCGCCTCTTGGTGACCAGCTCTCGGAGCTACAGCCACGGTCCGAGCGCGGGGCCGGCGTTGGCGCGGCCGGTCAGCCAGGCGGCAAGCGCTGGACCCTCACCGGCGGCGAGGCGTTTAGCGACAATCTCCTCTACCAGTTTCGCAACCGCTTCGCCCGGTAGATCCGCGAATCCGATGCCAGTACCCAGATCGATCCCGTGCACCGCTACTTCTCGGAAGCGCATCCAGACCAGTTCGGTCGCCGGTACTGTTCGGCCCTGCGCGGTCACCACCGTGTTCGCCCACATCGTAGAAGTGAGCGTGTCGAACGAGTCGCCCAACGCCCGAGCCGAAGCGTGCACCAAGCGACGCAATTCGGCAGGCGGCAAGAGCGCACCAGCTTCGATGTCGGCGTTGCGCTGGGTCGTGCTCGCATACATCGGGGTGACCACGCCGGTGCGCGCCCAGTCCACCAGGCGCCCGATGGCCTCAGCGTTGAAGTGGAGGTGAGCGACAACGTGGGCAACCGACCAACCAGGCAGAGCTGAGGGCGAGGCGAAGGTGGAGTCATCGAGAGAATCGACGGCGCGCAGCATCAACGGGGTCGTGTCATGTAGCCAGGTCCGCGCCTTCATACCGTGCGGCAAGTGTTTTCGAGACGGCCGAGGCCATCGATTTCGGTGACGACGATGTCGCCGTCGTTGAGGTAACGGGGTGGTTTGCGGGCATGACCCACCCCACCCGGCGTGCCACTGGCGATCACATCGCCGGGATTGAGAGTGAGGATGGTGGAGATGTATTGCACCAGCGCGACAGGGTCGAAGACCAGATCGCCGGTATCGGTGTCTTGCACGATCTCGCCGTTCACCACACACGTCATGCGCATGCTCGGGCGCACGCCACCAGGCAGTTCGTCCGGCGTGGACAGGGTAGGCCCGAACGGTGCGGTGTTCTCCCATGTCTTGCCTTGCAGCCACTGCAGGGTGCGGCTCTGGTAGTCGCGGGCGGTGATGTCGTTGATGACAGAGAACCCGGCGATGGCCGCAGTGGCTTCCTCCGCGGTTGCCCGGCGCACGGTGCGGCCGACGATGATCGCAAGTTCGGCCTCCCAATCCCAGGCAGTGCTCTCCCTGTCGAGTTCGATGATGGCGTCGGGAGCGATGAGGGCCTCGGGATACTTGGCGAACAGGGTCGGAAACTCGGGAAGTCCACGGCCCATTTCGAGAATGTGGTTGCGGTAGTTCAGCCCGACGCAGATCACCTTGCCCGGCCGAGGAATCAATGTCGTGAACGTCGCTTCGCTGACAGGTGTTGCTCGGCCAGATGCGTTGGCGGCCATCTGAGCCCAATCGTCGTTGGCAAGCAGTTCGCCGAGATCGGCGTGCCCAGTCTCAACAACGACATCGCTGTCGACTCGGACGGCGCGGTTTCCGTTGGTGGTGGTGATCGTTGCGAGTTTCACTCGTTGGTCCTCTTCAGGTTGGTGGCGTTGCTGGGCGGGCCCAGAGTTGGCCATTGGAAAGGTGGAGGGCTTCCAGAACAGGGCTATCGCTGAATCGGAAGAGGTCGAGGCCGGTTGCCGCTGCCGTTGCCGTGATCGTCGCCCACGACGGGACTACGAAAAGATCCCCCGTTTCGACGGTCCACGTCGTATCGCCAACGCTCACCGTGCCGTCCCCTGCAAACACTTGAATTACCGACGAGCCGACTTCCTGGCCTGGGCCGGTCGCGGCGTGCGGGGCGAGTCGATGGAACTCGGCGCGGATGGTCGGCAGGACATCGCCCCCGGTCGTCGGGTTCGTGTACCGAACCGCAGCGTGACCGGACGAAACCGTGGCCGGGACACCTTCGGCTTCTAGCTCGAGCTGCGCGTTCAGCGCGGCGTCGGTTACCTCCCATCGGTAGACCAGTAGCGGCGTGGTGTTCGTGAGACCAAGCTGCGACAACGGTCGCAACCCGGCCGAACCCCACAATCGCTCCGACTGCGATGGCTTGTCATGCTGCGCCGAAGTGCACGGGACAGCTTCGTCGTCTCGGCCTGGTTCGAAGAAGGTGGAGCCGAGGTAACGCTGGATCGGTATGTCAAGGCCGTCGATCCACGCCATTGGTTCGTCGCTGTCGTTGATGTGCGAATGCCAGTTCCAGCCGGCCTGCGGCAGGAAGTCGCCACGTCGCATCGGCACGACATCGCCGTTCACCACGGTGGATACTCCCGAGCCGGACACGACGAACCGGAACGCATGCTGGCTGTGCCTGTGCACCGGTGCCGATTCGTGGGCGTTCAAGTATTGGATCGCAGCCCACAACGTCGGCGTGGCAAACGGCCGACCGCCCAGTCCTGGGTTGGCAAGCGCGATTGCCCGCCGCTCGCCACCTCGGCCGACGGGGACCAAATCCCCCGCCCGGGCCGCAGCAGCGAGCAGCGTCGACCACTGCCACCGGTGCGCGACGGCGTCCGAATGAGGCGACGCGGGCATGAGGTCGCCGATCTCCGTCCAGAGCGGGATCAGGAGTTCGGACTCGAACGCCCTATAGAGGGCCTCCAACTCGGGGGTCCGTACCGGCTGGCCCGGACCATCAGTCGCGACGACGCGAACCGGATTGTGGGGAACACCAGCCATGAGATGCTGTTCGCTCAGGCGGAGAGAAAGCTGGCGGCGAGTTCGGCCGGGCGGGTGAAGCACGCTTCGTGACTGCCCGGTCCCTCGATGGCGGTGACGCCGAGCCGTTCCGGGAATCTCGGCGTCCAGCCGTACTCGCCGGGCGGGAGGGCGACGTCATCCACGCTGAACACGTAGCTGGCCGGAACGCCAAGCTTCGCGGGATCGATCGGCTTCACCGTTTCGCTGAAGTATTGGAGCGGTTGCGGGACAAGCAGGTCGTACACGAGCTTCTGTACCTCGGGCGTGGCGTCTTGGATGAATCCACCGGCAAATACGTCGAACGGGAGCGTCACCGAATTGTTGCCCGACATGCCAGCCATGGCGTTGAACAGATCAACGTACGGCGGCGGCACTTCGTCCAAAAGGCACTGGCCTTCAGCTGGCACAAACGCACTCCAATAGATGAGCTTCTTCAGGCGAGGTGCGAGTCGGTGCGCAGCGCCAGTGATCGGGTACCCGCCCCAACTGTGGCCAACCATGGTGACCTCGGTCAGGTCGTTGCCTTCCACGAGGTCGACCACGAAATCGACGACATCAGCCAGTGAGTGTTTGGTTGGGTCGTCGCCGTCCGCGAGTCCGGGCAACGTCGGGGTCAGCACGCGGTGGCCGGCGGTGCGAAGGTGCTGGGCAACGGGTCGCCAAGCCCAACCGCCGTGCCACGCGCCGTTAATGAGTACGAATGTTTCGGACATGGTGCCTCCGGTGGTCGCGGTCAGTTATAGCGGGTAGATGATGGAGTTCGGGATCATTTCGCTGTCGTAGACGCACTCACGACGGGAGAACTGCAGGCCGCCGTCCGTGCGAACGATGGTGTCGAAGGATCGGCCGACATTGAACACGGTGGTGGTGTCCGACAGTTTGGTGCGGAACACTGCGTAGTTCGCCTCGCACTCCCAACGGCCGTCGGCAGCGACGTGCACGACGGGGCTACTGATGATGTGTCGCTGGTAATACGGGTCGTGGAACAGCGTGTCCTTGATCGAATACACCCGATCGAGCAGCATGCCACGACTGGTGAATGCGAGGGTCGCCAGCGGCAGGCCACGCTCGTGGTTTTCACGTGGCTGCAACCGGTACACGCAATCCTCGGTGAACATTTCCGGCCACCGATCCCAGTCGGCCGCATCGACCACGGAGGCGTAATGGGCGTAGAACTGGGATATTGCGAACCAGTCCTCAAAGGTGACCGCGGCCGTCACTCGGGGGCCTCCATCACAGCGCGCCAGTAGCGGTACATGCCCCGGATCAGCGTCTCGGTCACCATGTGTTCGGTGTCGCCGACCTCGCGTCCGCCCATCTCCGCTATCGCTTGCGAGCTGGTCGATTCGAACGCCCGCTGCGAGAACTCGATCACTTCGCCGTCGTCGGCCGACACGTATCCTGCCGGGCCGAACAAGTTGGCCTGGCGAAGGCGTCGGTCCGTCATTTCTTCGGTGTCGTCCGCGAACCCGAAGTGGGTCCATACGAAATCGAAGCTGCCGTGCCCGTTCGGTTGGATCTGGCGAGTGGACACGCTGTTCACCTGCTGCTGAAAGATCACACTTGGGAATACCGTCGTCATGACCACCGACGGCCCACCCCACCAGGCCTCAGGCACGACATCAATCTGGCTCGGATCGTGCAGGGTCATGTTCTGCTTGAAACTGGTCACATCAGAGGTCGCCTCACCGGTCTGGCCGGCATTGCCTCGAGTTGAGATCATGGCCGCGTGGCGGAAGTGCTCGTCCATGCGGAGCTGCGACTTGTTGTCGGCCCGCCACAGGCCGAACGTGACAAACCACGTGTGCAACAGGCCCGGGTGGTACGGGTCTTTGATGTTCTCCTGCATCAGCTTCCAGTTGCCCGGAATGCGTTGCCGGTTGTAGCCGAGCAAGGTGAGCTCTCGCCCGTTGAACAACCGGTCGAAGTACGGCAGGATCGTTGGCCCGAGGAAGTCCTCAAGCGATTCGACATCGTGGTCGAACGAGGCGAACACCACGCCACCGCGGCGGGCGACTTTTAGCTTCGTGAGTCCGTGCTCGGCTGTGGCGAAATCTTCGGGCATCCCGCCGTGCACCTCATCGCCGTTCTTCACGCCAGCCCGAAAGGGCACGCCCCGCAGGTCTCCTTGCAGATTGTAGCGCCACTGGTGATAGGGGCACACGAACCCGGTTGTCGTGCCATGCCTCGCACGGCAGAACTGCATACCGCGATGAGCACACACGTTCTCGACAACGTTTATCTCGCCGACCGAGTCACGCACCATGATCACTGACCGCTCGCCAACAACGGTACGAACGAAGTCACCCGACTTCGGGATCTCAACCTCAAGCCCGACGTAACACCAGTGCTTGCGGTAGAAGAACCGCTCCAGTTCGACCCGGTGCAGTTCGTCACTGGTGTAAACCCCGAACGGAATACGCGACGATCCATTCGAGGCCCAGGACAGTTCGCTCGCGATGGTCATCGTGTCCTCCATTCGGGGCGTCGCTGATTCAGGAGGCTTCCGGCATCAGCAACACGGGCTTAATTGTGGCACCGCTGTGCATATCGTGAATGGCGTCGTTGATGTCGGCAAGCGGATAGGTCTTGATCAACTTGTCGAAGGGCATCCGGCCAGCGAGGAAGTGGTCGATCAGCGCTGGAATGACCACGCGGGGCACCGAGCGCCCCTGGTTGACGCCGATGATCCGCGGGCCCTTCACGATGGCGTCGAGCACGTCGACGCCTACCTCGCTGCCGAACGGCGGGGCACCGACGATGGCGACCACGGCATCCATCGCCGTCACCGTCAATGCTTGTTTCAGAACGGCGGTGTGACCGGTTGCTTCGAGAATCCGATCGGCACCACGGCCACCCGTGATCTCCATGATCGCCTCAACCGAATTGTCGGTCGCCGCGTTGACCGTATGCGTGGCACCCAATTCGGTCGCCAGCGCGAGACGCTCGGGCACAACGTCGACCACAATGATCCTGGTCGCCGGTGTGAGTCGTGCGGCCATCACTGCCGACAGACCAACGCCACCGGCGCCGAACACGACAACGGTATTGCCGAGCTGTGGTGCCAGGACTTGGAACATCGTCGCCGCTCCCGTCTGGAAGCCGCACACCAATGGAGCCAGCATCGGCAACGCCGATGTGATGGCCGTCGCGCCCGACCAGTTCCACCAACCGACGTGCTGCGTGCCGACGCTGCGAATCATCGGGCAGTAGGTCGAACTGCAGGGCCAGGGCGTAGGCAGTCGGCGCATCGCTGCACAGTCGGCCCGACGGCGTGACGAACTCCCGTGCGAACGCGGCGGATGCCCGATCGGCAATGGCTTGGGCTTCGGACGCGCCGTCGATTTCGCCCAACACCGACGCCGCGCGGGCGAGGACGCGAGCCGACAGTACGTGATACGCCTGCGCCACCAGGATGCCGTTGGCCCGGGCGTTCGCCGGTTTGTCGGGGGGAGCAGACAACGCACGTTTTCGTGCAGCTGGTTGAGCTGGTCATGCGAGGACCGGGAGGTGCCGGTCGGCGTCATGTCGCTGTGCACCACGATGGCCTCAAGCGCATCAGCCGTCAGCTCGCCCGGCCAACCGGTTACCTCCGCGTAGCGAAACCCGTGGATGGTGAAGCTCGGTTCGAAGGTTTCTTCGCCGGTTCCGGCCAGGGTATAGATGTCGGTGGCGGCTGCCTGGCGTAGCGGTCGGGTGCCGAGTTCACCGTGTTCCAGCACCTCGGCATGGCGCAGGGTGATGGTGTCACCGGTTGTGCCCGAAACCCGGATCCGTAACCAGCCCGAGATGTTCTGCCCGAAGTCGACCAGTGTCTTGCCGGTTGGCGACGTGGTGATCGAAACCGGGCTGAGCGTTTCGATACCGCGCACCGGCGGGCCGACCGGTGCTTCCAAGCTGGTCGCTACCGAGGGCAAGGTCGAAACCGGCTGCCACGCACTGTCGTCGTAGCCACGCGATGACCAACCGGCATCGGCGAGGCGGGCGTCGAATCGCTCGCCGTCATACAGGCTGGCGTACAGGTGTGGCCCGGTGCCGGCCCGCCATGAGCTGTCGGTGGCCACGACCGCGATGGTGCCGTCGTCGTAGGTCAGTTCCAACTGCGCGATAGGGCCGATATCGCTGCCGTAGATCTCTCGCTTGCCGCCTTCGAAGCCGACCCGCCCCAGGTACCACCCTTCGGCCACGGTGAAGGCCAGTACGTTTTCGTCGGCATGAATCAGCCTGGCGACATCGTGTGTTGCGTACCGCTGCCGATGCGAATAGCTGGTCCAACCGGGGGCAAGCAGTTCATCGCCCACTCGCGACCCGTTGCACTCGGCAACGTAGATACCGAATGCCGACACATAGAGCCGGGCCGACACCAGTCCGGGCCGTACCGTGAATGCTCGCCGAAACTGCACGGGTCGTTCGGGGACCTCGCCCGCGAGGCGAACGGTGATCGGTACCGCGATCCAGTCGTCCACTTGCAATAATCCGGCCTCCACCGCGAGCGGGTCGCTCCAGCTACCCACTGCGCCGTCGGGCCCGGCCGTGCGTACCCGCACCGTCAGGCGCTGGCGTGATGTCAGCGGCGCGAACGGCCAGGCTACATAGGCCGACTCGTCCGAGTGGACCGTTGCGGTCTCAACCATCGAGCCGTCGGGCTGGCAACGTGCCAGTTCGTAGGCGGTCTGATGCCAGCCCGCCTGCCCGGTGTCGTTGATCCACGACAAACGCGGAGTAGCGGTGCCGATGCCGAGTGCATTGGTGCGGTACTCGGCACGAAGGCCATGGGTGATATGGGCGTCGGTCACCTCAGGCACGCTACCCCGCGCCCTGACCACCGAGGGCCTGCAGCTGCAGCTTGGCGTACAGGTCTTCCAGCAGCGTCCGGTTGTCGAGTTGGGTGTAGATCCGTAGTGGTCGACCCGTGGGATTTGGTACATACAACCCGGTGTCGGATGCGCGGGCACGGCCGGGTGACGTAGAAGCTCGATGCCGTCCCCGGCTCGAACGCGGTGACCAGAGCGGTCAGCAGGACCAGCGGGCTGTCGCCGAGCACATAGGTCTCACCGAGGTGCATACCAAGGGCCACGACCTTTTGCACCACCTCCGCCAGCGCGTCGAAGAGGTACCGGCCGAGATCGCCGTACGGCCGCATCCGTCCCGATTCGTAACGAATCACCCCTCACTGGCGACCTGTCGTTGCTGCTGCCCGCACGCGAAGACGAGCAGGTCGATCTCACGTCCGGCGAGCCCGGGTCGTGGAGAGATCGGTGAGCAAACTCATCTACGAGGTCAACGGACTCATGGTCGCTCGGCCTCGACGACCATCACCTCAAGCGCATGGGCCCACACTTCGACGTTCGGGTGGCCGGGCCCGTCGGCTCCGGCGATGGCCTGTCGAAGTAGCGCAATCGCGTCGTCGAGGCGGCCAGCCGATCGATCCGACAGGGCGAGATCGGCGAGTGAGGTCAACGAATCAGGGTGACCAGGCCCGAGCACCTCGATGCGGTCGGCCAACACCTGTTGTTGAAGGGCGATGGCTTCACCGATGCGACCGGCGCGACCGTAGGCCGTTGCGAGATTGGCCTGCGCCGTGAGCGTGTCGGGGTGCCGGTCGCCGAGCACCTTTATCCGGGCGGCCAAGGCCTGCTCACCGAGCGTGATTCCCTCATCGATCCGCCCTGCCGACCAGTAGGACGCGGCCAGGTTCGCCCGCGCCGTGAGCGTGCTTGGATCCTCGTTCCCCAACAGATCGACACGGTCAGCCAAAACCTGCTCCAGCAGGTCGATCGCTTCATCGAGGAGCCCCGCCGACCGGTAGGACATCGCCAGGTTGGCGCGCGCGTTGAGGGTGCTTGGGTGACGGTCCCCGAGGACGGTCACACGGTTGGCCAAAACCTGCTCCAGCAGGTCGATCGCTTCATCGAAACGTCCCGCCGACCAATACGACGCGGCCAGGTTCGCTCGCGAGGTGAGCGTGGCCGGATCGAGGTCTCCGAAAAGCTCCGTGCTCTCGGCCAACACGTGGACTTCAAGGGCGATGGCTTCGTCAACGCGTCCAGCCGACCGCAACGACCCAGCGAGATTGGCACGAGCTGCGATGGTATCCGCATGGCGCTCGCCGCCGACTTCGATCCTGCGGGTTAGTGCGCGTTCAAAGATCGGTACGGCCTCGCGAACAGATCCGCTGTATTGAAGAAACGATCCCAGCCGCCCAAGGCAATAGGCAAGTTTGTCGACCGTGTCCGGGTCGGCGCTAGCAAACTCGTCGGCCGCGAGGACATGTGGAAGCAGTGAGCGACATTGCGTCCAAGCCTCCGGACGCGATGCTTCGTGAGGCAATTCGTCGGCCAGCCGTCGAACCGTGAACTCGAACGCGTGAACGTCACCAACGCGCCGTGACGCGTGCTGCACCATGCGATGGACACTGAAGGAGTCGGTCCCGATGTCGATGAGCGAGTACCCGTGCAGCACATCCAAGGCGTCAGCAATCTCGAAGTCGGGCACCGCAAGGTACGCATCAGATCCGGAGCCTTCCGACACGAAGAGGTCGAGCGGGATACCGTCCGGCGCCAGGAACGACGCGGCCGCAAGGACCTTTGGAGCAATGGCAGATTCTGCAGCAGCGGTCGTAATCGACACCTGCCACGTCGTGGTAGCAGTCGCGTCATAGCCGGACGGCCGCGTCGCCCCTGGAAAAGGATCGCGATCGGCCCGGTCGAACAGCTCGCGATATGCGTGCCAGGTGCGCGACGGGTTGCGAGCAACCCAAGCGCCTGCCTGCTCAAGAGCCAGGGGAAGGCCTCTCAGAACCGAGACGACGGCGCTGACATCCGACTCTTCAGCAGCTGCCGGGTTCTCCTCCCGCACCCGGTCTCGGAGGAAGCGCGCGGCGACCTCGTCATCGAACAAACCAACGTTGATGACTCGGCCAAGCTGCCGCAGGTTGCGGTCCCTGCTGGTCACGATCACCTGCCCCGGCCCCCGCTTCGGGAGCCAGCGCTCGATCAGATCGCGCCGAGCGGCGTTGTCGAACACGATGAGCCACGGCCGCGTCGTTGTTTCGACCCACCTGATCGCTGCCTCAGCTCGCAGTGAACGGTCGCTCCCGTCCAGGCCCAGCCGCGCCGCGAGCGTTTCGAGGTCGGTCTCCAACCCGTCGGTCGTCTCAGCGCGTACCCACCACACGACATCGAAGACGTGTTCCATCCCGCGGGCATAGGCCGCAGCGAGGCTGGACTTGCCGACACCACCCATTCCCGTGAGCGACTGCGTCACCAACGAGGTTCTGTCGGCCCGATCCAGTTCGAGCAGGAGTTCATCGCGTCCCACGAACGTCTCGCTGATCGTCGGAACGGCGCCGACGATCGCGGGCGTCCGACCAGTGTCGGGTTCGCGAAGCGACGCAACCAACTCGGCAGCGGCAGTCTGCAGCCCGATGTCGTCAAACGCCCGCCAACGATGCAGGCGATTCAAGCCGTACGGCGCGATCTCCACGGGGCCCAAATCAATCGGCACGACCCGATGCTCACGATGTTCGCGCATCAGCCGGATCCCAAGAGCGATTTCCTCCTTGAGGTAATACGCAAGCATGGCGTTCCCCGGTTCAACGTTCCCCGACAGAAGAACCGCGGTCACCCGCGCCTGGCGTTGAGCGGCGATCAGCCTGTCATCCCACGCGTCACCACCAATGAGGTAGTCGGCATCCAGGACAGCGTCACACCCAAGGGCTGTCAAACGTCTCCGGAACTCCTCGGCCCGCACCAAATCCGCCGATGCGTGCGCGATGAAAACCTCATGCTGGCTATCCGGCTTGTGCGGACCCACTCTCGAACCATAGCCCAACACGTTGAAGGCAGCGCCGAAGGGGAATGCGCAAGCCGGCATGCAGCATGACCCTCGATCCGGGCCGCACACATGCATCGGTGCCACCCCAGTCGTGAGATCCTTCCGAAGCTTCTCCCAAGCCGCTAACGAGAATGGAGAATCGCGCATTCTCGTCGGGTTCCATTTCCGCCACGCCGCGTCAGGCACGGGCGCAAGATCGGCCACCGAGCGTTCAAAAACCTACGAGAAGTCGATCACTGAAACTCTCCACACTTGAGGAACTGGACCACGAAGGTCATGCGGGCTGCCGACACATACCGGATCTCCGACGTAGACGACCCATGCCCTCACCCAGAAACACCGATGAGGCTGGATTTCCAGGCAACGGATCGTGACCTCTCATCATTGAAAGGCACGACCGGCATCGCGTCACCCGGCCCTACTCGCTGTCGCCTCCGTCATGTTGAACGACGCACCATGTCGGTCAACCTCGTCACGACGGCTGGCGGGCTCGCCCCGGTCCAGCGGCGACGATTCTGAGCGTTATCCGACTGGTATCGGTCCGAATTGCTCGACGTCGACGATGATGTCGGCTGGGATGCCGAGCCTCGCGGCTGCGTTGCGTAGGGCGTCAGCGTTTGGAGCCTCGTAGAGGCAATAGGTCTTCTTCTTGTCGGCGGAAAGAAACGAGTAAACCCAGCGAACGCCGGCATCGTCGTTGACGGCTTTGATGTTGGCGTGATCGATCCCAGCGAGATCGAGCTGCTCGGCGAAGTTACGTTCGATCACGAAGAGCGGCATTTCGCTCCCTTCCGTTCACGTTCCGATGTCGGCCTCGATTGCGTTCGTGTGCACATCGTACCGCAGTACAAGACAGGGATGGCTGAATCTTTGGTGCGTTGAGCTGCACTGTTGCGCGATAATCGGGGAGAAGACATGTAGAGGCAATCTCGAGGTGAGCACTTCAACTTCAAGCATTATTTTCACTGACATTGTCGGTTCGACCGTCATCCGCGGGCGAGTCGGTGAAACCGCGGCCGATGACTTGTTCCGGAGCCACGAACGGGCGATGCGTGATGTTGTGAACGCCCACAATGGAACCGTCGTGAAGACCGGGGGCGATGGGATCATGGCGTCATTCGACTCGGCGACAGACGCGGTCCGCGCGGCAGTCGAGCTTCAGCGGCGCACTTCCCGAGACTTTTCATCATTGAGCGTGCGGGTTGGGATCGCGACTGGTGACGTCAGCTGGGAGGACGACGATTGTTTCGGGATGCCCGTTGTCACGGCAGCGCGCTTGCAGGCAGCCGCGGTAGGTGGACAGATAGTGGCGAGCGCGCTCGTTTGTCTCCTGGCTGGCGAGCGCTCTGATACGACGTTCACATCGCTCGGTGGGCTTGAGTTGGCGGGCATCACGGATCGGGTTGAGGCGTGCGAAGTCAAGTGGACGCCCGCCCCGACGGCGGAACCAAACCGTTGCCTGTCGATCCCACTTCCTGGGGCGATCACTGCGACGCCAGCGTTCAGCTTCGTCGGTCGCGTTCCCGAATTGGAAGCGCTCAGCCGGGCGTGGGAATCGGTGAAGGGAGGCGAACGCCTCGTCGTGTTGATCGGTGGGGAGGCCGGTGCGGGCAAGACGCGGCTTGCCTTCGAGTTCGCTCGGTCACTCGGCGGTCACGCTCCGGTGGTGTTGGGCGTTTGTGATGCGGACCTCGCCATCGCTTGGCAGGCATGGGTGCAAGTGTTCACCCAGCTCGTTCGAGCAATGCCTGTCGATGTGCTGGCCGAGTTGGGTGACGAGGTCGCCGATATGGCGACCCTTGTTCCGGCGTTAGGCAGACAAGGGGCGGATCGGGAGCGGCAGCGCGAGACGGATCCGCAGACCGAGCGATTCCGGCTGTACAGCGCGGTCGATGCGCTGCTGGGCGCGGTGACCGCAATTCAGCCGATAACAATCATCATTGACGACCTTCATTGGGCAGACGTCCAGACCATCGGCCTGTTACGCCACATCGCACGAGCGGATCAGCCTGCGAGGTTGCTGGTGATCGGAACGTTTCGTGATACCGGCGACGAGATCACCGAGCCGTTGGCCAGCTGCCTGGCGGACCTACGCCGAGCCGGCACGGTCCAACGGATCCGACTCGACGGGCTCGACGATCCGAACGTGTTGGAGTTCGTGGAGCGGGTCGTTGGCCACGACCTGAGCCCTGATCTGCGTTCGCTTGCTACGACGCTGCGAACCCGTACTGCCGGCAACGCGTTCTTCGTGAGCGAGCTGTGGCGAGACAGTGTGTCGCGAGGGACCGTCGTGAGCGTGAATGGAACCTGGCGGGTGAGCAACCTGTCCGGGGCCGAAGCCGACGTACCGGACGGGGTCCGCGAGGTGGTCGGTCATCGTCTGACGCGATTGTCACCCCGGGCTCGCGAGGTTGTCGCTATAGCGGCCGTTGCCCGCCAGCGCATCGAGTTCGCCGTGCTCGCTGTGGCCAGCGGCCTGTCCGTCACCAATGTCGGGCAAGCGATCGATGATCTGGTCGGTTCGAGATTCCTCGTGGAGACCGGCGGCGACCTCGCCGTTCGTTTCGAGTTTACGCACGCGATCGTTCGCGAATCAGTGGAAGCCACACTCGCGTCAACGGTACGAACATCCCTGCACCGAGCCATCGCCGAGGCAATCGAGTCGGTCCATCACGCTGATCTTGAAGCGGTCATTCCAGATTTGGCACGGCACTATCTCGCAGCGGCCCGTCACGGCACGACAGGCAAAGCACTGCTCTACAACCGACAAGCCGCTCGAAGCGCTAGTCGATCCGGTGCCTACGACGTCGCGGTTGCGCATCTTGAAGCCGTACTCACGTTGGCCGAACCCGATTCAGCGGAGGCCGTCGACATCTTGTTGGAACTAGGAGCAGCACGCACTCGGGGCGGCAATACCCCCGGGTCTTCAGATGACTATGCCCGAGCGTTCTCGCTCGCGCGGGACAGCGGACGCGTCGAACAGGCCGTCCAGGCCGCGCTCGGCGTCAGTGAGAGCTACGCCATGTGGGGTGCGCGCAGCACGCGAGCGACCGACATCTGTCGGGCTGCGCTCGCCCTGACTAGCGGCGATGATCCGTCGCGTATCCGACTGCTCGCGTCGCTGGGACGCGCTCTGGCGTTGTCGGGCGGCCGAATCGCTGAGGCGGTGGAGGTCACCGACGAAGCGGTCGCGGCTGCCCGTCGTCTTGGCGATGATGAGGTCACGTTGCATACGTTGAGCTGCCGGCTCCACACTAATTTTTTGTCGCCGCAGAACTTCTTGCAGGATTCGCGTGACTTCGGTGACTTGTCGTGGCGCGTCGGCGATCTGTTCAGTTATTGCTGGGCTCGTCATACGTACACGAGGGTTGCGTTCACGTTCGGGTGGGTATCCGAAGCCGCCGCGGCGATCAAGGAGTTCGCCGAGATCGCCGATCGGGAACGATTCGCGACGCTGGCCATTTGGGCTGCTTCCGACGAGGTGGTGCTTTTGTTCGTTGCGGGCCGCTTCGATGAGGCCGAACGTGTTGGCCTCGAGATCCAGGCACGTCAACATCAGATGGGGATCGACGACACGGACGGAATCTACGGCGTCCAGATGTTCGCGATCCGACGCGAACAAGGCCGCCTCGGCGAAGTCGCCGCGATCGTTCGGCTCGCCGCGAGGCTGAACGCGAACGATCCAATTTGGCGCCCTGGTCTTGCGGTGTTGTGTGCAGAGCTTGGGATGCTCGATGAGGCCCGCAGCGAGTTCGCCGCTATGGCTCCGGAGGGTTTCGCCTCGGTTCCCCGTGACTCCATGTGGCCATGCTCCCTTACCTTTCTCGCGGAGGTATGTGTTGCCGTCGGCGATGTCGAGCAGGCGGGCTTTCTCTACTCGGCCTTTGAAGAATTTCGAGGGCTCACGATGATGGCTGCGTTCACGATGAACTTCGGACCGGCAGACCGGCTGATGGGAAGCCTTGCCGCGCTGCTCGGCCGGCAGGAGGACGCCCGTCTGCACTTCGTCGCTGCGCTCGAACTCGCAGGGCATAGCGGCTCACCCGTTTGGATCGCGCACATCAAGTACGCGTGGGCGATCGCACTGGGCGACCCCGGCGTGTTGCTGGCCGACGCGTATGCCATCGCCATGTCAGCAGGCATGGTGGCGCTCGCGGATCGGTGCGCAGTCGCGCTCGACACGCACGATGCGCCGAAGCAGGTGTTTCGAGACGGCATGTCAGCCCGAGAGATCGAGGTCTTAGGGTTCGTGACTGCCGGCCGGTCGAACCGCGAGATCGGCGAATCGTTGTTCATCAGCCAGCACACCGTCGCGAACCATGTCAGGGCAATCCTCCAAAAGACCGGCTGCGCGAATCGCGCCGACGCTGCGGCATACGCGACCCGCCATCGACTAGTTGGATCTGACTAGTGATCGCTCGGGCCGACACCCACGAGAAGGCAGCTGAAATGGTCAGAACTGTCGATGGCCCACCGCAACGATCGGCGTACCGTCACCTGCAGATCACACGATCATCGACCGGAGGATGACAATGCCAACCACCACCACCGCCGCCAACTCGGCGCTCACCGACGACATGCTCGCCCGGTTTGACGAACGGTGCCCCATCTACGATCGCGAGAACCGGTTCTTCACCGAGGACTTCGACGAACTCGTGCAGTCCGGCTTCCTCAAGATCGCCATTCCGACCGAGTTCGGCGGCGGAGGGCTCGGTCTCGATGCTGTGTCCCAGCAACTGCGACGCCTCGCCTATGTCGCGCCCGCTACCGCCGTGGCCGTCAACATGCACATCTACTGGACCGGACTCGCAGCCGACCTTTTACGTGCCGGTGACGGTTCGTGTCGATGGATTCTGGAGAAAGCCGCCGAGGGCGAAATCTTCGCCGCAATTCACGGTGAGCCAGGCAACGACATACCGCTCTTACTGTCCAGCGCCACGGCCACAAGAAGCGACGGCGGTTGGAAGATCCACGGCCACAAGATCTTCGGCAGCCTGTCACCGGTTTGGACGTACGCCGGCTTTCACGCCATGGACAGCTCCGACCCGACCGCACCACGCATCATTCACGGATTCCTCCCACGGGACGCAAGCGGCTACCAGATCGTCGACACATGGGACACGCTCGGCATGCGCGCGACGCAAAGCCAGGACACGATCCTCGACGGTGCGTTCGTGCCTGACGCGCTGGTCCCGCTGGTGTGCCCAGCAGGATTCGCCGGCGCCGGACCTTTCCAACTCGGGGTGTTCGCCTGGGCACTGCTTGGCTTCTCGTCGGTCTACCTCGGCGCAGCGAAACGAGCGTTCGACATGACGATCGAACGCATGCCGTTACGGACCTCGGTCGCCCTCACCCGGTCCATGGCGCACCACCCAGAAGTGCAACACAACGTCGCCGAAATGCGCATGACCTACGACGCCGCAGAAGCCCTCCTCGAACGCACGACCCACGACTGGACCAACGGTGTGGATCATCCCGACTGGCCGATCCGTTTCGTCAGCACCCGCCACACGGTCATCACCGGTGCGTTCAACATCGTCGACCACGCGATGGATCTCTCCGGCGGGTCAGCGGCGTTCAAACGTAGCCGTCTCGAACAGATCTACCGAGACGTCCGTATGGGCAGATTCCACCCCGGCAACACCCTCCTTGCTCATGAACTCATCGGAAAACTCTGCCTCAACATCAACCCCGACGACCCCCAACGCTGGGGCTAACCCGGGCTACACACGTGCAGCGAAATCACCGAGGTCGGTGACGCCGAAGTCTCTTGACTATCGAATCTCGATATATCATACTTTGAGTATGCCCCGTCGCCTCACGGACAAACCGATGCCCGCCGCATCGATGTACCTGCTCCTCGCGTTGCTTGACGGTGAGAACCACGGCTATGCGCTAATGCGCCTCGTCGATGAGCAAAGCCAAGGCGCAGTACACATGGGGCCGGGCACCCTTTACGGCACGCTCAACCGGCTGCTTGCTGATGATCTGATCGTCGAGACCACCGACGACTCGGAACGCACTGGAAACGAACGCCGCCGCTACTACCGTCTCACGCAAGCCGGTGAGCGAGTCGCTCATATTGAACTCGCCCGGCTTCGCACACTCGTCGACCGGTTCCGGACGATCCCTCGAATCGGCGGAGCCCCAGCATGACAGCGCGACGAAGTACCGCCTTGTATCGGCATCTCTCGGCGTTGTACCAGCGGTCGTTCCGTGACGAGTACGGCGAAGATCTGGTTGCCACGTTCACCGAGCAGCTGGCCGACGACGGCGCTACTCGGGTGTGGTGGTCGACGTTTCGAGATCTTGTTGTCAGTGTCCCTTTCCAATATCTGGAGGCCCGAATGAACCGTCGTCCCTCACCCCAAACCGTCGCCGAG
Source organism: Actinomycetes bacterium (assembly GCA_031410595.1). Lineage (GTDB taxonomy): Bacteria > Actinomycetota > Acidimicrobiia > Acidimicrobiales > Ilumatobacteraceae > JANMCE01. The sequence continues at coordinate 16,138 of JANNZM010000028.1, read as the reverse complement.
ATCTCTACGGGTGTCACCGTCGCGGCCGTCGTGCTTGCGCTCGTCGCTGGCACAGGCCCGGTCGTCGGCGTCTTCCTTCTGGCCGCGGTCGCGGCGTTGGTTGTAGCCACCCTCGCCTGGAAAGCGGCCCGTCCCGTAGGCCTAAACGGAGCGAATCGTTGGCGCACGATGCTGGTCGTCGGTGCAGCGCTGCTTGCGGCGGTGCTCGTGGTGATCAACGTGCCCCCGTACAACGGCAAGGATCTGCCTGGACCGGGCTGGGCATTGATGATGCTGTCGCTGGTGAGCAGCGTTGCGTTGATCGTCGTCGGTCTGACGATGGGTATCGCCGGCAGATCCGCCCAGCACACCACCGCGAGTTAGCCAACTCACGTGACCGTGTCGACTGCCACGGACATCGAGCTTCCTGGACCACGCGGTCGGGCCAACGCACGCTATGTCCGCCGGTTGTTCAGCGACCCGGCACCCGCACTCGACTCGCTACGAGCCGAGTACGGGCCGATCTGCGGACTCGGCATCCCCGGTGTCCGACTCGCAATCATCGGAGACCCGGCGTTGATGCACGAGATGTTCTCGATGAAGGCCGACGCGTTCCGTTGGGACAACAAGTTCAACGTGATTGGTGTTCGGTTCGTCGTCGGCAGACAATCGATGATCGTTTCGGACGGCGCCGATCATCAACGACGACGCGGTGCGGTACAGCGCGCCTTTACCCGCCCGCGCCTTAACGGCTGGATCCCGATGATCGTGCAACGCACCGACACCGCCGTCGATCAACTTCTCACGGCGCCGAGTCGCGCCGATCAGCCGGTCGATCTCTATCCGATGGGGCGTGATCTGATCCTTGGGATCACGATCCACGCGTTCTTCGGTGAACGCCTCGCCTGCCGAACCTCCGAATTCAGCGACCTGTTCCAACGTGCCCAAGCGTTCATCGAAGCACCCGCCGTCAGACAAATCCCGCACCCATTCCCCCGCACCGCCCGGTCGCGGGTACGCGCCGATCGGCGGATGATCGACCGGATCATCGACGAGGAAGTCGCCGACCGGCGCGCCAATCCTGTGGGCGACCCGCTCGACGTCCTCGAAGTCGTCGCCAACGACAGCACTTTGTCCGACGCCGAAATTCGCGACCAGGTCGACACCCTCATCGGCGCCGGCTACGACACCACCGCCTCCACCCTCGCCTGGTTGCTGTGGCGCACCGCCCGCGAACCCGGCGTATGGGAACAACTCCGGTGTGAAGCAGATCTCGTGCTTGGCCCGCTTGACGGTCCGATAGCCGAACCGGACGGAACCTCTTTGGCCCGACTCGAATTCGCCCAACGCGTCGTTCATGAATCGTTACGCCTGCACCCGGCAGGGCTCATCGCCGCCCGCGTCGCCGACGACGACCTCCACCTCGGAAACCACCGGATCCGCAAAGGCACCCTTGTCGTCTGGTCCCCACACCTCGCCGGCCGCGACCCGAAGGCCTGGGCTGACCCACTTCGTTTCGACCCCGACCGGTACCTCAACCTGACACCGGAACAGAAGACGGCGACCGACCAGGCATGGGTACCGTTCGGGCGAGGACCGCACATGTGCATCGGGTTCGCTCTCGCCCAGATGGAACTCACGCTGATCATTGCCCGCCTCGCCCAACGACTCGACCTATCGCCCACCTCATCGACCGTGCCCCGAGCCGTCGGGATGGTCGTCAACCGACCAGCAGGCGGCGCACCCTTCCGCGTCACGTCACGGCCGGAACGTCACGATAGAACGGTGTAGGAGATGACCGCATGACCCGATTCGCACGCCAGTGGTGGCCGATACCGGCGATGCCCGCGCCGATCATCGCGGCCCAGATCATCTGGTTTGGTCACTATCACGCCAGTGGCCATGCCGCCGGGCACCTCGCCAGCGCCACCATGATCTTCGGAGTCGTGTTCGCCCTAGCTGTACTCGTGTGGGCATCACAGCCGCTGCTTCGGAGACGTGCCGAACTGTGGGTTCTGGCCACCGCGGTCGCGGTGTCGACGTTGATTCCGACGATCGGGAACCTGCGAGTCGTGAATGCGATCGGCACCGCTGACTGGACCGACAACCAGGCAAGCGCCTCCGGGCCATCACGCCCAGGTTTCGTCTCCGGACACGCCCTCGCCGAACGCGGAGTCTGGTACGTGATCGGGTTCGCTGTGCTCCTCGCAGCTTGGTTGTGGTTCAAGCACGCCGTCGGCAACGGTGTTGGCATCGCCGCTATCGTGCTCAGCCTGATCTTCCCACCGTGGATCTTCCCCGGCGCCGGGCTCCTTGTGCTTACCGCCGCCACCGTCATCCGGCGCTCTCGCAGACTTCGTCAAACCCCTGAGCGCGAACTCAACCCGACAGCATCACCGCCCGGCCATTGATCAGGTCACAACCACCGCCCGCGCCGTTGGCCCCATTCATCTGTCGTTTGATTGGCGATGAAACCGCACGCACCGTTAGCCGGTGAACGCTGCTTACGGGCCATGGCGGTCAGGTCTGATGGTACAGATCGGTGGACAAGTAACGCAGTCCGGAGTCGCACAAAATGGTGACAACGGTGGCGTCAGGACCGAGGCGTTTAGCAACACGGAGAGCGGCGACGACATTCGCTCCCGAGGACGCCCCAGCAAACAAACCTTCCTCACGTGCCAGGCGTCGAGCCATGTGCATCGCGTCGTCGGTCGTCACCGTCTGGATCTCATCGACCTGATCCGGTTCCCACAACGGAGGGATGAACCCGATACCGATGCCTTCGATCTTGTGCGAACCGGATTGTCCCGTCGACAACACGGCGGACTCGGCGGGTTCCACAGCGGTAACGTGGATCGGCGCTCCGTGGGAACGCAACGCTCGTGCGGCACCGTGGATGGAATGGGCTGTACCGACAGAGTGCACGAACGCGTCGATCCGGCCGCCTGTCTGGGCCCAGATTTCCTCGCCGAGCGGCAGATATCCGGCGATCGCATCGTGATTGTTTAACTGGTCACACCACCAACGTCCGGGTTCGGCAGCAACCTCACCAGCCCGAGCAATCATCGCTTTGATCAGGGCCTCGTTGATCTGGCCGGACGGGCTGTGCACCTCCTCCACGACGGCGCCGAACGCTCGCATCGTTCGGCCCTTCTCAATGCTGAACGCGTCGGAGAAGACGATGTGGAGCCCGTACCCGAGTGCCGCGCAAACGAACGCGAGTGAAATTCCTGTCGTACCGGCGGTGTACTCGACCACGCTGTCGCCACGATGTAGGCGTCCGTCGCGTACTGCGCCCTCAATCGCGGCGCGTGCCATCCGGTCCTTCATACTCCCGGTCGGGTTCGCGAATTCTAGCTTGACCATCACCCGCGCTGAACCCTCAGGCACCACGCGTACCAGTTCGACTAACGGCGTGTTCCCAATGCCCGCCAGCGCACCTACCGAGATCGAATCCATGGATCACCCTTTCGTCGCGTCCCTCATCGAATCTACCTCCGTCCGCGCAACTGCCGGGACGGTAAAAACCTCCCCGGTTCGAACCGGCCGCGATTTCCGAACCATGACGACGTCGGGATCGGCGGCTCGCTGCCACCAAGTTCACCCAACACTCCGAGTAGGGCCACGCCCACGGAAATCCGGACCGAAATCGTGAGCGTATTCAAATTGTGATGGATGCGGTGCCTCAATTGCCGTCGTTCGTGAACCGTTGTGCCGTGGTTGCGCGACTGTGTAGGTATGAGCGTGGATCCGTCGTTGTCCAGTGATGCGGAGCTGATTGCTGCGATCGCCGACGGTGACCGGGCCGCGTTACGCGAGTTGTACGTGCGGCATCAGCCGTGGTTGACGGCAAGGCTTCGTCACCGCTGCGCGGATCTCGACGTGGTGGCTGAGGCGGTACAGGACACGTTCGTCGCGGTGTGGCGCGGCGCCGGCCGGTGGAGTGGAGCGGGCGAGCCGACCGCGTGGATCTGGGGGATAGCGATCCGCCGATTGATCGGTGTTTTGCGTCATCGGTCACGCTGGTCGCCAGTGTCGAACCGAGTGTCGGATGCATCAACGTTGGTAACGGCCGAAGACGTGGTGTTGTGGGGAATCTCACACGGTGACCTGGCCGGAGCGATCGATGGTTTGCCGGTCGAGCTGCGTGCCGTGGTCCAAGCCACAATCCTCGATGGGCTTACGACGAGGGAGGCCGGGCGGCTGCTGGGGATTCCAACGGGCACGGTCAAGACACGAATGATGCGGGCCCGCATCCAACTTCGAGGAGCATTGACGTGAACACGATCCATATCGACGAAGAACTGTTTGCCGGTTACTGCGAGCTGTCGGTAACTGCGGCCACGGCCGCAGCGATCGAGGCACACCTCATGAGTTGCGCGAGGTGCCGAGCAGAACTCGCTGACGTGGCTCTCGCGGCTCAGGACGGACCCGTGAACCAGCACGCGGTGTGGGGTCGGGTGCTCGAGCGGGTTGATCGACCCACGCGTTCGATCACCGAACGACTTCTCTGCGCGATGCGAGTTCGCCCCGACACGGCCAAGCTGGTCGCGACGACACCGGCGCTGCGTCTCGCGTGGCTGGCCGCCGTGGTGGTGGTGGCGGCGTTCGCCGCTGCAGCTGCCCGCATCAACGAGGAGGGGCCGTGGCTGCTGCTCGTGATCGCTCCGTTGTTGCCCCTGGCCGGTGTCGCCACTGCGTACGGCCCGACCTTGGACCCCACCTACGAGATCGGAGTGGCTGCGCCGATGAGCGGTCTGCGGTTAACGCTTTTACGCACGACGGCGGTGATCGCGACCACCATGCCACTGTTGGCTGTAGCCGCGCTTGTCGCTCCTGGTGAGGGTTGGGATCTGTTCGGATGGGTGCTGCCGTCGTTCGCTTTGGTGACGATCACCCTTGCGTTGTCGACCGTGATGTCTCCCGAACGTGCAGGAGGAATTGCTGGTGGCGGGTGGTTGTTGGCGTTGGTCGTGCTGATCGACCGCGGCGGGACGGGCGATTTCGTGGACAGATCGTTGATTTTCAGTTCATCGGGGCAGACCGCCGTCGCCGTTGTCGCTGCGATCGGGTTGGCAACAGTCGCGACGCGCAAGACCTGTTTCGAGACAATGATCGAAAGTGGAGGACGACGATGAACGACTCGACGTTAGCAACGGCCGGTGTATTGCTCGATGGCGTCACCAAACGGTACGGGCGCACGGTCGCGGTCAATGATGTGACCCTGTCGATCGGGACAGGGATCACCGGGTTGCTCGGCCCCAATGGTGCCGGTAAGACTACCTTGCTGCGCATGATGGCGACTGTGCTCGCGCCAGACAGCGGGGAAGTCGAGTTGTTGGGTCAAACGACTGCGAACGCCCCGGCCCGCGAACACATACGTCGGCGGCTGGGTTACGTGCCTCAGGAGCCTGGGTTCCATCGACAGTTCTCGGCGTTCGATTTCGTTGACTACGTGGCGGTACTGAAGCTCATCACCGATCGACGGGCTCGACATGACGAGGTCCGTCGTGTGCTCGATGTGGTCGGTCTAACGTCGGTGATGCACAAGCGCATTCGGCAGCTGTCGGGTGGGATGCGTCGACGAGTCGCGATCGCGCAAGCGTTGCTTGGCTCACCGGAGTTGCTGGTCCTCGACGAGCCGACGGCAGGTCTCGATCCGGAGCAACGGCTTCGGTTCCGTGAGCTGTTGTCGACCGCTGCGAGCGGGGCCACGGTGGTGCTGTCGACGCATCAGACCGAGGATGTCGCTGCGTTGTGCCAGCGGGTCGTGGTGATGCACGGCGGCGTCATCCGCTACGACGGCACCCCTTTGGGTCTGGCCGGGCTTGCATCCGGCCGGGTGTGGCTCGCCGCTACACGTGACCCGTCTGCTCAGCTGGCGTGGATGACCGGTGACGGCATGGTCCGCCATGTCGGTGAACCGCCGCCGAATGCTCGTCTCGACGAACCCAGGGTCGAGGACGGGTACCTGTTGCTCGTCGGGGCGACGGTGTTACAGGAGTCGTCATGGAAGTAATCATCCTCGCCGCGCTGGTGTTCGGGATCGCGTATGCATTCACCCACCGCGGCAACAACCGAACAGATACCGACGATTGGCGGCCGGCTCAACCCATATCTGTGTCGGAACACGGCTCCGACGCGCGACATGTGGGTTCAGGGGCCCAACGTGCAGCCGCCGTGCATCTGGCCCGGGTCGAGGGCCGTCAGCTGTTGCGAAACGAGGTGTTCATCGTCGGGATCTTCATGTCGATCGCGATCCTCGTGATCTTCGGTCTCGTGTGGGCTTCGGACAACATCGGAGCGAACAACTCGTGGCGGTACTGGTTGGCGTTGCTGCCGGTGTTCACTCTCCCGTTCGCAGGGATGACGTTGGTGGCGATGAACCTCGCCGCGTTGCGTGCCAGACGTGAGGGGACTGAGGAACTGTTCGGTTCATTGCCGGCGACCGCCACGACTCGTGTCGTCGGTCATCTCGGTTCCATGTGGATGGCGCTGGTTGTCCAGATCGTGTTCGTCGCCGCGACGTTTGCCAGCGGCAGGTTTCTGACCAACCACTTCGGCGCGATCGACGCGGCGAGCATTGGCGACATCTCGGTGAGCTTCGCGCTCGTGTCGTGCGCCGGATCGCTCGCTATTGCGTTAGCGAAGTGGCTCCCAAACCCCCTAGTCGCTCTCGCCGCACTTGTTGTGCTGGCGATCGGTGGATCCACCATCGGGGCCATCGGTGGCCACCACTGGAGTCTCACCCGCCAGTTGTCGATCTGGCCGCGCTACCCCGATCATGACTGGGCCTTCGCTATTCGCCCCAACTGGTGGCACGCCGCCTACCTGCTCTCACTAGCACTCGTTGTCGCGGTAGTCGCGGTTGCCAGGCAACGACACGACCGGCTGACCCTGTTCCTCGGTGTCGGTGCTGTCTCACTTGCCGTGGTGACCGGCTACGTCCAGACGCGCCCGATGACCGAGGATGATGCCGAGCGAATCGCTGCGATGATCACCGATCCCATCGCGCACTCGTCGTGCGACACTACGAACGGCTTGATGCTGTGTGCCTACCGCGACTACTCCGACATCACCAAGGTCTGGGCCCGCGAGCTCACCGCGCCGTTCGCTGCGATAGCACCGCAGCGGCGCGACGACGGATTCGCGGTCGTCTGGCACGAACGTCACCTCGATCGACTCGACCCAGCCGTGCGCGATCGGTTCGACGCCAAAGCGCTGGCCACTTCGTGGAGTGCGGATGAGGCCACTTGGAACGGGGTGGAAGTCGATGGAACGGAGTCGAACATGATCAATCGGCTGGCGCTCGGCCTTTGGTCGGTCGGCCTTCCATCCGTACCGACAGACGATGCACCGTGCTGGGCGGGTGGTCAGGCGAGAGGAATCGTGGCGCTGTGGTTGGCCGCACAAGGAATGAGTAGCGACGGGGCCAAGCGGTTCGTGAGCGGCAGCTGGAGCGGCCGGAGAGACTCAGATAGCGGCTCGAAGGTGCCTCCCGAATGGGCCGACGGGTACATCTGGATCAGTGACGCCACTCCCCCCGTGCTGTGGTCGGCAACCGATGTTGCTACTGCGCAAGCAATGCTCACGCTCGACACGGCGCGCGTGCGCGACACCCTGTGGGCCGACTGGCAACAATGGAGCAACGCGTCGGCCACGACCGTGGAGTGGACTGCCCTGAGGTTTCCGGACAGTGGGTGTCGTAGCCTCCTGTTCAGAGGATGTGGTCATGGCGAATCGCCAAAAGTTTTCGTTGGAGTTTAGAGAGCAAGCGGTGCGCCGTGTGATTGATGGGCCTAGGCCGATCGTGGATGTTGCTGCATCACCAACCTCTCTCGCACACCGGCGAATCCGCCGCGTCGGCATCACTGGCACCATCACAGTCATAGCCTGGTTGATGATCGCGGTAGTGGTCGCACTATCTGACAACCAGCGGTTCCCGACCTACGACGTGATCATTGAGGTCGCCGCACTCGCTGCAATCAGCCTCGCAACGTCGGCTTTCGTTCAACAGCGCACGCAAGCGCCAGGGGGCCCGACCGCAGCGCTCGTCGTGCTCGTCGGGCCAGCGTTCCTGAACGGCGTCGTGTTCCGCGACGTTCAACTCTTCCCGTCGCTCGTACCGGGCCAGAACCTGCGCGAACGATGGATCTGGCTTGCGCTTGCGGCTGTCGTACTACTCGTGAATGTAAGCCGCGACCCGGCCGGCCGGAAACGTGTTGGACACAACTTGCGGATGCATCTAAATCACCGACACGAATCGCCTGAGTCATGAGCTCCTCAGAAATCGTCCCCGGCATTGCTAACCAACCCGTCATCTTTGCTTGAGGAAGCGAGCCCGAGGTGAGATCGCGGCTGGATCCGATGCTGATGGATGCCATCGCTATGGGCCGGAGTAGTGCGTTGCAGGCTGGTTACCTACCCGCTGCACTATGGGTGAAATGTGCGGGTTCGCTCAGACGTTTCCGTGGGCCGCTGCAATCGCAGCTATGTGGCGCGCGTCGGTGCCGCAGCAGCCACCGAGGACACTGATCTGTGCGTCGTTAGCGCGGAATGCGGCGAGCTGGCCGCCGAACTCCGTAGGATCGCCATCGTCCAACTCGGTGCTGTCATCCAACTCGGCGTGGCTCTGGCGTGACGCGTTCGCGCGGAGTCCACGGATACGTCCGAGGCCCGCAGAGGAGCCGGTAAGCACCGGGGAGAAGTGATCGGGGTGCGCACAGTTGATCATGAAGTACGCAGCAGCATTGTCGGTCTCGGCATCGACCAATTCGATGGCTTCAGCCAAGCTCATACCGGACGGGAGGCGTCCGTCGGTCTCCACGGTGAAGGACACCACAGCGTGCATCGAACGTTCGCTCGCCGCCCGGACGAACCCGATCGCTTCGGCAACGTTCGTCAACGTCAGGGCGGTCAAGAGGTCGACTCCGCTGCTTGCCAACACTTCGACCTGAGGTCGGTGGTAGGCCAATGCTTCGTCGGCACTTGCGGGACCCAGGTCGGAGTAGGCGTCTCCCCGCGGCCCGATGCAGCCGCTTACGACCACCGTGCCGTCTGCCGCCGCAGCCCGAAGTGCCAGCATGAACTCAGCCGCCCGCTGGTTGACCGAGCGAAGCCGAGCTTCGTCATAGCCAAGCTTTACGCCCCAATCACGGCTCGCGCGCCAAGTCGCGGTCTCTAAGACGAGGCCAAGTCCAGCATCGGCGCCGATCTGAAAATAGTCCGCGAAGTAGTCGCGCAGCATCGCCTCACCCGACGCGTTCTCGTGCAGAACGAACGATGCGAACTCAGGGAGCTCGACCCCCTTGTTGAAGATCAAGTCCGTTTCGATCCCACCATCGGTCACGAATAGTGGCCCACCCAACTGTGGCAACTCCGACAAAAGCACCTCCCGATGAGAGATACTCGTACCACCAACACCCGGCGATGTCCACACCTTTCGCCGACGGCCTGCAGAACACACGGGACGCAGTGTTTCGGGCGCCGGATTCGAGCATTCGCAAAGGCATCTGAGTTTGCCGACGGAAGTCACTTTCCCAACGACCAGGTCGCCCTCAAGGTCCCTTACCCGCGTAGCCATTCGGGGCGTCCGTCGTCTGTCCGCTAATCCTATCGAGTGATTCATTTTGGTGGAGCGCATCCACGAGTACGAACAGGCCGCAGTCGGGTCGCCGTCACACCGGTAGTCGAGAGAGGTCGGCCTGACAGCGAGCGACATCGTTTGGCTGGCCCGCATCCCGAAATCCACGCACCGCCGCGCCGATGTGGGCGCGAGCCGCTGCCACGTCACCCTGGGCGGCGCAGCGGTTGCCGCGCACCTCATCGAGCGCCGCAAACCAGGCCGGAAGCTGCATGACCACTTCGGCCAGCCATTCGCACGAGGCCTCGTACGCCACCAACCTGTCGAACTCGCCGGCTCGCGCCAACGCGATAGCGGCCGGCACAGCAAGGGTAATTCGACAACCGGGGCAGGTCTCCAGTGGACCGCGCACGCGTTCCTCCGCCTCATCCACCGCAGCCAAGGCCGCGGCAGGGTCCGCAGCCAGCACGATTCGCGTGCCGTAAATACGGTCGAAGAGGTGAAACCCGACATCGCTCTCACGTGCGACGGCCAACGACTCGTCGAGCAGACGATGTGCGACGCGCAGATCACCGCGTGCCCCAGCAAGCTCGGCAAGGCGCTGCAACGAGAAGGCCTCGCCGGTCGCAGCGCCCATGTCGTGGTGCAACTGTCGGCCACGCCGAAGGTCACGGTCGGCGTCGTCGAGACGACCCGACAGCAGTTCGGCCTCACCGCGCAACGTCGTTGCGAACGCCCGGCCACGAGCCGCCCCGAGCCGCTCGGCCTCCTTGGCGAAGGCGTCGGCCCAACGGATCACATCGTCGTATGGCCGCGAGCCGTAGAGCAGTCGCTGGGTGATGCACAGCTGCCCATCGAACACCGACACCGCCAGACGAGGCAATGACTTGGTGTCGTGCAGGTCAGTGTGGAGGCTTGTGCGCAGCTCACCCTGAGCGTGGGCCGCGCCTGCCTGCGCCCACGACGCGACGACGATCGCCGACGGGTCACCGGCGCGCAGTGCGAGTCGACGACCCTCGGCCGCCAGCTGTGCGCCCACTTCCGGGTCCGCATGGCCCATCAACCCTGCTCCACAATACGCCAGCGCCTTGGCCAGTTGTGACTCGAGCCGCTTCGGTTCGGCACCGGCCACGACACGCATCCCACCCTCGGGGTCGCCATTCTTCACCATAGCGAGCGCCTGCAAAGGTCGGAGCTCCTGAACCTCCTCGGCGGACGCGACGCGTGCGGCATTGTCGTAGGCGGCGATGACGCCCGGGTCGCCCATAGCGTCGAGGGCGGTAGCCCGTCGGCGCAGCGCCTCAGCGTGGTCGGGGTCATGCTCGATGATGCGGTCGAGGTGCTCCACTGCGGCCGGGTAGCCACCGAGGAGGATAGCGTCGTCGGCAGCGCGGAGCAACCACCCCTGGGCGCGTTCCGGGCGCCGCCCCGCCAGCCAGTGGTGGGCGACGACACTAGGGCGCGCACCGAAGTCGGCCAGCCGCCGCGCTGCGTCGCGATGGATGGCGATGGCGTGGTGCGGTGGCAGCTGATCGGCCAGCGTGCGTCGCACGAGCTCATGGCGGAAGCGGTACTGGCCCTGGTACACGACGAGCACACCGACCGCCATCGCCTTGTCGAGCAGGCGCGTGAGCTCGTCGTCAGTGCAACCCGTGAGAGCGACAACCGACGCGAGGTCGAGCGGGCCGCTGACGAGCGATAACCGTCGGAGCCAGGCAATGATGTCGTCGTCGAGGTCGAGGAAGCGACGGCTGATCGTATCGACCAGCGAACCCCGCAACTCGCCGCCAATATTGCCCGCCCGGCAGAGCTCGACAGCGAAGAACGCGTTGCCCTCCGACGCAGCCGCGAGTGCCTCGATGGCATCATCATCGGCTGGCACACCGAGCGACACAGCGAGCGACCGGAGCACATCGTGGCCCAGCGGCCCGAGGTCGAGGGTCGTGAGCGCGCCGCGCCGTGCCGCTCGCGCGATCGAGCGCTGCGTCCCTGGACCTGTGACCTCGGAGCGGAAGGAAAATATAACCACCGGCCCGGCGTCGATCCGCTCAGCGAGCTGTGCCAGAACCTCCAGCGAACTGTCGTCGGCTCGGTGCGCGTCATCGACTACGAGCACCACGTGCTCGCCCGCGACCTCGACCAGCCGATGCACCGCTCCCATCAGCTGATGACGAGTGAGCGGCGTCTCCAGCACAGCCGCAGGTTGAACGACGGGTGTCAACCGCGCGAGCACAGCACGCGTGCGTTCGTTCAACCGTTCCGCTGCCGACGGGACACGCAGCAGCAACTCCTCCACCACGGCCGTCAGGGTGGCGAACGCATCGTCCGGCGCATCAGCGAGCACAAGGGCAGCGGCGCCCCCACCCTCCCGCGCTCGGTCGACCACGGCGTCGACGAACGACGACTTGCCGATGCCGACCGGGCCGCGCACCAGCACCAGGGCGCTTTCACGCGACCGCCGCACCAGAGCCTCGACGGTGGCGAGTTCCTGTTCGCGACCGACGAACAACGGTGCGGTGGGCGCGAGTCCGTCGAGGGACCTGGCGTACATCTCGTCCGTAGCCGGTTGTGGCAGTACGCCGAGCTCAAGCGAGAGTGCCGAACGCAGTCGTCCGTACACCGCGATCGAGCGATGGCGCTGCCCCTCGTCGAGCGCAGCTCGCATGACCTCACGAGCCGCCGCCTCGTCCAGCGGGTCGAGCTCGAGCACGCGGTCCCATTGACCGACGACGCGCAACAGATCGAGGTACCGAGCGGCCACCACGCGTCGCTGATCGTCGGCCCACGATTCGTATCGGGCGCCCGGCAGCAACTCTCCGGCGTAGCGCAGCGCCGCGGCACGAGCCTCGACCGGGTCACCGACGGCGAGTGCCGCGTCGGCGGCGCCAACGAACTCGTCGACGTCGGTACTGATGACGGCGCCTGGGAACAGCTCCACGTGCTGCTGGTGCAGGTCCACTGCATCCGGGTGACCGAGCGCCCTGCGAGCGTGGTGCGCCGCCTTGCGCAGATTCGCGCCGCCAGCGGACGCATCGAGCTGCGGCCAGAGCGCGTCGATCACCTGGTCGCGTAGCAGGCGGCGGGCGGGCGCGAGCGCCAGCAACTGCACCAGCTCACCCGAACGACGGGTCGGGAACCGCGTGACCGCTTCCCCTTGGTCCACCGTCACGTCGAACACGCCGAGGAGACGGATATGCACGGTCGCAACCATCATCGGAAGCTCTCCTTCCCTTCCTCCGGTAACACCCCCGTGCGCCGCATGGCTCACCCAATCACCGATTGTGTCATCACCGGACGACCATCGGCGACCCACGCTGCCAGTCCACCGTCGAGATGTGCCACGTCGCGATAGCCCAGCGCATACAAGGCGTGGACCACGAGAGCGGAGCGGGAACCGGTGTCGCTATACACAACCACGCGACGGCCGGGATCGAGAAGGGCGCGGTGGGCGTACCAGTCGGGGTCGGCGGCGAACTCGATGACGCCACGCGGCACGCTGATCGCGCCCCTAATGGTGCCGCTACCCAACTCGTCCGGCTCGCGCACATCGACCAGCACCAGGTCACCATCCTCCATCTCCGCCGCCAGATCGGCCGGTCGGAGGTTCTCCACTGCCGCTCGTGCCAGCCGAACCTGTGTGTCGATGCGTTGGACCCTCGGATTATCGATCATACGGCCATGGTGCCCACCGGTGCGTTCCCTGGCCGTTCCCGGGCTGTTGGTAGCCCGGTCGATGGCGGGAACGTCTTGGGAACGCGGACGGACACACCATTGTCCTCGAGGACGGCGCCGCCCGGCGCCATCGACCCGAGGAGCACAATGACTACCACCGAACAATCCGAGGTCAGCACCGGACCGGCCACCCTTCTCGAGCGGATCGGCGGTCGCGCCGGCCTGGAGAAGATCGTGCCCGACGTTGTGCAACTGCACATGGAGAACCCGGTGTGTGGCGAGCGCTTCCGCGCCGCTAAGAAGCCGCCGGCCGAGTTGACTCGGCTGGCGATCGAGTTCTTCGCCACCGGCCTCAGCGGTATCGCCACCTACGACGGTCTGTCGATGCCCGATGCCCATGCTGGCATGGGCATCACTGATGCTGAGTACGTGGCCGTGCTCGACGACATCCTGGCGGCATTGCAGCGACACAACGTCGGACAGCAAGAGCAGGCAGAGCTGCTGTACATCGCGTACGGCATGAAGTCCGAGATCATCGCAAAATGAGCACCGTCACCACCCTCGTCGAGCAGGCCGACGCATTGGTCAGCTCCCTCACACCCGACCAGTTCGCCGCCGAAGCGGACGACCAGCACACGGTCGTCATAGACCTGCGCGAATCGGACGAACGCGTGGCGTCGGGCAGCATCGCGCACGCCGTGCACGTGCCTCGCGGCTTACTCGAGTTCCGCGCCGATCCCGAAAACGCCGGGCACAACCCGCGTCTTGGACCGCACACCCGCGTGCTGCTCTACTGCGGCGACGGCAGCCGCTCGGCCCTGGCCGCTGCGTCGTTGCACACTCTCGGCTACACCAACGTCGCCCAGCTGCAGGGCGGCCAGCGCGCCTGGGACGCTGCTCGGCTACCACTCGTGGGCCGAATGCCCTCGCCATACTGACCGACCTCCCGCCGAACTCCTCGCATCGAAGAGCTCATGGCCCGACGCCGGATTCCGCACGTGCGCCTGCCACTCCAGCCTCCCCCAGACATAAGGCGAACTGGTCGATCCCCACTAGGAGACCTTGGACTCTTGCCCATCGGAGTCCACGGGATTATCGTTTTGGCATGGCACCGTCACAGTTGGCTGACCGTTTGTCATCGACGCCGCTGCGCAAGCGCGTCATGGTGGCAGACCTCGTTGAGAGTGTTGTCGGCCCGAATCCACCGGTGGCGTTTGAGTGTTATGACGGCAGTCGAATCGGCCCGGACGATCCCGAGGCCACTATCGAGCTTCGTTCCCGTGATGCGGTCCACCGCATCCTTACGGCCCCTGGCGACCTCGGCTTTGGCCGTGCATGGGTAGCGGGTGACCTCGGCATTCGCGGCGATATCTACGCTGCCCTTGCGCTCCGTAACGTCGTCGACCAGCCGACGCTGTCGCCACGGCAGATCGCGCTCGCCGTGAGGTTGTTAGGCCGCGACGGACTCAAGCCGCTCGCTCCACCCGTTGAGGAGGCGAGGCTCCACGGGCGTCGCCACGGACGCGAGCGCGACGCGGCCGCCATCTCGCATCACTACGACGTGTCGAACGCGTTCTACCGACTGTTCCTCGGGTCATCGCTCACGTATTCCTGCGCGGTATGGGAGGACGGCACCACCAACCTCGAGGACGCCCAATCGGCCAAGCATGAGCTGATCTGCCGCAAGCTCGATCTCCGACCCGGCATGCGCCTTTTGGATGTCGGATGCGGCTGGGGATCGTTGCTCCTCCATGCCGCTCAGCATTACGGCGTGGAAGGCGTCGGGGTGACCGTCTCGGCTCGACAGGCCGAGCTGGCCCGAACGCGGGTCACCGATGCCAACCTGGGTGGCCAGGTGGAGATCCGACTGCAGGACTACCGGGACGTCGCTGATGGCGGGTTTGATGCCATCAGCTCTGTCGGCATGTTCGAACACGTCGGGCTCAGCCAGCTGCATGAGTACTTCCAAAAGTTGCGCACCGTGCTGCGACCCGGGGGTCGACTGCTCAATCACGGCGTGTGCCGACCACCCGAACCGAAGCGTCGCTTCGCGAATCGCGGTTTCATCGATGCCTACGTCTTCCCCGACAAGGAACTCCATGAGGTCGGAACGGTCGTGTCGGCCATGCAGCACGCCGGGTTTGAAGTACGTCACGTCGAGAGCCTGCGGGAGCACTACGCGCTGACTCTCCGCGCGTGGGTTGCCAACCTCGAGAGCCACTGGGACGACGCCGTTGCCGAAGTCGGCGAGCGTCGGGCTCGCATCTGGCAGCTGTACATGGCTGGCTGCGCGCTCGGCTTCGAAGACGGTGGCATCGAGATACATCAGGCCCTCGCCGTTCGGCCCGGCGACGGAGGCGTGAGCGGCATGCCCCGGCGCCCCGGATGGGACGGGAAGCCACTTCTGGCGTAGCTGGATCTGCGGTCGTTCGGTACCATTCGAACCTCGTAGGCTTTCGGCCGATGACAAGGCGATTGACCACAAATCATGCAGGCGACCTTGTGGCGGCCGAGCGGGACATTCGCGATCGCATTGGTGATCGTGGGCTGGACGTGGCGGCCATGTCGGCGATCTCGAACATCTACCGCGCTGCCACGGTCGTGCGGAACCACATGGAGCAAACCGTGCTCGCCGAGCACGAGCTCAGTTGGGGCGGCTTCACCGTGCTGTTTGTGTTGTGGATCTGGGGTCCACAGGAGACCCGCCATCTCGCTGAGGAGGCAGGCGTTTCGAAAGGGACGCTTACCGGGTTGATCGCCACGCTGACCAAGCGCGAGCTCGTCACCCGTGCTGCTCATGCCGACGACAAGCGCCTCGCCATCAT
Organism: Actinomycetes bacterium; assembly: GCA_031410595.1. Lineage (GTDB taxonomy): Bacteria > Actinomycetota > Acidimicrobiia > Acidimicrobiales > Ilumatobacteraceae > JANMCE01. The sequence continues at coordinate 79 of JANNZM010000028.1, read as the reverse complement.
CTCGTTGACGACCAAGGGCCAGTCAACAATCGAGACGGCATTTCCGCGTTTCAACGCGGAGGAAACGGCTGCTGCCGCG
>JANNZM010000027.1:0-22064 GCA_031410595.1 Actinomycetes bacterium | reverse complement strand
TCCCTCCATAAAGAGGCTTTCGACACCCCGCTCAGCCCGCGACCTCTCAATCACGAACCGGGGCCTGCTACCGGGCGCGTCGGCGCCTACCCGGACGGGACTCACACCCGCTGGTCTGGTCCAGCTTTCAGGACGCAACATGGTCTGACAGTAGTGTCGACCATGCAGCGGCATCACCGGCGGAAGCCCTCCCCCGGCCGCACCAGGGCAAGGACGACACGTGAGCCAAGACACCAAGCGCCTTCAACGGTTGCAGCGCCTGCTCAACCCGACCACTACCGCGGTCGTCACTGTGGAACTGCAGCGCGGCATCGTGGGGCCCGGCGCGATGCTGCCGCAATTGGCCGACCGCGTGGCTGAGATCGGCATGATGGATCTCGTCGGCGGCCTGTGCGCCGCCGCTCGCGCCGCCGGCGTGCGCGTCGTGCACAACACCGCGGAGCATCGATCGGACGACGCCGGTTACACCGAGAACTGCACCATCTTTGCCATCGGCGCGAAGTTGGCCAGGGAGTCGGGTATCCGGCCGACCGAAATTGGTTCCGAGGGTGCCAAGCTGATGCCGCAGTTGGGCGATGACCCACGCGATATCAAGGTTGCTCGCATGCACGGCATGAGTCCGTTCATGTCGACCTCGCTCGATCAGATGCTGCGCAACCTCGGCATCCGTACGATCATCGCGGCGGGCGTGTCGGTCAATATGGGGATCACCGGCCTGTGTCTGAACGGCGTCGACCTCGGCTACCAGGTGGTCCTCCCCCGCGACTGTGTCGCCGGCGTCCCCGCCGATTTCGCCGACGCCGCCATCCAACACACCCTGTCCCTACTGGCTACCGTCACCACCGCCGCCGAAATCCAATCCGTCTGGCAACGGATGGCCTGACCGTTAGGCGAGCGCATCCCAAACGGAGACGATGCTGGCGGACAGGGCGGTGTAGGCGATGTTGCGGATGGTGTATTTGATGAGCGTGGCGGCGTATTCAGGTGGGTCGCTGGCGACGCAATCGGTGGGGACGACGACGGTGTAGCCGAGGTTCATCGCCTCGATGCACGTACCGAGCACGGCGATATTGAGCGAGACGCCCGTGACGATCAGCGTCGTGACGCCGGTGTTGCGCAGGTAGGCGTCGAGGCCGGTGGCGAAGAATCCGGTCAAGCCCTGCTCTCGAGGAAACACGACATCTTCGGGCTGCGGAGTGAGCGGTTCGACGACCGGCCCGTGCCCGCCGCTTCCGTTGGTCGCGCCCTTCATGCGTAGGTGGACCATGGTGTTGTGGGCGAACCCGAATCCGTCGGGCCGGCGCGTGTCGGTGCAGTAATAGACCCGCACACCGTGGCTGCGAGCCGACGCAAACAAGCGAGCGCAGTTCTCGACCAAGCCGACTTCGGCGGCGGCACGAGCCAAGCCGGGCAGTATCGAATTGGGCCCGATCAAGTTCTCCTGGCACTCGGTGTTCACGATCGCCGTCGTGACCGGATTCAGGTGCGGGGTGATGTCGAGCGGCATGTTTGGGCAACCTACTCGACCCAAATCTTCAACTCGACACAAGTGTCAAGTCGGCCTGAACCTGGGATATGGTGGCCGCCGGGGATAGCCAGAAAAGGGGAACGCCATGGGTTTGGATTTTTCGTTGACGGGCAAGGTCGCGATAGTGACGGGCGCGTGCAAGGGTGGCATCGGCGAGGCGTACGCCCATACGTTGGCTGACGCTGGGGCTTCGGTCGTATGCGCCGACATCAACCGCGCCGGTGCCGACACGGTGGCCGACGCCATCAACACAGGCGGCGGCACGGCGTTGGCCGTCAGCGTCGACATCAGCGACGAAGCTTCGGTGCAGGCCATGGTCGATGCCACGATCGCGGCGTACGGCGGCGTGGACATCCTGGTCAATAACGCTGCGCTCATGGCAGCGCTCGTCATGTCGACAGCCATGGAGTACGACCGAGCAGCGTGGGATCGCGCCTTCGCGGTCAACGTCACCGGCGCGTGGCAGTGCATCAAGGCCGTCGCCCCATCGATGATCAGCCGGGGTGGCGGGCGCATCGTCAACCAGTCCTCCGTCGGCGCATATCCGGCCGAGTCGGTGTACGGCATCACCAAGCTGGCCATCATCGGCCTCACCACCACCATGGCCCGCGAGCTGGGTAAGCAGGGCATCACCGTCAACTGCATCGCCCCCGGAATGACCCTCAGTGACGCCGGCAAGATGCTCACCCCTGAAGGCTCGCCCTTCCGTGACATGGTCGAGGCGAAGGCCACCAACCGTGCCTTCGGCGACCCTACCGAGCTTTGCGGCACCTTGCTGCTGTTCTGCTCCCCCGCCGGCGCATGGATCAGCGGGCAGGTCCTCTGCGTCGACGGCGGGCTTACACTGCGTCCGTAAGGGTCTACGTCGTGACGATGCAGTTCTGGTTGATGGGCGCGCTCATCGCGCCCGAGGAAATGGTGGAGATCGCCGCCGCCGCCGAGGAACTCGGCTTTTACGGCGTCTCTCTTTCCGACCACCTTTTCGTACCCAAAGAGTTGTCGGCGCCGTATCCGTATAGCGACGATGGCGCTCCCCCGTTTTCGGGCGAAACGGCATTTCCTGACCCGTGGGTGACCATCGCAGGCATGGCGGCGCGTACTTCGCGGCTGCGGTTCAGCACCAATGTGTATCTCGGCCCGTTGCGACATCCGCTGCTTGTCGCCAAGGCCATTGCCACCGCCGATCGTATTGCGGGCGGCGGGCGCGTTTCGCTCGGCCTAGCCCCTGGGTGGATGCCCGAGGAATACACCACGCTTGGTCTTGATTTCGACGATCGAGGCACCCGGCTCAACGAATGGATCGACGCCTTCCGAGCGCTTGGCCGACCCGGTTGGGTCGAGCACCACGGCACGTTCTACGACTTCGGCCCGTTGCAGATCGCTCCGATCGCCAACGCGGCAATCCCAATCTTGGGCGGCGGCCACACCAAACCGGCGCTGCGACGAGCGGCCGAACGCTGCGACGGATGGATAGGCGCCAACTACGCCGTCGGCGATGCAATCACCTTCGGTACCCAAGTCCACGATGCGCTCGACCGCGCCGGCCGCTCCGCTGACGGGTTCGAGCTGCGTGTAGGTCTGCTTGGACTGCCCGACCCCGAGGCCATCGACGTCCTCTCAGGTGCGGGCATCAGCGGTATCTTCGCCGCCCCGTGGCGACCCGATCGCCCGATGTCGACCCAGCAGCGCATCGACGCGCTCGGCCGCTACTCCCAACGCTTCATCGTCCCTATCGCCGCCGCACCCACCACAGAGGAGCCGACATGAGCGCCCCAGCCAGATCCGTTGAGAACACCCCGACCATCATCGAGGCGGCGATCACTCCTTATCGGCCTGGTGAACCGTTGCAGGACAGCGACGCCATGGTGGCCAACGCCATCGAGTGCTTTGCTGCGGGCGCTGGCATCGTGCACCACCACCACGACTTCCGACAGGAGCGCAACGCTGCGATCGCCCAGATGATCGATGTCGAGTCCCGCATCCTGGCCGAGGTGCCGACCGCGCTCATGTACGGCGACTACCTGAAAGCCAAGGCCGTCACGGACAAAATAGCCCACCTGCAGCCGATGGCTGACGCTGGCGTACTCCGCATGCTCGCCATCGACCCAGGTCACACTATGTTTTGCGGAAACGACCCGCTCGGCCGCCCCATCCGCGCCGGAGTTGGCGGCACCACCTACGGCGAGGCCCACGAGCTCGTTGAGTTCGCCACGACGGTTGGGGTGCCGATCTCACTGGGCGTCTACGAGCCCGGTCAGCTTCGTTGGATCATGGCCTACGAACACGCCGTTGGCTATCCGGCTGGCTCGATCATCAAGATGTATTTCGGTGGCGACTACCTCATCGACAAGGTGGCCTCCAAGGGCCTCAACGTCGGGATGCCGCCGACCCTCGGCGCCCTCGATGTTTACGTGTCGATGCTGGAAGGGTCGAACCTTTCCTGGGTGATCGGCATTCTCGGCGGCACCATCCTCGACTCACCCCTCGCCCGCCGCGCCCTGGAATTGGGCGGCAACCTCCGCGTCGGCATCGAGGACACCGCAGGCACGACCGACATGACCAACGCCGAAACCGTCACGGCCGCCGTCGCCCTCGCCAACCAAGTCGGCCGCCCAATTGCGACCACCCAGACCGCGCTCGCCGCGCTGCGCGGTGCCGCATGAGCGAGACGCCGGTCGTGGTGATCACCGGCTGCGGTGGGGGGATTGGCCTCGCAACGGCAGTCGCATTCGCGGAGCGGGGCTACGTCGTGGTCGCCACGGTGCGGGACCCGAACCGGGTCGATCCGTTGACGACCGCACTCGCCCCGTACGCGGCCACGAGCGAGATCATCGGGATGGACGTCACCGATGACGATGCCGTGGCCAACGGCATAGCTGAAGTCGTTGCGCGCTACGGCCGCATCGATGTCGTGGCGAGTAACGCCGGACTTGGCTACGACGGCAACGTTGAGGAGCTGTCGGTCGACGATTTCCGGCACACGATGGAGGTCAACTTCTTCGGTGCGGTCCGGCTGCTGAAAGCCGTCATGCCGACGATGCGGTCAGCCGGGAGCGGTCGCATTATTGCGGTTTCCAGCATCGCCGGCAACGTCGGCCAGCCATTCAATGATTCGTATTGCGCTTCGAAATTTGCGCTCGAAGGCTTGTTCGAATCGTTCCACCCCAATGCGGCCGCCCACGGTGTGCATCTCTCGCTTATCGAGCCCGGCCCCGTCGCCACAGACTTCGTCGGCAAATCTCGGGGCCCGGCCGATGCCAACCACCACCAGATCTACGCGGCCGAGCGCGAAGGCTGGCGCGCCATTCAAGACGGCGGCTTCCGCAACCCGCAGCCCGCCGCAGAAATCGCCCAGCAGATCTTGGAGATCGCCACGGCCGATGCCCCGCACCTGCGCTACCAAACATCCGAGGGCATCCTGAAGCTGACCGCTCTCAAGCTGAAAGACCTTACCGGCGACCGCATCACCAGCCTCACCCGCAACTGGATAACTCCGCCGGGACCAATCTGACACTTACGTCAAGTTCGCGAAGTAGGCTTCCTTCATGTCGCTCGATCTCGCTGCTGCTAACTACACCATTCAGGGCCTCAAGCCGTTTCCTGTGGCCATCACCACCAACGATGGAGGCCGACTCAACGGCCTCATGTCCCTGTCGGCGGCCGCCGGGGGAATCATCCCCGAAGCGCCTCGGATGACCATTTCGATCACGAAGTACAACCACACCCACGACATGATCGTCAGTTCCGGCGTGTTCTGCATGCATCTGTTGGGGAATGATCCCGACATCATCGACGCCTCTCTCGACATCCTGATGACCCTTGGTGGTAGCTCGGGCCGTGATGGCGACAAGATCTCTGGGCTCAAGACCAAGGAGGGCGTCACCGGTTGCCCCGTGCTACTCGATTCGCTCTCGTACGCCGAGTGCCGTGTCGTGAACTCAATGGACGCTGATGAGAACACCATCTTCCTGGCCGACATCGTGCATTCCGAGCGGCTCCGCAAGGGCGGCCGCCTGAACGTCGGCGAAGCCTGGTCGAAGCTGCCGCCCGAGTGGATCGCGCAATACGACGCCAACCATGCACCGCAAATGAACCATTGCCGCAAGATGCGTGGTCTGCCGATCCCAACCGACGGCGGCCACTGATGAGTGATGTGGCGGCACTCGAAGCCCGTCTGCAACGCCTCGAGGACCTGGCCGAAATCAACCAGCTGTTCATCGACTACGGCATCCACCTGGACGCTGGCGACTTCGAGGCTTACGCATCGCTGTTCGCCGCCGACGGCCAGGTCAAGCTGGGGCCAATGGGTCGGGCAACGGGTCCCGCCGACATTCGGGCGTTGATGGAGCGAGTGCTCGCCCCCACCGTCGGCACAACCTTCCATGTCATCAGCAACCCGGTCGTGAAGCTCGATGGTGACACCGCGACCTCGGTCGTCATGTGGACGGTCGTTTCTCCACAGCCCGACGGCCAGCCGCACGTGTCAGGCATCGGCAAACATCACGACGAGCTAGTCCGTGAGAACGGTCGCTGGAAGATCAAATCCCGTCGCGGCACCATCGACATACCCGCCGTCTTCACTCGATAGCCGACACGGCCTTCGCCATGACAGACACCGTCCCCGCCGTCGATCTCTTCACGGACCGCCATCGGTGGGGTGACATGGCGGCATGGCGGCGCGATGCATTGGCGTTGCACGACCGTGGGTCGATCCATCGGATTGAGCGTGCTGGCTTCGACCCGTTTTGGGCCGTCATCGGTCACGCCGACGTGCTCGATGTCGAACGCCGACCGGCGGTATTTACCAACGCACCGCAGCCAGTTTTGGCCTCCCGCAAGACGATCGCCGCGCAGCCGTTTGCCTTGCGAACGCTCGTGCATCTCGATGCACCCGACCACCTCAAATACCGCAAGCTGACGGCGGACTGGTTCCGGCCCGCCAGTCTCAATCGCCTCACGGCTCGTCTCGATGAGCTGAGCGAGCCGTGCGTCGGCTTGAGGCGGCGGGCGGTACGTGCGACTTCGCCGTCGACATCGCATTCCCCTTCCCGCTCGAAGTCATCCTGGAGATCTTGGGGCTTCCGGAGAAGGATTTCCCGCTGATGCTGCGCCTCACCCAGGAATGGCTCGGCAACGAAGACCCCGATCTCCGACGGGCCAGCAGCACCAGCGAGGACGTCGGTCAGGCCCTGCGGGACATCATGAAGTACTTCACGAAGCTCACCGCCGAACGCCAAGCCAACCCGACCGACGATCTCGCGTCTTTGATCGCCAACGGTGTCATCGACGGCGAACCGCTGTCGACCATGGACCGCCTCAGCTACTACCTGATCATCGCCACCGCTGGCCATGACACGACGTCGTACGCCATCGCCGAGGCGATGGGCGCGCTGCTCGATCACCCGGAACAGATGGCGCTACTGAAGGCCGAGCCCGATCTGATGTCGAACGCCGTGGAGGAAATGCTGCGCTGGTCATCACCGGCCCGAAACTTTATGCGTACCGCCCAGGAGGATACCGAGGTCGCCGGACAGGCCATCGCGAAGGGCGACTGGCTCTACCTGTCGTGTCCGGCCGCCAACCTCGACCCGACCGTCTTCGAGGATCCGCTCACCTTCGACCTGCGACGAGCAAACGCGGATCGCCAGATCTCCTTCGGCTATGGCGTGCATTTCTGCATCGGAGCGCAACTCGCTCGACTCGAGATGCGGTCACTGTTTCGCCACATACTTCCCCGACTGGCCTCGCTGGAACTGGCCGGCGACCCAGCCCACTCGAAGACCACGACCGTCGGCGGCATCAAGCGCCTCCCTATCCGATATCAGCTCACGCCCTCCCGAGGCACCGAGGAAATCCGTTGAGAAATTATCTGCAGGACCGTGTCGTCGTCATCACCGGGGCCGGCAATGGCTTTGGTCGGCTGATGGCACAGATGGCGGCCGAGTTTGGCGCACGTGTCGTTGGGGCCGATATCAACGCGGCGCTCTTGGCCGAGACCTTCGATGCCCTTGACGCGGCTGGCCACACGGTGGCCTACCAGCAGACCGATGTGAGCGACCTCACCCAGATGCAATCGCTCGCCGCGTTTGCTGTCGAACGGTTCGGCTCCATCGACGTCATGATCAACAATGCCGGCGTCATGCCGTTGGCCTTCTTCGCCGACCACGTCCGTGCGGCCGACGCCTGGTCGAAGGCCATCGATATCAACATCAAAGGGGTGCTCAACGGCATCTCAGCCGTGCACGACCAAATGATCGCCCAAGGCCGCGGCCACGTCGTCAACATCTCATCCACCTATTCGAACTTCCCCACCGAGGGCGCCGCTGTATACGCGGCGACCAAGACCGCGGTGAACACCATCTCGGAATCGCTCCGGGTCGAGACGCAGGGCAAGATCAAGGTCACCATCGTACGGCCGACCGGCGTCATCGCCACCGGCCTCGGCTCAACCATCGTGAATCCGCGTGGCGCCGCAGCCATTTCCGGCCATCACGCCCGCAGTTTCGTCGGCAATTTCGCCAAATACGCCGAGGGGACGCTTCCACCGGAGATGACCGACCGCGACAACCCCCGCTACTGGGCGCTCGCCCCCGAGGATATCGCAGAGCAAGTCATCTACGTCATCAACCAACCCTGGGGCGTCACCATCAGCGACATCACCGTGCGGGCCACCGGAGAGGAGTACATCCTGTAGTGGATCTTTCCGGAGCCGCCATCGTCGGTATCGGGCGTACTGCCTATACCCGATCCTCGGGCCGAACGGGGCTTGCCCTGGCCGCCGAAGCCATTCGAGCGGCGCTCGATGACGCGGGCCTCAAAGCCAGCGATGTCGACGGCATGACCTGCTTCTCGACCGGAGACCCGGCCAGCCCGTTGCGGGTCGCTCATGCCATCGGGCTCGACGAGATTGGCTGGTCGGTCAACACGCTCGCCGGCGGCAATCAGGTCGCACTCGTGGTCGCCAACGCGGCTGCGGCCATCATCACGGGCCAGGCTGATGTCGTGGTTGTGTACCGAGTACTCGACGCCAACGTGCGCTACGGCAAGGTCACCGGCGAGGTGACCGTCGGCGGCCCCGAGCAGTTCGCTGCCCCGCACGGCTACATGGTGCCGCCTCAGTGGTTCGCCATGTGGGCGCAGCGACATCAGAACGTCTACGGCTCCACCAGCGAAGACCTCGGTGCCATCGCCATCACGGGCCGTAGTCACGCCGTCAACAATCCCCATGCCATCGCCCGCGAGCCACTCACGTTGGATCAGTACCTGGCCGGGCGATGGGTCGTGGAACCGTTCCGGGTCTTTGATTGCGCGTATGAGGTCGACGGTGCCGTAGCGCTCGTGCTCACGTCCGCCGAACGGGCCGCCGACTTGCGGCACCCGGCCGTCTATCCGATCGGAGCGGCTGAGGGCACCGGGGCCGGGGGCATGTCGGACCAGTGGCCCGATATGACATCGATGTACTCGCGGATCGTCGCCCCGAAGTTGTGGGACCGAACCGGGTTGGGGCCCGCAGACATGGACATTGCGTGCATGTACGACTGCTTCACGTACACCGTGATGGCCACCTTTGAGGATTTCGGCTTCTGCGAAAAAGGTGAGGTCGGCGACTACTTCCGGGCCGGGCGAGCCACCTACGGCGGCGATGTCGTGGTGAATCCTCACGGCGGCCTGCTCTCGGAGGGGTACCTACACGGCCTCAACCACCACTACGAAGCGGTGCTGCAGCTGCGTGGCGACGCGGGTATCCGCCAGGTTGCGGACGCCGAACTTGCCCTCGTCACTGCCGGCGCCGGCCCCTATGGCGGAGCCATCATCTACGGGAAGGATCGGCCATCATGACCACTTCCACCGAATGGTCGGCCTTGCCACCACCGCAGCCCGCGCGAGACGTCGACACCACCCCGTTCTGGCAAGCAACGGCCGAGGGTCGCCTCGAACTGTGCCGTTGCCAGTCATGCCAGCTTTGGCATCATCCGCCGCTTGAGCGCTGCCGCCATTGCGCCGGCCCGACCGCGTTTGAGCCGATCAGCGGCCATGGCACGATCTACACCTTCATCATCCAACGCCAACCGGCCGTGGTCGGCTTCTTCGACAAGGTCCCGTACGCCGTCGCGTTAGTCGACATCGATGAACAACCAGGTTTGCGTCTGCCTGGCCAAGTGCTCGACGTCGACGTTGATCAGGTCGCCATCGGTATGCGGGTCATCGCCCGTCTCGACCCCCTCCCCGGCGGCTCCTTCGTGGTGCCCGTTTGGATTCCCGATGAGGAAGGTGGGCGACCATGACCGAAGACAGCAAGGTTCCGTATGACGAGTTTTCGCTGTTTCGGGAAAATGCCGACGAGTTCGGCATCCCCTGGGTCGGGCAGCCGACGGTGCGACGAGCGTCTGCTCCGGTCGCGGACGGGTTCCAGCTGAGCGCCCTCGTGTGGGGAGACGGCGAACCAGAGTTGGTTTTCCTCCACGGTGGAGCACAGAACGCGCATACGTGGGACACGGTGGCCTTGGCGCTGCAACGGCCGCTGGTGGCGATCGACTTGCCGGGTCACGGGCACTCCGACGCAGGACGCAACGGGTCGATTGACGTGGTAACAAACGCGCCCGACATCGCGGCCGCTATCCGGCTGTTCGCTCCCAACGCCAAGGTGATTGTCGGCATGTCGCTCGGAGGTATGACCACGCTGGCACTGGCGGCCCATGCGCCTGAGCTTGTGGCCGCAGCGGTGTTGGTCGACGTGACACCAGGAGTGAACGCCAAGAAGTCCATGGCGATCACCAGTTTCATCAATGGCCCCGAATCGTTCGATGACTTCGATTCGCTGCTGGCCCGCACCATCGAACACAACCCGACCCGCACGGTTGCATCGTTACGGCGAGGCATCCTGCACAATGCTCGCCAACGAGAGGACGGTTCGTGGGTGTGGCGATATGCACGGTTGCGGGCGCCAAGCCCATCGGGCGACGGAGCCGACGGTGGCCATCCCAATTTCTCGTTCCTTTGGGACGCGGTCTCCAACCTCACCGTGCCGCTCATGCTGGTGCGGGGCATGCTGCCGCAGTCTGTGGTGGATGATGACGACGAGGTCGAGTTGCTGCGCCGAGCACCTCGCGCTCAAGTGGTGCACCTACCCAATGCTGGCCACAGCGTGCAAGGCGATACACCGCTCGAGTTGGCCGCGATAATCAACCGGTTCATCGGCTAAGGAAACCTGTCCGCTACCCACTCGACACTTCCGTCAAGTTAGTATTTCCATAACCGCCCACTGCTGCCTTTGGAGGCCCACATGCTCCCGTCCGATGTACAGATCATCTCGGTCGACGATCACGTCATCGAGAGCCCAAATGTCTGGCAAGACCGCCTTCCGGCCAAGTACAAGGAGGCCGGCCCCAAGATTGAGCGCGACGCACAGGGTCGCGATGTATGGATCTTCGAAGCGGCACCGCACTACAACATCGGCCTGAACGCGGTTGCCGGCAAGGACAAGGCCGACTACGGCATCGATCCGGTCGGCTACGACGACATGCGCCGCGGCTGCTGGGACATCAACGAGCGCATCAAGGACATGGACGAAGACGGCGTGCACGCGCAACTGTGCTTCCCCACCTTCCCCGGGTTCGCTGGCAGCCGGTTCGCCGCCGCCACAGACAAAGGCCTCGCCACCGCCTGCGTCTCGGCCTGGAACGACTGGATTCTCGATGAGTGGTGCGCGGGCGCGCCCGGTCGCCAGATCCCCCTCGCCCTTGTCCCCTATTGGGATATCGAGGCAACCGAGCAGGAAATCGCTCGGGTGGCTGCCCGTGGCTCGAAGGGAATCTCGTTCGTCGAAGCGCCGCATCAGGTCGGCCTTCCCTCGTTCCATTCCGACCATTGGGATAAGGCGTTCGCTATCGCCGCCGAGGCCGGACTACCGCTCAGTCTGCACTTCGGTAGCGGCGGCGCACCCGCCACCGCCCCTGACGGGCCGTTCACGGCAGCGATAGCTCTGTACGCCCTGAATTCGCAGTCGTGTTTCGTCGAAATGGTGAACTCCCGCATGTTCGAGAAGGCGCCCAAGCTGAAAGTTGCCCTCTCCGAAGGCGGTATCGGCTGGATGCCATACCTGCTCGAGCGGGTGGACTACACGTGGGAACGGCACCGCCTCTACACCGGTATGGCCAACGCCCGTCGGCCATCGGACATTTTCCGTGACCACATCTTCGGCTGCTTCATCTCCGATGAGGCCGGCGTTGCCAACATCGACCGCATCGGCGAAGACAACGTCATGTTCGAGAGTGATTACCCGCACTCCGACAGCAACTGGCCGCACGCCCGCAAGATGCTCGAAGAGACCCTCGCCAACGTGCCCGACGATCGCGCTCGCAAAATCGCCGAGACCAACGCCCGTCGCGTCTACAACTTCCCCCGCTAACCGTTCGGGTGATCGGCGCTGTCACCTGGCATACAGGTCAGCGAGATCGACCATGCGAACACCGTCGACCTTTCGCGGCGACTGACGGCTGATGAGCGCAAGATCGCAATCATCAACGTTGTGGCCTGTCGCGGCGAGCAAATCTCGTGTTCGTCGGAGTCGATCGACGGCGCCGGGAGCGAACCCAGACGGTGACCACTTCACTTCGCCAATGAGTTTGATCGCTTCACTGCCATCGCCTGCATCGCCAACGGCTACCACATCGATCTGCATCGACGTACGCTTGACGGGGTTTGCGACCTTGGAATTTCCGACCCTGGTGACGAATCCGTTCTGCGGTTGGTAACCGAGCAATGCCCACCGGCGCGCAACGTCTTCAAGATGCGGTCCATAGATGTTCGCGTCCATCTGATGCGCAGCCCGATTCCAGACGTCGATCCAGCGATATTCGTCCAAGAGCGGCCGGGCAGGTTCAACGACGAGCCGAATGAAGCGAATTATTGGGTCGGCCAGCACGTGCTCTGGTCGGCCGCCGGTGAGAATGTCCTCCTGACGCCGAACGAAACCGGCCTTCATCAGGGTCGAAAGTGGATGGGTCAGACTTTCTCTGCTGCGGCCAAGCCGACCAGCCATTTCGGACTGCGTTGCGACACCGGCGGCGATCGCCCGAAGCAGGGATCCATAGAGCGCTCGATCGGTGATGGTGCGCTCCTCTTGGAGGAGATAGTCGTCTTCCCGGTACAACGCGTGGGTTGGGTTCAGTACGTTGGTACTCAACCATCGACCCAAATCCTCGGCCGAGGTCGGCACTCCTGTTGTGAGCGACCCATAGCCGGGTGCACCACCGAAGATCGCGTCAATGCGAATGGCTACGTCGAGGTCAACGATCCCCCAGAGAGCGGCGATCGAGTCATGGCTCATGGGGCGAAGCAGCAGATCAAGACTTGCGCGTCCCCGCAACGGTTCCTGACCACGCAGCAAAGACGTCATGACCGACAGCGATGAGCCGCAAAGCACGAACCGAACGGGCGGGCGGGCTCCGTTCGTGGCCTCGTCAGCCAGTCGTTGCAACACGCTCGGCAACTCGGGGCTGTGGCGCAACAGGTACGGCAGTTCGTCGATGACGACAAGCCCTTCGCGCCGACTCAGCGCGTCGTTCCAATCGGCATACCGAATCGGTTCGGCGGGGCGCCCCGTTCGCTCAGCCTCTGCTGCTGCGATTGCGCCACCGAACTCGGTGAGCGCATCGGTTCGTTCGCTCTCGGTCGCCTGAAAGTAGAACCCGCCGACAGCCCTCACCAATTGCCGAAGCAGAAAACTCTTGCCCGTGCGGCGTCGTCCGTAGAGAAGCCCAACGCCGCCGAGTGGCTCACGGGCAACGGCAAAGGTCTCCAGCGCAGACCACTCGGCCTCGCGTCCAATTACTTCAGCTGGTTTCACCCTTGCCTCCAAACGCGTAATATCAACTTTCGTAAAGTATACCTTACGCGAATTGAGCGAGGGCCGCACCGCCAGCGATGAGGGCGTCGATGTCCGCTCGGGTCATGCCGACTTCGAGCAGAACCTCGATGGTGTGCTGGCCTAGAACCGGTGGTGCTCGATCGAGCTTTACGTCTTGATTGCCGAAGTGCCAGAGCGCCCCCGGTTGCTCAAACTTGCCCCACGCTTCATGGTGGTACGTGGCCACCATGCCGGCGGCGAGATGGTCGAGGTCATCGAAGAACGGCCCGCGCTGATCTTGCAACACGGCCGCCGCGGGTACACCTGCAGCGAGCAACGCGGCGAGGAGCTCACCTCGTGATCGAGTGCGGGCAGCCTCCGGAACCTGGCTGGGGGTAGAGACACCCAACGTTGCGGTCATGGCCGCGATCTGCTCAGCGGAGTCCGCAGCGATCGCGAGCCAACCATCGTCCGTTTCGATGATGCGTTGGCCAGGACCGACCATCGTCTGCAGGTCGTCGAGCTGGGGCACCGGCACCATGGTGCCATCGAGGCGTAGGAACGTTTCGGAATTCGTCATGACACCGGTACCCAAAAGTGAGGCGGCGACATCGGTGGCGCGACCGGTCGTGTCTTGCTGATAGATGGCCATCAACGTTGCGGCGGCCGACGCCATTGCACACAGGTGATCCATGAAACCGAATCGATGCCACATGGGTGGGTTGCCGGCTCCGGCGCCCATCACTTCCCAGCCGCAGCTCGACTGGAACATCTGGTCATACCCGGGCCAGTCGGCACGCGGGCCGGTTGGGCCGTAGGAGCTCACGTGGCAAAACACCACGCTGGGGTTGACGGCGCGAACCGAAGCGGCGTCCAGCCCGAGTCGGCGAGCTGCAGGCATGCGCAGGTTGTGATGCACGACGTCGGCCCACTGCAGCAAGGCGACGAGCGCGGGGCGACTGGCCGGTGACTTGATGTCGAGGGAAACGGCGCGCTTACCCCGCTGGCACCCGGCGAAGGGCCAGTCGGCAGGCCGCATGGGGTCACCCGTTGTTGTCTCGACCTTCACCACCGTTGCGCCCAGATCTGCGAGCAACATTGGCCCGAGCGGCCCGGCCAAGAAGTTGCCGAAGTCGAGCACCTTCAAGCCCTCCAACGGGAACCGGCCGCTCGATAGAGCCGACGAACCGACTGAGGTGGCAGGGGAAGCGGCCGCGGGAGATGTCGAGCGGGCCGAGCCGGGTTGGGCGGCCCATGCTGCCGCGACCGCCGCGGCAGCTTCGGAGCGCTGAGGCGCAGATGACCGGACCGCCATCGGAGGGTCGAGGGTAAACGGCAAGCCCGCAATCGTGATGGGGCCCTCAACGGGATCGTCGATGTCAACGACGTATCCGTTCGCCCGAGCTTGCTGGTCGGAGAGGATGTCGCCAAATTGGGCAGCTTCCTGGGCGGGAATGTCGCTGGCCCACATATTTTCGAGCCATTGGCCCGAGGTTCGGCGCTTGAACGCCTCGATATTGGCACCCCAGTTGGTGTACCCGGTCATGGCTCGGTCGGCGTAGCGGGCGTTCGACTCGGCGATGAGCTCCGGACCCATCTCGCCGAACACTTCTTGCATGAGCGGGGTGTTGTCGGGCGGCGGCGGCATGATGTGAATCCAGCGACCGTCGCCGCACTCGAACAGCGATGCCCGCATGTCCTTCTTCGGCATGCCGCGAGCCAGCAACTCAGACGGAGTCTCGGCCCGAGACCAGTGCATCATCATCGGCACAAGCGCACCTTGAGCCAAGCTCGTGTGGGCCGGCCCGACCAATCCGGTGCGACCGCGGGAAACGATGCGGGCCATGATGCCGACCACCGCCAGCCAGGCAGCGGGCCAGGTACCCAGTGGAAACCGCACATAGATCGGGCCGTCGCGCCGACCGAGTTGCTCATCCAACACACCAAGACGGGCAAGCATCAGCGTGTCATCAACGGGTGCATCCGCCATGGCATGGCAGGCAGGCCAGGCCAACACGCCCGACACGATCAGGTTGGGGTAGGCGGCCGCAAGGGAATCATCGGTCAGGCCAACACGCGCTGCGTCGGTCGGAGTGATGGAGTGGAGGAGCACATCGGCGTTGGTCAGCAGCGACTGGAGTTCGTCACGGCCGGCAGGGGAAGTGAGATCGATCCGGACGCTGCGCTTGTTGCGCCCCCAGGTGCGAAAGCCGGGCGCCGCCCGCAACGTAGAGCCACCTGGCGGCTCTACTATAACGACGTCCGCGCCAGCGTCAGCGAGGATCATCGACGCCACAGTGACGGCGATGCTGCCACCTAGGTCAATAACGCGAATACCGGAAAGCGCTGCATCAGTCATGTCCTACCGTAGCCGATCGACCCTTTGTTGACGCATGTGTCAACTGCGTCTGACGACTTTCTAACATCTCTCCCAGGTCGACGCGATGCGTGATGGTTACTCATGCGATGGCACGGATTCGGCCGTGGTCGATCGCAGCGGTACCTCGGGAAGAAGCCAGGCTATGGCGATCGCAGTGAGCGCCAACGGTAGGCAGACCCAGAACCCGCTCGCAATGGCTCGGGCCATGGCACTGGTTACTTGACCGCGGAGTGGTTCAGCGAGCGCGGCGATCGCTTTTGGCCCGGTGACCAAGTGCTCACCGTCGAGGCCATTCAGACCTTGCAGGTTGGCGAGGCCTGCGCTCAATCGGCTCAACACCACAGCACCGACGGCAGCGATGCCGAGGGTTGCGCCGAGGGCCCGCAAGGTCACGAGGGCGGAGCTGGCAGCGCCCAGGTGCTCGACCGGCATAGCGTTCTGAGCACTGAGATTCACGATGGGCGACACCACGCCGAACGCAAGGCCCAGCACGACCATCATGGTGATGACGACGACCGGGCTGGTGTGGTTGTTCAGCGACATCAGACCAAACGTCACGCCAAGCATGCCAAGCGTGCCGGCCAGCAACATCACCCGATACCGTCCGGTCTTGGAGACCCGACGGCCAACAGTGATCGAGGCTGCCGCCATGCCGAACATCAAGGGAGCGACGAGGATGCCAGACCTTGTGGCCGATGACCCACGCACCGTTTGGAGGAACAGCGGCAGGTAGACCCCGGCCGACTGGAACATCACCGACGAGATGGCGGCAATGCCAATCGACAACATCAGAATGCGGCTCTTCAGCAGGTGGGGCGCGAGGATCGGCTCGGGTACCCGATGTTCGATCCGCATGAACAGCCAACCGAACGCGAGGGCCGACATGAACAGGCCGACAATGACCGGCGACAACCAGGCAAAGTTCTTTCCGCCGAGCACCGCACCCAGCAAAAGACTGAGGACCGCGATTGAAAGTACCAATGCGCCCTTCACATCGAGTCGGGCCGGGCGTGGCGCACCCACGCCCTTCAGGGCCGACCGTGCAATCACCATCGCGATAAGGCCGAGCGGAACGTTGATAAGAAAGATCCATCGCCATGAGGCGTGATCGACGAAGAAGCCGCCGGCGAGTGGTCCGGCCACGCTGCCCATGGCGAAGGTGCCGGACATAAGACCGACATACCGCCCCCGGTGGCGGGGCGAGAGCACGTCACCCATGATGGCGAACGCGAGCGCTTGGATGCCGCCGCCGCCGATGCCTTGCAGCGCTCGGGCGGCGATCAACTGCGGCATGTTCTGGGCCATGCTGCACAACACCGACGCCCCTATGAAGATCGCCATAGCCGACACATAGGTCGGACGCCGGCCCCGAAGGTCGCTGATCTTTCCCCACAACGCTGCGCTGACAGTTGTCGAGAGCATGTACGCAGTGATGACCCAAGTGATCTGGTGCAGGCCGCCCAGACTCTCGACAAGACTTGGTAGGGCCGTGGCGACAATTGTCTGATCGAGTGCCGCCAGGAACATGCCGGCCATCACGCCCGTCATCACCCGCAGCACCTTGCGGTGCGACAGATGGCTTCCCTCAGTAGGCGTATCTGTTCGCGTAGTCACGTACTTGACAGTACCGTCAATTCTTCGCTCTGCCTATCCGAGCACGACGGACCCGCGCTGTCAATGGCGTGACGGCTACATCTACGGCATGGTCCGCAGCGGCTGGGAACTGAAAGCATCGGCGACGAACTGAGCACCCGGATAGGCCATGTCCGAGTTACCCGCGTTCGGCCGCGAGCGAATCGATTCCGGCTCCCAAGTGGAGCGTCCAGGGGCACGTTTGATCTTGTCAGCCGTGGGTGTGGTCGTGATCGATCGCATCGGTCGCCTCGAACAGGTTGACGTACTCGTCGTACCGGTAGAGGCGGTTGCGGCGGTTGCCGGTGGTTTCGCGAAGAATGTTTGCGGAGCAGAATCGATCGAGCACCTTGTTGGCCGTGGTGGTTGTCACGCCAA
Source organism: Actinomycetes bacterium (assembly GCA_031410595.1). Classification (GTDB taxonomy): domain Bacteria; phylum Actinomycetota; class Acidimicrobiia; order Acidimicrobiales; family Ilumatobacteraceae; genus JANMCE01. The sequence continues at coordinate 4,298 of JANNZM010000027.1, read as the reverse complement.
GAACTCGTTCGACCCAATTGGCGTTCACGAGCGGCTGACTGAAGAGCTGATCGAGCACGGCGATGTCATACCCAACACCGCCGACGGCGACGATCTTGGTCCGGTCGGCTTCGCGAAGCTGGTGAATGGCCTCGGCAGTGACCGCGGCGCTCGTGGCCGATTCTTGGACGCCGTCAAGGAAGAAGCCCAGCCAGCCCTCCCAGTCGCCATCGGCTCTTACCGCAGTCAGACGCTCGAAGTACGCGGTCTGGTGGCGCTTGAGGTACGTGCTCAGATACAGCACCGGCCGCGTCAGAACCTGGCGTTCGTGAAGGAACAGGCCGATCATGAGGCGACCAGTACGGCCGTTTCCGTCGAGAAAAGGGTGGATCGTTTCGAACTGTGCGTGAGCAAGACCAGCGGCGATGAGCAACGGAGCCGGGGCGCCGTTGATGTACTTCTCGAGCTCGCTCATGGCGACAGACATCACATGGGGTGGAGGCGGCACGAACGACGCCGTCAGCAGCGTGCACCCACCGGGGCCAATCCAGTTCTGGGTGCGTCGGAACTCGCCCGGTGATTTGTCATTGCCTCTCCCTGACCGCAGTAAGACGGCGTGAACTTCGCGCAGCAACCGATTGCACAACGGCAACTCGTTAAGCCGCTCCACACCATGCTTGAGCGCCGCGACATAGTTCACGACCTCGCCAACATCGAGCGTCGGCTCGCCTTCTGCGAGCAACTCAAAGGCGAGTACGTCGTCCATCGTGCACTCGGTACCCTCGATCCGCGAACTCAGCAACGCCTCCTGTCGCACGTACATCGCGAGGAACAGTTCGGCATCGGGAAGAGTGCGCGCCAAGCCATCGAGCCGACCGACAGCAATATCAGCCAAGGACAAACGGCCAATAAGATCGCCGGTGTAGTCAATTGGCGGATCGGGTGGCAGGCCCGACGGTTCGAAAGCGCTATAACCCTCAAGCTGACGAACGTACCGACCAGCTCGTAGATCTGACTTCACAATCCCTCCTCAGAACAGCGACAGAGGCTGACTCGACTAAGTACACCCGACCGGTCGCTGTAGTCCAAGCCTGTGGAGCAAGAACCCTCCCTCAACGAGTGTAGTCCACAAACTCGGTCAACCGTAGACTACTGACCTCCTTCGCGAGCCCGATGAGCCCGAATTCTGTGATCCGTGGTTCAGTGCTCAGGCCGAACTGGACAGGTGGGGTCTACGGACGGACGAGGCGATGAGTTTATCGGCATCGCGTTCCATCAGCGCCGACGCTCGCGAAGTGTTCGCTAGTCCCGGGCGCCGGCACGGCGAATGATCGCCTGTTCCTGTAGGCGTCGGGAGCATCGACCGCCAGCACAAATCGGGCATGTCAAGTGGGTTCGCGACCACACGGCCGGGCGTTAACGAGCGCCGCACTCGGGCGAAATGAGCGGCTCTCCATCGGACTTGCCGCCTATTTGGCTCCTAACTGACCGAGCGTCTCGACGATGATGTTCGACTTGTAGGCGTAGGTGAATATGTCCGCTCCGCCGACGCTATCGAGAACTCGCCCAGCATTTATTCCGACGATGGCGGGCGCGCGCTTTCGATCGCGCCACGGTACAAAGATCGGGCCGCCGGACATGCCCGCGTAAGACGACGAATGAAGTAGCAGGACGTCCTCCAACTCATCTTGTGGCAGTCTCCCACGGGGGATTCGGTACTCAAGACGCGGATCGGATGAGACGATGCCATCGACCAGCAGAGGAAGTTGGCTCTGCTCGCCTCCGATGTTTGGATGGCCGACCATGAAGACCGGATCACCCGTCGAAAGCTCTTCGCCGTCGAAGTAAGCGTTATCGCGAAGCCACTCAACGCCGAAGTAGTTCACGATCGGTACTAGCGAGCCACCTGGCAGCATGTCCCCAGCTGCCGTTCCCGACGTAAGGTCAACAACGGCAACGTCGGCGCTTTTGGAAGCAAACGCAACCCGAGGCCCGTCTATAGCGACGTAGTGCGTGGTCGCCGACCTGCGGTCCACCGATGTACCAATCGACGACACCTGGCTATAGGACCAACCGGTGAAACGCCCACCAAAGTAGTTAGGGTCGACGACGTGGCGGTTGGTGACTAGAACTGGACTGCCCTCGTATTCGACGACGAAACCAGTGCCGCTTGAGACCTGAGACTCACCGTTCGGTCCGGTCCACGACACCAGTACTCGGCGACAGCCGTAGAGCAGCGGTGTACGAAATCCGGTGTCCATGAGGCGTCAGTCTACGACGCGGGTTATGCGCCCAGCGACATGCGGTGTGCGATCCGACCGATAATACCGGGCACCGCACCCGCACAGTTCAGCCAGAGTGCTGCGCCCCGCCACGAGCGGTCGCCCGCACAGCGAAACCGCAACTCCAGATAGGACGTTCGTTGTGAAACGCGTTCTGGGCGTCCCAGTAATCGCTCGACCTCGACGCCCCGAGAATGATGCCAGTCAAGCCGATCGCTAGGCAGATCATCGCTAGCCCTGATCTTTCAGGAGAATGCGGGCGTCGGGTTGCCGGTGCTTGCCTCGGCTGATCGGTTGCGGCCGGCCTGATTATTCGGGGTGCCCGGTGCTGGTGGGTGTTTCGGCCCGCGTTGGGTGAGCCTCATGTCGTTTGTGCTGCTGGTTCGGGGTGGCGTTCGGTCAGCAGAGCAGGGTCAGCCGCTGGTGCGCGGCGATGATGTCGCTGGTGGTTGGCCAACCATCGATGATCCGGATGACGTGTTGGCGGGCTTGGCGGATGACACGGGCTGGGGCATGCCAAAACGTCCAGCGCATCCGTTTCGGTTGAGCGTTGACGAGCGGCCCGGCACAGCACAACTGCTGGAACCAGCGGACCACGTCGGCGGCCATGCACACGGTTTGAAGCCAAGCGCGGTTCGCCCCGATTTTCGTGAACGGGAAACGCTCAAGCCCAGATTCCTTCAAGCGTTTGATGTGGTCCTCGACGTGGGCGTGAGCGCGCATGTGGGCATCGGCCTCGACCGGCGTCGCGTCGGATTGTCGGTGTAGTGACCCCAGTAGCGGTAGAGGGTGCAGGGAAACAGGGAACGTTGCGCACCCGGATGCAGGCGTTCACGCCGCACGATCAGTCGAGTCCCTGCCGGCATGTCGGACAGATCAACGAGGCTGATGATCTCCGCGACATGCGAGCGTTCAGCGATGTCGCGGTTGGCTCGCAGTGCTGGCTGCCAGGATTTGTTCGATGCTGCGCCGAACGTCTGAATCTTCTGAATCGAGGACTGGATTTTGGTGCTCGTGCGGGCCACTACCGCGAAACCGATGTTTCGTGCTCGGCAACCGTTGATGAACCCGTCCGTGCAACCGGCCGAATCAGTGCGGACCTGCACTCGGCGGGCGACGAACGTCGGGTCGTCGCCGACATGGTGGCCGGCAGCGATAGCGGCGGGTAACTGGGCGACCGCGGCATCCAAAACGGTGAGGTGATCGGTGACAGTGTTCGACCCAGCGTTGCCCCGGGCGTAGCAACGCAGCGAGCGTGTCACCGGTCGCGTCGGGAAACACAACAGCGGATGGAACCCGAACCCGCCCTTATAGTTCGGGGCGGTTTCTTCCTTGTTTTCGGAATGGACCTGAACGAGCGACGCGTCGATATCCAACACGATCATGCCGTTACCGGCGACCGCGGGGAGTTGCGCCCACATCCGGTTGCGGACCATGGCGAACCGGACTGTCAGGTCCGTGAGGATGGTCGGCGTGACCTGATGGAAACTGCGATGCACCGTTGAGTCCGAGCACACGTCGCCGAACAGTTGGTCCTGGATTCGGAGCTGCTCGATATCGGCGCACGATTCCCCGCCGCCGGTCAGCATCAACATGACATGCGTCAACACTTTCCCACGGTCATGCGCTGGAGCCCGTTCGCCGGTCCACGGGAACGCTGGCGACAGCGCCTGGCCAACACCGATCTTGTCGGCGAATCGGCCCAACGCATGCAGCCCGGCGTGCGCTACGACTTGGGTCCCAGCGCCTCCCACAACCATCTTTCTGGTGCTGGTAACGTCCACTTTGTAAGTGCCCTTCCGGTTCTGGTCGGTCTGACTTCTCGCAAAGACAGGCTCCCAGCCCAGAAGGGCTTTTACGCTGATACGCGACCTACACCACCAGAAACTCGTGAACGATCGAGGCTAGGGCGACCCACCGAAAGGGATGTCGCGGAAGACCCATTGATAGAAGCGGCCAATCGTCCGAAGAACACTTCGAACCCAGCCGACTGCGAGCGTCGGGCGCTCGCTCCCGATTCAGCTATTGCTCGCGTAG
>JANNZM010000026.1:0-27926 GCA_031410595.1 Actinomycetes bacterium | reverse complement strand
CAAGGTCGTGATCGGCCAAACCCACGGAACGAACGACCCCGAAGCCGTGCTGATCGGCTACCTACTCGGTGTCGAAGCGCTCCGTGCCGGCAAACAAGCCCTGATGTGGCTCACCAAAGACGGCGTCCACCTCGCTACCGTCGGCTACGCCGACGGCATCGAGATCCCCGACGCACCATCGGTCGCTGCGCTCCACGCCGAGTACATCGAACGCGGTGGCCGCTTCTACGCCTGCCCGGTCTGCGTCAAGAAGCGCGGCCTCCAAGACGCCGAATGGGTCCAGGGTGCCGAGGTCAAAGGCGCCCCGTCGCTGTTCGAGTTCACCCAAGGCGGCGCCCTCACGTTCAACTATTAACCGCTGCGAGCTGCCATCGGCCGTACGGTCGCGGCAGTCGAACGAGCAGTACCCGGAATGGAGCGACATGATGACCAACGACAATGACAAAGCCCGGTTCGGGCTCGTGCTCGACTGCGCCGACCCAGCCCTGCTCGCCGAGTTCTGGGCGGCTGCGCTCGGCTACATCAACGTCGGATCCGCCGGCGCGTACATCGCCCTCTACCCGCCCGACCGGAACGGCCCGAAACTGCTCCTCCAACGAGTCGACGAATGGAAGGCGACGAAGAATCGGATGCACCTCGACATCGAAACACCCGACATCGCCAGCGAAGCCCGACGACTCGTCGGCCTCGGTGCACGACGAGTCACCGACACCACCTGCCACGAACACGGCAGCACCTGGATCCTCATGACCGACCCCGAAGGCAACGAATTCTGCATCTGCGACAACGGCAACCCCGCGTCACCATCGACGCCGAACCCGTCGGGCATATAACGCGGCGATCGTCGACCGACCTTTTGTCGGCTCCGAAGCCGGGCTGCGATCCGGTTGGCCACCTCACAACACGACGCTGGTTCAGACACCGAGTCGTGTTCGCCCCGCTTTCGGGAGTGAGGCGACGGCCACGTCGCAGGAGGCCAGTGATCATCGCCAACGTTTCGTCGAGTGGACGGCGGGGGTGTCGACGCGTTCCAGTGTTCAGTGCATCACCCGGAGCACGGGGTGACCGTTGACGTTGGCGAGCGGCACGTAGACGAGATGGGTTTCTGGGTCGACGGCGACGCTGTGGGCGTCGCCGCTAACGTGTTGGCTTCCGATCTTGGCTGCTGGTCCGGTGGTGATGTCGAACAGGTCGACATCACCGGATTCGGATGCGACGTAGAGCCGCTGGCGTGTCGGGTCGATTGCCAGCACGTCGGGTCCGTCACCGACGGTAACCGTTGCGGTTTGGGTGTTGGCGGTCAGATCGATGACGGCGAGGCGGGCGTTGTTTTCGCAGGCGACGTAGGCGTAGCGGACGGTCGGGTTGATCATCACGCCGTGCGCCCCATTACAACCGGGAAGCTTGATGGTGTTGATGATCATGCCGGTGCCAGGGTCGAACTCGACCAAGGCGTTCGGGGGCAGAGTGGCGGCGTAGGCATGTCGGGTGGTTGGGTCGTAGGCGACGTTCCCGGTTTCGCCGCCGAGTTTGATCGTGCGGACCCGATCGAGAGTCTGGGCGTCGTGAACACTGATCGTCCCGGCGGTCTTGTTGCTGACGAGCAGCAGATTGTCGTCGGGATCGAAGGCGAGTCCGTCGGGAAACGGACCGGTCGACGCATGTTTCGTGACCTGCCGGGTGGTGGCGTCGATGGCGACGATCTCGTTGGTTCCGGTCGCTGTGGCGTACACGACATTGCGGTCGGGTACTGCGAGCACTCCGTGGACTCCGGCGATGCCGGTGATCGTGCCGGTCACCGTCAGCGATGCGGTATCGATGGCGATGACGGTGTTGTCGCCGAGATGGGCGATCCACAGGGTATGGCCGGTCGGGTCGAGGCTTTGGTAGTCGAACCGGCTTGTCGTACCAGGCAACGCGACATCGTGGTCGACGATGAGCATCTCAGCGTGAACCGGCGCTTTGGTCGTTGTGCTGGCGCACCCGGCGCCGACGCACATCCCCACGGTGACGAGGAACGCCCCGGCGACCGGTATGGACCGACGTCGATGGCTGTTGTTCATCGGGCGATGTAGATCGCTGCGCCAACAATGGCGCAGATGCCGAGGACTTTGAGGACGGTGAGTTTGTAGCGGAACACGAGCGCGAACGCGAGCCCAGTGACGAACACGGCTCGTGGACTGATCGTCGACCACACCGGTCCGGTGAGATGGATCGGTCCCCACCGGTGCGGGGTGGTGGCGGTGAACAGGGTGTGGATGGAGAAGAAGATCGACAGGTTGGCGATGACGACGACGGCGGCGGTGATCCCGGTGAGCGCTGCGGAGAGTTTGGTGTTGTGGCGCAGGCCTTCGATGTGGGGGGCACCGAGGAAGACGAACAGGAAGCACGGCACGAACGTCACCCACACAACCAGCGTCGCACCGATGATCCCGGCGATCCATGGGTTGAGGGTGCCGGGGTTGCGGTAGGCGCCAAGGAACCCGACGAACTGCACGACCATGATCTGCGGGCCGGGTGTTGTTTCGGCGAGGGCGAGGCCGTTGACCATCTCGCCGGGGAGGAGCCAGTGGTAGACGTTGACGGCGCGTTGCGCGACGAATGACAGCACCGCGTACGCACCGCCGAAGGTAACGACGGCGGTGCCGGAGAAGAACAGTCCTTGTTCGACGAACACATGATGACGGCCGAACATCACTGCGGCGGCCATTGGGACCGCCCACAGCGTCAGGCCGACCGTGAGGATCTTGAGGGCGCGGGCGAGCGTTGGGCGTTCGCCATGCAGGGCGTCATCGGCAATCAACGGTACCGCAGCGGCGCCGGTTACAGCCGCGGGTTTCGCGGTGAACAAGTCGGGTCGTGCCCGACTCGCCACATAACCGGCGACGCCGGCGGCAGCGATCACGATCGGGAACGCCAGGTTGAACACGAACAACGCCACGAACGCGGCGACGGCGATGCCGGTCAGGAACCGGTTCTTGAGCGCCCGTTTCCCGATCCGCCACACCGCCTGCGAGACGATCGCCAGGACGGCCGGGGCGAGCCCGGCGAAGATCGCAGTGACCGCCGTGGTGGCACCCCATTTGGCGTAGATCGCCGAGAGGGCCATGAGCGCGACGTAGCCGGGCAGAACGAACAGGATGCCGGCGACGAGCCCGCCGAGGGTTCCGTTGAGCAGCCAGCCGAGGTAGATCGCGAGTTGTTGAGCTTCTGGTCCGGGGAGCAGCGTGCAGTAGGAGAGGGCGTGAAGGAAACGTTGCTCGCCGATCCAACGCCGGTCAACGACGAGTTCGCGGTGCATCACCGCTATCTGCCCGGCAGGCCCACCAAAGGTCCGCAACGAGATCCCGAACCATGCTCGAGTAGCGGTGCGGAACGGGACAACATCACGCGTCGCCGACGCTGTCAGGCCGGGGGTCGGTTCGCCGTCGGTCATGCGGCGTCTCGTTGGCACCATGCGTAGAGGGCGTCGTAGACGAACGAGGCGCGCTCCAAGAGGCGGTGGTCGTCGGTTTCGACATCGAGCCCACCGATCCCGATCGCCAGCAGCCCGAACCCGGCCGGGTCGGTGTGGATGTCTTCGTCGATGTCGGCGGCGTGCACTATCCGCGCTAGGCGGACCAGTGCTGGGTCGTTGTCGAGCTGGTAGCGGTCGATCAACACCTCGAAACTGCACCGGTTCCCCTCATGAGTGAACGTCGCGCCGGCGGCGTCGAAACTGTGGCCGCCTTCACGTGCAGCGACCGTGAGGACGTCGGCAGCGGGGACGTAGACGATTTCGGCGTCGGGGTCGATGAACCGACGGATAAGCCACGGGCACGCAATCCGGTCGGTCTTGGGGCGTTCACGGGTAACCCACTTCATGGCGAAGCCTTCCATCGTGTTGGTGCGGTCATGCCGGGTTCCGGCCGAGGAGCAGGGCACGGCCGCGATGCTCGAACAGACCATCGAAGATTGCTGCACCGATCTCGATGATCTGGTCGTCGGTGCGGATCATTGACAGGCCACGGCAGATGATGTCGAGCCCTGGTGCTTCGATGGCGTCGTAGCGGTCATCGCCGATGTCGGCCTCGTGCACGATCCTGGCGATATCCCACAACACCGGATCATCCAACTCGAAGCGGCGCAGGATCGTCTCGAACGAGCAGTCCCCGTTGTGATGCGACAGTTCGACCCCTCGCATATCGAACGCGGTCGCGTCCGCGGGGATGTCGTCGGGGTCGTCGACGAACACGAACGTCGCGGCGGTGTCGATGAATCGGCGGATCAGCCAGGCGCACCCGACCCGGTCGACGTGGCACCCGGCTCGCGTCGCCCACCTCACCCCGGCACCTCAACGAGTTCGGCGAGCGCACGGACGGCGAGACGGGCCTGTTCACGTTCGGCTGGAGGGAATTGATCTCGTTGGTTGATCCGGTGCAGCTCGCGTCGTAACCGGGCCAGCGTGCGCCGCCGATCCGTCTCACCAACGGTGGCGGCCGCCTCAGCGCTAGCGGTCACGGCCCGATACTCGTCCGCGATACTTCCGGCCATCGCGGTGGCGATCGTGCGGTGCTGCGCAGCTGAACCCGGTCGCCCCAACCACACGGTCGCGGTGCCGCCGGCTTGGAGGATCTCATCGGCGATCCATTCCAACTGTTCTCTTGTCCGGGCGTCAGCGGGGAGCGCGACGAGACCGTCGAGGAGCTGCGCGACACCCAAACGTTTCAGTTTCCGCCAGATCGTGATCCTCGGCGTCGACGGTTCACGCGGTAACCGGTAGGCCAGCAACACCCACTCGAACGACGCGCTCACACTTCGACGATAACCGGCTAGCCTCAACATATGCAACCACGGTTACAGCAAACGTACGGTCAGATGTTTCGATGCTGAGCGTCCTTGTTCTGCCCTGGTCGCATGTGCTGTTCGGCTCGATCGTCGGCCCCATTGTCAGTGTCGCAGCCCTGTGGGCGTTACGCGGACGACATCGGACGACACTGGCTGTCAGCGCGGTTGCGGTGTTCGCCGGGACCTGGCTATGGAACGTGATGCTCAACGTCCGTCACGCCACGATGATCGACGGTGACATCCCGTTCAAGCCGTTCCCGATCTCCTGGCAAGATACCGGCACCGGGATCTTCGCGTTCGCGTTCACCGCGGCAGCGCTCCTGGCCACCGTGCACCGTCACCAACCGGGATTTCGAACCCTCAAGATCGCCGGGATCGCCGCGACGGCAGCGCTCGTGATGGACATTTACACCTGGTAGCGGTCGGCGCAGCGCTCCCTTGTCGCCGTTGGCTTCGACAACGGAGAATCGTCACTCGTCGAGATCAGTTGACACTCGACGTGGTCTTACGAGCGCACGATCGTGTCGAGCATCGCCTGCATTCTCGCCTGCGACTCGGTGGTTGTGGTGGCGAGCATTGCTGGTGCAGCGTGGATCTCGTCGAGGATCGCCCGGACGGCGTCAGTGTCGTCGCCGCTTGTCGCCCACTCGATCCGGTCGTCGTTGCCGGTGATGCTGTAGCTGAGGAAGCGGCAGCAGGCAGATTCGCGGGTGACGAGGTCGAGGATCCATTCGCGAACGCCGGGCTTCGCCGCGAATTGGAAGACCGTCGACCGCGCGGTTCGGCTGCTGTCGACGAGGGCGTGGGCGAACAGTTGGCCGTATTCGGCAAGTCGGTCTTCAGGAGTGTCGGCCGCGGTCGTCACGTCGCAGACGATCGGGGCGTTCGGGAGGGCGTCGATGGTGAGGAGGATGTCATTCATGCGATCAACCTAAACCCTGGACTACACTCCAGAGTCAAGCAGAATCTCGGGAGGGTGTCGTGAAGATCGGGGAGTTGGCGACCAGATCGGCGCTGTCGGTTGACGCAGTGCGGTTCTACGAGCGACGCGGGGTGTTGCCGAGAGCGGACCGCACTGCGTCGGGTTACCGCATGTTCACTGACGCGGATGTCGACCGTCTTGGGCTGGTGCGCCAACTGCAAGATCTCGGGTTGACGCTCGATGAGGTTGTCGAGGCGTTACAGGCCTTCGACCGGGGTGGTGCGACCTGTGCGTCCGAACGGTGGCGGCTGGAGGCCGTCGCGACCCGGATTGATGAACGGATCCGCCTGCTCCGCATGACGCATCGCACGATCACCGCGGCCCTGGCAGCGTGCGACGCTGGCGCGTGCGGGCTCGAATCGAACTGATACCTCCGGAGCCAGGAGCGATTTGCCGGGTTAAGTCCTTGACTTTCAAGTCGACTTGAAGGTTTATGCTTGGGTGGTGACATCGACGTACAAGATCAATGAGGTTGCCCGGCGTAGCGGTTTCACGCCGGCGACGTTGCGGTATTACGAGGACATCGGCTTGGTGCCGTCGGTGACGCGTACCGATTCGGGCTACCGCCAGTACGACGTTGGGGTGCTCGATCGTCTGGCGTTCATCGCCCGAGCGAAGCAACTCGGGTGTTCGTTGGAGGAAACCGCCGATCTGTTGGTGGCTTGGGATGGTGGTGAGTGCGGCCCGATCCAGGACCGGCTCCGGCTCCTTGTCGCATCCAAAGCCGACGCGGCCGAAAAACAGATCGCCGAGCTGACTATGTTGCGCGTCCAGTTACTCGACGCCGGCACCGCGCTCGCGGGCCACCGCCCGGACGGGCCATGCGACGAGACATGTGGATGCGCGACCGTTTCTGCCGATACCGCTCCGGCAGCGTCGGTGCGCTTCACATCGAAACAAATCACGTCACCCGCGGCTGACGAAGATGTCGCGATCGCGTGCACCGCAACAGCGCAATCAGCTACCGCAGCGCTCCAGGAGTGGGCCGACCTGCTCGCCGCTCAACACGATTCGATCGTTCGTTCCGCGATTGCCGGCGGAGTCCGTGTGCAGTTCGCTCCCCGCGTGGACGTTGGCGAACTGGCCCGTCTGACGGTTGCCGAGCAGGACTGCTGCCGTTTCTTCTCGTTCGCGATCACCGTCGATCGGCGTGGCGTCGGGTTGGAAGTGGTCGCTCCCAACGACGCATTGCCGATCGTCCACGCCCTGTTCGGGATGCCAGCATGAAATCGAACCGTCAACAACTGCTGGGTATCGGCGTCGCCGGCGTGGCCTGCGCGGCGTGTTGCGCGGGACCAGTGATCGGTTTCCTCGCCGCGCTCGGCCTCGGCACCGCGGTCGGGTTGGGCGGGTCGGTACTCGCCGGAGTACTCATCGCCGTCGCCGGGATACTCCTCGTCCAGCGACGACGCCGTGCCCGGCAAACAGCGTGCGCGGTTCCATCGACGGCCGTCGCCGTTGCTGCGCCAACGGTACGAGCCCGTACGTGAGCCGGGTCGGGGTTATCGCCAGCCGCTGGTTCCTCAGCGCGCTACTCATCGTTGGGGCCGGACTGTTCCTCGTCGGCGTGGCCGCCGAGCGCAGCAACGGCCACACCGAAACGCCAGGATCGGCGGCCAGCGCGACAACGGCACCCGCTACGCATGTTGAAGGTTCCGGTAGCGAAGAAAGTGAGACCGCCACGACGAGCGCAATCGAACCGGCCGGTCATACGGAGACCCCCGGGCACGTGGAAACGGGAGCATCATCGGAGTCGAACGAAGGCCACGTGCTCGGGGTGAACCTCGAATCGAACGGCGTCGTTGCCGTTGGTGTGATCATCTCGCTGACGCTTGCGGTGTTGGTATGGTGGCGGCGTTCCAAGATGCTGCTCGTCGCTGTGGTGGCGTTCGCGGTGGCGTTCGCGATCTTCGATATCGCGGAGGTTGCCCATCAGGCCAACGCCTCGCACAGTGGTGTCGCCGTGCTGGCCGCGCTCGTCGCGGTGGCGGACTTCGCCGCGGCGGCCGTCGCGGTGGTGCTGCTCGTCTCCCGGCCCTGGATCGTTAGCCCGGCGGGGGCCGCCACGTAACGCATCCTCGCGGGGTGATCTCCTGTTGGGGTTCATCGAACCGGCCGGGTCTCGGTGACCGATTCGCGAGATGATGGCTGGTATCGACGACGCCACCGACCTCCATATTCGACGGAATGCCTGGCTCACTCCCGGTGTTAAAGGCATCGGTGCTGCGAGTTTGCTCGCCGATATCGGCCATGAGATCCCCACCGCGTTACTGCCGTCGTTGCTGACGGCGACAATCGGCGCGCCAGCATCGGCGTTGGGGGCGATCGAGGGAATCAGCGACGCACTCGCCGGTATCGCCCGGTTCGGTGGTGGTGCGCTGGCCGACGAACCACAACGCCGCCGCACTCTTGCAGTCGGCGGGTACACCGCGACCGCGGTGTTGTCCGCGGCGATCGCGCCGGCCACCGCCGCATGGCAGATCGGGCTGCTCCGCGCCGGGGCATGGACGGCCCGCGGGCTGCGCGTACCGGCCCGCAACGCGCTGCTCGCCGACGTCGTTCCCGCCGACGCGTACGGCAGGGCATACGGATTCGAGCGGGCGATGGATAACCTCGGCGCGATCCTCGGGCCGCTCGCCGCGATCGGGCTTGTCGCCACGATCGGCACCCGTTGGGCCATCGCCGTGTCCGTTATTCCCGGCCTGCTGGCGACCGTGGCGATTCTCTACGCCATCGGTCATACCCCCAAACCAACCCCGCAGCCCAAACGGGCGTTGCGGTTCCAGATCCGTCCGGTCCTCACCGGCCGGCTGCGACCCTTGTTCGCTGGGATTGGGGCGTTCGAGTTCGGGAACTGCGCTGCGACCTTGTTGATCCTGCGGGCCACCCAACTGTTGCAGTCGCGCCACGGCAAGACCCGGGCGACGACGATCGCCCTCGCCTTATACGTCACCTACAACATCGCAGCCACACTGGCGAGCCTCGCCGCCGGTAGGTACAGCGACCGCACCGGCCCGGCCCGAGTCCTCATCACCGGTGTCGCCGCGTTCGGCGTCGCGTACGCCGGTTTCACCCACGACACCACCAACTGGGCTGTACTGCTGCTGTGGTTCATGCTCGCCGGGATCGGCATCGGATGCGTCGAAACGGCCGAACACGCCGCCGTCGCCACCCACGCACCAGCCGCAATACGGGGCTCGGCGTTCGGTCTGCTCGCCGCCACCCAAAGCTTTGGGAACCTCGCCGCCAGCCTCATCGCCGGCATCCTATGGACAGCGCTCAGCCCTACCTGGGCGTTCACCTATCTCGCCACGGCGATGGCCATCGCCCTCGCAACACTCCTGACCGGCGGGACGCGGCCGCACTGAGTCTCTCGTGTGACAGCGACGCACCGCGGAACATCAGCCACGACCGGGTGCGGGCGAGGTGGAGCCGTCATTCCGGGTCACCTACGGCGAACCTTTCGTGGACCCCGGCGGCTCGTCGCATCGCCTCGCAAGTCCGTACGACCTCGGGGCCTATGGCTTTTCGGCTCAGTCCCCGGCGTCGACGGTGGCGAGTGAGATGTTGATGTTGTCGGGGATTGGGGGGAGGCGCAGCGTGAGGAGCCAGGTGATGGCGACGAACGTGGTTGAGCCCCAGAGCGCAGCGGGGAGTCCGCCCCACAGGTAGAGGACGCCGGATAGGAGGGTGCCGACGAAACGTCCGGCGGCGTTGGCGGAGTAGTAGAAGCCGACGTCGAGGGCGACGTCGTCGTCGTCGGAGTAGGCGAGCACGAGGAAGGAGTGGAGCGAGGAGTTCATCGCGAACACGATCCCGAACACAATCAGCCCGCCGACGATCACGACGGTAGTGGCAATGTCTAGGGCGACACCGAGTGCGATGAAGGCGGAGACGACGGCGAGGATGAGTCCCCATTGTCGTGCGGCGCTGACTTCGTCGACGTTGCTGCCTCGTCGGGTGAGAAGTTTCGGGGCGAAGGATTGGACGATGCCGTAACCGATGATCCAGATGGCGAGGAACCCGCCGACACCTCGGTGGGACCACCCGAGCCGGTCGGCGAGGAACACCGGGAGGGCAACGACGAACCAGATGTCGCGAGAGCCGAACAAGAAGAATCGGGCGGCGGCAAGCCGGTTGATCGCCGAGGATTTGGAGAGCACCGACCGCAATGGTGGCTTCTTCTTTGATTTGCCGATGTCCTCGTTCAAGAAGACGATCAGTACGATGACGGCGACGGCGAGCCCGGCGGCCATCACCCGCAGGGCCGGGTTATAGCCGATTGCGGCGAGGAGCGCGGCACCGAGGAAGAACCCGACGCCTTTGAGCGCGTTCTTTGAGCCAGTGAGGATGGCGACGAGGCGGAACAGGGCACCGTGACCGGTCCCCGCGACCGTCTTCACCGCGCTCTTCGAGCTCATTTTGGTGAGGTCCTTGGCGATGCCGGCCAGCGCTTGCATGCCCATCACGAAGGTGACCGAGGCCCATTTCTTCCAACCGGGTTGTTCGAGGCTGAGCGCGAGCAGGGCGACGATTTGGATGCCGAGCCCGGCGACGAGGGTGCGGTTGAGACCGCGGCGCGCGCCGACCCAGCCGCCAAGCAGGTTGGTGAGAATGCCCATGAACTCATACGCGAGGAACAAGAACGCGATCGATACTGCCGAGTAGCCGAGTTCGTTGAAATGTAACAGCACGAGCATCCGCAGGGCACCGTCGGTGAGCGTGAACGTCCAGTAGCCAGCGGTCACCAGGGCGTAGTTACGGAGTTTCATCGGTTCAGTTCCCACCCGTGAGGGTGGCGGCGACTTTGGCGGCGAGGTCGACCATCCGGAACGCGTAGCCGTACTCGTTGTCGTACCAGGCGAGCACTTTCAGCATGCGCCCGTCGATCACCATCGTCGATGGACCATCAACGATGGACGAGCGGGTGTCATTCACATAATCGGCCGAGACGAGCGGGCGGTCCTCGAACCCGAGGATCCCCACCAGCGGACCGAAAGCGGCCGCCACACGGAACAGGTCGTTGACTTCGTCAACGGTGACGTCACGGGCCATGGTGAACACCGCGTCGGTGAGTGAGGCGTTGAGCAGTGGGACGCGTACGGCGATGCCGTTGAGTTTCCCGGTGAGTTCCGGATAGATCAGGGTGATCGCGGTCGCCGAACCGGTGGAGGTGGGGATCAGCGAGTTCAGGGCTGAACGGGCCCGGCGTAAGTCTTTGTGGGGAGCGTCGACGACGACTTGGGTGTTGGTGACATCGTGCATGGTGGTGATCGCGCCGCGTTCGATCCCGATCGCCTCGTGCAGCACCTTGACGACGGGGGCGAGGCAGTTCGTGGTGCACGACGCGGCGGTCACGATCCGATGGACCGCCGGGTCGTAGAGATGGTCGTTGCAGCCCATCACGACGTTCAACACCGAGTCGTCTTTCACTGGGGCGGCGACGACAACCTTGCGGACACCGCGGTCGAAGTAGGGGTCGAGGAGTGCGGTGGTGCGAAATTTGCCGGTCGATTCGATCACCAGGTCGACGCCGTAGTCGTCCCAGGGCGCCGCACCCGGCGAGGGATGGTCGGTGAAGGTCACCGGGGAACCGTCGATCACGAGACCATCGTCAGTGGTGGTGATGGTGCCTTGGTAGCGGCCGTGGACCGAGTCGAATTCGAGCAGGTGCGCGGCGGTCGCCGGACCACCCTTTGTTTCGTTGATGTGCACAAGCTGAAGGTCGGGGTGTTGGTGGAGGGCACGGACTGCGAGGCGGCCCATCCGTCCGAAACCATTGATACCAAGTCGGATGGTCATTCGTCTGCCTGTTCGTGGTGAGAGGTAAGGATTGTGGAAATGCGAACGTCGAGGTCGGCGACGACCGTGTCGAACGCATCGTTGGTGCCGACCGCGACAGGGTCGGGGATCGACCAATGCCACCAATCGGACGCCGGGGTGAGTTCTTCATGGGCCTGATCGCAGACCGTCACGACCTGCACGCCAGACTCAACGCGTGTGATGGATCGTGGCGTGGCATCGTCGAGCACCATGCCGGCGCGTCTTGCGGCGTCGATCGCGCCTGGGTGCACCCGTTGCGCCGGGTGGGTGCCAGCGGACGTTGATGTCAGGCCGGTACGCGCCGACCACATCGCTGACGCCAACTGTGAACGCGCTGAGTTCGCCGTGCACACGAACAGCATTTCGCCGACCGGTCGGCGCGGGCACACCGGCGTCAGGCGACGCAACGGTTCTCGCACGAGGCGCACATATTTGCGGCGCCCGTCACCCGCCGACGCGAAACGGGCAACCAGCCCGACCTGTTCGAGCACATCAAGATGATGCGCCAACAGGTTCGACGGCACCCCCAGCCGGGCACCGAGTTCTTTCGGGGACCGGTCACTCACCGCGAGATCATCCACAATCGCCAACCGCACCGGTTCACCCAACGCCGCGTGCATCGCCGCCCGGAACACAAGGTCGTCGGCCGACGGCGGCTTCTGTTCTTTGTGCCGGTTCATCGCACACCGAGACGGAGCGACACGGCGAGTTTCTCGACACGGCCACGGATCTCGTCGCGGGCCGCACGAGCGTGCTCGACGCCTTGGCCGATGTCGTAGAGCAGGACCCAGTCCTCATACCGTTTCCCCGGAAGGATCGGGCACGCTTCACCGCAGCCCATCGTGACGATCACGTCGGCCGCCTCGATCACCTCGTCAGTCCATGGCTTCGGAAACTCGCCGGTGATGTCGATACCGACCTCGGCAAGGACAGTAGTGACGACGTCGCTGACCTGAGCCGCAGGTTCCGTGCCAGCTGACCACACCATCACCGTCTCGGGGCACAGATGACGAAGCCAGGCGGCCGCGATCTGCGAACGGCTGGCGTTGTGAGCGCACAAGAACACCACGCCGGGAGGGCCACCCCGATCCGATTGCACCCCGGCCATCGCGCGTAGACGCTCGCGAGCGAACCGCTCAGCGAGCAACGGGAGGAACGTCGGGATTGTCGCGGTCGGTGTCAGCTGGCTGAGCGAATCAGCGACACACCGCTCGACGGTTTCTGGCCCACAAACACCCACAAACTCGTTGGCAAGGTTCGCGCAAGCCCGACGCACGATCTGGCGATTCTCGACCGATAGCTCATCCATAAAGCTACGCAACGTGGCTCCCGACCGCTGTCCCGAACACATAGACTAGATTACTCATCACTAAATGAGTCAATCAGATTTGAGTGAATCGGAGATGGCGGGGCGGTGAACAAACGAACCCGATCTCGGCAAATTCGCAGAAGCGAACCATAGTGGCGAGCTCCACCTGTAGGGCTCTGGATCTTAGGGTTGGTCCATCCGACCTGAGATGGTAGAGCGCTCTACGTTCTCTGCGGATTCGGCCGGACGAGGCGGACAATTCGACACCGTGCATAGCCGCTGACCTGGTGAAATGGATTTGCTGGACGGCTTTAGGCACATTGCCAAGGTGAGGGTCGCGAGTTCGAATCTCGTCATCCGCTCCAGAGAAGTACCAGGTGAGAGGCCCTTTCGGGGGCCTCTCACCGCGTCGGTGGTCACGTCGCTCGGCGCGTCTGGCAAGCAATCACCGGCGTCCGATGGACACCACGCCTGTTGTGGATTCTCTCGGTCACCCGGCGACGGTCATTGTGGTGAAAGGCGGAACCGTACGGGTGATTGTTCGACGGTGCCTTCCAAGGTGCCGGTGCGGGACGCAAAAAACCACCGGTCGCCGTAGCGTCGGTACTCGTCCCGATACACGCCCCAATGGTCTACGCCCCACCCCGCGACCAGCACGAAATAGCTGCGGCCGGTGGCATGCGTGTCATCGATCATGTCGATGACCAGTCCGCTGACGGTGTGGCGCGCCGGGAAGAAGCTGGGTGGTGCAGTTGCGAAGTCCAGCTTGATCACCTCGATCAACGACACGATTTCAGCGGGCCCGACAGCGCGCCCTCCGCTGACCTCGAACACGCCGTCGGGTGCGAACAGCGCCGCCAAGTCCGCGGCTCGGCCGGCGTCACCTGCCCGCGTGTACCGCGCCGTCAGATCCATGATGCTGAGCCGGGCGCTGATCTCATCCAGGTTCATGTCTTGTCCTGTCCAATGCCTTTGCGGGGATCGCCGAGGAGGAGTTCGTCCATAATGACCAGTACCACTCCGCCAGTAACTTCGGGGCCGATGACAAGGGACCGATCATCGTGACGGGTTAGCGTGACGCCAGCCTGCTCAAGCGCCTGGCGAGCCACCGCAAGGTCAGGCACGCGTAGCCCGAGGTTGCACGTTTGTGGTCGTTCGTAGGTCCAGCCCCACAGCTCTTGGCTCTCGGCGGGGGAGGAGGGGACGGGGTAGAGAGCAAGCGTCATGTCACCCATCGAAACGCCCGCCTGGGGATAGCCAGCGGCGGCCGTGCGATCTATGAAGGTGAGCTCACGGCCGAACAGTGTCGCGAACCGCCGGGCCGCAGTCGCAGGGTCTCGAACCATGACCCCGACGAAAGCCATGTGGGTTACGTCCAACACCGGCGCGACTATGGCCAGTGGAATGGGCGCGCCAAACCGCGGATCGAGTGATTCTTCGTCACCGAACCATTCGATGACGATGCCCTCGGTGCCCGCTGCCGCGGTGAAGACGATGTGGGGTTCCGGACGCGATGCAACCGATGCCCCATGTTTCTCCAGGTAGCTGACTGTGGCGTCGATGTCACGAACCTGGACCGCGACAGAGCTCATGTGGGAGCCGAACCGATGCACGAACCGATCAACTGCCCCGCCATCCACGATGGGTTCGCCAATCTCGATGACGTTGTCCCCAACCCAGGCCATACCACCCCGTCGGCCGATCGCGGGGTGCTCCAGGCGGCTGTCCTCCAGCACCCGAAGCCCGACCAGCCGTACCAGCGCGTCACGGGTGCGTTCGTAGTCGGCCACCATGGCCGTGGTGTGAAAACACCACCGGACTTCGTGCTGTGACATGCCTCTCCCGTCGAACCGAATGGACCCTACCAAAGGCACGCCATCTGACTTGACGCTCACGTCAACTAGGATCGGCAATACCACGGGGGTGGGACCGACGCCGTTTTGATTGATGGAGAGAAGAGTCATGGAACGTCTTGCTGGCAAGGTCGCCATCATCACCGGTGCCGGCCGGGGGATCGGGCGCGCCATCGCCTTGGCCTACGCGGCCGAGGGCGCCACGGTGGTGGCCAGCTCGCGCTCGGCGGGACCGGTTGAAGAACTCGTCGCCGTCATCACGAGCGCCGGGGGCACGGCGATGGCGTTGACGTGCGACGTCGGGGATCGGGCGCAGGTGAACAAGATGGTGGCCCGAACGGTCGAGCGATTCGGCCAGGTCGATGTGCTGGTGAACAACGCGCAGGGGTTCGGAACCGCAGCGCAACCGACGGGGTCGCCCGGCTTTATTCGGTTGGAGGATCATCCGGAGGACGTGTGGGACCACACGTTCCAGACCGGTCTGAAAGGTACGCTCTACGGCATGCAGGCGGTGTTTCCGAACATGCGAGAACGAGGCGGAAAGATCATCAACTTCGGTTCGGGCAACGGTGTGGGCGCCATGCCCGGCACTGCTGCGTACAACGCCGCCAAGGAGGCAATTCGCTCCCTCACTCGCACCGGTGCCGCCGAATGGGGACGGTACGGCATCTGTGTGAACGTGCTGGTGCCTACCATCATCACCGACTCGGCCAAGGACTTCTTTGAGCAACGGCCCGGCATCGAGGACAAGCTGGTGAAGGCCATTCCGCTGCGTCGAATGGGCGACGTCGATCGAGATATCGGCCCGGTAGCCGTGTTTATGGCATCGTCTGATTCGGATTTCGTGACCGGCCAGACGTTGCATGTCGACGGTGGCCAGATCTTGCACGCCTGATGACCTGGAACCAACTCTTCCGCGATCGATGGGTCGGCTCGGACCGCCCGGCCATTGTGACGGCCGACTTCACCTGGACCGGCGACGAGTTGGCCAGGCGTGCCGGCGGCGCGGCTGCCTGGCTTGACGGCTTGGGTTTCGAGCGAGGCTCCTTTGTTCCGCTGCTCATGGATGAATCGGCCGAGGCCATCGCCCTGGCGGTTGGTGCCACGCTGTCGGGACGGATACCCGCGCCGCTCGGCACGAAGATGCCCGCCGCCGATCTGGCTGTCGCGTTGAGGGGCCTTGATGCGCGCGTGGTCATCGCCGAGGAACGGTTGGCCGATCTTGCCTGCCAGGCTGCCTCCTTGGCAGCCGCAACGGTGGCGGTGCCGGGCGCCCTGCCGGTCGGCCCGATCATGTGCATCGACGTGGATGAAGACTCGCCCGCGCTGGTCATCCACACCTCGGGCACGACCGGTGCGCCGAAGGCGATCATCCCGAGTCACCGCCAGCTGGTGGCACGCGTCGGCGTCTACTCGGCCACGCTGCCTCTCGGTGCTGCCGACCGCTACTGCTCGGCGTCCCCCTTTGCCCACACTGCCGGTATCACCATGACCTATACGGTCCTGGGCCTGGGCGCCGCCGTCATCCCGCAGGACTGGTTCAGCATCGACAAATGGCGCGAAGCCGGACGGCTGGGCATGACGTGCGGGCTGTTGGTACCGACCATGATCGACATGTTGCTTGAAGCCGACGCACTTGCCGACGCGCATCCGAGGTTTCTGCAATACGGCGCGGCCCCGATTCATCCCGACACGCTTGCGGCAGCACTTCGGGCACTGCCCGACACCCAATTCGTGCAGATCTTCGGGCAGACCGAGGTGAGTCCCATCTCGTGTCTTAGCCACCAAGATCATCTCTTGGCCCTCGATGGTCGGCTTGACCTTCTGCGAACGGTCGGCCGCGTGGTGCCGGGCGCCGAACTGCGGGTGGAAAATCCCGACGGCAATGGCATAGGTGAGCTGGCCATCCGATCCCCGCACACGTTCGCTGCCGATGCCGACGGGTGGCGGCGTACCGGCGACTTCGGGCGAGTGGACGACGACGGCTTCATCACCCTCCATGGCCGGACCAACGATCGCATCATCCGCGGCGGAGAGAACATTTATCCCGTTGAGGTCGAGCAGTCACTGATCGGGCATCCCGGCATTCGGGAAGTAGCGGTAGTGGGCATCCCCGACCGACGGTGGGGTGAGATCGTGAAAGCTGTTGTCGTGCCCGAAGACTCCGACGAGCCACCGCCGATTGCCGAACTGCAGCAGTACGTGCGGGACCGGATCGCGCGTTTCAAAATCCCCGCCGTCGTTGAGTTCGCCGCCGAGCTGCCGCGAAATGCCAGCGGCAAAGTGATGCGGCGCGAACTACGAGCGACTGACCAGCAACCCGACCCGTCAGCGTTCCTGGAGCAGACGGCTCTGGCGTTTCGCGCCTGGCTGGCCGCCCACGACGCGGAGCTATCGGTGCACCGCTCCGAATGCCTCGGCGATCTGCCTGAGGCACTTCTGGCTGATCGGCCGATCATGCAGCGGCTGTGGGATGGCGGTTGGATGCGGCTGGGGTGGCCGGTAGACGTGGGCGGTCTTGGTGGTTCGACGGCACACCGGGCAGTCGTGATGGATGCCTTGGCTACGGAGGGGTACGCGGTGCCCGCTTTCTATGGTCCGGTGGAGATCATCGCCCCCATGCTGATTCGCTACGCACCGCACCTGGCAATCACGCACGTGGCCGCCAGTGCCCGCGGTGACGAGGTGTGGTGTCAGGGTTTCTCGGAGCCCGACGCCGGGAGCGATCTCGGCTCGTTGCGCACACGCGCCGTCGAGGTCGAAGGCGGCTTCGTGATAACCGGCCAGAAGATGTGGAGCAGCAATGGTCAGGTGGCGCAATGGTGCTGCCTGCTGGCCCGCACGGGGGAGCCCGGCAGCGGTTACCGAGGTCTCACCATGTTCTGGGTAGACATGCACGCGGCCGGGGTTTCGGTTGTGCCGACCCGCTGCGAAAGTGGTCGGGCCGAGACTGCCGAGATCTTCTTGGACGGGGTGTTCGTGCCGACGACCCACCTGATCGGGCCGCTGGGCGGCGGATGGAGCGTGGTGATGTACCTGCTGCAATTTGAGCGCGGCGCGTACGCCTGGGAGCGTCAGGCCGACCTGCACGGTCAGCTGCAAAGCCTGGTTGCGCATCCGACCCTGCCTACGAATGCGGTGTCCCTCGTAGGTGAGGCCTACCTGTCCCTGTTTGCCCTGCGATCTCAGGCCGCGCCGACACTCATGACCCTCGCCGGTGGCACCGATCTTGGCCCCGAGATTTCAGTGGACAAGCTCCTCATGAGCGCTGCCGAGCGGAAAATTGCCGACGTGGCCCGCCAGCTCCTTTGGCCGGCGCTGGAACTGGACGACACCGATGAGGCGGTGTTGTGGCGGCGGCGTTGGGCCTATTCCCGCATCACCACGATCTATGGAGGCGCGGCCGAAGTACAACGCGATCTTGTGGCCGAGCGACTGCTTGGTCTGCCGAGGGTGCGATGATGATCGATCGAGATGAACTGGCGCTGGTCCGGGCCTCGTTGCGTCACGTGCTCCACAGGTCGGAGGCCGCAGACCTGACGGCGGCACTCGTTTCGTCGGGCTGGGTGGAACTGTTGGTTGCCGACCCCGCGGTCGCCATCGGCGTCTTGGCCGAAGAACAGGGCTCCGCGCTTCTGGCCAGCCCAGTCGTTGACGTGGCGATGCTGCACGCTGCCGACTTGGACATCGATCCGACGGTGGCCGTCGTGCTTCCCCCACTTCGCGGTGGTGAGCCAATGTCGGCGCATGGGGTTGCCGACGGCTGGGCTGTGGACGGGATGGTCCTCGCCGGGTATGGGCGGGCTGACCGCTTTGTAGTCACTGCGCTCACCGGGCTTCTCATGGTGCCCGCCGGAGGTCTGACGTTCGCGCCCGTGGCGGGGGGTGACGCGGGGCTTGGCCTTCATCGAGCCAACGGAGTCGTGCCGTCGTCTGACATCGAGGTCGTCGGTGATGAAGCAGCCCGTGCCGCAGCCATTGCCGGGGGTCGGCGAGCGCTTGCCGGCGAATTGGTGGGTGGTGCCGGGCAGATGTTGGCCAACACGGTGGCGTACGTGCTGCAACGTCACCAGTACGGGCGGGCTATTGGTTCATTCCAGGCGGTAAAGCATCAGCTCGCTGACGTACACGTCGCGATCACAGCGGCTCGTTCGGGGGTGGCTGCTGCCTGGCAACATCCAGACCCGGTGACGGCGATGGCCGCGAAATGCCTCGCTGGTCGTGCCCATCAGCTGGCCTCCACCCACTGCCATCAGGTCCACGGCGGCATTGCCTTCACGACCGAGCACGGGTTCCACCGTTGGATCCGGCGAGGGCAACTCCTCGACTCGCTGCTCGGTACCTCGGCGCACCTCACCGACGAGATCGGGCGACACCTCATCAGCTCCGCGGCCGTGCCACGGGTACCTGCGCTAGGCAACGAACGATAAGGAGCCAGTATGGGAATTCGGCTAACCAAAGACGACGAGGGAATGCATCAGCCTGGCGGGGAAATCAACTGGAATGAAAGTCGGTACATCGACTTCTGGGATGCGGACCGCCAAGTTGGCGGCTGGTTCCGCATCGGGGCTCGCCCCAACGCGCACTATGCCGAGATGTCAGCCTGCGTGTTTCTGCCCGACGGTCGAGTGGCGTTTGCCTTTGATCGTGCCGAAATTGGTGCCAACACGCTGGAGGCCGGCGGTCAAGTGTGGGACATCACCGAGCCGTGGCGGTCGAACACGGTGGGCTACCACGGCACGATGTCACTGTTCGCCGATCCGTGGCTGTTGACCGACCCGAAGAAGGCGTTCAGTACCAGCCCCACCGCCGAGGTTGCCATCGATCTGCGCTGCACCACCGCTGGCCTTGGCGCCACGATGGGCCAGGACCAGGATCAGCACCTCATGGTATTTCTGCCGGGCCAGGCCGCCTTCCACTACCAGCACATGACCCGAGTGCAGGGCACAATCGCCGTCGGCTCGGAAACCTACGAAGTGGACGGCCGCGGCGGGAAGGACCACTCGTGGGGGCCACGGAATTGGCACGCCAAAATCTATCTGCGCTGGCTCACGGCGTGTATCGATGACGACAGCGGGTTCATGCTGACGCGGGCTGTTGGCCCGACTGCGCAGACCCGAAGCGGTTTCGTTCTTATCGATGGCGACTTTCGAGTAGTTGATGGGTTCGACATGGTGAACCACTACGCAGGCGCTCCCCACTACCAACTTGATCATGTGGAGGTGACGGTACGGGCGGGCGGCGTGACCTGGAGCGCCGTCGGCAGACCTGAGAACTACCTGCCACTACGGCACCGTCAGCGAAATGACGTTGGGGTCGAGGCGACCCTGCGGATCGTGAAGCATCCGGCGGAGTGGACCTTCGAGGACGGGCGCACGGGATCGGGGCATCTCGAATATCACGACCTGATCGAAGACGGCGTGCCGGTCGGTCTGTATGACTGATCCGACCTCACCGCCCGGCCTCGCGCCTGCTGCCGTTGAAGCATGGATGGCCGACGCTGTTGAGGGCCTGGTCACGCCGGTGCAGTTCTCGTTGATCGCTGGTGGACATTCCAACCTCACCTACGGTGCCACCGACGCCGTCGGGCAGGAGTTCGTAGTGCGGCGGGGGCCGCTTGGTCGCTCGGGCGGAGGTGCGCACAATATGGCGCGCGAGTACCGAGTGATCCAGGCGCTGGGCGACTCGAACGTATCGGTGCCACGAGCCCTGGCAGTGTGCGAGGACGACACCGTCACCGGCTCCTCCTTCTTTGTGATGTCCCGGGTGCCCGGTGGCGTGATCGACAACGAAGCCGCCGCCGACCGCTACCTTCCGGACGTCGCAGCTCGACATCTCGCCGGCGAACAGCTGCCCGACGTACTGGCCGACCTGCACCGTGTAGACATCGATGTCGTCGGTCTCGGAGCGACGGGGAGACGCGAAGGATTCTTAGCCCGGCAGTTGGCCCGATTCAGCGGCCTCTGGGAGCAGAACGCCACGCGTGAGCTGCCGCTGCTCACCGATGTTGCCGCCCGATTGGTGGCGTTGACCCCACCTCAGCGTTGCACCGGCATCGTGCACGGCGACTATCGAATCGGCAACGTTATGCTGAGTGGATCGGGTCAGTTGGCGGCGGTGTTGGATTGGGAGCTGTGGTCACTGGGTGATGTCCTGGCCGATCTGGGTTTC
Source organism: Actinomycetes bacterium (assembly GCA_031410595.1). Taxonomy (GTDB): domain Bacteria; phylum Actinomycetota; class Acidimicrobiia; order Acidimicrobiales; family Ilumatobacteraceae; genus JANMCE01. Next base: position 6,961 of record JANNZM010000026.1, on the reverse strand, counting down.
CTGCTGAACAACTGGTACGAGCCGGATGACCCCGCGCCCATCGTGTTCATGGAGGTACCTCCGACGGTCACCGGCCAGTACGGCTCGCGGGCCGATGTGATCGAGCGATACGCGCATCGAACGGGGTTCGACGTCTCCGACATCGAGTACTACCGAGCCTTCCAGCATTGGCGCGTGGCGGTGTTGGCCGAGGGGGTAAAGCGCCGCTACGAAACGGCCCAGATGACTAGCGGCGACGTGGATTTCGTCCACCTCAACCAGCGTGTGCTTGATCTGGCCGACCTCGCCCATCATCACCTCAACCTCTTCTCCCGCGGTCACGCCTGAGCGGGGTCTGTGCGGCGACTACTGCAGCTTGGCCCGGTCGACAACGGCGGCCATATTGTCGCGAAGGGTTTGGCTGCCAACGCCGGCGAACCCGGCTTCGGTCGCGATTTCGAAGTGGCGACGGTAGGCATCGAGTCTGGCCATCGTGCCGGTCTCGTCCCAATCCCGACGCATGGTCGCGATCATGACCGGGTCTTGCTCGGCGATATCGGCGGCCAGTTTCAAGGCGACCGGCAACAGGTCGTCGTGAGCCACCACGTGGTTGGCGAGGCCGATACGCAACGCCGTTTCCGCATCGACAAAGTTGCCGGTCATCGACATTTCCCGAGCCTTCGCCATACCGACTCGTCGTGGCAGATCGATCAGCACCGGCCCCGGGTACACGCCGACCCGTAGGTGAGTGTCGGCAAACCTGGCGTGATCCGAGGCGACGATAAAGTCGCAGGCCAGCGCGATCTCGAACCCGCCGGTGACGGCCGCACCATTGACTGCAGCGATGGTTGGCACCCGTGAATCCGCCACCGCCTTGATGAACGGTGGCAGTGCGGCGAGGCTGTCGGTGCCCAGGTTTCGCAGGTCGAGCCCGGCGCAAAAGGCCGGGTCAGAGCCGGTGATCACGATGCACCTTGCGTCCTGGCCGGTGGCAATGGCTGCGACCAGAGCTGCGGCGAGTCCGACGTCGACCGCGTTGCGAGATGCGGGACGGTTGAGACGTATGAGCGCCACCGCACCGTGACGCTCGATTTGTAGTACCTCGTCGGTCATGACGTCGTCGTCGTTTCTCCTGCGGTCGGCATTGCCTTCGGACGGCTGAGGACCGCGAGTTGGGCTGGATCGAGGTATTCCTCGGTGCGGACGATCTTGCCGTGATCGTTGAGGGTGACGACCACGCAGGAATGGGCCCGGAGTGCTCCACCGGGTGCCGTTCCGGCCAGGATGCTCTGCGATATCCAGCCCGTGGCCGTTGCCTGCACCGAGACATCGATCCAGTGCAGATCGCTGACCGTGCGGTGCAACCAGGCGATCGTTCGTATCGTTTGCTCGGTCGTTACCTGTACCTCGTCAAAGTTGTGCCACGTCACCGCGTTCGGGGCGCTCAGGGCCCGAAGCGCGTCGGCGTTGTTGGTGGCGCTGGCGCGGGAATAGGCCGCAGCCAGTGCCATTTTGTCGGCATCAGAGAGCGGTGCAGTCATTGGGCTTGGGAGCCTTTCGTCAAGTGCCGGGCGCTCGTCGGGCAATAAAGTCACGAACAGCGGATGGATAGGCGTGGCGGTTAGGTCGGAACAGGTCGTGACCTGCGCCGTCGATGATGACCGTCTCCAGCCCAGGAATGCGACGGCCGTACTCGGCCAGCGTGTCGTCGTTCAACATACGACCCTCCGCTGAGGTGCCCGTCGCCATCAATACCGGCAGACCGGTGGCGGCAAGATCGTCACAGAGGTCGCGGGTTTGCGAGACCCGAAACATCTCGCTCAGCACGTGTGGTTGCACTCGGTCGATCATCGGGCGCCCGCGGAAACGGGTCGCCATCAGCGTGTCGGCGATGTGGGCCTCAAGTGCGTGTTCGCCGGTCCAATATTCGCCGATCGAAACGGTTGCCACTCGGGCCGGGTCACGAAGCACCAAGTCAAGCCCCCACGTCGTGCCACGGGAGAACGTCATCAGATGAAATCGATCGATGCCCGCCTCTTCCAAGGCCGCGGCGAGATCATCGGCGTGATCGGCCGCGGCATAGCCGGTGGCCGGTGCGTCGCTCTCACCCCGGCCTCGTACCTCGACCACCACAGCCCGGCGGGGTAGCAGATGGGTGAGGACTTCGGCGTACTCGCCCGCGAAGTCGGTGACACCGGGAGACAGCAGAATCGGCAGCCCGACGGAGGTGCCGGGGGAGTTGTCGAGGAAGCGGATTCGGACACCGCTGCGAGTTGTCCACCGCTCGGTCGGCCCGTCGGTCGTCCGGTCGGTAGCAAGCATGAGTACAGTCTGACACTTCTGTCAGATTCGGCTCGCTCTCAGGGGGTTTCCATGGATCTCGGTATCAAGGACAAGGCGTTTCTCGTCGCCGGCGGTACGGGCGGTATGGGTCTCGCTGCTGCGCTCGCGCTTGCTGCAGAGGGTGCGGCGGTCGTGGTCGTCGGCCGTGACGCCGACCGAGCCGCCGCCGCGGCCGTCGAGATTCGGGCCGCCGGTGCATCGCAGGCTCACGGGATCGCGTTCGACGTCAGTGCCGAAGGCGGGGCCGCTTCTGCAGTCGCGGCGGCGGTCGATTTGGTCGGCGGTCTCGATGGCGTTGCGATCACCACCGGCCTCATCGGCCACCAGCCCATCGAGATCTCCGACGACCGCTGGATCGAAGTGTTTCGTGACGTCATGCTCGGCACCACCCGCGTCGTCGAAGCAGCCCTTCCGCATCTGGTCACCTCCCGCGGTTCCATCGTGACGACCGCCGCCTATTCCATTCGAGCCCCTGATATCGCCCGCCTGCCGTATGCCTCAATGAAGAGTGCCGTCGCCACCTTCACCAAGGGCATCGCCAAGGCGTACGGCCCCAAGGGTGTGCGAGCCAACTGCGTCGCCCCCGGGGCCATCGAAACGTCTGCGCTGACCGCTATCCGCACGCAAGTGTCCGAAGCCAAGGGCTATCCCTACGAGGAAGCGCTCGAACGGGTCATGGTTGAAGACTGGGGCCTCGACATCGCCCTTCGGCGCCCGGGCAAGCCCGCCGAAGTCGGCGCGCTTATTGCGTTCCTCCTCTCGCCTGTCGCCTCCTACATGACGGGCACCCTGCTCAACATCGACGGCGGCACCAACTTTTAACGGGGCAACGTGGGCAGAGGCTGGCTGGGTTACGCCTCGGCGACGACGTAGGTGCCGTCCTGATTCCAGCGGACGGTGTTGATCTGGTCGGGCCCGATCCAGCTATGGGTACCGAGGGCGACCATCACTTTTTGCACGTTGAACTTCAAGACCTTCAGGGTAAGTTCGACGAGTTGGTCGGCGGAGTAGTGCGCCTGCAGCGCAGCCACCGCGGCGTCGTCTATATCACCGGGTCTGGTCATGACGGCATCGGCCAGCGCAACGGCCAGTTGGTGCGGCTCGGCCAAGCCGGCCGCGGTGGGGTCGAGCGCGTGTTCGGCGGCGGGGCCGTCGTGTGCATCCTGCCGAACGACCGTTCGGCGGATAGAGAGTCAAGTGTGGCAATCGTGATGCTTGGCCGCTCGTAGCCGCACGACTTCGGTGGTCATGGCGTCGACGTCATCGAGGGCAAGCACGAGCGTCTGCCAGTGAGCGAGCGTGGCGCGCAGATCATTGTCGACTCTGGCACCAGCCGGTACCCGCGACACGACGGTCATGACACCAACTCCGGTACGAGACGACCAAACATCAGTTGCGCCCGTAGTCGTTGCTCGACAACGAGCAACGCGTTGACGAAGTTCACCAACCCGTCGGCACCCAATTTGGCGGCGACGGCGGCGACCAGTTCGTCGGTCATGGCCGATACATCAATCACGAACTGATCGGTGAAGGCCAAACACGCCAGCTGTGCATCGGTGGGTTTCCCACTCGGCTCGATGGCATCCATACCGAGCAGCGTCGCGATACGCGCCTCGCAGACATCGAGTAACTCAGCGTCGACCGCAGCGCGTGCCGCAAGGTGAACGTCGGTCAATGCGGTGAGCAGCTCAGGCTTTGGCCCGAGCACGGCCGCCAACAACGCATCGGTGCCGGCCATTGAGCGGGTGAGGTCAGACATTCGGCACGGCGTATTTGGCACCGTTCCAGTAGTCGCGGTTGACGGTGATCTTGCCGTCGCGAAGTTGCCCGACGGAGACGCCACGCACGTTCATTGGCTGCATCACCCATTCGATGGCGTAGGCCTCACCGTTGTCGTGGCCGCGAACGAACTCAAACTTGGCGTCCGGCACGTTGGCGAACGACGCCTCGACAAATCGCCGAAGTCGACGCTTACCTTCGGCGCCGTGCCCGATCGTGGTGTCCTCGTAGACGCAGTCCTCCGCGAAGAAGTCGAGAACCTTGTCGACATCGAGCGTTTCCCAGCTCGCTAAATACTGCTCGTACCACGTTGTCATGTTGTTCGTCCCTGTGAGCAAGATGTCGTTGTTCGTACCGTACCTGGCTGCTTGCGCTCGCGCACCACAAACTTGACGCAGTCGTCAGATAGTCAAGATGGTGGTGAGCGCTCGGCGGGTAGGACCTCACAGGGTGCCCGTGGCCATGACTGAACCTGCGGAGCCGCTCGAGCCTGCCGGCTCGCCATTCATCACATAGGTCGTCTAGGCGACCAAGTGATAAACGGGAGTAACCACACACCCAATCGCTTGGCGAGGCCAGACCATTTCTCTATCGAGTACCCAGCCAAATGAGACATACGTAGCGACGACGTCGAGAGGGTGTTGGCGACGAATGAGCGCGCCACCGACGCCTTCATAGCCGCCGTGTTTGAGGACTGGCGAGGCGAGGTCGGCTCAGGCGAGCGCGGCGAGAACCTTCTCCTCCGACTGGAGCTGCTCTCGGCGGCGCTCGATCGCGGCAGCGACCACCTTCACCGCACGCTCGCTGCTCGTCTTGAGTAACGCGTTGTGTTTGATGACGAGATCCTTGTCGGACTTTGCCATCTTGATCGCGTCGAGCACCGACTCAACCACCGATGACACGACAGCGCCGAGACCCGCAAACGCAAGGTCAGCAAGCGCACCCGACAGGTCATCAGGGCCGAGTTGGTCGAGCACCTTGGCCCGATTCGAGAGTGTTCCGGTGAGCGTCTGCATCGCGAACTCGCGGCCCTCGGCGCCTGTCTCCCGTTGATCCAGCACGAACGCAAACTGTTGTCCGAGGGCGATGAGCTCGTCGACTTTCGCGGTGTCGAGTTGCGGGATGCGGATCTCTTCAAACAACGGGTACAACTTCAACTCGGAGATGACGCGCAAGATTCGCAGACACTGGCGTTTATTGACCGGCATGAGCCACGTCATGAGGTTCGAGTAGTACTGCTCGATCTTGATTAGGTCAGGGGACGCAACGCCACCGGGCATCAGCGCGGTGCGCCCGCTTGATCCGGTCCCGTCGAGGTTGATGTTGATGAAATGGTGCCACGTTGCGTCGGTCGCCACCCGTCCGACGTTGGCGAAGTGCCCGTCGTACGCAGCGATCGCGATGAACCCGCGTGGCGTCACCGCTGATTTCGGTCCGGTCGGTCCGAAGTCAAAGCCGTTGCCGAACGACATGGTCTTCGCGACTTCGACCGGGAAGGGGTTTCCCCAGAAGAACGGACCGCCCGGCCACTCCTGGATCGAACCACCGTCGAGGTTGAATGTGCCGGAGCTATCGGGCGGGATGCGGCATTCCCCTTCGTGCGGATGGTCGGGAAACACGTCGAGCACCGCACCGCCGCCCAGCCTCACCAGCGGGTGAGCGCTCTGCACCCTGCTCGGCGGGAACGGGAACGGCCAGATCACAAGTGGGCCTTGGTTGACGCCGTTGTAGTTGGCATACAGACGTTGTGGAAACTCGTCGGACTGGTCATTGAAGGTGAAGATCGGGTCGGCACCCGATAGGTTCGTACTCAATCGATTCTGGTTCGCGACGTTCGGTGTTTCGGCTTTGAGCCAGTATCGCATCTTGCGGACGCGCGGAATCGAGCTACACATCGACGCGCCGAGATCTTCGTGGTCGCCGGTGGCAAACACCCCACCTCCGGCCTGCATGAAACGCTTGATCGCATCAACCGAACCTGCCTGCGTGGGCACCGTTTCTCCCGCGACACCAAAGAGAAACACCACGTCGTAGCGGCCGATCGTGAGACCGTTGTTTGCGGTTGTGAAGTTGAACGATTCGAGGTCGGCCCCGGTGGACGCGCCCAAAGACGCAGTGGTCACCTTCGGCAACATCCCGTCGACCGGGGTGGCGCGCAGACGATCCACAAACCTTGTTAGTCCGAAGCCGTCGTTTGCGTGATAGTTGAGACCGTCGGTAACGACAAGAATGTTCGGCCGGCACTCTTCCCAGAGAAACTGCAGTTTGTCGATCGGCACGATGCCGAGATGGTCGAGATGGTGTGGCATTGCTCTGTTCTCCTCATTTGGGTGGACTGTGTTCGCTCAGCGCACGGACGTCGTAGGCCCGTCGGTTTCGTTCGTCCGTCGGAGTACAGAGCGCACACTCCGGTCGGAGATACATCCGATTCTGCAAGCGTGGGCGCAGTGTGTCGATCCGCGCTCGACCTGCCGTCGGTGTACGAACTCACCGATTGACCAGAGGTCTCTCAACGGGGTCGTCGGGTTGAGAACTCGCCCAAGAACACGCGCAGACGCGTCTCTTCGTCGGACACTCGTGGTGGGGTGAGACCCGGCAGCAGAGATGGCGGACCCATCGACGTCGGCCACAGCGACATCAGCCGCGGCTCAAGCGCCCACTCGAAAAGGAGGTGCGCCTCTCATCCTTGAAAGGCTGGCTGTCAGGGAGACCGAGACGGCCACCACGCCGGTCGCCACCCGACAGAACAGAGCGTCACAACGCTCACCTGACGCTCGCCGCCCAGCCCTCAACCTCAGACCTCTGCTCCCCGGCAACCCCAGTTAACCTCGTTGGTGCGCACCTGCAAAGTCGGCCGAGC
>JANNZM010000025.1:0-78082 GCA_031410595.1 Actinomycetes bacterium | reverse complement strand
AAACGGGGGGAACTCTGCGGATTGTACGGACTTCGGCGGACCAGAAACCCGGGCAAATGGACGTCACAGATCTCAGGGACCGGTTCCATGGCCTTGCCAAGGTGAGGGTCGCGAGTTCGAATCTCGTCATCCGCTCCAGAGTAAAGAGTTCGGCGGCCCCTAACCAGGCCGCCGAACTCGTCTTTCGGACGTCCGGGCTGGTGGGAGAACCACGGAGTCAGTTCCAAGGCACGTTCGGCTCAGGTGCCCGATGGAGGTTCGAGTCGGCGACGTGCCAGTTGGGTGAAAGCGTTGAGCCCCGCGTTCTGAAGCGCGTCGAGGACGTCGGCCGTGGATCTGGGCGGGTTCCGTTTCTCGGCGGCGATTCGCTCGATAGTGCTCGTGACCTGATCTGGCAGATCACCAAGTAGCTCGCAAGGGTAGGCGTCGGGCCGCAACACGCGAAGGCCCAACCGAGCGAGGGGGTCGGCGGGGAAGTCCTTGAGGTTGTCGGTGATCAGGACAGTTGCGTGGCCGGCGATGGCCGCCGCCATGTGATGGTGATCATCCGGATCGTTTCCCGGCATGTCGGCGATCAGGTGCTCGTACTCGGCTGTAGGCCGTCCTCGCTCAACCCGAGAAGGAGGTCCATGACGGAGAACGGGAAGAGGACGTTTGTGTCGACGAAGACTCGATTCACGAGCGGTCGCCGTCAGTAGGGGAGTCCGGCGGCTTCAACGATGTCGTTGAGCCGCTGCCGGCCAGCGCGGCGGCGGTCGCGTTGCGCTTGGAATGCGAGAACGTCGGAGAGCTTGATCCGGCGATGTCGGCTGTTTGGCAGGTGGTGCGACGGGATTTCGCCGCCGTCGAGCAACCGCACGACGAACGGTCGCGAGAGTCCGAGAAGCTCGGCAGTTTCGGCCGGCGTGAGTTCAGTTTCGGACGGCAGCACGGTCACGGCGTGGCCTCCGGCGAGTTCGCCTACGGAGGTCCGCAACAGGTTGATCAGGCCAGGAGACAAGGGAACTGCAGTTCCGTCGTCCAGTAGGAGCGAGAAGACCTGCGCGGTAGGCGCGCCGATCGCATCAACGAGAAGGGTGGCTGACGCTCGTTCATCGGCTGACGCTTCGATGCGTACGGCGTCCGCTAGCAGGCTTGTTCTCGTCATGACCACGACCTCCACGATATATCTGAAATAAGTGTAACCCGTGTCACGGCGATTTGTCGATGGCTTTGCGTGTCCGTTCTGGGTCTGAGAACGTCACGTCGAACGGGGCTGGGGTTTTGGTGGACACAATCGCTCGGTGTTTCAGGTCGATGGCGTCGGCGGTGTTGTAGTGGTCGAGGACGATCATGATGTCGAGGTCGCTGTCGATGCCGTCGTCGCCACGCGCGACGGAACCGAACAACCAGATCTCGACCGGATCGAAAAGTGCGACGAGCTCGGAAGTGAGCACGTTGCTCCAATGGTTGAGCGATTCGCCGTTCCGTTGGGCGCGCCCGTCTGCCGCAGTCCAGATTGCGGTCGTCGAAGTCTTCGAAAAACGTTGCGCTGTTTAGTCCTGCGCACTGCTGGAGAAGAAGTAGCAACCAATTGATGGAGACCAGTATGAAGGCAGTGCAGATTCAGCAGTACGGCGATTCGAACGTGCTTCGCTACGTCGACATCGACGAGCCGATCATGAACGACGACGACGTACTCATTCGAGTGGTTGGCTCGTCGGTGAATCCAGTCGATTGGAAGATCCGTGCCGGACACATGAAAGAGATGGTTGCGCTTCGCATGCCTGCAATTCTCGGTTGGGATGTGTCCGGTGTGGTGCAAGCCACCGGGAAATCGGTTTCGACGTTCGCTATCGGTGACAGCGTCTATGCGCGCCCCGACATCGCTCGCCCCGGAACGTACGCAGAACTCATTGCGGTACGTGCGAGCGAAGTGGCCGTCAAGCCCACAACCATCTCGCATATCGAGGCCGGTGTTCTACCTCTCGCAGGCATAACCGCATGGGAAGCAATGGTCACCGTTGGCGAAGTCTCCGAAGGCCAACGGCTTCGGATTCAAACCGTCGGAGGAGACAGCCAGACTGCATGGGGTGCGAAGTGCATTCGTGTATATCGGTCCAAACGTGGCCGCACTCGACGGTTTGACTGACCTGATCGAGCGCGGAGAACTGCGCCCCATCGTTGGCGCCGAGTTTGGCCTGGCAGATGTCGGCCGGGCGCATCTGTTGAGCGAGTCAGGTCGGGCACGAGGCAAGATCGCTCTCAACGTCGGCCAGCCCTAAATGATCCGTTAGGGATCACAGTGGTCCTCGCCGAACCGGCATGGTGCCTTGTGCCGATCGCGGGGGAAACGGAGGGCGCTACCGGCTCCGGAACACGCACGCTAGGCTGCCGCCCGTGCCGATCCAGGGACTAGCTATGAACGTCTCCTTTGACGCGGTCGACCTGCGAAACCTGCTGGACGCGATGCCAGTGGAGCACTTCGACGATCTACCGTTCGGATTGATCGTGATGGATCGATCCGGTGTTGTCGTTTCGTTCAACGCGTTCGAAGCCGCCCGGGCCGGGCTTGCTTGCGATCAGGTTGTTGGCCGTCATTTCTTCGAATCCGTCGGGCCGTGCATGAATAACTACCTCGTGGCGCAACGCTTTCTCGATGAGCCGTCCTTGGACGACTTCTTGGACTACGTGTTCACCTTCCGGATGATGCCGACGCCGGTGCGACTGCGGTTGATGGCCCAACCCGATTCTGATCGTCGGTATGTAGCCGTCGTCAATCGGTGATGGGCGACGTACCCTTGCTTCCCTCGAGGGATGTGCAGGAACTTTTGCAGTTCCTCTATGTCTGCCCGATAGGTCTTGTGTCCTTTGGCCTTGACGGCACCGTTGCGTTTATCACCCCCGAGACGGTCAATCTTTTGTTGCCAGCATTTGGCGTCACGGACTTCGCCAACGTGTTCTCGACGCTGGAGGCTGTTTGGCCCGAACTCGCTGACGTGGTCGGAACTTGGTCCGGCGGGGTTGGGCAAATTGTGGCCGTCAATCGCGTCAGGTCGGCCGCCCCGACAGGCCCTACCTGGTTGTCGCTTTCGGTCAAGTGCGTCGCTGAATCCTCGTTCATGCTGTCGGTCTCCGATGTTTCGGCGTCAGCTAGGTCCGAGGACGCGCTTCGCGAGAGCGAAAGTCGGCTGCGGTCGGTGTTCGATTCCATCGACGAGGGTTACTGCATTTGCGAGATAATCGTCAACGATGCGGGCGAGGCGATTGACTACCGGTTCTTAGAGGTCAACCCGAAGTTCGAGGAATTCACGGGATTGGCCGCCCCGGCCGGCCGGACAGCCAAGCAGCTTGTACCCGATCTCGAAGCGGTGTGGGTCAAGACGTACGCACGCGTGGCGTTGAGTGGCGAGACGCTGCGGTTCGAGCAGGGTTCCGAGGTTATGGGCCGGTGGTTCGACGTGTTTGCCGTGCCGATGAACCCGCGAGGGCGGTTCGCAATAGTGTTCAAGGACCAGACGAGCAGGCATGGCGCGGAGGTTGCCCTTCGAAAAAGCGAGCAACGTTTTCGCGACATGGCCGACCATTTACCTGTGCTCGTGTGGGTATACGACGAGAGCGGTCAACACACCTGGGTGAACCAAACGTACTGTGCCTACTTTGGTGTGAGTCGCGACGCTGTTGGCAGTGGATCGAAGCACCTGTTCGATCACTCAGACGAGGGCGTAGTCACGTCGGACTTCGTTGCCAAAGTGACATCGCGAGAACCGTTCCACGGCGAGTTTCAAGTCAGACGAAGTGACGGGGAGTTGCGTTGGGTCGAATCGTGGGCACAACCGCAGTTCGACGAAGAGGGAACGTATGTCGGCCATCTTGGAACAAGCGTCGACATCAACGATCGGGTGGTGGGGGAACTGCATGTCGCCGAGATGGTCGTGCGAGAACGGCAGACTCGTGATCGAGTCGAACTGCTGCAGCGCAACGCCATTCACCTTGCCGCGGCGACAACAGTGGCCGAGATCGCCCTGTCGGTGCTGACCGATCTGAAGGCAGCGCTGGGCGCCGAGCTTGCTGCCATCAATCTCGTAGAAGGGGACGCAATCCGGATCTTCGCTTCGGCAATGGCCGATCCGGAAGAAGTCGATCGTCATCAAGGTATTGGGGTCGAGTCGGACTTGCCTGGTCCCACTGCCATCCGTACCAATCGGCCTGTCGTGCTCAACAACCGCGACGAGATCGGCCAGCGTTTTCCAACGCTGCTGGTCGATAGATACGCCGTTGAAACACTCGTCGCGCTCCCGATTCAGTTACGCAACGGGACCGCCGTCGGTGCTCTCGTTGTCGGATCGCCAATGCCGAACTGGGCTAGCGGTGGTTCACTCAGCCTGCTTGAAGCCATCGCCGGGCAAACCGGTCAGGCCCTTGAGCGAGCGCGACTTCACGAAGCGGTCGTCGCCGTTCGGGAACAGGAGCACACCATCGCCGTGATGCTGCAACGAGCGCTGTTACCTGAGCGCCTTGTGAAGCACGCGTCCCTTTCGTTATCGGCTCGTTACAGCGCAGCGGGTGATCTGGTCGACGTGGGCGGCGATTGGTACGACACGTTCGAATGGTCGGGCCGACATGTTGGGGTCGTGGTGGGCGACGTGGTTGGCCACGACATCGCAGCTGCGACCGTGATGGGACAGGTACGCAATGGGGCGGCTGCGCTCGCTCCGTTCATTCATCCCCGTCCGGCCGAAATGCTGAACGCGTATGCGCACTGTGTCCGAAACCATGGAAACACATTCGCCACTGCAGGATGCGTTGTGATCGACACCGAGACCGGCACGGCCACCTACAGTCTTGCGGGGCATCCGCCACCGCTCGTATTGCAACCTGACGGTTCCACTCTATGGCTCGACGCCGCGCTCGCCCCGCCCATGGAATCAAATCAATTCGATCAGTACACAGAAGCGTCGGTCGCGCTGATGCCAGGCTCAACGATTGTGCTGTACTCGGACGGCCTCATCGAACGCCGAGGCGAAAGCCTTGCGCTCGGTCTCGATCGACTATCGAACGTCGCGTCTCAACTCGCTTTCGTTGCCGACATTGACGACCTCGCCTCACTCCTCGTCGCGAAGCTCACCGCCGACGCCGTTGACGAGGACGACATCGTCGTGGTCTGCGTCCGCTGGCAACCGGCCGAGTCCTAGCCCCCAACCTGAGGCCCGGCGTGTCGCCCTTTGCCCGCCAACGAGCAGATCGAGCGCTCCGCGACTAGGTCACGGGCTTGCCACCATTGCAATGCGTCGACGGCACCGGATACTCAACCAATGGGCTTCGGCATTCGTGACGATGTCGTCCATCAAGGCTCGGGTGATGCCTAGACCTCGACCTGACTCCGCTTCGGGGTCGGCGATTTGCCATTGCCCGGGATCATCCATCTGTTCGCCGACCTCACTGGACGAACCAGATATCTCGACCTCCCACCACCGGGCATCGGTGAAGTCGACGGTTACGTAAAGGTTGGCTCCATCGCCGTGTTCGATGGCGTTTGCCGTTAGTTCTCCAACGACGAGCTCGAAGTCGTCTATAACGCTACGCGTCGCACCGTGTTTGCGGAGTGAGCGCGAGATAAATCCTCGGGCGGCACGCGCACTGGCAGGCATGCTGAGAAACGATTGTGCTTCCCGGTCACCATTGCCGGCATGCGAGTTCGGATCTTGGTAAACGGGATACTCGCGCCGGTCCATGCACATTGGTACCCCGTTGCCTCTTGCAGCAGACCACGGTGCGAGTTCCGATCCGATCGGCCCACTTCTGCACATTCGGTGATTGCGGGTCTGAGTTTGCTCATCATCGGGTACAGGTCAGCCGTGACTACCTTGCCGCCACCACATCCTGCCGACGAACCGAAGCATCGACCCGATGCGGACCTGGCAGCGGTGTCACAGTCGGTGACTGGCTCGAATGGCGGGTTGGACGGTCTCTTCGGAATTTCATTCGCCGGGCTCTCGCGTGCGCAAGAGTTTCTTCTTGCCTTGACGGGCCTTGCGCAGTCTGGGCACTTGGTCATTCGCGACGCCGTCGTCGTGGTGAAAGACATTGATGGCAAGGTACGAGTTGCCGAGACCATCGACCCGCAGCCGGGCCGTGCGGCCTTGTCGGGAGCTGTTTGGCTCGGGCTGCTTGGAGTCATGTTTGGTGGACCGGTGGGCTGGATAGCCGGGATGGGTCTCGGAGCGGGCATTGGTGCGCTGACCGCCAAAGTCATGGACCTGGGTATCCCGGACGAATGGGTTGATTGGTTCAAGCACGAGGTGAGCCCGGGCTCTGCGACCATCATCGCTCTGGCCGGAGACATCGACCTCACGGCACTCTTCAAAGAAGTCGAGCGGTTCGCCGGTGCGAAGTTGGTGCACACGACACTTTCCGCGACGGCATCAAGCCAGCTCATCTCGGCGTTGGACCCATGCGCCGTCCGACAGGGGGAAATGCCGCCTGTTTAAGGCAGACTCCCAATCAATCGACAAATTTCGACGCGTTGGTTTGAGACCGCCCAGATCAGGGTAGATCCATCGTGGCACTAAGGAATTTTGAATGTGTCATCGGCTGAGGCCGGTCACCTAGCGGTACTCCAGACCCTGGTAGCGCAATTTTCGATCGTTACCAGGGAGTGTCATGAGCTGTATGAACCGTTTCGCAATCGGGGCGGACGTTCCGTCTCCTACATCATGAAGGCCGTTGTCTACCACGGTCCGGGCAACAAGGCTTGGGAAGATGCGCCCAAACCCACCATCACTGACGATACCGACGCCATCGTCCGCGTCGATGCAGTGACGATCTGCGGAAGTGATCTGCACATTCTGAAAGGTGATGTTCCCGCCGTGACAGACGGCCGAATTCTCGGTCACGAGGCCGTCGGCACCGTCGAGTCAGTGGGGACCGGGGTCAAGCGCGTAAAGGTCGGTGATCGGGTTCTCGTTTCCTGCATCACCGCGTGCGCTACCTGCAGGTTCTGTCGGGAAGGTCGCTACGGACAATGCCTCGGTGGCGGTGGTTGGATTCTCGGTCACAAGATCGATGGCACGCAGGCGGAGTTCGTCCGAGTTCCGTTCGCGGACACCTCCACCTACTTGATCCCCGATGGCGTACCCGACGAACAGATGCTTATGCTCGCTGACATCGTGCCGACCGGGTATGAGGTTGGGGTTCTCAACGGACACGTTCAACCGGGCGACGTCGTCGCCGTCATTGGAGCAGGACCGATCGGGCTCGCCGCAATCATGGGCGCTCGACTCTTCAGCCCGAGCCACATCGTGGCCATCGATCTTGCCGATAGCCGCCTCGACGCGGCGAAAAAATTCGGAGCCGACACGGTGATCAACAACTCACACGAAGACGCCGAAGCGATTGTGCTCGCACTCACCGGTGGTTTGGGTGCCGACGTGTCGATCGAAGCGGTCGGTACTGCGGCAACATTCGAACTCGCAGCACGCCTTGCTCGACCAGGCGGTCACATAGCGAATATCGGTGTGCACGGCAAGCCGGTGACGCTCCACCTCGAGGAGTTGTGGATTCGCGATATCACGATTACGACCGGCCTTGTCGACACCTCGACAACGTCGACGCTGCTGAAGCTTCTGCAGAGCGAGAGCGTCGATGTGGGCCGATTCGTCACCCACCACTTCACGATGGACCAGTTCGACGAGGCCTACGACGTGTTTACGCGAGCTGGCGAGACCGGCGCCCTGAAAGTCGTTCTTACCAATACCTCATCCAACAACGACACGGAGAAATCATGAAACGTAGAACGCTCGACCTCCTGTTCAGTATCGGTGGGCTGGCGCTTGCCGGTCTGCTTCTCGTGCTCGGCTTCGTCTTGACGAGCAACGCGAACTTCGCAAAGACCTATGTAAAGGAGCAGATGAGCGAGCAACGGATCTCGTTTAAGACCGCCGACACGCTCACGGACGAAGAAAAAAAGTCGCCGTGCCTCGTGAAATATGCTGGTCTGCCACTGACAACCGGCAAACAGGCCGAATGCTACGCCAATGACTTCATCGGACTGCACGTGAAAGCAGCTGCCGGCGGTCAAACGTATGCCGATCTCGGCGCTCCGCAGAGTGCACTCGCGGCCAAGGTGAAAGCAGCAACCGCAGCCAACGACCCAGCGCTCGCCGAACTGCAAAAGCAACTCGCCGCCGTGACCGGACAGCGCGAAACCCTTTTCAAGGGAGAAACCTTGCGCGGTCTCCTTCTCACATCCTTCGGGTTCAGTGTGTTCGGTGTGAAAGGTGGTCAGGCTGCAACCGTTGCCTACCTCGTGGCAGGGCTTCTGGCTTTGCTGTCGCTCGCCGGTTTTGCGCATGCCCTCAAGACACCCAAGACCGAAGCCTTCGCGCCACCAGAGCGCGCAACGGTGAACGCAGCGTAAGCAGGCCGCCTAAGGCCGGACATTGAGCGATTGACGAGCCTGTAGCACGGTTGTTTCAACGTCCGGCATCTGTAATCGCTCGGTCCTAGTCCACGTGCACGGGTGCCGGGATGCGCCATGTGGCTGTGGTGCCGTGGGGCTGTTGTGGGGTGAGTCGGAAAGTTCCGCCGTGCTGCTCGGCGCGCACCGTCAGGTTTTCGAATCCATACCCGCACGGTGTCTCGTCGCTGGCGACTCCCGCGCCGTCATCGTTGACGCAAAGTTCGAGAGCATCGTCGGTGCACATGATCGTCACCGAAACGAACGTGGCACTTGCGTGGCGGGCAACGTTACTGAGGCACTCCCGGAGGACCGCTGCCAGGTCGGGTTGTACAGGTTGCCAACGGTCGTCGTCGATGCGTTCGTCGATGTGCACAGTTGGGTGTCGAGCGAACATTCGGCTCGCTTCTTCAGTGATCGTTAGAAGCGTTTGGCGAGCGCCTGTCCTTTCATAGGTCGAGCGTGATGGGCCTGACGCAAAGATGGCAGTGCGGAGTTGTCGAATTGCGCTGTCAATCTCGTCGACGGCATCGTTCAGTCGCCCGACGACAATCGGGTCTCCGGAACGCGACGCTGTCGACACGAGCGCCATACCAGTCGCGAAGAGTTGTTGAATCACCGTGTCATGTAGGTCGCGGGCGACGCGCTCTCGCTCGGTCGTCAGTGATGCTGATTCGCGTGCGTCGGCGTTGGCTTCTTCGGTGGCCAGGCGAACCGATGCGTCAGCCCAGCGAACGAGCACGAGGTCATGGTCGGTGCGAAGCGGTTGTATTTCTGTATCGATCGCCAGGGTGGATCCATCGGATCGCGTGATGACTTTGTGAAGCCGTAGCACCGCGCCCTGCTCGAGTTTGGCAATTTCGGCGAGAACGAAGAGGCGCTCTGCCGATCCGACGAGCGACGGGAACTCGCCGGGTGGAGTTCCGTTGACGGCGTCGTCACTTTCGCCGTACATCGCTGTGTATCGATCGTTGGCGAAGCGGATAACTGGTTCGCGGCCTGAGAGGTCGAAAATCGCGATGCCTTCGTCAGACTCGTTTATAGCGGCCCGGACCAACGCGGCTTCAAGCTGAGCGGCGACGGCAGTCGGCATGTCAACCAAGTTCACGAGCACGTTGTCGACGAGGCCACGCAGCCCTGCCTGCGGCACGATGTGGAGGCGCGGTACCGCAGCGTCGTCGGTTTCGGTAGCGCCAGACTGCATAGCTCTCGTTACCCGGGTACTACGAATCCTAAACGCGCTGCCGCGGTTGTTCGCGGCGCACATTGACGCCGGTACTACGACCAATGTTCACTTATTGCTCGACGGGCAGCCAGTTACGGTGGTTGCAGGCCGAGAAGGGTACGATGAGGTACGACAGGAGCAGCGCGATGTTTTGTTCCGACCATGGCGTTTGATCGTGGAGAGGGCTCGTCTCGGTGAGACTTGGGATACTCGGGGAACTAGAGCTCGTCGACGACGAGGGCCGCTCGGTCGCGTTGCCGGTGCAGTTGCGTCGTCTCACGGTCATGCTGGCGGTGGCGGGAAGACCAGGTCTCTCGGGGGATCACATCTCGGAGTATCTGGTGGGTCGCCGAGTAGACGGATCAGCGGTGCGCACCGCTGTTTCACGACTGCGCAAACACCTCGTTGGTCGCATTGAGACAACCAAAATGGGCTACCGGCTAGTGCTCACCCCGGATGAGTTCGACGTCTATCAATTCGAGGCGCTGCTGGCCAACCCACCGACGATGGCGGCTAGAGAGCGCCTGCAGATCTTGCAAGACGCGCTCCGGCTGTGGCGAGGTCGGGCGCTGGCCGAGTTCGCCGATGAGGAATGGGCGGCAGCGACTGCTGTTGGGCTCGAAGAGTTACGAGCCGTCGCCACCGAGGATCTGGCCGAAGTGATGCTCGCAAACGGCCGTTCCGCCGAGGCGGTCATGGTGTTGGATGAGCATGTCGCCGGACACCCCTATAGGGAGCGTCCCATCGGCTTGCTGATGCGAGCGTTGGCCGAGTCGGGAAGGCCTACAGAGGCGGTGCGAGTGTTTCAGCGCTACCGCCTCACCTTGCGTGAAGAGGTAGGCACCGAGCCGACAGTTGAGCTTCGCGCGCTCGAAGCCGATGTGCTTGCCGCATCGGCCGCGGACGACATTCGGTCCACACCGAGGGCTAGTGCTAAGGCAAGCGGGAATCTTCCTCGGCCGCAAGATCAGTTCGTCGGGCGGGTGGACGAACGTGCACGTCTTGCCAACGATGTCCGGGTACAACCGCTTGTGACCCTGACGGGGCCCGGCGGAGCGGGAAAGACGCGACTTGCCGTCGAGACGGGGTTGGCGTTGGCCAGCGAGTTTCCCGACGGTGTCTGGCTCATCGACCTCGCTTCGCTGAAAGAGCCAGCCGCGGTGGTGCTCACCGTCGCTTCGGTCCTAGATATCTCCTCGGAGGAACGGTTCACGCTGACGGATTCGATAGCGATGGCGATGCGTTCTCAACGGGCGATGCTTATTGTCGACAACTGCGAGCACGTCCGGGCAGAGGTCCGCGCGCTGGTGTCTGTCCTTGTGCTGAAGTGTCCAGATCTCCGGATTGTCGCCACGAGTCAGCAGGTGTTGGGCGTGAGGGCCGAGCATGTGCACGCGCTCGCTCCACTGGATGAGCTTGAGGGTTGCGAGTTGTTTTGCGACCGCGCCCAAGCCGCTGACGACCGCTTCACCCAGACCGACCGGTCGGCCGTTGAGTCGATCTGCCGACAACTCGACGGTATGCCGTTGGCTATCGAACTTGCGGCCGCCCGAACCCGCTCGCTCACCCCCGCCGACATCCTCGATCATCTCGACGACCGTTTCCGTGTGCTGAGACGCACCCGAGGCCGCGGCGACGAGCATGTCGATCGTCACCAGACTCTGTTCGCCACTGTGACGTGGTCATACCAACTGCTCGATGACCCGGAGCGCCTTGTGTTCGATCGGCTATCAGTGTTTGCTGGTGGCTTCTCACTGGCAGCGGCGCTGTCAATATGCGGCGCCGCTTCGCCGAAACCGATCGAGGTTCTCGATGTCCTGACGTCGCTTGTCGAGAAGTCGATGATGGTCGCCGACGTCAGCGGCCCGACCGTCCGCTACCGGCTGCTCGAAACGCTTCGTCAATATGGCCAAGACCGGCTCCGCCACCGCGACGACGTTGACGCAGTCCACCGACTACATTTCGAGTACTACTTCGGTGTCGCCGAATCGTTCGACGCTGTCGGCCCGACGGGTGGCTTGCCGCCCAGCGAGTTCGTTGAGATGGAATGGGCCAACTTCCGCGCGGCGATCCAATGGGGAATGGACAACGACCAAGCCGCCCGATCCGGCTGGATGATCGGCTTGATCGGGAGTCGCATCACCAGGGTCCGCGATGAATATCAGTCATGGGTCCGAGCGGCGCTCGCTGCTCTTCCCGAAGATCATCCGGTAATGGCAAGTTTGTGCGCGGCGGCCTGTCACGAGGCGAGCGAGTTTGAGGAGATGCTTGCCTTCGCTGACCGCGGCCTCAAGCACGCCGCCGATTCCTCAGTTCTGCAGGGATTTCGAGCGCTCGCGCTCCGAGGCCTTGGCCACGCCGAGCAGGGACTGATCGTCGCTCGGCGAGCACTGGCTCTCCCGCACCTCGAACTTCAACATCGTGAGACGCATCTTCTTCATGTGGCATGCGCTTGCGCCTGGACTGCCGAGCCCACGGCACTTCCGGCCTTCGCCGGCCGCCTGTCAGCCATAGCCGAATTGAGCCGCCACCCTTATGACCTCATGGTGGCCGCGTATGCCGAGGGCTTGTCACAACTGGTTTCGGGTGACCCTTTCGGGGCGCTCGTGCGCTTCCGTCGGTCTCGTCGCATGGCAGCAGCGTTCCCAATGTTGGAGTCGCTCGCCCTCCTCGCAATCGCTAGGGCGGCGGTCGCGGCAGCAGTCCGTGAAGCCGCCTCCGCTATCGGGGAATGCATCTCCTTCAGTGCGCAGAGACGCTACTGGTTCAACGCATGGCTGGCGGTGGAGCTACTTGCAATCCACTGGGTGAATGAGGGGAGGACCGAGGAGGCAGCGGTGCTTCTCGGCGGCGTCGAAGCCGCCAATATTGCGATCGTCGTCACCGCCGTCGAGCGCCGGGCGGCGGTCGACATCGTGGCAGCGCGCCCTGAGCTATCCGTACTGCTTCATCGTGGCGTCACGATGTCGCGGGCCGAACTTGTCGCCTTCGCTCTCGAACGACTCGAACCTGCGCACACCTGAGAACGGAACCGCGTCACAACGGTGGCCGGATTGGTGACCGGTTCGTAACCGGGCTTTTACACAATCAAACCGACACAAACCGCTGGCGAGACCGGCGCTTATCGGGAGGATTGACTATGACCACACCAACCAGCTCCACCGGCATCGTCCACAACCGTCGGGGCCGCCGAGCAGCCGGGGCCGCCTTGGCCATCTACATCGGGATATTCCTGCCCGGTGGAACATCGGCCCACGCTCGCACGACGGCAGCACCCGCAGCGTCGGGGTACGACGGCTCGGCTCCTGTTTGGGGTGGCGACCCTGCCGTTGGCGAGACCGACGAGTCCTACTTCGCCCGCACGGGTGATCACCTGCCCGGTTCCACATCGGCCTATGGCGGTGACCCTGTGATTGGCGAGACCGACGAGTCCTACTTCGCTCGCACCGGTGATCACCTGCGGAGTCAATGACAAGCGCTGTTAGAGTCTCCGTGTAAGACTGTCGGCACGCGCCGTACGGCTGCGAGGTGAACCTGCTTGGTTGCGCCGCCGCTGTGCCGCGACTGTCACACTTGGCCAGTGAATCCGATCGTGGTCTACGCCGATGGTGCTGACGGGCCGTTGTCGGCACCATCGGTGGTCGCGGCCGCGGCTGGTGTGGGTGGCTCACCCGAGGTGCTGTTCTGTTGGACGGTTGCCGAGCCGGACTGGCTCAACGACCCAGCGGTGACCGGACGGACGGGTATGGCTGGCTACGGCTTGGCGAACGCGGTGGCACGGGGACAGATCGAACCGCTCTCGATGCGGATCTCAGCCATGCCGAACCTGTTGCGACAGGCCCGGCCTGATGTCGTCATACTGACCGGCGTTCGTCGCGGCACCCAACTTGTGTACGGACAGACCGTCAGCTGGATGCCGATCGCTACTGAGGCGGCTCACCGAGTGGTGGTGGAAATCGACGAAGACGGTTACGACCTTGGTGCTCCCGAGATCACGGGCAACATTGTCGCCACCCTCACCCGGCCCCGTTCGGAACAATCGCGTGCCGCCGCACGGCCAGCTGACGAGATCGACCTTCGCATAGGCGCGCTCGTAGCCTCACTCGTGCCCGACAACGCAACGTTGCAATTCGGTCCGGGTGGCATTGGCGAAGGTATTGCTCGTGCCCTTCGCAAACCGGTCTCCATCTTCTCCGGTCTCGTCACCGATGCCATGGCTGACCTTGCCGACCGCGGACTGCTGAACGGCGTGGTCACGGCGGCGTACGCATGGGGTGGCGCACCCGTCCGGAACCTGGCGGCCAGCGGCCGGTTGATCTGTCAACGTCGAACGAGTCGGCGGCAGGCTGATCACATCGATAGGTGGGCACGCGGATTTCTGCGCGGGTGCGTCGCGCTCGCTGGGTGGTATGTCTGTCATTGCACTGCGATCCACCACATCGAAGGGCGCGTCCAACATCGTCCGAATGACCGAGGTGGTCTCCACGCCCAAATGCGACGTCAGCGTCGTCGTCACTGAACACGGAATCGCCGATATGCGCGGAGTCGGCGACGTTGAGCGGGGCCGTCGTCTCGCAGCCATCGCGGCGCCCGAGCATCGTGCTGGGCTGCTGAGCTAGGCGGGCTTGCTTCGTCGGGCGAGGGCCGGGCCAACCCGCCACAGGCTGGCGTCATGCTGGCTGATCAGAGTGAGGAACGCCGCCGAGGCCACCGCCGGTGAAAGCACATACCCCTGCATGTTGTCGCATCCAAGGTTCGAGAGGGTGTCCCAGGTGGCGCGATCCTCGATTCCTTCGGCGACCGTGGTCAGATCGAGACTGCGGGCTATCTGCACGACGGCGCTCACGATCGTTCGACTTGAGGCCGAATGCAACACGTCCTTCACGAAGGAACGATCGATTTTGACCTCGTTCACGTGAAGTCGTGCGAGGTATGAGAGTGACGAGTAGCCGGTGCCGAAATCATCGATCGAGAATCGCACTCCCGTATCGCGGAGCGTGCGCATGGTGGAGCGGACATCTTCGGCGTCCTGCACCAAACCCCTCTCGGTCACTTCGAGGGTCAGGGCGTCGGCCGGCAGGTCGTAGCGCCAGAGCAGGGACGCAATTTCGGTGGCGAAACCCGGGTCCTCCAGTGAGCGGTGCGAGATGTTGACTGCGATGGTGAGCGGGTGTCCGAGTGATCGCCATACGGCGCATTGCTCAATCGCTTGCTGAAGAATGCGGCTGGTGAGCGATCCGATGAGACCGGTATGCTCTGCGAGCGGGATGAACTCGTCTGGGCGGACCCAACCGAGGCGATCGTGGTTCCAGCGCACCAAGGCCTCAGCCCCAACAATTGCACCCGTTCGCAGGTCGGCTTTCGGCTGGTAGAAGGCAATGATCTGGTCGTGGTCGATGGCTCTTCGTAGGTCGGTCACGAGGCCGAGTTGGCGCTCGCTCGATCGTTCCTGATCGGGGTGGTAGAGGGCCACCGCAGACGTTCGATGTTCCTTGGCCGCGTACATGGCTACTTCGGCGCGCTTGAGGAGAAGCCGTTGGTCACGCCCGTCGTCGGGCGCAAGAGCGAATCCGGCCGCGACGTCCATTGGCACCTGAATGTCGCGGAGTCCGAACGGCTCCACGAAGGCCTGCTGGATGACCTTGGCCCGTTCGGCAAGATGCGCCTTGTCTTCGACGTTTGCGAAGAGGACCGCAAACTCGTCGCCCCCGAGACGCGCTGCGAATGCATCGGGGGGAAGGCAGCTCGAGATCCGTTGCGCGGCGATCTGGAGCAGCTCATCGCCGACATCGAGACCAAGGGTGTCGTTGATTTCCTTGAAGCGGTTGAGGTCGATGATCCCGACACCGAATGGTGCACCGCTTCCGTCGAGCGCATCAAGATGTTCGGCCACCCGCCGGGCGAACGAGGTACGGTTTGCCATGTTGGTCAGCGCATCATGCAGGGCTTGATGTTCTCGGTGTTGCATTTCCTGACCGAGCCGACTGATGAGGTTGGAGTTCTGCACGGCCACGGTCACGTGCTTGGCGATGGTCATCAGGTTGTCGCGATCTTCGGTGGTGAATTTGCCGGTGCCGCCTGACCTGCTGCAAACCGCCAACAGGGCGATCACGCCGTCATCACCGGTGAGTGGTGCGACCATCACATCCTTGATGCCGTACCGTGACAAATAGTCGTCTTCACCGGAGTCGGCGCGGCCGGGTGCGAGCAACAGGGCCTCCTGCTGGTCGATGGCGCGAACCCAAACCCAGTCACCTTCGGCCGGAAGCCCCTTCACTACGCCATCGGATGATCGACGGGGCCCGGCCGATGGACCGTCGAGGAGCACAATCTCGACACTGACGGCACCCATGGCATCGCAGAGTTGCGCCAGCACACTGTCGAGTAGGTCATCGAACTTGTGACTGCGACTCATTCCAGAGATGAAACCATGCAGGAGGTGAAGGGACTCGTAACGCTGGCGCAAACGGCTGTAACGAATGAAGCCGAAGATCACAATCGCCGCAATGGCAGCAAGCACCGGCAGCGAAAGCGGCGAGATCTGAAAAGACGCAGCGGCCACGGTAACAAGTCCACTCAACCCTATTGAGGATGCGACGAAGTTCACGGATGCAGAAAGGCTTTGACGGGAGAATCGCTCGCCGAGAATGTGGAGTCCGCCATGCAGAGCCGTATTACCGACGGTGTTCATCAGCGCGATGGAAGTGATGATCGCCAACCATGTTCGGGGCGCCAAAATGGATGCGCCTCCACTAACCGACTGGTAGACAGCGACCAGCGTGGCGTGTTCAAAAAACGTGAGCGCCGTGTTGCACGCCAGTTTTGCGCCACGCCCTTTGCGAACGAAGATTCGCGCGCTCAGCACCGCGAGTCCAGCGATTAACAGGATGTGGCGCGTCTGCTCGCTGAGCAACGCGAGCACCAGGGGGATCTCGGTGAGCGTTACTGAATAGGACGTCGAGCGCAGGTGATAACGAACCGGGTACGACTCGGCAAGGAACATCAGGATGAAGAACAGTGGCCACGCCATGCGAAAGCGAACGTCGACGGCTCCGGTCGACGTGACCAGCAGGCGCAGCAACGCGGTCCCCAAAGCGGTGAGGAACAACGAGTACGCCAACAAGATACGCGTCTGGTTTGTATCACCGGACACTAGGTTGGGGGTCGTGGCCATAGCGTCCTCGTCGGCGTCCCGGGCACAGCGCGCCAAGACTATGGTTCCATCGGCCTTCCAGCGCCCCGATACAGGCCTCCGTGCTTCAACTCTCGTTAAGGTCTGCATGCAGAAGCGAAGGGATGGTGAGCCACGTCGCACTTTGACGTCCGAGCGCATCGCCTCGTGCCACCAAATGACGGCGGCCTCGCGCCTGGGCAGAAATACATCGCGGCCTATGATCCTCACGAGGGAAGCTCGTTGCTATTGTGCCCGCCGAGTCGTTGACCTCCCGTGCGGCGAACAACTCCCACGTATCTGCGGACCGGTCGCTGCGCTGTGACAAGAGTAACGGCCGCGAGCGGCGGCTGTTTGGCCGGAGGACCTCTCATCGCCGGTACATATTTGGTAGACCGACAGTTGGCTTTTGATCGGGACTGGAAACCCGGGGCCAGATGAAATGAGGCATGATGCCATTCACTTGGCGACTGTCCTTTTCTGCATTCGAACTGTTTTGGGCGGGTGCATCAAAGGGAACGCAAACGGATCACAAAGACAGCGGCCATCATGGTTCCTGAGCCGTTCCATGAGTTGGTGTTCACCGATCTTGCGTGGATGATCGATGCAGAGTGCAAAGGCCGGTCTCAACTGTTCTACCCGCCGCTACGCGAACGTCCTGACTCCCGCCTGCGGCGCGAGGCCGCTGCCTGCGCAATTTGCGCCATGTGCCCCTCGAAGGCTGACTGCCGAGAGTACGGGCGCGTCAATCATGAATACGGCGTGTGGGGTGGCGAGAACGAAGAAGAACGGGTCGCTGCCGGATATCGCTTGAACGCTCCCGTCGGCGTACCTCGGGCGCCGCGGAGCAGCGAGGCTCGAAGCCTCAGCTAAGCGCCGTGCCTTCGATCACGCTCTGTGCTGCGGCCAGGCCGGAAAGAAAAGCTCCCTCAACCTTGGCCTCGCCGAAGGCATCGCCGGCAAAGACAACCCTTGTCCGCTCACTAGGCTGAATCGAGAGACACGGTTGCGGGTAGGTCGCCGTGGGCCTTGCGTACCTCCACCGCTTGATCTCCGCGGCCACCACTCCGGCGCCGTCCAGGTATCGCTGTGCCTGCGACATCAGCAAGGGCAACAGCGATGCATCAGGGTCGTCATAGTGGCGCTCAGACATGAGATCGTTGGCATGAAGCGTGAGGGCAGGAACCGTCGAGAGCTGCTTTGATTGGTTGTCGGCCACGAACGAAAACGTTGGATCCTGGCCTGCAGTGAGCTGTAGGCCTCCGGGCGAAGGGATCAGGCCCGGTCGGTCAACGGTGACAAGCAGGGCGAGGCATCGCGCGTAATGCACCTTCTCCAACTGGATTCGATCATTGCTAGGCAGGGTCAGGCCTCCCTGATCACACAGCACCAGGGACTGAGGGACGGGCGGCGTGAGCACGGCAGCAGTGGACAGGTGACGAGCATCGTTGTCGGTGGCAACGACCAGGCCCTCGTCGAGGATGCCGACGGATCGCACAGGAGCGTTGAGCGCAACCAACCCGCTGGACGCGAGGTGTTTGGCGATGGCGTTCATGCCACCCGGCGCACAGTAACGAGGGTGACCGTCCTGGGTCTCGCCGAAGCCGCGGCACCACTCGCGGGCGATGCCGAGTGACAGCCACGTCTCGACCTCGGCTCGGAATTCGTCTGAGCGGGCCGTAAAGAACTGAGCACCGTGATCTACCAGTGCAACCGCACCCCCGATGCCTGTGAGGCGTCGGGTAGCCATGCGGCCACCAACCGATCTGGCCTTATCGAATATCACCGATGGTTGACCGTTTTCGGCCAGGGTGCGGGCGGCAACCAATCCGGAGAGTCCGGCACCGATCACGATGACGGAGGAGTGGCTGGCGAACGCTGGCATCATCCGAGCTTTGCACGAGGGGTCCTGCCGTCTGAAGTTCATCTCCGCTTCGTGGGGGACCGGTCAGTCGCTCTACGTTCTGAGCATGCCTGAACCTCGCTCGTTGTACGGATCCGTCGTCGTGGTGGTGGGCGCCAGCGGCGTTTTGGGCGCTGCGGTCGCCCGCCTGCTGGCTTCAAAGGGCGCGCAGGTCGTAGCTGCAGGTCCGCACGTAGACCGTCTCACCGCCGCCGCCATTCCCGGCGCCGCCATCGTTGCGGCTGACCTACGTGATGCGGGTTCGGGTGATCGTCTGGTGAACGAGGTCACGACGCGGTTCGGACGGTTGGACGGGTTGGTGAATGCCGCTGGCATCGTCGGGTTCGGAACTCTTGCCGACACCGACGACGTTGCGATTGAGGAACTCTTCCTGACAAACGTGATCGGACCGCTTTGGCTGCTTCGACGGGTTATACCCCTGCTCAGCGCCTCGAAGGGTTTCGTGATCAACATCAGCGCAGTCGTGGCTGAACAACCGCTGCCAGGCATGGTGTCGTATGCGGCCAGTAAGGCCGCCCTCACTGCGGCCGATCGAGCGCTGGCCCGTGAACTCCGGCCGCTCGGCGTGCATGTGTGCGATGTTCGACCTCCGCATACCGAGACGGGCCTGGCCGATCGGGCCATATCGGGCCATGCGCCAAAGCTTCCAACGGGTCTTGACCCTGCCGTCGTAGCTGCTCGCATCGTGCTGGCCATTGAGCAGAACGAACGCGAAGTCGGCTCCGACCAGTTCGCCTGATGCAATGAGAGCACTTGTGCTGCCCGAGAAAATCTGTGCCACCTGCGGTCGCCCGATGACGTGGCGCAAAGCGTGGGCCAAAAACTGGGATGACGTGAAGTACTGCTCGGATGGGTGTCGAAAGTGGAAGAAGAAGGTCGACCCATCGTGAGGCTGCCGCAACCAAAGCCGGGCGTTGAGGTCGAGTGGGTCAGTGAACATCTCGGCCACCTCTGCCGCGATTCGCCGAACGTTTCGGGCCGCTTCACCGGCACGCAGCAGGCCGCCGACGCAGCGCTGCGCGCGTTCGATGTCCGGGGCTACGCCAAGCGACGCAACGACGTGTGGCCCGCTTCGAAGCGTGGGGCTTCGGGCCTTTCACCCTGGATTCGTCACGGTCTGCTGAGCCTGCCTGAAGTGTGGGGAGTCGTTGGCGGTCACGGCCACGACAGCCGGAAGTTCCGTGACGAATTGCTGTGGCAGGAATACGCTCGCCACCTCTACGCCCGTCTCGGTAGCAGGACGCGCCTGTCGTTGCGTTATCAACCAGTTGCAGAACGTGTGGTCGATCTGGATCCGTGGGACCGGTCGATGAAATGCGTCGATCTGTGCATGACCGAGCTCGAAACCGATGGGTGGCTTGTCAATCAGACACGCATGTGGATGGCGGCACATTGGACCGTTCGTCACGGCGCACCGTGGCAGGACGGTGAGGACGTGTTCTTTGCCCATCTTCTCGACGGGTCGAGAGCGGCAAACCGATTGGGCTGGCAATGGACGACGGGTGCCGGCACCGGTCGGGTCTACGGGTTCTCCCGCTGGCAGGTCAACAAGCGCAGCACCGGCGTGTGCGACGAGTGTGTGCATCGCAACAATTGCCCCATCGAGCAGTGGCCCACTGAACCGGCGATGGCACCGGTTGATGACACAGCCCTGCTTCGTCACGACCCCGATCCTTTGCGTACCGCCGGTCCGGTCGGGGCGACGCCTGTGGGAACGCCTGAGGCTGTGTGGTTGACTGCCGAGTCACTCGGTGATCGAGACCCGGCACTGCACGCTCATCCTGACGTGCTGGCGGTGTTCGTGTTCGACGAACCTCTGCTGGCCGGCCTGCGACTGTCGGGGAAGCGGTTGGTGTTTCTCACAGAACGCCTGGCTGAATTGTCCGAGAACCGCGACGTCGAGATCTCGCTCGGTGATCCCACGGTCGTCCTGCAAGGTCGGGCGCTGGCCACCACGTTTGCGCCCGTTCCCGGATGGGCGACACGCGCCGCCACCATTCAACCAGTAGAGCTGCATCCGTGGCCCTGGCTGCGCCGACCTGATTCCGGAACGCTCAGTAGCTACACGAACTGGGCCAAGCGGCTCGGTAGCTGAACGGTTACAACTCGCCGCGATCAAGCAACGACAACACCTCGCCCGCGCGCTGGCGCACCGCCAGAAGATCACCAAGTTTCTGCGCGGCACGTACCTGTTGCACGATGCGAGCATTGCGACCGAACCGATCGGCGTGGCGGGCCAGAAAGTCCCAGTACAGCGTGGTGAACGGGCAGGCGTCGGGTCCGGTTCGCTGTTTGCGGTCGTAGCGGCAACCCTTGCATGAGTCGCTCATCTTGTCGATGTACGCACCGCCCGCGGCGTAGGGCTTGGTAGCCATTTTACCGCCGTCGGCATGCTGCGACATGCCGATGACGTTCGGCAGCATCACCCATTCGGCCCCGTCGACAAACCCGGCCCACATCCATTCGGTGAGCGCCCACGGGTCGACTCCCGCCAGCATCGAAAGGTTGCCAATCACCATCAGCCGCTGGATGTGGTGCATGTAGCCGTGGTCGTGCAGTGCGCCGAGCGCAGAGGAAATGCAGCGCATGTCCGTCTTTGCGCCGAGAAAGACCGGTGGCAGAGGCCGAGTGGCGTGCAGGCCATTGGCGTTGCGGTAGTCGGACCCCCAGAGCCAGTAGACGCCATGCACGTACTCGCGCCAACCAATGATTTGGCGGATGAAACCTTCCACGCTCGCAATGGGCGCGCGGCCAGATCGATAGGCGGCCTCGGCCGCGTCGCACACCTCAGCGGGCAGAAGCAGCCCGAGGTTTAGATACGGCGAAAGCAGTGAGTGCGCGAGGTGCCAGTTGTCGGTGAGCATGGCGTCTTCATGCGGGCCGAACATGGGTAGCAAATGGGTGACGAAGTGGTCGAGCCGTCGCAGCGCACCGGCCCGGTCGGTGGCCCAGGTGCCGTCGGGATCTGCGCCCCAACATGATGCCGGAAGTCCGGCGAGCACGCGTCGATCAAGATCATCCAGCGGATCCGTCGGGGGAGCGGCCCAGCGGTTGTGGCCTGTCTTTGGTGCCGGTTGCCGGTTTTCTCCATCGAAGTTCCAGCGGCCCTCTGCCGGCTCATCTCCATCCATCAGGTACCCCAGTCGCCGACGCTGCCATCGGTAGAAGTCCTCCATCTTCAGGCTCTTACGGCCCGCCGCAAACCCGGCGAAATCACCGCGATGGCAGAGAAACTGATCAGACCGAACACGTTCGACACCAAGGTCGGTCAGCAGTTGATCTCCGGAAAAGTTGGCTGACTCCATCGCCACAACCTTTGACGGATTGAAGGCTGTGCAATGGGCCTTGAGCCCGGCCCGAAACGATGGCGCTTCTCGTTCGTCCACCTCAAAGCCCTCGGCTCGAAGTTCGATCGCGAACCGACGCATGGCGGTAATGATCAGGTGGGCGCGCTGTCGATGCCAGCGCTTCGAGGCCAGCTTGGCGTCACTGTGAATCAGAAGGACGCGGTGCCGCCCCGGCGTTGCGTCGGCAAGGGCGCCGAGGTTGCGGTTGAGTTGATCGCCCAGCACCCAGATTGTGTTCACCCGGTGATCATGCCGGAGCCATTGCAGCCCGCACGGATCGGAGCGGCGCTATCGGACTTCGGTGGCCGACACGAGGTCGGGAAAGCCTATTCCCGGGTCTTTGATCCGGGTGCTTACGTTGTGCAAACGCCACCAAGCGAGGCAGGCTCCACCGGTGAACATCGGCATTACGTAGGTGAGCACGCGGTAAGTGAGTACGGCGGCCAGCACCGCGGCTTCGGGACCGCCAAATCGAGTCAAGAGGGTTGCGAGGCCAATCTCGGTGACGCCCAGTCCACCCGGTAGGGGAGACAGGGTCGCAGCAAGTCGCACAAGGCCCCAGGCCACCAGAAGAGTCGTGGTGGGAAGCACTGCCCCGCTGATGCCAAAGGCTCGAATCACGATGACCGGCTTGGCGGCGGTCATGGTCTGATCGAAGATGGTGGCGAGTGCGATGCGTCGGCCGCGATTGCGCAGCAGCGAACGAGCGTCGGTGCGGCCCCGCTCAGCAATGGTGACGACGTCGAGAACCGGAACGCGGTACCAGCGTCGTCGAGCGCGGTGCGAAAGTCGCTGTAGCCGTTGCGCCATCCAGCGGATCGGCGCTGGGTGGGAGAGCAGCAACCACCAGAAGAGCAACGATCCGGTCAACATCACGGCGGCAGCGATACTGACCCCGAGAAAGATTCGGTGGTCAACAACGTCCGTGGTAGCGCCAGCCGCGCCGGCAAGGGCAGTGAGCAGCGCGACCGTCCACACGGCGAACGCGGCGATGACATTCTGGGCCACGATACTGACCGCGACGGTGCGGTCGGCGATCTGCCAGCCACGCAGCATTGCGATACGGACGCCGGTGCTGACGGGGCCGCTGCCGATGATGGTGTTGGTGGCGGCCGTGGCCGACTCTTGCACCATCCAGCTCCGGCGAAGCGTCAACCCGGGCGTGACTGCTTGCAGGACGAGACCTTGGGCCACCATGCCCAGCGCAAATACGACCAGCAGCACGACCACCCAACCAGACGACAACCTACCCATGTTGCGTAACGCGGCGCGCAGGTCGGTACGGTGCACGTAGACCGCCACGGCGATCGACACCACCAACACCATCGTTACAACCCGCCGCACCATCCGCACCGCCCTACGCGAGCACACTTTGGCCCAACATGTCTGGTCAGCGCGTGGGTCGGCGGACCTTTCCCTGCTGGGCGGCCACGGCAACGGTTGTCGAGGTGTAGCCCTCCCACCAGGTAACACGCTCGGCTTCCACGCCGACAGCGCCATCGGCGTCGTAGACGAGAGGTCCTCGCAGCATGGCGCCGGTGTAGCGGCTCGGTCGGTTGCCCTCCGAGGCGTGCACGGTGAGGGCGCCATTTCCGACCGGTTGGCCTAGCTTCGTCAACAGGTTCTTCGGTACCGACGCCAGACCGGCAGTGACTGTTGCAGGAACCGAGACAGGCCCGACGGAGCTAAGCCAGCCAACGTCGGCCTGTGTGGCGTGGAGTAGAAGTTGGCGCCGCTCTGGCGGGAGGATGTCGACATGCGTGTCGACGGCTGGGGGTGCCCCGTTCGCCGTGGCGCTGGCGGGTTCTGGCCAGTCGCCGCTTTGGTGAACGATGACGCCATTCTCGACGGTGAGTACGCGCTGCGGCGCAAAGGAGATGAGCGTTCGGGAGGAAAGGCCGGGCATATCGCCGGACAGCAGATCGCCGACGATGCCCACCGTGATGGCCGCGTTCCGGGCAAAGTACCAGCCGAGGCCGAACGGCAGTCGTGACGACAATGACTGAGGGCGCGGCGGCCAGACGTCGATCAACTCGGCAACACCGGACATCATCGCCGCGTGTTCTCGGTGGCGCGCCGTTATGCCGATCAATGGCTGCCGGGCGATGGCGCGCACCTTCAGCGAGTCGGTCGGAGCAAGCAGCCACACTCGACCGGCCGACCACGCGAAGGCTTGCACCGTTACGTGGGCGCCCGTTTTGCTCTCGACCGCCACTGAAGCCAGCGATGCACGCTGAAGGATGAGTTCGGTCTGGAGATGGGGCAACATCACCTATGCATCATGACCGCGGCGCTGCTGTCGGGCCACTTGGCCGGTCAGGCGTGTTCGAGCGCTTGGGCCAGATCGGCAGTCAGGTCGGCGGCCGACTCGATGCCGACGCTGAGACGAAGCAGGCTGGACGGCACCTCCAACGGTGATCCGGCGGCCGACGCGTGCGTCATCTGCCCGGGATGCTCAATGAGCGACTCGACTGCACCCAGCGACTCGGCCAGCGTGAACAACTCAGTCGCGGCCGCCACCCGCAAGGCCGCTTGCTCTCCACCGCGCAACGTAAAGCTGACCATGCCACCGAAGTCGTGCATCTGCTTGGCGGCCGCAGCATGGCCGGGATGATCAGGCAACTGCGGATACAGCACGTGTTCGACCGCAGGGTGGCCGAGCAACAGATCGACGATGGCCCGTGCGTTCTGGCAGTGCCGTTCCATGCGAACGGCCAGCGTCTTGACGCCCCGTAACACCATGTAGCAATCAAACGGCGCGGGGATCGCCCCAGCGGCGTTCTGAGTGAAGCGGATGCGGTCGGCCAGTGTGTCGTCATTCAACGCGGCGAATCCGCCGACGACATCGCTGTGTCCACCGAGGTACTTGGTGGCCGAGTGGATGACGATGTCGGCTCCGTGGGTCAGCGGCTGCTGCAGGAACGGTGTGGCGAACGTGTTGTCCACCACCACCATCGCGCCGTTGGCGTGGGCGATCTCGCAGATGGCCTCGATGTCGAAGCACGACAGCAGCGGGTTGGTCGGCGTCTCGAGCCAAACCAGTTTGGTCGTGGGCTTCCAGTTGGCGCGTAGTAGGTCGATGTCGAGCAGATCAGCCGAGTGCCAAGGGTAGCCGACGGGTCCGTAGACCTTGGAGATGAGCCGGAACGTGCCACCGTAGGCATCGTTGCCGAGCAGGATGCCGTCACCGGGGACCAGGGTTCGCAACACGTTGTCTTCGGCCGCAAGACCCGAGGAAAACGCGAATCCGTGCTTGGCCTGTTCGAGCGACGCAACGCATGCTTCGAGCGCAGCGCGAGTGGGGTTGCCCGAGCGGGAATACTCAAATCCCTTGTGGTTCCCTACGCCGTCCTGCGCAAATGTGGTGGAGAGCGTGATCGGCATGACGACCGCGCCAGACGTGGGGTCGGGAGCTTGCCCGGTGTGCACGGCGCGGGTCTCGAAGCCCCACGCCTCCTGCTCGTCGAGATCACCCATGAGTAGCCATCCCCAGGTACGAAAGCACGTCGGTGCGCGTCAGGATGCTGAGCGGTCGTCCGCCCGAAAGCACAAGCAACGCAGGAGCACGTTCGAGTAATTGCACTGCCAACTCCACTTTCTGTCCGACGCCGATGGTCGGAAGTTTGGGGCCCATCACTCTTTCGACGGGCATGTTCATCACATCGGCGTTCTTGAACGCGGCGTCCATCAAGGCAAGTTCATCCACCGAGCCGGCCACTTCGGCGGTTGCGAATGGAGGCTCGTTCTTGCACACCGGGAGTTGGCTTACGCCGTTGGCTCGCATAAGGAAAATGGCATTGCGCACGGTCGTCTGCGGATTGACGTAGAGCAACGAGGGAAGCCCACCGCCACGGGCGTCAAGCACGGCGCCAACGCATTGGTCGCACTCGCGCAAGAAGCCGTAGCCAGCCATCCACTCATCGTTGAAGACTCGGCTCACATACGCGCGTCCCGAATCGGGGATCAGTACGACCACGAGATCATCCGGGGTGAGTCGATCCTTCAACTTGATGGCGGCGGCCATTGCAAGGCCGCCCGACGAACCGAGCAGGACCGCTTCCTCCTTCGCCACGCGACGAGCCATGAGGTAGGCCTCTTCGTCGGAGCAGGCGATGATGTCGTCGTAGACGCTGGGGTCCCACGCGGCCGGAAAGAAGTCTTCACCCACGCCCTCGATCAGGTAGGGGCGCCCGCTGCCGCCCGAGAAGACGCTGGCATCGGGGTCGGCCGCAATGATCTGCACGCCAGGATCCATACGTTTGAGGAAGCGGCCCGCTCCGGTGATGGTTCCGCAGGTGCCGGCGCCAGCGACGAAGTGCGTGATACGCCCGCCCGTCTGGCGCCAGATCTCGGGGCCGGTGGTCTTCTCGTGCGCTGCCGGGTTGTTGGGGTTGGCGTACTGATTGGGCCGGTAGGCGTTGGGTGTCTCGCGGGCCAGGCGTTCGGCGGTGGAGTAGTAACTGTCGGGATGCTCGGGCGGCAGCGCCACATCGCACACCACCACCTCGGCCCCGTAGGCCCGCAGCGCGTCGATGCGTTCGGGCACCACTTTGTTCGTGGTGACGAACATGCACTTGTAGCCACGGTGAGCAGCAACGATGGCAAGGCCGACGCCGGTGTTCCCGCTCGTCGGTTCCACAATGGTTCCACCTGGTTTCAGTTCGCCGGAACGTTCGGCAGCCAGAATCATTTCGAGCGCGGGACGATCTTTGGACGAGCCGCCTGGGTTCGTCACCTCCCACTTGATCACCAGGGGACAGGGCATGTGCATAGCCTGTTCCAAGCGCCCGAGCCGCACCAGCGGCGTGTTGCCGATGAGGTCGATGACCGAGTTGTAGATCTCCGTTCCGGCCAGTCGGGCGTCCCGATCGGGCGTGCCCCACGGCGTGGTGGGCGGTGGCAGGATCGTCATGGGCCGAGGCTACCGGCCATTGCTTTCCAACGCGTCGGGATCAGGTTGGTCGTCGCTTGGGCTCGGAAACTGGCGGCAGTCGGTATGGCCGGCCGATGCGCACCGTGACCCGTTCGGCGAACTGAACTATCGGGTCGCCGATTGGGTGGGGAAGGCCAGCGGCAGTCACGAGGTCGTCGTCACATCGCTGCAGCGTCGCGTGCCGCAGCGGCCATTGCTCGTGCACCGCGTGGGCGCCCCACAGTCGACCGAACATGACGGAGTACAACCGCCACCGCGCCGAGAGCCAGTGGTCAAGATCGGTCAGGTCGGCCGGTTCGTACGCGTCGCCGATGCTGACTTGGACACGGCTCGCCGCTCCTTTTGGTCCGGGAAACCTGCGACGACAGTGGTACTCGACCGTGTCGGCGTTTCGCCGTACCGACATGTCGCTCCACATGTACGGGAGGCGATAGCCCGCTCGCCCGCCGAGTGTCGCAAGTGCCGAGCCGGCATCAAGGGAGAAGAACCAGATGCCCTGCGTACCGTCGGACTCCCGCACGTAGGTCCGCACATTCGTCTCGGGAAAGCGGCCGATAAACGGCAGCCGATATCGATCGCCGGGCACGATGACGCGCATCACAAATGGCACGAGCGAGATCCATCCTCGGCCTTCGTAGGTGTCAACCGTGAGGCCCTCGGGGAGCAGCGCTTGAATGACATCGGGGTCGTACGCCCAGTGCAAAAACGTGAGGTCATCCCAATGCATGTGCATGACCGCATGCCTCACGTCGACGGTCGGGAGGGGACTATGCAGCACGCTCGCAGGCTACAGCTCGATCGAGTGACGCCTGGTGGCGAAGGACGGCGCTTCGTGTCGTTTCCGAGGTCGATTGGTCTGTGGGGTTCTGCTGGTCCCAGGGGTCTGATGGTCCAGCGGTCCATCATGACGGTCTGGACCTGTCAGAGACGCATAGAGCCTGCCCAACAAGCGTTTTCTTAACAAAGAAACTCACTCCTACTTATAGTATTCCTATCTCATGTTGGGTACACTAGTTCTATGTCGGCGGACACCAACACCCTCCAAACCGGGGCCATCACCTCGGACCCGTCCACCCGCGGTCTACGCGCCAATCTCGCACTGCTCGATCGGTGTTTGGCCTCGATTGTTCGGGATCTGTCGGTGTTCGATCGGCAGGCCGGGTGGGGTATCGACGGTTACAAATCGTTGAACAGCTGGTTGTGTCACGAAACGCGCCGCTCACCCAGTGACGCGGCTCGGATGATCCAGCTCATGCGACAACTGCGTTCCCTCCCGACTACCGAGGAAGCGTTCGCGTCCGGTGCGTTGGCCGCGTCGCAGGCTTTGGTGATCACCGCGAACGTGAACGATAAAACGATCGACCTGTTCGCCGATGCCGAGCGCGATATGGTGCCGCTCCTCGCGGAATGCACGGTCGATCAGACCGGTCGCGTGATGAAGGAATGGGCCGCACGCGCCAAAGCCACCGTCGACGCCGACAACGGGACCGATCCGGAACCCGAGACCGATCACCTGCATTTCTCACCACTCATGGATGGACGTTTCAAGCTTGATGGGCAAGTGTCGGGTGACGACGCGAAAGTGTTCGACGAAGCCCTCGGCGTCTGCCTCCCAGAACTCGTCGAAGGCGAACCGATCCTGCCCCACTCGCAGCGGCAAGCTGCCGCGTTGATCGAAATGGCCCGACGAGCGCTACAGAACGTTCCCAGCCCCGCGCGCAGGTCTACCGAGATGACGGTGTTGATCGACTTTCAGGACTATGTGAACGGTGGCGTCGCGAAGTATGCCGATGGCACGATGCTCGCGCCCGACCGAGTGAAGCGACTCTTGTGTGACGCGAAACTCACCTTCGTCGTTCTGGGTGAGCAGGGTGAACCGCTGTGGATGTCCCGAACAGTCCGGTTAGCCACCCCCGCACAATGGCGTGCCCTGGTCGCTCGTGATCGGCACTGTGCGTTTCCCGGGTGCACCATGAAACCAATCTGGTGCACCGCCCACCACGTCCTCGAGTACG
Source organism: Actinomycetes bacterium (assembly GCA_031410595.1). Lineage (GTDB taxonomy): Bacteria > Actinomycetota > Acidimicrobiia > Acidimicrobiales > Ilumatobacteraceae > JANMCE01. The sequence goes on along the minus strand of JANNZM010000025.1, from coordinate 49,030 downwards.
ACCGAGACCACGGACCCACCGATATCGACAACATGGCCCTCCTGTGCGGCATCCATCACAAGACCGTGCACAAACCGGGCTGGACCGCGAAAATGGACCCTGGCCAGTATCTCGTCGTGACCGATCCCGACGGCCACCAACTACGCGGCCCACCCCGCACACACCTGTAGCCGTGCGGGTCAAACGAATAGCGTAAGCAGGCCCAACCGGGCCTGCTTACCGCGCTCGCTCCAGGAGGCACATGGCCACCCTGCCTAGCGAGACGACCACGATGCGCCGCAACCAGGGCAAACCGTCTTTTCCGCTCCCGGCTAGGCAAAGCTTCCTGAGCTATTTTAGTGCCGGCCGAGCCGACCCACCGCCGACATGGTTCCGCCTGGCATTGCTACTTCCGAGCCAACGCCTTCTTCGTCACAGGCCCAACGACCGCTAGGGCCTGCTGGCCGCTCAACACGCGCTTTGCGACGCGGCGAACATCGTCGCCGGTCACGGCGTCGAGTCGGGCAACTTGATCTTCGACACTGCGCACATACCCGCGGGCCGACACGTGACCGGCGAGGCGGCTCATGCGGCTAGCGGAATCCTCGAGACCCAGCACAAAGGAACCGGTGAGGTAGCCCTTTGCAATCTCCAACTCGTGGTCGGTGACGCCATCGGTGGCGAGCTTGTCGAGTTCGGTGTCGACGATGACGAGAACTTCGCCGACATGATCGGGGCTGGTGCCGACGTACACGCTGAGTGCACCGGCATCGGCGTATGTCACCTGACTGGCGAACACCGAATAGGCGAGCCCGCGCTTCTCGCGGATTTCGTCGAAGAGACGCGATGACGGCCCGCCGCCCAGAACCTGGCTGGCGACGTCAAGTGCCTCGCGGTCCGGATCGTCGCGATCAACAGCGCGGTAGCCAAGAGCGATGTGAGCCTGCTCGCTTCTCTTGCGCACGACCGCCAACGGGCGGGTCTCGCCAACAGGCGCAACCCGCTTCGGCTTCGAACCGCCCGGCGCGGACGTGAACCACTTCTCGACTGCAGCCGCAGCTTCGTCGTGGTCGATTGCGCCGGCGAGCGACATGACCATGTTGGCCGGTCGGTACCACTTCTTGAAGAACGCCCGCACATCTTTGGGCGCGATGGCAGCAACGGTGTCCTTGTCACCAGCCGTCTCCCAACCCAGGGGATGATCGGGGAACAAGGACTCGGCCAGCAACGTCAGCGCACGATCATCGAGCGCGTCTTCATCCATGCCAAGTTCTTCGAGAATAACTTCTCGCTCGGTCTCCACATCGGCGTCCCGCAACGCAGGTGATGACACAACGGAGCCCAAAATCTCCAGACCCAACGCCCAGTGACGGGCCGGAAGTCGGGTGTAATACGCGGTCACTTCTTTCGACGTGAACGCGTTCATATCGCCACCGACTCGGTCGATGGCTTCAGCGATCGACTTGGCCGACCGATCGGCCGTGCCCTTGAACAACAGGTGCTCGAGGAAGTGCGACACGCCCGACATTTCGCGAGCTTCGTCACGCGCCCCGACGCCAACCCACACGCCCGAGGAAACCGACAACGCATCGGGCATCCGCTCAGTTACGAGACGGATACCCGACGAAAGTGTTACTTGCTGAATACTCAACTGGATCTAACGGTGCCTGCGGGGGCCACGGCCACGGCCGCCTTCGCGGCCGCCACCAGCGGGCTTGGAACCGGCGTCGTTGCCGCCAGCGGGACCACCGGGACCGAGGTCACCGAACGTCTCGCGGGCCTCAGCGTCGAAGGCATCTTCGAAGCTGGCGACGGCAACCGGGGCCGAACCGCTGTCAGAAGCCGGGGCCGGAGCCGGAGCCGATGAACGGGGCGCACGATCGCCACGGTCGTTGCCACGGGCACGGGGTGCACGCTCATCGGCAGCGTCATCGCCGCCACCGGCAACTTCCCACTCGGGACCAGATGGGGTCAGGCTGACCTTGCCCTGCGGATCGATATCTTCGACCCGCACCATGATCTCGTCACCAAGGCTTACGGCATCTTCAACGTTGTTGATGCGCTTGCCCTTGCCGAGCTTGGAGATGTGGACCAGACCGTCACGGCCCGGCAGGATGTTGACGAACGCACCGAACTTGGTGATGTTCACGACACGGCCCGGGTAAACCTCGCCGACCCTGGCGAGCGGCGGGTTGATGATGAGCTCAATCTGACGACGAGCCTCGGCAACCTTGCTGGAGTCGGTGGAGCCAATGGTGACGGTACCCATGACACCATCGTCATCGACCGCAATGTCGGCGCCGGTCTCGGCCTGCATGGCGTTGATGACCTTGCCCTTCGGCCCGATCACCTCACCGATCTTGTCGATCGGAATCTGGAAGCTGACGATCTTCGGTGCGGTCTCGCCCACTTCGTCACGCGGTGTGTCCAACGCGGCGTTCATCACCTTCAGGATGGCCATACGGGCGTCACGAGCCTGCAGAAGCGCGGCGGTCAAGACATCGGCGGGGATGCCGTCGATCTTGGTGTCGAGCTGCAGCGCGGTGATGAAATCCTCGGTGCCGGCGACTTTGAAGTCCATGTCGCCGAAAGCATCTTCGGCGCCGAGGATGTCGGTAAGCGTGATGTACTTGCCTTCATCGAGGATGAGGCCCATGGCGATACCGGCAACGGCACCCTTGGTGGGCACACCGGCGTCCATCAGGGCGAGTGAGGCAGCACACACCGAACCCATTGAGGTGGAGCCGTTGGAAGCCAGCACTTCAGAGACGAGACGCAGCGTGTAAGCGAACTCTTCCTGCGAGGGAACGATCGGCAGCAGCGCACGCTCGGCGAGTGCACCGTGGCCGATTTCGCGGCGCTTGGGCGAACCAACGCGACCGGTCTCACCATTGGCCCACGGGGCCATGTTGTAGTGGTGCAGGAAGCGCTTGTTGGTCTCCGGTGACAGGGTGTCGAGCAGCTGGTTCATCCTCGGCATTCCAAGGGTTGCAACGTTCATCACCTGGGTCTCACCACGCTGGAACAGAGCAGAACCATGAGCCGAGTGCAGCACGCCGACTTCAGCGGTCACCGCACGAAGATCGGCCGGGCCACGTCCGTCAAGACGGATGCCGTCCTTCACCACGCGCTTGCGCACGAGCTTCTTGGTGAGGCTGCGCACAGCCTCCTTGATTTCCTTTTCGCGACCAGCGAACGGCTTGCCCTCACCCGCGAGATCGGCGATCACATCGGCCGTAGCGGCGTCGGTGGCATCGTTGCGCTCGTGCTTGGCGGCAATAGTGATGGCCTTGCCCAGGGCCTTGCTTCCGCTCTTTTCAACGGCTGCGAATACGTCGTCGCCGTAGTCGAGAACAGGCGTGTACTTCAGCGGCTCACGAGCGCCCGCAGCCTTGACCAAATCGGTCTGCAGCTGAATGGCCTGCTTGATGAACGGCTTGCATGCCTCAAGACCATCGGCGATGACGGCCTCGGTGACCTTGGGGGCGCCACCTTCGTAGTAGCTGTAGGCCTTGGCGGTACCGCCGGCCTCGACCATCATGACGGCAACATCGCCGCTGTCGAGCTGACGACCAGCGACGACGAGCTCGAACGTGGAGTTCTCGCCCTCTTCGTAGGTCGGGTGGGGAATCCAGGTGCCTTCTTGGCTGTATGCCAGCCGAACGGCGCCTATGGGGCCCTCGAAGGGGATGCCGGAAAGCATGAACGCGGCCGAGGCTGCGTTGATAGCCAGCACGTCATGCGGGTTTTCCTGGTCGGCACCAATGACGGTGATAACGACCTGGGTCTCGTTGCGATAGCCGTCAGCGAAGGCGGGGCGCAGCGGGCGGTCGGTGAGGCGGCAGGTGAGAATGGCGGCCTCGGTGGGGCGGCCTTCACGGCGGAAGAAGGATCCGGGGATCTTTCCGGCGGCGTAAGCGCGCTCCTCGACGTCGACCGTCAGTGGGAAGAAGTCGATGCCGTCACGAACGCCTTTTGCGGCGTTGGCGGTGGCCAGGACAGTGGTATTGCCGATCGAGGCGATAACGGCACCCTGGCTCTGAGGCGCAAGCTTGCCAGTCTCGAAGGACATGGTCTTTTCGGTTCCCGGGACAATGCCCGAGACTTTTTTGGGGTCTCCCATCGTAGGAAACTCCTTTCTGGCCGGTCCGGAGCCCATTTGGCTGAGCCGGCCGTTTGGAGCACCGCCCAGTTCCCAGTCGGCAAACCATTGAGCCGTGTGCTCAACGAATCGGCGACTGACAACCGGCGTCAGTGCTCAGCGAATTGTGGTGAAACAGGTGTTACACGAAAACGAGCGGCCGAACTGGCCGCTCGCTTCCAGTAAATCGGTTATCGACGCAAGCCAAGCTTGGCGATGATGGCTCGGTAACGCTCGACGTCGTTCTTCTTGACGTAGTCGAGCATGCGACGCCGGCGACCGACCATGGTCAACAGACCACGGCGGCTGTGATTGTCCTTCTTGTTCGTCTTCAGGTGGCCCGTGAGGTGGTTGATGCGCTCGGTGAGGATGGCAATCTGCACTTCGGGAGAACCCGTATCGGTTGCGTGAAGCTTGTTCGCGGCAATCGTTGCTTGTTTGTCTGGCAAAGGAATACTTTCTTGTGATCCGCCCAGGAAGGGACGCGCTGCCGGTGGCAGTCGCATCACGCCGCAGCTCGGGCCGCAACGGACCTGACAACTGTAGCAGCATCGCGCCAAACGCGTTAGGCGTGGTGTTCCTTGCCTTGACTAGAGGATTCTTCTAGACGATAGTTCTCTCGTGTCCGACGCTGCCTCCATGATCGAATTTCGTGCTGTTTCGCACGGCTTCGTTGGCAAACAGGGCCGAACCGAGGCACTCTCCGGCATCGACGTGTCCATCTCGCCTGGTGAGTTCGTGACACTGCTCGGCCCGAGCGGCTGCGGGAAATCCACCCTGCTGCGTCTGACCGCTGGCATGCTGACTGCCGAGCACGGCGCCGTGAAGGTCAATGATGACTCGCCTGCCATCGGCCGCGCCGCCAAACGTTTTGCTCTCGCTCCGCAGCAACCTGCCTTACTGGCGTGGCGTACGGTGCGTCAGAACGCCCGTCTCTTGCTTGACGTGAACCCCCAGTCAGGCGCCAGCGATGACGCGGTCGACGGCCTCCTTGACGAGGTGGGCCTCAACGATTTCGCGGATGCTTACCCGCACCAACTGTCTGGCGGCATGCAACAGCGGGTCGCACTGGTGCGAGCCTTTGCGTTGCAGGCTCCGGTGCTGCTGCTCGACGAGCCGTTCGCATCACTCGACGAACTCACCCGGGCTGACATGAGACACCTGCTGCTGCGCTTGTGGAAGCATCACCAGTCAACCGCACTCTTTGTCACCCACTCGGTCGCTGAGGCAGTGCTGCTCTCGGATCGCGTCGTCGTGCTCTCGGGACGCCCAGGAAGAATAGTTGCAATTGAAACTATTGCTCTTCCGCGGCCCCGAACGGCTGACGTGGAAGACACCGACGAATTCGATCACTACGTCCGTCGTCTTCGATCATTGCTGCGAGGTGCCTCATGATCGCTCGACTCTCACGCTGGACCGCCCCGCTGACCGGCCTCGTAGTCTTCTTTGGTCTCTGGGAAGGGCTTCTTGTCCTGTTAGGGGTGAAGGCCTTCGTCCTACCGAGACCCTCGCGCATTCTGTCGGCCCTCGACGCCGATCCGTCGTTCTTTGCTCGCGAAGCGCTTGTCACCGGACGAGAAGCCATCCTCGGCCTAGCCGCCGCGCTCGTATTGGCCTTCGTGCTGGCGGTGCCGATGGCCCGGTGGCGATCGGTGGAGCGGGCGGTGCAGCCAATCGCCACGCTCATTCAGGTCATCCCCATCGTGGTGTACGCGCCGGCGTTCGTGATCTGGCTGGGGTTTGGTCGACTCCCGATCGTGGCGGTCATCATGCTGATCGCGCTCGTACCGCTGTTGTTCAACATGGTTGCCGGATTTCGCACTGCCGATCCGGCCACCATCGAACTCCTGCAGTCGGTCGGCGCATCTCGATGGGAAGTGCTCCGAACGGTGCAGGGGCCGAGCGCCGTGCCCGCGCTGTTCGCCGGACTTCGCATTGCCATCGGCTTGTCGTTGGTCGGAGCGGTACTGGGCGAATGGTTCGCCGGCGTGAGTCACGGCCTCGGAGTGCAGATCCAAGCGGGGCAGACCCACAACGCGGCCCCCCTGGTGTGGGCCTCGGCCTTCGCCCTTGGCGCGCTCGGCGGTGTCGCCCTGCTCATTCTTGCCGTGCTTGAGCGTCGGTTGCCGGGCGGAAGACCGAGGGAATGACTTCTGGCCGGCCTTAGACTGAATCTTTCCTCTAGAGGAATTGACTAGAAGATTCTTCTACATCAGACTTTCGTCGTGACATCTCGCCCCGAAGGGAAGCGGCAAGCTCTGCTGGACGCTGCGCTGGCCTTGTTCCTCGAACAGGGTGTTGTCGATACCACCGTCGATCAGATTCTCCAGCGTTCCGGAGCGAGCGTCGGCAGTCTCTACCACCACTTCGGCGGCAAAGAGCACCTCGCTGACGGTCTCTACGTCGAGTGCCTCTCGGCGTACCACGAAGTGGCACTTGCCGGGCTGCGAAGTGCTGTTACACCCGAGCAGGGCGTGCGCTCCCTCGTCGATCACCACCTCACCTGGATCGTTGATCATCGGGCGCCGTCACAGTTCATTCTGGTGTACCGGGACCATGAGATCCGCCCTGCGGCCGAGAGCCTCCGCGCGCTCAACACGAACTTTTACACCGAGCTCGAGCACTGGATCGTGTCGCATGCCAGTCACGCTGTGCCGCTGCTTCCCGCTGTCATTTCGCAGTGGATCGGGCCCATGCACATGTACGCCCGCCACTGGCTTACCAGCACCGTGAAAACCACACCCGCCGACGTGCGGACATTCCTGTCCGACGGCGCATGGCATTCGCTCCAACCTCTCTTCACTTCTGCCCCGAAAGGCTGATTCATGTCCCGTTCCGTCCGCTTTACCGCCGTTGCACTCGGCAGCGTGCTCATTATCGCCGGCTGTGGTTCGTCGAAGACCACCGCCAAGGGCCTCGCCACCGTCGGCACCGTCACGGCCAAGGCCATTAGTGCCGATCGCTGTGGCGAGAACAAGAAGGCCGGGAAGATCACCTACCTCACCGGGTTTGACTTCGCTGCGTCGGCTTCCATCGTCGAAGTGACCGTGGCGAAGGAGAAGGGCTACTTCGAAAAGATGTGTCTCGATGTCGAGATGAAGGCCGGCTTCTCGGCCGCCAATTACCCGCTCGTGGCGGCCAACACCGCGCAGTTCGCATCGGCAGGTTCTTACGTTGAGACGCTCAATTTCGCCAAGGACGGTGCCGAGTTCGTCACCGTTGCGGTTGACGGCAAGATCGGCATTGATGCCCTCCTGGTAAAGCCAGAGATCAAGACGTTGGCCGATCTAAAGGGTAAGAAGATCGGCATCAAGGGCGCGCTCCCTCCGGCCGAAGTGGCCATGCTGAACAAGGCCGGACTCAAGCAGGGCACCGACTACGAGGAGGTCTCGCTTCAGGGCTTCGACCCGAACCAGCACTGGGCCACGCCGATCATGGCGCTACCCGTCTACAAGTCGAACGAGCCAGCCCAGCTCGACGCCAAGGGCCAGAAGTACACCATGTTCGATCCGGCCACCGAAGGTATCCCGGGCAGCTTCGGTTTGATCTACACCAGCAAGAAGTTCCACGACGAGCACCCGACCGCCGTGCAGGACTTCGTGCGTGCCGCTATGAAGGGCATGGAAGACGCCATCGCCAAGCCCGATGACGCGGTTGCTTCATCATTTAAGAAGATCACCGAGGGCGGTAACAAGAACTTCCTGCAGCCCGACGGCGAGAAGTTCCGCTGGGGCATCGAGTCGAGGATCGTTGCCGACAACACACCCAAGGGCGAAGGCATCGGCATCGTCCATCGCGCCGATCTCGACAAGCAGGTAGCCGCCTACACCGCTGCGGGCGTCTTTAGGACCGCCCCAAAAGTAGACGGCACCTACGACGACACCCTCGCCAACGGCGTCTACGACAAAGCCGGCAGGGTCATCTGGCCGGCGTAGTTCAGGCGAGGACTTTGCGGGTGGCTTCGATATCGTGAGCGAGTTGTTGGCGGAGGGAGTCGATGCCGTCGAATTTTCGCTCGCTACGGAGGAAGGCAACGAAACGCACTTTGGCGGGTTCGCCATACAACTCGGCTTGAAAGTCAAGGAGGTGCGCCTCGAGCAGTGAGTGATCAGTGTGAGCGTAGAACGTTGGGCGTCGCCCGAGGTTGATTGCGCACGTGTGCACGCTGCCGTCGGGCCGCTCATAAAATCCCGCGTAAACGCCATCGGCCGGAAGGCAGATCTGATTGGGAATCTCGACGTTGGCGGTCGGGAAGCCAAGCAGCCGACCTCGCTGATCGCCGCTGACAACAATGCCCCGACCCTCAAACGGTCGGCCCAACAAGCGCGCCGCGACTTCCACCTGACCACCGGCAAGAGCGCGTCGGATGGCGGTTGAACTGATCGACTCCGTCACGCCGTCGGTTCGTTCGACCAGCGGCAGGCCTTGCACATCGAAGCCTTCGGTCTGGCCCAGTTTGGTAAGGAACGCGACGTTGCCGCTGCGGTCGTGGCCAAAGTGGAAGTCTTCACCGACCACGATGGTCTGCGCCGAGAGGCACCGCACCAAAACGTCTTTCGCCCACTGAGCAGCAGAGAGCTCCGACATCGCATGGTCGAAGTGGAGCACGACGACGGCGTCGATACCGGTGGCTTCGAGCAGCTCGAGCTTCTGTTCAAGATCTGTGATGAGTTGGGGCGCGGACTCAGGCCGCACGATGGAGGCCGGGTGACGGTCGAAGGTAACGACCGCCGAAGCGCAGCCCTGGGCCGCGGCCTTCGCCCGCACTTCGGCAATGACTGCCTGGTGACCGAGATGGACGCCGTCGTACGCGCCGATGGTGACCACCGTTCCCCGGTCACGAAAATGTGGCTGCGAAAGATCCCGAATCACCTGCACGATTCTGACCCTATCGTCCGGGGCGAGCCGGGGCCTTTCCCGCCTATGACAGCTCGGGCACCACGACGGCCGGTTTGGCTTCCTGACCGTTTGCTTCGAACATCGCTAGGAGATTGCCTTCAGAATCGCTTACCGCCCATGGGCCGTCACCTTCGAACAACGGCAACGAGCGGCCGTGGCGCACCATTCGAGCCTGGTCGTCATCGACAGTGACGGCGGCATAGTCACGAAGACCTCGAGCCATCGACCAGACCTCGCACTCGTCGGGGGCGGCTGCTTCGGCGACGGTGAAGGAGCCAATGGCGGTGCGACGCAGCTTGCGAACATGCGCTCCCCCGCCGAGTAGCTCGCCGAGGTCGGCGGCGAGGGTGCGGATGTAAGTACCGCTGGAGCATTGCACAACGATCGCGAACACCATCGGGTCCTCCGTCTCGGAGACGTCGTAGCGGTAGACCGAGACGGGCCGGGCCTCACGGTCGACTTCGATGCCTTCGCGTGCCAGTTCGTGCAGGCGTTTGCCGTCGATGCGGATGGCCGACACCATGGGCGGTACCTGCATGATTGGGCCGGTCAGATGGGCGGCGACCAGCTCGCGAGCCCGCTCGACGGTCACCCCGGTCATGTCGAACGTGGCGGTCACTTCGCCCGAATCGTCCAGCGTATTGGTGGTGGAGCCGAGCACGACCTCAGCCGTGTAGGTCTTGGGCAGATCGGTCAGGTAGCGCAGGAATCGGGTGAGGTTGCCCACCCCGCACAACAGCACACCGGTGGCATCGGGGTCGAGGGTGCCGGAGTGACCGATGCGACGCTCCCCCAGCCGGCGGCGCAACAGACCGACGACGTCGTGACTCGTGATACCAGCCGGCTTGTCGACCACACACAAGCCGTGCACCGTGGCCGGGCGACGCTTGGCTATGACTCGTCCTCCTGAGGCACCTCCGGGCGTACCGGAATGGGGTTGTCCCGCAGGATCTCTTCGATGCGGGCAGCCGAGCGGATGACCTTGTCGGGTTGGAACGACAAGATGGGCGTCTTGCGAGCAGTGATCTGCTTGCCGATTGCAGCTTGCAACTTCACGCGCTGTTGCGTGAACGCGGCCAGGATCTGCTCGTCACCCGACTCGCCTGCAAGCGAGTCATAGGTGACGATGGCACGGTTCAGATCCTGATCGACATCGACTGTGGTGATGGTGACCAACTCCAGCCGATCATCCTCTATACGCTCGAGTTCATCCGCGATGATCTCGCGCAGGAGCTCGTTCAAGCGAGCCGTGCGGGGCACGTTGTGGGATGTGGCGTTGGTTGTTCGTCGTCGTTTCGGTGCGCCTCGACTCATTCGCTCCAGCTCCGTTCCATCGACAGGACCGCAACCTCTGGGTGCGACCACACAAACCGTTCCACTTCGTCTATCACGTCGGACAGATGATCGGCCGATGCGCCGACAACAGCAAAGCCCATAGAGCAGCGCTGCCACGTGTCCTGATGATCTACCTCGGCGGAAGAAACGCCAAACCGACGCTTCGCTCCGTCGAGGATCGGACGAATCACTGCGCGCTTTTCCTTCAAAGAGTGACAGTCGTTCATATGAAGTTCCGCCCGAAGCGCCAACACAAACATGGGTTGGCGAGGTTACCCTCGCCAACCCACTCACGTACGGGGTATTTCTTTTTCTTCGTAGGTTTCGATGACGTCACCGGGCTTGAGGTCCTGGAAGTCTGAGAGTGCGATACCACACTCGAAGCCTTCACGAACCTCACGCACGTCGTCCTTGAACCGCTTGAGGGTCTGGATGGCACCCTTCCAAATGATGGTGCCTTCCCGGAGGAAGCGAACCTTGGAACCCCGAGTAATGACGCCGTTGAGCACGTAGCAACCGGCGATGGCGCCGATGCGGGGAACCCGGAAGATTTCACGCACTTCGGCATCACCCGTAACCACCTCTTCGAAGACGGGAGCGAGCAGACCGAGCATGGCCTTTTCGATGTCTTCAAGGACCTGGTAGATGATTTCGTAGGCGCGAATCTCGACCTGCTCGACCTGCGCCATTTCGCGAGCCTTGCGGTCGGGACGCACATTGAAGCCGATGATGGTGGCGTTGGTAGTGGCCGCCAGCGTGATGTCGTTCTCGCTAATACCGCCCACGCCACGATGGACGAAGGCCAGCTTCACGTCATCACGTTCAAGGCGACGCAACGCTTCGGTGAGGGCTTCGAGTGAACCCTGCACGTCGGCTTTGACCACCAGGTTGAGCGTGGCCTGCTCGCCCTTTTGGATGCGGTCGAAGATGTCTTCGAGCTTGACGCCACCCTGCACGCGGGCGTCGCCGCGCTGGGCCTTGAGCTTCTGGCGAATCTCACGGGCTTCCGCAACCGTCTTGGCCGTCTTCAGGTCGGGAGCGGTACGGAACTCATCACCGGCGCGGGGCACAGCCGACAGACCGAGCACCTGCACGGGCACGGAGGGACCGGCCTCTTTGATCTGCTGACCCTTGTCGTCAATGAGCGCGCGAACCGAACCCCATGCAGCACCAGCAACGATGGGGTCGCCGATCTTGAGGGTGCCCTTGTCGACCAAGACTGTGGCAACGGGGCCGCGTCCGGTATCGAGGTTGGCTTCAAGCACGGTGCCCTTGGCCCGACCCGTCGGGTTGGCCGTGAGCTCTTCGAGTTCGGCAACGGCAGTGAGCTGCTCGAGCAGGTCGTCGATACCGAGTTCTTGTTGAGCCGACATTTCGACGCAGATGGTGTCGCCACCCCAGCTCTCGGGAACAAGTTCCTGCTCGGCCAGACCGGCGTAGACACGCTGCACGTCGGCGTTCTCTTTGTCGATCTTGTTGATGGCAACAATGATCGGCACGTCGGCCGCCTTGGCGTGATTGATGGCTTCAATCGTTTGCGGCATGACGCCGTCGTCGGCGGCCACCATCAACACGACAATGTCGGTGACGTTGGCACCGCGGGCACGCATCTTGGAGAACGCGGCGTGACCGGGGGTGTCGATGAAGGTGACCGGATGACCATCGTAGACCGTCTGGTAGGCACCGATGTGCTGGGTGATGCCACCGGACTCGCCCGACACAACGTTGGCCTTGCGAATCTTGTCGAGCAGCGTGGTCTTACCGTGGTCGACGTGACCCATGACGGTAACGATCGGCGGGCGAGTCTGCTGCAACTCGGGATCGTCGTCGTCGTCGTCGTTGAAGAGGGCCTGCAGCTCGAGTTCTTCCTGCATGCCGGGCTCGACCAGCAGAATCTCCGCGCCGATTTCGAGGCCGAACACTTCCATCTGATCATCGGACAACGCCATGGTGGCGGTGACCATTTCGCCCTGCTGCAAAAGGAACCGAACAACGTCTGCTGCGGTGCGGTTCAGCTTGGGCGCAAAGTCCTGCGCCGATGAACCACGCTCGACCACGATGGTGCCCGCAGGTACGGGACGATCGCTGGCCGAGTAGTTCTTCATTGATGGTGCGAGCTCATCTCCACCGCGACGTCGACGCGAACTACGACGCTTGGGTGCACGACGCTGCGAGTTCGGGCGACCGCCCGGACCGCGCGGCGGACCACCGGTACCGCCGCCTGGCGCTGCGCCACCGGGACCGCCACCTGGGCCACCGGGACGACCGGCAAAACCACCACAGGGACCGCCCGGGCGTCCGGCAAAACCACCACCGGGACCACCGGGTCGACCAGCACCTGCACCGGGACCACCAGGACGACCGGCGAACGCAGGACGCGCACCACCAGGGCCCGACGGACGGGGGCTACCAGGACCACGACCGGGTCCGGCGGGTGCCGGACGAGCCATGGGCTTGCCGCCACCGGGAGGTGGCGGAATGGGACGACCCGTGGGCGACAACGGAATGCCACCACCCGGAGGCGGCGGGATCGGTCGACCGGTGGGAGACGTGGGGCGACCAGGAGGCGGACCAGCCGGACGAGGAGGAGCGGGTGCGCGCGGTGGGGCAACCGATCCTTCGCGGGCGGCAGGGGCCAAGGGGCGGCCCGGCGGCGGACCAGCGGGTCGTGGCGGCATGCCAGCCGGGCGAACGGGAGCGGCGGTCTCCTCACCGCGACCGCTGGAGATGACACCGACGGGGCGAGCTTCTTCAGGTTCGACCGACGCCGGTGCGACAGCCGCAACAGCGGCGACGCTGGGGACGACCGGCGCGATGTCAACCACGGGTGCGACAACCGGGGCTGGCGGTGCGACAGGGGCCTCGGCAACGGGGGCTGGCGGCAGCGGCGTTTCGACCGAAGGCGGCACAGCCGCCGCGACCTTTTCGACGACCGGTGCAACGACCACGACCGGGGCGGGAGCTTCGACGACCGGCTTGCCCTCAACGACCGCAGCTGGTGCGGCGACCTCCGCTGCGGCTTCGGCTGCAGCAGCCTTCTTGGTCGGCTTCTTGCCCGGCTTGGCCAGCTCTTCGGGTTGGACGTCTCGCTTTAGGCCGTCCTTCTCCGCGCGACGGCGAACCCGGTCACCCTGGGCTTCCTCGATGGAGGATGAATGGCTCTTGATGCCAATGCCGAGAACATTGCACAGGTCAACCGCCTCTTTATTCGTGAGGCCGAGCTCTTTAGCGAGCTCATGGACCCTGATCTTTCCTGCCACGTGCGCGGTGAACCTTTCGTCGAGCCCCAACCATCGGAGCGAACACTTCAGTGTGACACGTTCGGGGGTGTCACTCCGAATACAACCTGCAAATCCGCCGTTGCCTCCGGCTTGATCGAGCATCGCAGCGCCCGGTCAAACCCCTTCTTCCGTAGAGCGAGTGTCAAACATGACGGTGAGTGATCACAGAGCCACGCTCCCCGCCCGGGGGCGGTACGGCTCATGAGGAGGATACCGTCAACCAGCGCAATCCGAGCGAGTTCGGACTGCGGCGCTCGGCGTCGGCAGCCAATGCAGGTACGCACCGGGCCGACGCCGATCACCTCAGTCGGCGGCTTCGGCCGCATTGCCCTCCGCCGGTTCGGCGACGACGTCGGTGGCCTCTGCAGCAGCCGCATCGGCGGGAGCCTCGGCTGGAACCTCAGCCGGAGCCTCAGCGCCGGGTTCGCCGGCCGACCATTCCTTGGCCGACACGACGGATCCGTCGGGTGAATGGAATTCCATCTCACCAGTGTCGGCATTGGCAATCCACTGGCCTTCGGCGTACTCGCCGCCCTCACGGTAAATACCGGCTTCTTCTTCGGCCAGCTGCGTCTCCGACTTGATGTCGACGCGCCAACCTGTGAGACGGGCGGCGAGGCGGGCGTTCTGGCCCTCCTTACCGATGGCCAAACTGAGCTGGTAGTCGGGCACGATGACCTCGGCGATGCCCGTGTCCTCGTGGATGCGCACCTCGGTCACCTTGGCCGGCGACAGCGCCTTGGCGACGAAGTCGGCTTGGTCTTCGGAGAAGGGGACGATATCGATCTTCTCGCCCCGCAACTCGGTAACGACCATGCGCACACGAGCGCCCCGGGCACCAACGCACGCGCCGACCGGGTCGACGTTGTGGTCGTTGGAATGCACCGCGATCTTGGTGCGATGACCTGGTTCCCGGGCGCAAGCCTTGATCTCGACGATGCCGTCGGCGATCTCGGGAACTTCGAGCTCGAACAAACGCTTGATGAGCCCGGGGTGCGTACGGGACACGACGATCTGCGGGCCCTTGGCCGTGCGGCGCACTTCGACGATGTAGGCCTTGAGACGGGCGTTCGGCTCGGGACGCTCGTAAGGAACCTGCTCGGCCTGGGGCAGCAAAGCTTCGACTTTACCCAGGTCAAGCAGCGTGTAGCGGCTGTCGGACTGCTGGATGATCCCGGTGACGATGTCGCCCTCGCGGTTGGCGTACTCCTCGAACTTGCGGTCGCGCTCGGCCTCGCGGATGCGCTGATTCATCACCTGACGGAACGTCTGCGCGGCGATGCGACCCAGCTCGTTCTTGTTGGGCGTGTCGTCCCGGGCGTTGACCCAGTTGAGATCTTCATCGAGGTCGTAGGCGATGAAGTTGATGCCCATGGTGTCGGGGTCAATCTGCACTTCGACCTCGTCGGCAGCACCGGGGCGACGCTTGTAGGCGCTCACGAGGGCGTCCGCGAGAACCTGCAGCAGCGTCTCAACGCTGATGCCCTTCTCGGTCGCCAACATGCGTACCGCTTCGTTCATGTCAATGTCGCTCATGATGCAGCCTCCCCTTGAGGATCTTCGGTTTTCGGTCTTGCGGGTTTCGGTGTTGCGGCCTTCACTCTGGACGGTGTCTTGGCCGGTGCTTTGCCCTTTGACGGCGCGTTGACTTTGGCCTTGTTCGCCGCGACGATGCCGGTCGCAGCCTTTTCGGTCTTGGCCCACTCGAACACGGTACGAGCCCGTTCGATGTCGCCGTAGGCAAGACGGCGTTCGAGGAGTTCCTTGCCTTTGGTGAACGTCACGGTAATGCCGAGGTCGTCGGCCGCGGACAGCACGCCCTGGGCGCGCCTATCGCCCTCAACCGAGGCGTGGGTGCGCACGTTCACGGTCCAGCCGACGATGCGCTGGAAGTGCGAAGGTGTTCGCAGGTTACGTTCGAGACCGGGGCTCGACACTTCGAGCGTGTAACGACCAGAGATCGGATCGACATGATCCATCTCGCGAGAGATCAACCGGGTCGCCAGTGCGATGGCTTCGAGATCGACGCCACCAGGCTTGTCGAGGGTGACCCGAACGACGCCACCGGCGTACTCGAAATCGTAGAGATCTAGCCCGAGGTCGGCGATGATCGGCACCACCAGCGCCCTCACTCGTTCCTCTGCTGTTGCCATCATCACCTGCCTTTCGTCGGATCGGAAACCTCCCCAAGATGAACAAAAGGCGTGAGCTTTCGCTCACGCCTTCCGAACTGCGATCTGGAGGACGCGCGAAGTATAGACGAATTGGCCAGAAATTCGGCTACGGAGCGCCGTGGCGCGCCAAAATGCGGCAGGAACGGCGCTGAGAGCGAGTGGGGGCGACGACTACGGCACGTAGTTCCAATAGCTGATCAGCAGACCAAACCACACCATAAGGGACGCCGATCCGGCAAGCAGCCAGCGCATACGTCGATCAGGCCCACGACGAGCAGCCGCATCACCAGCGGCGACAGCAAGGGGAAAACAGCAGATGCTATAGCGAGCCAAACCAACGATACCGAGGCCGAGGGGCGGGAGCAGTGAGCAGACCACCAACACCCGCCACGCCAACGGATAGCGACGCCAACCCTTGAGGAATGGCAATGCCAGCAGGGCCGCCAATGCAATGTGGAGCAGCCCATATCGCTCGGCGATCGGTGCCTTCAGCACGTCCAGCAGCGTGGATTCTTGCCATGCGCCCTTGGTTTGTACGAACACGAACGGGGAGCCGGTGACGTGCCACAGCCAGGTGCACCAACCGGCGACGAACAACAGTGATGGCCCGAGCACCACGCTGAGCCGAACGATTCGCCGCGTCTGGTGGCGGTGGAGCGCGGCGGCGGCAAGAGGCAACAGAAGTAGGAACCCATTGGGTCTGGCCGAAGTAGCAATGACCGCCGCAACCCCGGCGAGCACAGGGCGGTCGGATGCAACGAGAGCGAACGCCCACACCGCACCGGCCAGATACAGCGAGTCGGGATAGGCCATCACGAAAGTGATCGAACCGGGAAACAACGCCGTCACCCAGACCGCCCAGTTCGCGGCTCGCTCACCGTAGGCGCGGCCGAGCCGGTGGACCCCCGCAAGCGCGACCAACGCCGCCAGGTTGGAGCACACCAGCAGCGCTGCGGTGTAGGGGGATCCAAAGACGTGCGCCAGCCAGCTGACCGAGGGCAGTAGCGGAAAGAAC
Source organism: Actinomycetes bacterium (assembly GCA_031410595.1). GTDB lineage: Bacteria > Actinomycetota > Acidimicrobiia > Acidimicrobiales > Ilumatobacteraceae > JANMCE01. Next base: position 32,206 of record JANNZM010000025.1, on the reverse strand, counting down.
GGCCATGTGGACCACTGGCCCGGCAATGGCGCCGGGCCATAGCCGTTCGTGGCGATGATGCGATACCAGTTGCCATCCCACATCACGAGACGTGAGTAGTCGGGTATGAATCGAGCGTTTCGTGCCCCGAGCACCATCAAGGTGATGATCCCAAGTGCCCGGGAGGTCACCCAGGCGACCAGGACGTTTCGCCGCACGCCGAACCAGATCGGCGCTGACACCGATCGCAAACCCGAATCGACACTCGGTGGAGGACGCTCCAGGATCGCCACGTGCAGAAGCGTATCTGCTGAGGACAACCCGTTTGGCGGACGCTGATACGTGCAGGCTTACTTTCCGCGCTGCTTAAGTATTGCCGAGCGGAGGTTCGAGAATGAGCGCCGCGAGCGACGCTGAGCGAAAAGGAGCGGTAGCGACCGAGCGAAGCCAATCAGGCAGCGAGAAACGAAGCAGCTGTACGGTGAGATCTAGCGGCGAAGCTCCTCTGCCAAGGTGTTGGCGGCACCCACGAAGTCGATGTTGTGACGCTCACCGGTCTTGCGATCCTTCACCTCGATAAAACCTTCGGCCAGCGTCTTGCCGACCACCACAATTGTCGGTACTCCGATGAGTTCGGCGTCCTTGAACTTCACGCCGGGCGACACCCCGACGCGATCGTCGATAAGCACCCGCAGGCCCTGCTGCTCAAGGTCGGCCGCCAGTTCGAGTGCTGCCTCTGTGATGTCCTGCGGCGCACCCTTCCACGCCACCGCCACGATATGCACGTCGGCGGGCGCGACTTCGCGAGGCCAGCACAGCCCGAGGTCGTCGTGAGTCTGTTCGGCGATAACGGCCACGGCGCGGGTAACGCCTATGCCGTAGCTGCCCATGGTGACGCGCTTGGGCTTGCCGTCGGAGCCGAGTACGTCGAGACTGAAGGCGTCGGCGTATTTGCGGCCCAGTTGGAAGATGTGGCCGATCTCGATGGCCCGGTCGATTTCGAGCGGCGACGAGCAGTTCGGGCAAGGGTCGCCGGCGGCGACCGTGGCAACCTCCACGTAGTGGTCGACGTTGAAGTCACGTCCGACGACGGCGTTGGCGGCGTGATGTTCGAACTTGTTCGCACCGGTAACCCACGATGTGCCGAGCGCGATGCGCGGATCGGCGTAGACGGTGACGCCGCGCTCAGCCATGCCGTTGGCACCCACGTAGCCCTTCACCAGGTCGGGGCGGCCCTCGAAATCGGCCTCCTCGAAATAGTCGAGCTTGCCTGGTGCCAACTGCGCCGCCAGTCGCTCGGCGTCCACCTCGCGGTCACCGGGAACGAGCACGCAGATGGGCTTGCCGTCGAGCTTGAACAGGATGTTCTTCAGCAGGGCCGACGCATCGATGTTGGCGCGCTCATGCTCGTTCATGTACTCGACGAGTGCGGCGATACCGGGGCAGTTCGGCGTATGGATGACCCGATAGGCGGGGTGCTCCACCGAGGTGTCTGCTGCCTTGGGCGGCGCTACCTGCACGGCCTCGACGTTGGCGGCGTAACCGCACGATGGACACTGCACGAACGTGTCTTCACCGATCGGCGAGGGCGCGAGGAACTCCTCGCTTTTCGACCCACCCATCGCACCGCTCATGGCGCTCACGATCCTGAAGTCGATGCCGAGCCGCCCGAAGGTTTTGATGTAGGCATTGCGGTGGAGTTGGTAGCTGATGTCGAGCCCGGCGTCATCGATGTCGAACGAGTACGAATCCTTCATGATGAACTCGCGGCCACGCAGAATGCCCGAACGAGGGCGGGCTTCGTCCCGGTATTTGATCTGAATTTGGTAGAGCATGACCGGCAGGTCTTTGTAGGAGGAGTACTCACCCTTCACCATCAACGTGAACAGTTCCTCATGAGTCGGTCCGAGCAGGTAGTCGTTGCCGCGGCGATCTTTGAGACGGAACAGCGTGTCGCCGTACTCGGTCCAGCGACCCGACGCCTCATAGGGCTCGCGCGGCAAGAGACCGGGAAACAGCACTTCCTGGCTGCCCATGGCGTCCATCTCTTCACGCACGATGCGAGTGATGTTTTCCATCATGATCTTGCCGAGTGGCAGCCATGAGTAGATGCCGGGCGCGATCCGGCGCACGTATCCGGCCCGAACCAGCAGGCGGTGCGACGGCACCTCGGCATCGGCGGGATCATCTCGGAGGGTACGGAGAAACAGGCGCGACATGCGGAGCATAAGAATCGACAGGTTAATCGGCGGCCCGCGATTCGGGCGGGACGATTGGAGTGCCCGGCGAAATGGCGGAATTTCGCAGTTGTTTCGCGGTTTGACCGATACTTCTCTGGCGTTTCGGTCGAAGATAGAGACATGTCAACTCGTCGTCAGGGCGCTTTCGCCGGAGTGCTTTCCCTCGCCGTCAGCATGGCCGTCGCCTCGCTGGTAGCCGCCATCATCAAAGTCGACGGTCCAATCGTGGCCGTTGGCAACCGCTTCATCGACTCGACACCGAAGTGGCTCAAGATCTTTGCCATCGATACCTTCGGCACCAACGACAAGCCCGTGCTGCTCGGCGGGATCGGTATCGTGCTGATCGCCGCTGCCGCGGCGCTGGGCATCGTGGCCCGCACCAAGTTTGTCGCCGCTATCGCCGGAACGGGCGTGCTGGCCGTGGTGGGCGCTTTCGCCGCCACCACTCGCACCGGATCGCAGAGCGGCGACTGGCTGCCGCCTGTGGTTGGCGCCCTGGCCGGTTTGGGCGCGTTCTGGGTGCTGTTGCGCCGACCGGTCGTGGAAACCGCCGCCGACTCGCCCCTCGCTTTCGATCGTCGTCGCTTCCTCGCTGGAGCGGGGGCGTTAGCAGTCACCTCCGGCGCCATGTCGCTCATCAGTAGTGGTGTCCGCAACACCCGAACCAAGGCCATCGCCACCAAGCGAACCGAGTCAACCTCGGCGCTACCGACACCAAAATCGCCCGCCCCGGTCGTGGCCGAGACGGCGACGATCAAGGAAGGCGCCGAGCCGTACCTCACGCCGATGTCCGGCTTCTACCGAATCGACACGGCGCTCTCCATCCCGCAGATCGATGCCTCCACCTGGAAGCTCCAGATCAAGGGCATGGTCGACAAGCCGATCACGCTCACCTACGCCGACCTGCTCGCCCGACCGATGATCGAACGGGTCATCACCATCTCGTGTGTGTCAAACGAGGTTGGCGGAAGTCTTATAGGAAACGCGCGTTGGTTGGGCGTCCCTCTGGCTGATCTGTTGAAAGAAGCCGGTGTCCACAAAGACGCCACCCAGGTCGCGTCGAAGTCACAAGACGGTTGGACGTGCGGCTTTCCCACGGCCCTCGCTCTCGATGGACGCGACGCCATGATCGCGGTGGCGATGAACGGCGAGCCGCTCAACGCCAAACACGGTTTCCCCGCCCGCATCATTGTGCCCGGCATCTATGGCTACGTGTCGGCCACCAAGTGGCTCACCGAAATCAACCTCACCACTATGGAGGCCTTCAACGGCTATTGGATACCTCGCGGCTGGGCCAAGGAAGCACCGATCAAGACCCAGAGCCGCATCGACGTGCCCAAGCGAGGCCAGCCCGTGAAGGCTGGCAAGGTCGCCGTCGCCGGTGTGGCGTGGGCGATGCATCGTGGCATCAAGATGGTAGAAGTTCAGATCGACGACGGCGCCTGGGTGCCGGCCAAATTGGCCGACGAACCAACGGTCGACGCCTGGCGCCAGTGGCTGTACGAGTGGGACGCAACCCCCGGACGCCACAAAATCACGGTGCGAGCCACCGATTCCACTGGCGCCACCCAGACCAAAGAGCTGGCGTCGCCTGACCCCGACGGGGCCACCGGTTGGCACAACATCAGCCTCACTGTCGACGCCTGACGCTCCCGTTTCGCCCTCGTTTGCCGGTGTTTCGTCGCAAAGATCGTCGTTCGACGGGTACCGAGTCATAACCTGGCCGGGTTCATGGAAAAGCTGCGCACCCGCATCCAGCCCTACCCGTGGGGCTCCCACTCCGCCATCGCCGCTCTCAGAGGAGAACCGCCGACGAGCGAGCCGCAAGCCGAGCTGTGGGCCGGCGCGCACCCGTCGGCACCGTCGCAACTTTTCCGTGGCGGACGATGGGTAGACCTCGACGCGCTCATCGCCGATGACCCGGTCGGCGAAATGGGAGAAGACGTCGCCGAACGCTTCGGCGAACGGCTGCCGTTCCTGGCCAAGATCCTCGCTGCGGGTCAGCCGCTGTCGCTGCAAACCCATCCCGATCCCGCCGCGGCACGAGCCGGGTTTCTGCGGGAGAACGCCGCGGGCGTGCCCATCGATGCACCCAACCGCACCTACCGGGACGACTCGGCCAAGCCCGAGATCCTTATCGCCCTCACACCGTTCGAAGGGTTGTGCGGGTTCCGGCCGGTCGCCGAGACGCTGCACTTTCTCGACGAATTGAACATTGCGATGCTGCGGCCGTTCACTGACATGTTGAGCGCCTCACCCGACGCCGACGGTTTGCGCTCGGTTGTTCAGGCGCTACTCCATCACGATCTCGACCATCGCACGAGGCTGATCGACGCGATCGTTGCGGCTGCAACTACCTACTCTGGAGCGCAGGCCGGTTTGGCTGATTGGATCGGTCGACTGAATTCGCTCTACGAACGCGACATTGGCATTGCGATCACGCTTCTCCTCAACCACGTCGTCCTTGCGCCCGGTGAGGCCCTGTTTCTGAAAGCGGGCAACCTGCATGCCTACCTCTGTGGCATGGGGGTAGAAGTCATGGCGAACAGCGACAACGTGCTCCGTGCCGGTTTCACCGGGAAGCACATCGACATCCCCGAGCTGTTGTCCATCACCGACTTCACACCGCTTGCCGACCCACTGTTCCGACCAGTTGTCTCGCGGACCGACCACGCCGTCGTCACGACCTTTCGACCGCCCGTGCGCGACTTTGCGGTGGAGCGATTCGACCTTGACGGTTCCGGCGAGCTGAGACTGAAGTCCGACGGTCCGAGCATCGTGATCTGCACCAGCGGCACTGTTGAGGACCTCACCCCAACGGAGGCGGCCTACGGCCGTCCGGGCCCCACCACGCTGATCGGCTCGGGCACCCTCTGGCGCATCACGACCGGATAGGCGCGGACGAACCGGCTTCAGCCGACCCGTTTGCGAATAATCTCGATCTTTTCGCTTGCGTGGTTGGCGTCGGCGCCTTTTTCGTCCATGAGCGCGTCACGGTCGAGGCGTGCTTCCCGTGTTGCTTTGGCTACATCGGCGCGGGCGATGGCGGCCTCGGTGCCGTGCTCGTTGATGAACTCGGCCCACTCAACCAGGGCATCGACCATTTCGTCTTCCTTCACGACCGCAACATTGACGCCCTTCACAAAGAGGTGACCCCGCTTGTTGCCTGCGGCGATACCGATGTCGGCTTCACGTGCCTCGCCCGGTCCGTTCACCACGCAACCCATCACCGCAACCTGCAGCGGCAACTTGCGATCACCAAAGGCTTCCTGGGCCTTGTTGGCCACCGCGATCACATCGATCTCAGCCCGACCGCAAGATGGGCATGCGATGAGGTCAACGTTCTTTCGCTCCCGTAATCCGAGGGCCTCGAGCAGCTGACGGCCGGCGCGGGCCTCTTCGACTGGGTCGGCAGTAAGGCTGTAGCGAATGGTGTCCCCGATGCCTTCGGACAGCAGCGTGGCAATACCGGCCGTGGCCTTTAGGAGGCCGCCGGGCAGGGGGCCGGCCTCGGTGACGCCGAGGTGGAGCGGAAAGTCACATACATCGGCCAGCTGGCGGTACGCCTCGATCATGAGCGGCACGTTGGATGCCTTTACCGAGATCTTCACATCATCGAAGCCGACCTCTTCGAAATAGGCCAGCTCCCGCTGGGCTGACTCGACCATGGCCTCGGCGGTGATCTTGCCACCATGCTTTTCGTAGAGCTCGGGGTCGAGACTGCCGCCATTTACGCCGATGCGGATCGGCACCCCGCGGTCCTTGCACGCTTGCGCCACGATCTTGATGTGCTCGGGCCTGCGGATGTTGCCGGGGTTCAGTCTGAGGCACGCCACACCCGCATCGAGGGCGGCCAGAGCCATCTTGTACTGGTGGTGAATGTCGGCCACGATCGGCACGGGGCTGCGGGGCACGATCCGGGCTAGACCCTCGGCCGCTTCGGCGTCATTGCACGTGCAGCGCACAATGTCGGCGCCGGCGCCCGCCAGCGCATAGATCTGCTGCAGCGTGCCTTCTACGTCGGCGGTTTTGGTGATGGTCATCGACTGCACCGTGATGGGTGCTCCGCCGCCAACGGGAATCGAGCCGACCTTGATTTGGCGGGTGAGGCGACGTTCGTACATTGGCTCAGTCTGGTCGGTCAGGGGCAACAACGTGCAGTCGTCAGCCGTTGAGGTGGAAGAGGTCGAGGTACCCGTTACCCAATCCGAGCACCAGCATGAGCAGCATGATGGCGTAGGCGAAGGGCATCATCTTGCTGACATCGGCTACATAACGCTTGCCCGCACGGGATCGGATGCGCTCATAGGTGGCGATCAGCATGTGTCCGCCATCGAACGGCAGCAGCGGCACCCAGTTGATGATGCCGATGAAAATGTTGGCTTGGGCGAGGAACAGCAGAAAGTTGTTGACGCCGCTCTTGGCCACGAGTGAGCCAATCTTGACGGCACCGATCGGGGAGACGAAACGTTCGTTGGTACCGCAACCCGACGACACCGACTTTCCGTACGACTTGAGGCCGGAGAAACTCATGATCTTGCCGAGGCCGCCCAGTGACCCTGCAGCGGTTTTGCCAAAGTCGGTGAAGGTCTGCTGGGCCGCGCCAGGAACCGAAAGATCTTTTACGGTGGGGTCGTCGGTGACCGGCCGGAAGCCCAGGTAGCCACCAGTACGGCATTTGTCGACGGCTGACATGGATCCGAGCGTAGGGTTCAGCGCCAGCGTCTCGCTGCCCCGCTTGATAGTGAGGGCAACGACGGCGCCCTCATGGTTGTGCAGATACGTACCGAACTGCTCGTAGCCGACCATGGGCCGACCGTCATACGACAGCACGCGGTCGCCCGGGAGCAGACCGGCCGATGCGGCCGGCGAGCCGACCTCAACCTTGTCAACCTTCCAGGTCTTGGACTGCGTGGTGACGCCGTACGCGGCGTACGCGATACCCATGAGCACGAGAGCGATCGCGAAGTGCATGAGTGATCCGGCGGCAGCCATCTTCAAACGGGAAAGATACGGCGCGGCGCGATAAGTGCGGGGTTCGTCGGCGGGGTCGACGTCAGGGTCCAGGTTGTGCATGCCGGGCACCTTCACGAAGGCACCGAGTGGAATGAGGCGGACGCCATATTCCGTTTCTCCCCGACGGAAACTCCAGATGCGCGGGCCGAAGAACAAGAAGAACTGGGTGACCTTCATTCCGGCCCGCTTGGCCGCCAGGAAGTGACCGAATTCGTGCAGCAGGATGCAGCCGATGAGTGCCACCACGAAGGCGACCGCGCCCCAGCTGTAGAAGACACCGAGCGCAATGATGGGCACGATGAGCGCGGCGAACCTCAGCCAGCTCTGCCAGGCGGGCATTGGTGCCTGGGCGACGGTGTCTTTGCCTTCAAGGGTGATCACAATGCGAACCTCCTCAACTCCACCTGGGCCAGTGCCCTCGCCGTCCGGTCGGCATGGACTATGTCCTCGACCGTCGTTGGTGTGTTGCCATCATGCCGTGACAGAACCGCTTCGGAAACGTCAGGTATCGCTAACCAGGCAATTTGTCCCTCAAGAAACGCCTGAACGGCCACTTCGTTGGCTGCGCTGAGCCACGCCGGGGCCGTACCGCCGATGCGACCGGCGGTATACGCCAGCGACAAGCATCGGAATGTCTCAAGATCGGGCGCCTCAAAGTCGAGCCGAGTCAGCTTGGCCCAGTCGATCCGACCGAACGGGGTGGCGATGCGCTCTGGGTAGGCCAGCGCGTAGCCGATGGGTAAGCGCATGTCTGGCAGGCTGAGCTGGGCAATGGTGGCCCCATCGGTGAACTCGACCATGGAGTGGATAATCGATTGCGGATGCACAACCACTTCGATCTGGTCGTACGGCGTGCCGAACAATTCGTGGGCCTCGATGACCTCGAGGCCCTTGTTCATCAGCGTGGAAGAATCGACGGTGATCTTCGGGCCCATCGACCAGGTGGGATGGTTCAGCGCCTGGGCAACGCTGACATCGGCCATGTTGGCTCGGGTGCGGCCCCGAAACGGGCCGCCAGATGCCGTAATAACGAGCCGGGCCAGCTCTCGCCCGCCGTTCGGGTACACGCCCGCACGCAGGCACTGGTGCACCGCGCAATGCTCGCTATCGACCGGCACGAGTTCGGCCCCCTGTGTAGCCCGCAATGGCTGCACGATGGGTCCGGCCGCAATAAGGCTCTCCTTGTTGGCGAGCGCTAGGCGTTTGCCGGCCCGCAAGGTTTCGATAGTGATGGGTAGCCCGGCAAAACCGACCACGCCGTTCACCACAACATCGGCGGCGGCCACCAATTCGGTCATGTCGGCTACCACGGTGGCGAACGGAAGCGCATCGGCTACCTCCCTACGCCGGGCGGGGTCGGCCACGGCAACGACCTTCGGGCGTAAGAGCAACGCCTGTACGATGAGCGCGTCGACTGACGACGAGACACCGAGGCCGGTGACTTCGTATCGTTCCCGCTCGGCCTGAATAACCTCGATGGTTTGCGTGCCGATAGAACCGGATGATCCGGCAATGGCCACCTTCATGGCATCAATAGACGTTCAGCACCCGGCACAGGAAGTACACGGCCGGTAGTGAGAAGAGGTAGCAGTCGAACCGGTCGAGCACGCCGCCGTGGCCCGGCAGGATGTTGCCGAAATCCTTCACACCGAGGCTGCGCTTGAGCATTGATTCAGCCAAATCGCCAAGCGGTGCTGCGATGCCGACCACGAGGCCGAGCTGAATGCCGTGCATGAGCTGCACATTCCACGGCGTCCATTTGCCGAACTTCGTCATCACGACGATGGACAAGAAGGCACCGAGGAAACCGAACAGCAGGCCCTCCCATGTCTTGTTCGGACTGATCCACTCGACGAGGGGGTGCTTGCCGATGCTGGAGCCGAACACGAGGCCGAAGATGTCATACGCAACGGTGCCAACCACGAGAGCGACCAGCGTGTGGATGCCATGCTGGAACTGGCCGAGCATGAGCCCAGCGAACGAACCGAGCACGCCGATGTAGACGATGCCGAGCATGGTGGCCGCAGTGTTGGGCAGCGGGTTTGATTCAATAGAGCCCGACAGCATGAACAGCAAAAGGGTGGCGATCATGGCGAAGGCCAGTACGGCCATCACACCGTCGGTGCCGCGCCAGTAAGCCGCGAGCGGCATGACGGCGACGGCGACGATGCCAAGAAGCTGGGCGGGCTGGTAGCCCTGTCGGCGAACCGTGTCGTAGAACTCGACGGCCGCAAACGCCAAGACGGCCACGACGATTGCTACCAGGTAGCCCTTCCCCAGCTTGCTGGCGATGGCGAAGACCGCAAGGAGGCCAACACCAACGGCTACGGCGGCGCCCATGTTGCGCCCCGACGGAGCGGGTCGAGAACCCGAGCCCGGTCGAACCGCCTCGGTCCGAACGGGGCGACGGGCGTCGGGAGTCTTGCGGGGTCCACCGGGCGCGCCGGTGGTGGAGCCGGTTATGACGCCACTGGTTGCCTTGGCACCTGAGCGGATAGCCGCCACGCGAGGCTGCGTCATCGGTGTTTCGCGGACGGGCGGCGCGACCGGCGCGACGATTTCGTCCATCGGTGCCTCGTTTGGATCATCGTTCGGGAAGGGGTCGTCGCTCAGCGGCGACTCGTCGAGTGCGCCGGGGCGCTCACCATCATCCAGATACGAAAAGTCTGTCTCGACCGGACCGGTAGCGTTGGCCGAACGATCGTCACGCCACACGGGGGCTTGGGCCCCGAAGCCGGACCAAGCCGCCAACTCGGAGTCCCCCTTGGCCGATGCGTCATCGGCGAGAATGGCCGGCATCTGACCAGTTGGCGGTTCGGTCCAGTGCGGGAGAAGACCGTCGTCCTGACTGAAGCGCAGCAGCGGCTCATCGACGTCGACAACGGGAACGGCTTCGGTCGGCGACGACGGAGGCGCGTCAAGCTCCTCGTCCTCTTCCGGACGGGCTTTCCATAGGTCGTTGTCGTGCTCGTCTGTCATGCTGATCCTTCCGTCGGCAACGGACGTCGCGGAGTCGGGGTCCGCGCAACTATCGATGGCTGGACTGGCTCAGACATCGAGGAGTTCGTGCTCTTTACGAGCAAACGCCTTATCTATCTCGTCAATATGGTCATGGGTAATTTTCTCTAGCTCTTTTTCGGCGCGCTCCAATTCGTCGGCCGAAATCTCATGCTTCTTTTCCGCGGCCTCGAGATGCTTGCGACCATCTCGGCGCACATTGCGGACGGCGATACGTCCGTCTTCGGCCATGTTCTTGGCGATCTTTACGTACTCTTTGCGGCGCTCCTCAGTGAGCGCAGGAACATTGAGTCGGATCACCACACCGTCGTTCGAGGGAGACAGACCGAGGTCGGAGTCTCGGATGGCTTTTTCGATGGCGTTGAGGGAACCCTTGTCGTGGGGTTTGACCACAAGCTGGCGAGCCTCGGGAACGCTGAAGCCGGCGAGCTGCTGAAGGGGGACGTCGCTGCCGTAGTAGTTCACGATCAGGCGCTCAACCAGCGCGGGCGTCGCACGCCCGGTTCGCACGGTCGTGAACTGCACCTGTGTGTGCTCGACGGCCTTGCCCATCTTCTCCATGGCTTCCAGGAGTTCTTCATCAATCACAGTGGTCAGCGTACCCATGTGACAGGGGTCGGATCGGGATGTTCGCTACTTTTCAGGGTCTCGGACGATCGTTCCGACGTTATTACCCTGGAGAATGGCCTTAAGTGCACCCGGAGCGGTCATGTCGAAGACCACGATCGGAATCTTGTTGTCTCGACAAAACGCGATGGCCGTGGCGTCCATGACCTTGAGATCCTTGGTCATGACCTCGAGGTAGGTCACCTCGTCGTAACGTTTGGCGTCGGGGTTCTTGCGGGGGTCGGAGTCGTATACGCCGTCGACGCCGGAGTGGGTTCCCTTCAACAGGGCGTCGGCGTCGATCTCGGCGGCGCGCAGTGCAGCTGCGGTGTCGGTGGTGAAAAACGGGTTGCCAGTACCGGCGGCGAAGATCACGACGCGACCTTTTTCCAAATGCCGCATGGCCCGGCGACGAATGTACGGCTCGGCGATGCGCGGCATTTCAATGGCGCTCTGCACCCGGGTGACCTGACCGACGCGTTCAAGCGCGTCCTGCAGGGCGAGGGCATTCATAACGGTGCCCAACATGCCTATGTGATCGGATTGGGTGGGATCCATACCGGCGAGCGCACCGGTGCGACCACGCCAGAAATTTCCACCGCCCACGACGACAGCAACATCGACGTCGAGGGTCTCGCGAATGTCTTTGATTTCGAGCGCCGTCTGGCGGAGGGTGTCTCCGTCGAGGCCGTTGCCGGCGGGACCGGCTAAGGCCTCCCCCGATGGTTTGAAGATGATGCGCTTCCATCGGGGAGAGGCCATGACGATCAGCCGATGAGGATCTGGGCGAAGCGGACGACGGACCCCGAACCGAGGTACTGGGCGATGGTCTGCTTTTCGTCCTTCACGAACGCCTGCTCTACGAGGCAGTTGTCCTTGTAGAAGCCACCAATACGCCCTTCGACGATCTTGGCGATTGCCGCTTCGGGCTTGCCCTCGTTGCGGGTGATGGCTTCGAGCGTGGCCCGCTCAGCAGCAAGGGTCTCGGCTGATACTTCGTCCCGGCTGAGGTACTTCGGCTTGGTGAACCCGGCGTGAACCGCAACGTCGTGGGCCTGCTCCTGAGTGGCACCGGCCACTTCGACCAGCACGCCGTTGACACCACGTCCACCCTGCATATGCAGGTAATGGTCGAGCAGGTTCCCGGATGCGGCCTCGAAGCGCACAACCCGGCCCATCTCGATGTTTTCCTTCAGCGTGATGATCAGGTTTTCGAGGGCGTCCTTCTTTTCGTTGACGGCGTCTTCGCCCTTCGCTGCAACGAGCGCAGCCATATCCTGGGCGAGGCCCTTGAAGCCGTCGGAGGCAGCAACGAAGTCGGTTTCGCACTTGATCTGCACCATGGCGCCGACGTTGCCGTCGATGACCAGAGCGACACAACCCTGGTTGTTGTCACGGTCGGCGCGCTCGGCCGCCTTGGTCATACCCTTTTCGCGGAGATACTGGATGGCCTTGTCGATGTCGCCATCGCAGGCTTCGAGGGCCTTCTTGCAGTCCATCATGCCGACCTGAGTGGCGGCGCGCAGAGCTGCGACGTCTTTTGCTGTAAACGACATGATTACTCCGTGGGGGTGGTGGCGTCGGCCGGTGCGGCCGGAACGGCGGGGGCTTCAACAACAGCGGCTTCAGCGACCGGGGCAGCCTCGACGACCGGGGTGGCTTCGACGACAGGGGCAGCCTCCACGACGGGGGCAGCCTCGACGACGGGGGTGGCTTCGGCGACCGGGGCAGCCGGGGCGATGAGGCGGGCGTCGCGCTCAGCCTGAGCCTGACGGGCCTGACGTTGGGCTTCGGCCTGAGCCTGGGCGATAGCGGCTTCCTGCTCGGGCGTACGGCTGACCGGGGCGGCCTGCGGGTTGCGGCGGCTGGCGATGAAGCGGCCTTCTTCGACGGCGTCGGAGATCACACGGCACATGAGCGTTCCGGCGCGGATGGCGTCGTCGTTGCCCGGGATGACGTACTGGCAAAGGTCGGGGTCACAGTTGGTGTCCACGACAGCAACGACCGGGATGCCGAGCTTGTTGGCCTCGGTGACGCCGATGTGCTCTTTCTTGGTATCGAGCACGAACACCGCGTCGGGGCGGCGGGTCATGTTGCGGATACCGCCGAGGTTGCGCTGCAGCTTCTCAAGCTCGCGGCTGAGGAGCAGGGCTTCCTTCTTTGGCATGGCCTCGAATTCGCCCGAGAGCTTCATGCGCTCGTATTCCTTCATCTTCTCGACGCGCTTGGCCATGGTCTCGAAGTTGGTGAGCATGCCACCGAGCCAACGCTCGTTGATGTACGGCATACCGCACTTCTCGGCGTAACTCTGGATAGGGTCCTGCGCCTGCTTCTTGGTGCCAATGAACAAAATGGTGCCGCCACCGGCCACGGTGTCACGCACGTAGGTGTAGGCCGTCTCGATACGCGAGAGGGTTTGGTTGAGATCGATGATGTAGATGCCGGAGCGCTCGCCATAGATGAAGCGCTTCATCTTGGGGTTCCAACGGCGGGTTTGGTGACCGAAGTGGACGCCAGCGTCCAGGAGCTGGCGCATTGTGATGACAGCAGTCATTGCTCAACTTTCTTCTGCGGTTTCGTGGAACGACCGGCGTGGCATTCCGAAGAATGACCGCAGAGACCGGCCGCATGTATGGTGGGCCACCAGGCTGGTAGCCGACGGGAAAGGATAGTCGAAAGTGCTCTCAGGCAACCAGCCGAGCCTTGAGCCGCCGCCCGATCAGGAACGGTTCCGGGTCAAGGTAGATGTCTCCTCGCCGGACCCCAAAATGCAGATCAGGGCCGGCGAGCGCCACGATATCGCCGGTGGCGACGGTCTGACCGACCGACACGCTCACGCTCTGAAGGAAGGCATAGGTGGTGCGCAGGCCGTCGGCGTGGCTGACCACCACGAACAATTCCTTGCCGACCGGTCCAGCGAAATCAACCCAACCCGGACCAGCGGCGTGGACCGGTGTTCCGGGCGCGACGGCGTAGTCAATACCCCGGTTCCCGGCGCACCAGATGCAGGCGGGAGGCCGGAAGTGGTCGACGATGGGTGCCGTGACAGGGGGCCGAAACCTGGCTGGCACCGAGACGGCAGGCGCGATGGTGAGAATGACGGCGAACAAAAGCATGCTCATGGGAATACTCCCCTAACTTGTCATGCGAGGAGGTTGACCGCGGTCAACGAGGGCGCGACGACTTACTCAGGTTCCTCATCCGAATTCACAGCAGCGAGGCGCGCCCGCAGGTGGAGCACCGCTTTGGCATGGATCTGGCAGATGCGACTCTCGGATACGCCGAGCACCTGACCTATATCGGCCATCGTAAGATCCTCGAAGTAGTAGAGCGACAACACCTTGCGCTCGCGGTCGGGTAGCCCGGCGATGGCGACCTGAAGGTCTCGTCGGTTCTCGTCATTGACCAGACCATCCCCCGGGCCCGCACCGCGGTCGGTGAGCGCGTCACCAAGGGGCGTCCGTTCGTCGTCGAGCATGCCGTCGAGCGTGGTGACACCGCTGTGCGACAGGCGGCTCAGCGAGGCGTGGAGCTGACCAACGGTCGTGCGGAGTGAGGTTGCCAACTCTTCATCGGTGGGAGTGCGGTGCAGGGTGGCTTCGAGCTGCTGGTAAGCCCGCTCAATTTCGCGAGCCTTCGCCCGTAGCGTGCGTGGTACCCAATCAAGGGCGCGAAGCTCATCAACGATGGCACCACGGATGCGGGACATGGCATAGCTCTCGAACTTCAAGCCTCGTTCGGGCTCGAACTTCTCGATGGCGTCGATCAACCCGAAAACGCCGTAGCTCACGAGGTCGGCCGGGTCGATGGAACTCGGCAGACCGGAGGCCAGTCGTCCGGCCACATACTTCACGAGCGGGGAGTAGACGAGAATCAGCTGATCTCGAAGCACCCGCACCGAGTGGGCATCGTTGGCAGCCTTGAAGGTCAGCCAGAGCTCCTGGCCCGGCGGAGCGAAGGTATCGGCCACCTCATCACGCCCGGGGGTGGGTTTGGTGGTAGACGGCGCGCAGCCGCTCCTTGCTGACGTGGGTATAGATCTGCGTGGTGGCGACATCGGCGTGACCGAGCAGTTCTTGCACGATACGTAGATCGGCACCGCCGTCGAGAAGATGAGTAGCGAAACTGTGTCGAAGTGCGTGCGGATGGGTGGGGTTTGTCGATCTTTGGTCAAGAATCCGCCGGACATCGCGGCTGGTGAGACGCTTGCCCCGCTGATTGAAGAACACTGCGACCACATCGGGCCCTTCCAGGGGCGCCAGCACGTGGCGCCCGCGCGACAGCCAGCCCTGCAGCGCAACGGCTGCGGGCTCTCCGAGTGGCACTCGTCGTTGCTTGGAGCCCTTGCCCCACACCGCCAGCGTGTTGGAGCGCAGATCGACTCGATCGATGTCCAGGCCACACAGTTCGCCCACCCGGAGGCCGCAGCCGTAGAGCACTTCGAGCACCGCGTCGTCACGCAGTCGCAGATGTTCGGCCTGGGCGTCGAGCTTGGCGGGCACATCGTCGAGCAGGTGTTCAACCTGCGTGGCGGTGAGCACCTCGGGCAGACGACCATCGCCCCCGAGCGCCGTAAGGGTGACAGCCGGATCGGTGGCAAGCACGTTGATGCGGCGCAACCAGGCGAAGTAACGACGAAGAGATGACGCCTTGCGGGCAATAGACGTGCGGGCGTACTTGCGGGTGGTGAGGTAGGCGAGGAAGCGGCGCAGGTCGAGTCGTGTGACGCGTTGGGGACCATCGAAGCCAGCCCGCTCGGCCCATTCGACGAAGCCATTGAGATCACGGCGATACGCCGCGACCGTATTGGGTGATGATGCGGTGAGGGACCGCTCAAAATCGTCGAGCTGCCACGCCATGGACTCACGGTACCCTCGTTGCTCGCCCGGGAGAGTGAACCCGTTCGAACGAACCTGCGGTCTCCACCACCCATCCGTGCATCTCGAGACGGGCCAGCGAACCCGCCACCGCGCAAACATCACGCTCGCTGAGACGCACCAGTTCATCGATCGAACTAGGTCGATCGATGATCAGGTCGAGGATGTCGACATCACGCTGCTGAGGCGCCGGTCGGTGATCGGGTTCGGCTGCAAACGGAAGGCGACCGAGCCCCAACTGCATCAGGACATCATCGGTGTTGAGCACCGGCAGACAACCGTCGCGCAGCAGCTCGTTGGTGCCTTTTGCGGCATCATTGCGCGGCGAGCCCGGCACGGCCATAACGATTCGATCCCGGTTCATGGCCTGCTCGGCCGTCAGCAGGGATCCACCCCGCTCATGCGATTCGACCACGACCACGACCTCGGCAAGAGCAGCGATGACGCGATTGCGCTGCGGGAAGCGGTGTGCTTCGGGCAGCGAGCCCGGCGGCACTTCGGCCAGCAGAACGCCCGAGGCCACCACCTCTTCCCAGAGTGCCTTGTGAGCGCGCGGGTACGGAACGTCGAGCCCTGAACCGACCACGCCGATGGGTGGACCGGCACCGACCGACAACGCGCCTCGGTGCGCCGCGCCGTCAATTCCGGAGGCAAGACCCGACACAATCCGCACCCCGTGTCGGGCGAGGTCGGCTCCGAGGTCGGCGGCCATCTCTCGACCACCGGCCGTGGCCCGTCGCGTGCCGATGATGGCCACCCGTCGACCATCGATCACACCGAGATCACCCCGAGAGAACAGCACCCCCGGGGCGTACGGGTCATCGGCGAGGGCCACCGGGTACTCGCTGGCGCCGAACACTGTCACCGTCGTTCCCGTTCGCTGACAGCTCTCCCAGACCGCTTCGGGCCGGACCTTGGCGGCCTGAGCCCGAAGCGCTCCGATCGGATCGTCGGTCTTGGAGAAGGTCGGCAGCCCGGCGAGAAACGCCGTTCCCTGTCGCACCGCCTCCCACGCGTCCGCGGGCGCCATACGGGCCAGGAGCGCGCGAAGCCTCAGTGGCGTGAGGTGGGCCAGCGATGCGAGCGACGCGGCGTAGGCCTGTTCGGGGAGCGCGATCATGCCGCAACCTCTCGGCGCGCCAAGGGGTCGCCGCGCATACCGAGTGCAGCTCCGATCTGTTCCTCATTGAGAGGCCCGTCCTCACCCCTGAGATCGGCCAGCGTGAGGGCGACGCGCCTCACCCGGTGCAACCCGCGGCCGGTTAGGTTGCCCTGGTCGAGCCGGTGCCGAAGCAACGCGCTGGCACCTTTCGTAAGTGGAGCATGCGTTTCGAGAAGTGAGCCGGGTAGGTCGGCGTTTATGACGCCGGCTCGCTCGATGGCGCGTTGCCGCGCCTTGTGCACGCGGTCGGCGATGACTGCGGTGGATTCACCTTTCTGATCACTGAGCAGGTCATCGGCCTGCACCCGTTCGACGCCGATGCGAAGGTCAAAGCGATCGAGCAGCGGGCCCGACAGCCGCCGCAGGTAGCGAAGCCGCATGGCGTCACTGCACTCGCAACCCCGCCGCGTTCCCCCTGCACCGCAACCGCACGGGTTGGTTGCCCCCACCAGCAGAAACCGGGCAGGAAACGTCACCGTGCCGCGGGCCCGTGACACCCGCACAACGCCCTCCTCAAGCGGCTGACGCAGACTGTCGAGTATGCCCGACGGGAACTCGCTCATCTCGTCCAGAAAGAGCACGCCGCCCGACGCCAACGACACCTCCCCCGGGCGCATCGATGCAGTGCCGCCGCCTATCACCGACACGATCGACGAGGTCTGATGCGGAGCCCGAAAGGGCGGGATAGTGATGAGACCTTCCTGCGGCAGAGGCAGACCGGCAGCCGAATGAATCTTGGTGGTCTCAAGCCCCTGCTCGGACGTCAGGTGCGGCAGCAGGCCTCGCAACCGCTCGGCCAGCATGGTCTTGCCTGCGCCGGGAGGGCCGACCAACATCAAGTGGTGATGCCCCGCCGCTGCGACCTCGGCCGCGAGACGCGCCTGCGACTGGCCCCGCAGATCGGCCATGTCGATGGTCACCTCCGGCACCGGCTTGCGGACGCGCGGCGGCGGGTCTGGCCACGGCTTCAGGCCACGAAGTGCCGCAGCCAACTCGGCCAAGTCACCCACCGATTTGAACTTCGGGTTGATGACCGCGGCCTCCCACTCACAACCGAAGGGCACAATGGGCACGGCAGCCTCAAGCGCAGCGACCAACGGAACGACACCGGCAATCGGCCGTACCGAACCGTCGAGACCCAGTTCGCCGAGAAAGCCCATATCGGCCACGGCGCGAGCCGGTATCTCCTCAGATGCAACCAAAATGCCGATAGCGATAGCAAGGTCAAGCCCTGACCCGCCTTTGCGGCGAGTGGTGGGCGCCAGGTTGACCGTGATGCGTTTCGCCGGCCATGGCAACGAACTGGACAGGAACGCAGCGCGAACGCGGTCGCGAGATTCTCGGCACGATTCATCAGGAAGACCAACGATGGTGAAGCCCGGCAGGCCGCTGGAGACGTGCACTTCCACGGTGACCGGTTGACCTTCTGCGCCGAGCACACTGGCCGAGGCAATGGCAGAAAACATGGTGCTCCTCCAAAGAAATGAAACGGGAGGAGACCGAAGCCTCAAGGCCACACCGCACGTGACTGAGATCAGTGTAGCAAGGGGGTGCGCGATGGTTCCAGGGTCGGCCTGCCAAACTGGCTGGGTGAAACCCCTTGGCCGCCTTGTCGTTGTTGGCGCGCTCGTACTCGGCGGGGGTTGCAGCCGCGGCCCGCAGCGCGGGGTGGCGGCGTTCTGCGAAAAGCTCGGCAAGGATCACACCTTGCTTGAGCTCCCCATGACGACGCCCGAGGACATCACCGCAATGGTCGCCCGCTACCGGGCAGTCGACAAACTGGCCCCGGAGGAGGTCCGAGACCAGTGGCACGCGGTGACCGAACTCATTGCCAAGGTTGCTGCCAGCGATGTGTCCAAGCCCAAGCAGCCCGACCTCATCAACACGATCTACGCAACCGTGAAATCAATCGACGCAACCAAGAAGTACACCAAAGAAACCTGCAACGTCGACTTCACCATCCCCATCACTCCACCCACAACGTTCGCCACCGAAGCAGCGCCAACAACCACCGCCGGCTAAGCCGTTGAAGTTGCTGTTGAAGTTGTGGGGAGGTTTGGAGGGGCGCTCCGCTATCCCCTCCAACATCGGTGACTCGACGAAGTCGTGAGCCGATCAGCAGCTGAGTCGGCCGGAGGCCGTCGAACAGATTCGGACCGAACGGAGCGAAGCGAGTGAGGCCGAGGATTACACGATTTCCCCGCGGCGGCGGATGACGCGGTCGATGATACCGTAGTCCTTGGCACCTTCGGCGGTGAACCAGCGGTCGCGGTCGGAGTCGATGGTGATCTGCTCGACGGTCTGACCGGTGTGGCGGGCGATTTCCTCGGCCAGCTGGCGTTTCATATACGTGAGCTGCTCGGCCTGAATGGCGATGTCGGCGGCCTGACCGCGCAGACCGGCGGACGGCTGGTGCATCATGATGCGAGCGTTCGGCAGGGCGTAACGCTTGCCTTGGGCACCGGCACCGAGCAGGAACTGACCCATGCTGGCGGCCAGGCCGAGCGCGACAGTGGCAACGTCGCACGACACGAAATTCATGGTGTCGTAGATTGCCATGCCGGCCGTGACGGAGCCGCCCGGAGAGTTGATGTAAAGCCAAATATCAGAGGACGGATCTTCGGACTCGAGGAACAGCAGCTGCGCACAAATGGCGTTGGCAATGTCGTCGTTGACATCGGTACCGAGCATGATGACGCGGCTCTTCAGCAGGCGGGTGAACACTTCGGATCGGCCTTCGCCGTTACCGCCTTCGGAGCGGATGTCGATCGACGTGGGATAAGTCATGGCGCAGAGGTTATAGCTGACATGCCCCATTTGCTCGCTCCGCCAGAAACCGCGGCAACGCGCTCAGAGCATTGTTCGAGCGAAGCGAGTCTGAGAGCAGGGAGCGGTAGCGAGCAAACGAGGCATGTCGTAGTACTCGGGAGTCCGGCGACCTCACCCCTGACACCGCCGAACTCCCGAGGCACCGCGGGCATGGGTCCAGTCGTACCGCCGACCCAGACCCTCGCCACTTGGCAAGCTCGACGATTGCAGAGCGACAAGTGGACCTTCAATGAGTCGATTGAATCAAGATTCGTTCAAATCACGCGTCTGGTGGGTGACGGTGCGCTCAGCAACGGATCACGCCGCTCAGGATCACGCCGACCCGTTCGTTCGAGCCGATGTCGCCGCGCCGAGCGACAAGTCCTGCCAGGCCAGCCGATCCGGTCGGGTCGACCCGTACCGATGTGTGGGCCAGAGCCAGACGATTCGCCTCGGCGACGTGTACCTCGGACACCACTGCCGAGTCGCCGTGGCTGCGGGCCAGGCTTTCGATGATGCCGATCCAGTCGTAAGTTTCGTCGTCGAGGATGCCCGACGCCAGGCTGTGGGGACCGCCCGGCTCAGTTGATTGCCACGGCTGCATACATGCGTCCCACTCGAAACCAATGTCATCGAAGCCGAGTTGCTGGGCCTTGCGCCATGCCCGATCGAACGGCGCACATGACTCGGTTTGTACCACGGTGAGATGCGGGGTCGGCCCGCCCCGGAAGCCGTCACCGACGCAGGTAGCGAAGGCTCCCCCGCCTACCTGCACAAAGATGCGATCGAGTGGCGCGGCAGCTGACTGCGCGGCGATCTCCCAGGCCGTGCTGCGCCCTACATCGAGGCACAGCGCATTCTCCGGTCCCTGCACGCTGAACGGGATTGCCCCGCTTTCCACGGCCTCACGGAACCGAAGGATGCACGGATCACCAGGCGGATCCTCGTCACTGCGGGGGCAGAGCGCAATGGTTGCTCCCAGTGACTCCAACGTGGTGAGGACCGCCGGCTTGGCCGACGGTGGCACGAAGACCCGCAGAGGCCATTCGACCGCTGCGGCCAGCGTTGCAGCCGCGATGGCTGCGTTGCCGCACGACGCGATCGCAAGGTCGGGTCGCCCGCGAACCGGAGCGATGCCGAGCAATTCGGCAACCCGAAGGTGCAACAAAATCGACACGAGGTGACGCGCCTTTTGGCTGCCGGCGACGTTGCCGGTTTCGTCTTTCACGTAGACGCCACCGGCCTTACCGAACCCCATCGCATCGGACAGCTCATCGGCTCGACCAAACGGCGTGACGTGGAAACCGACGCCGTCCACCGAACGCACCGCGGCATCGAGGTCGGCGGCCAAGGCCTCGCACGCGGCACTGGTCATGCCGTGTGCGCTCGCAAAGGAAAGCCACGCCAGGTTGGCGCCGCCATCGAGCAGCGGATGCGTACCGAGCGACGGACGCCGATGGACGCCCATAAGTCGTAACACGTGGTGACGATCCGCCAGCGAACTGTTGGGGCAGCGCCATGCCCACGGCGTTGCGATATCAACCAGATGTCCGCAGGCCGCGCAGCGAGAGCCGACGATCATGCGGAGGCGACGCGCCCGTTGAAGTCATCGATCATGGCGTCCCACTCGGGCAGGAAGGATCGAACGGAACGCCAGAACGACTGGTGCCGTCGGGCCTCGAACACGTCGAACGGCGTGCGCTGCTGCTCGACCCAGGTGTAGTAGCCGAGGTTGAAGATGCGATTCTTGTCCCGCTCGGTGCAGTCGATAATGGCATCGGTGGTGACATCGGCCAGATGTTCGCCGAAGACCTCGGCTGCTTCCACCGTGTCGAACGTGCCGTCGAAGCGGCGCACCAGAGTCTTGGCCCGTTCGCTCGGATACAGATCAGCGCCGTCGGTGGCCACGGTGATCAAGGCGTCGTCGGGGCCAAGGTTGAGCAGCTTCGCAGTTTTGATGGCCGCCAGAACATTGCAGATGGCAGAGAACCCGAAGTGTTGCAGCACATCGATGACCGCCTCGGGCACCCCGCGCCGACGAAGCAGATATGAGCGACCGGTGTCGGTATTGAACAACACGTCGAGTTCGTCGGTAGCGCGATCGCTGATGGCCGCCACCAGGTCGGACTGCATCACGTTGTGGATAAGGGGAATGTGCTTGTCGCCGATGCCTTGGATGTTGTGTTCCCCAAAGCCGTTCTCGAGCATGGTGGGACATTCGAGCGCCTCGACGGCAACCGTGAGCGAGCCGTAGTCCTCCTTCAACCGGTCGCCCGCAGCGATGGTGCCCGCCGAGCCTGTGGCCGAGGTGAACGCAGCCAAACGCAGACCCGGATGCGATGCGGCGACGTGTTCGAAGGCACGGCCAAGGGCACGGCCAGTGACCTCGTAGTGGCCGACGTGATTCCCGAATTCGCAGAACTGGTTGAGCACGAAGTTGCCCGGGTCGAGTGCCAGTTCATTGCAGGCGTCGTAGATCTCCTTCACGTTGCTTTCGCTGCCGGGTGTCTTGATGACATCTTCGGCCGGATTGGCGCACCACTGATCAAGCCAATCGAAGCGCTCCTGGCTCATACCAGCGGGCAGGATGGCGACGCCACGGCAGCCCATGATGCGGCTGATCGCAATGCCACCTCGTGCGTAGTTGCCGGTGGATGGCCAGATGGCGCGGTGCCGGGTGGGGTCGAACTGACCTGAGATGACCCGCGGCGCCAGGCAACTGAATGCGGCCAACACCTTGTGCGCGTTGATCATGGGGAACGGTTCACCGAACACGACGATGATGGGCGACGCAACGCCGGTGAGCGACGGCGGCAAGACCACGTGTTCGGGCACGTCGAGCACGTCGTTATTGCGTCGATTGAGCGGGTTGAACCAGTGGACCCGGAACAGGTTCGCGGCGTGCGGATCATCACGTCCAACCCCCACCAGTCGCTCGCGCGCTGCGGCCGGGATGGTGGATGGATCAGCCAGTTGCCCAAAGGTCGGCAGCACGATGTTCTGCTCGCGGAAGCGGGCAACCGAGCGGGCCAGTGTTGCCTCATCCACCACCGTTCGGGCCAGACCAAGCTGGCCGGACAGGACTTCGGGAGATAAAGCGACGGGGGTTGCGGACATGGTTGGACAGTCTGTCAAAGTTGGTGATCCTCGTCGCAGTGAAGCAGCCAACCCCCCTGCCGTCGCCTATCGTTGCGTCGTGCCTCTCCTGCATTACACGCCCCTATCTCGTCGCGCCTCCTTACTGTTTGTCGGTTTCTCGATGCTGACCGCGTCGTGTGCGGCCAACGGTGCTCCTACCGCCTCCGCGACGCCGCCCAGTTCGTTGGGGGCTTCAGCTAAAACCCCCGGGAAAGCGGCGACAGCAGCCGCCGGATCCATCGCGAACGCAGACTCAACGACGCTTCCCGAGGCCACCACCGCTGCACCAACCACCCCGGCGCCTGCCAGCACGCTGCCGACAGTACCGGTCATTCCTGGTATGCCTGCCTTGATCGATCCGACCAACCTATATAGCGAAGCGGCCGCTGGCAAGCTCTCGCCCAACGTGGCCGGAGCGAAAGAGTACGTGTACGTTCCGTCTACCGAGGACGGCTCGATCACCGTCATCGATCAAGCGACCGGCACCGTAGTCGACAGCTACAAGACCGGCGGCAAACTGGTGCAACACGTGGTGGCGGGGTACGACATGAAGTCGCTCTACGCCAACGTGAGTGGCAACAACTTTCTGTTCGAAATAAACCCCATGACCGGCAAGCCGACGGGCGACACCATCCCGGTTCCCGCTCCCTACAACCTGTATTGGACGCCCGACGGCAGCCGCGCCATCGTGATGGCCGAGCGAGTTGATCGTATTGATTTCTACGATCGGGCCAGTTGGCAAAAGATCAAGTCGACCCCGATCCAATCGTTCTGCAAGTCACAGATGAAATCGATGAGTTTCGGTGGCGTCAACCACGCCGACTGGTCGCCCGACGGCAAGTACTTCTTGGCCACCTGCGAGTTCGCCGGCGACATGCTCAAAGTCGACACCACCACCATGGAAGTTGTCGACTCCATCCACCTGTCGAACACGGCCATGCCGCAAGATGTTCGGATTACGCCGGATGGCTCCAAGTTCTATGTGGCCGATATGCAGTCCGGTGGTATCTGGGTACTGGACGGCGGCAAGAACGTTGCCGACAAGATGAAGATCGTCAAACACATCACCACGGCCAAGGGCACCCACGGGTTGTACCCCAGCCGCGACGGCAGCGTGTTTTACGTCGCCAATCGCGGCCACACCGCCAGCGAGACCGGCCGTCGTTCAAGGCCCGGTGAAGGTTCCGTCAGCGTGGTCGACTGGAAGACCGACACCGTCATCAAGACGTGGGATATCCCCAACGGCGGATCGCCCGACATGGGCGGTGTGTCAGCCGATGGCAAGACCCTGTGGTTGTCGGGTCGCTACGACGCCGAAGTCTACGCCTTCGACACCACAACGGGTGTTTTGAAGTACCGCATCAAGGTTCCGGCCGGCCCGCACGGCCTGTCGGTCTTTCCTCAGCCTGGCCGCTACTCCCTCGGCCACACCGGCAACTATCGCTAAAACCGACCGAACTAGCCGATGAGCTGCGACACCGTGACGGGTTTGAGGTTCTTGGACTTCATGTGATCGATGATGGCGGGCAGGGCGTCGATGGTGTTTTGATGGTCGAAGTGGAGGCTTACAATGGAGCCGCTCTGGATGGCGCCCATCACGTTCTTCTTCACCGCTGCTGCACCCGGGTCCTGGAAGTCCATCGAGTCGAGGTCATAGCCGACGCTCACGCTGTAGCCGACCTTTCCGGCCGCAGCGAGAATGGCCGGCGTCGGCACTTCGATCTGGCTGGGACGAAACCAGCGGCCGTTCGATCCGGTGAGCTTGGTGAGAGCGTCGGCCGCTTTCGAAATCTCTGTGGTGAGATCTGCTGGTGACATCGTGCGCATGGCGCCATGGCTCCAGGTGTGGTTGGACAACTCGTGCCCGTCAGCCAGGATGCGCTTGGCCAACAGCGGATTCTCGGAGATCCAGTTGCCCACCGCGAAGACCGTCACGGGCGTGCCTGATCGCTTGAGCAGATCGAGCAATGCTGTAGCCATGGCCGGGTTGCCGGCTGCGTGGAAGGTGAGGGCTGCGTTACCCGAATCACGGGCGCCGTGGTTGATGAACGAGGCCGACTCGCCGGGACCGGGGCCGGGGGTAGCGATTGAGGGCTTGGCCGTCGTGGCGACGAACGTCGTCGCAGCGGGGGTAGCGGTGAGCGCAGGCAGCGCGGACGACCCTGGCGACGTCACGGTACTGACGGCAACGTCGGTTGAAGCCGAGCCGGCCGAGCCCTCTGACGTCGTCTGGGTGGCGTCGGTCGCATCGGGTGCACTTGAGCTGGAGTCGCTCGGAAGCTTGTTGGCGGCACAACCGGCCAAGCCAGCCGCAGCGGCCCAGCTTAGAAACGTTCGTCGGGACAAAGAAGACACACCGACAGTCAACCACGCCGATCCGACGAATCCCCGCCGCCTCGACCCGCGGGCGAATTGATGAAGCTCCATGTTCGGAAATTACGGGTAGCCTGTTCGGCATGGCGGAGCCGATGGACACCAAGCACCGACTGCTCGAACGGTTGAAGCGCGCTACATCGGCCAGCGCAACCGAATTGGCAGACGAATTCGGCTTCACCGACACCGCCATCCGCCAGCACCTTGAGGCCCTCGAACGCGCTGGCTTAGTAGAACGCGTGTCCACCGCTCCTAGTGGTCGCGGCCGGCCTCCCCTGGCCTGGCGGGTCACGCCAGCGTCGGCCGACGCCTTTCCCGATCGCCACGCCGATCTCACGGTCGAGTTGATCGATGCGGTGCGAACCCAGCTGGGTGACGACGCATTGCAGTCGGTCTTGAATGCTCGATCCGCACGCCAGAAGACGAGCTACGCCAGTGAGCTGCGCAGGGGCACGTTGCTCGAAAAGGTGCAGGACCTGGCTCGTCTCCGTAGCGCCGAGGGATACCTGGCCGAGGCGCACAACACCGGCGATGGCAGCGTTATTTTGGTGGAACACCATTGCCCAATCGCTGGCGCGGCGCGCACCTGCGGCGGCCTGTGCAGCTCGGAACTTGATGTGTTCCGCTCCGTGCTCGGGCCGAAAGTCACCGTGCAGCGCCGACAACATCTCCTAGCGGGTGACCCCCGTTGCGACTACACAATTACACCGATAGCAGGCACACCGACGTAGGCCCGCTCACATGCAATTCCCAGGAAGATCGCAGTGGTTCCTCAGGCCCAGTTGGTGAACTTTCCTAAGCCAAGCGGCAAGGAGACGACGATGTCAGACGAAACGGCAGCAGATGCGTGGATGGCGCGGGGCAACTGCACGAACACTCCTCCCACGGTGTTCTTTCCCCACGACGGGGTCGGCGTCGATCACGCCCGCAAGGTTTGCGTAGGTTGTCCCGTGCTGGAAACCTGCCTCGAATACGCGCTTGTCAACCGCATCGATCACGGTGTCTGGGGCGGCACGAGTGAGCGCGAGCGCAAGCGAATTTTGTACCAGCGGCGCCGTGCTTTAACGCTCCACTAAACCGACTGGCGCGCAACTCGTAGCCCTCCCACCTACGATGTGTTTTCTATGGCTGACCTCAACATTGGTGAACTCATTGACGCGGCGTCACACAAGCGCAATGGCACTGCAGTAAAGATTCCAACATCCGACCTGACCACACACGGCGTGATTGTCGGTATGACTGGCTCGGGCAAGACCGGTTTGGGTGTGGTTCTCATCGAAGAGGTGCTGTCGGCCGGGGTGCCGTGCATCCTCATCGACCCTAAGGGTGACCTCACCAACATGGCGCTCACCTTCCCCAATCTGGCCCCCGGAGATTTCCAACCGTGGGTGAACGAAGGCGACGCACAAAAAGCTGGTCTGTCAGTTCCGGATTTCGCCGCGCAGCAGGCCAAGACTTGGGAAGACGGCCTGGCCTCGTGGGGAGTCGGCAAGGACCGGATTCAGGCCCTGCGAGACAAGACCCGCTTCACCATCTACACGCCGGGTTCCAACTCGGGGGTGCCGATCAACATCGTCGGTTCGTTGCAGGCACCGGCTGATATGAACGACATGGAGATCGTCAACGACGAGATCGAAGGCTTCGTCACCGGTCTGCTCGGCTTGGTCGGAATAGACGCCGATCCGCTCTCGTCGCGTGAGCACATCTTGCTGTCGAACCTCATCTCGAACGCCTGGACGAACAACCGTCCCATCGACCTCGCCGCGCTCGTCGGCCAGGTCATGACACCGCCCATCCGGAAGCTCGGGGTGTTCGATCTCGATCAGTTCTTCCCACCGAACGACCGCACCGCGCTCGCCATGAAGCTCAATGGTCTGCTTGCGTCGTCGGCGTTTGCGGCATGGGCCGAAGGCCAGCCGCTTGACATCGACGCCATGCTCCGCTCCCCCGACGGCAAGCCCAGCTGTGCCATCGTCACCGTGGCTCACCTGTCCGATCAGGAGCGTCAGTTCGTTGTCTCGATGATTCTGTCGAAGCTGGTCACCTGGATGCGTCGCCAGTCGGGTACCACCGATCTTCGCGCCCTGCTCTACATGGACGAAGTGGCGGGCTATCTGCCGCCCACGGCCATGCCGCCCACCAAGAAGCCCATCATGCTGTTGATGAAGCAAGCGCGTGCGTTCGGTGTTGGTGTGGTGTTGTCCACCCAGAACCCGGTCGACATCGACTACAAAGCCATCACCAACGCAGGCACGTGGATGGTCGGAAAGTTGCAAACGGAACAAGACAAGAACCGTCTGCTTGATGGCATGAGTTCGGCCGATGGAGGAGTGGACGTTTCCACTATTAGCGACACCATCTCTGCGCTCGGGAAGCGCGAGTTCGTGCTGCGTCGGGTCGGTCACGCCACACCCGACGTGTTCACCACCCGATGGGCTATGAGCTATCTGCGCGGCCCGTTGACCCGTGATCAGATCAAGGCCATCGTCGGCAACGACCGTCCGGCCGCCCCGGTGGCGGCCGCAGCGTCGGCTGGCTCCGCCGAGGCAGCCGCACCGGCTGCCATTGCTGACGATCAGACCCCGGTTATGCCTGAGGTGGCAGCAGGTATCCCGGTGCGGTTCGTGTCGCCCAGCGCCGACTGGATCCAGACCTGGTCGGGCTACCCGAACGGCACCCAGTTCGAAGCGGCGGCCATGGCGCGGGCCAAGGTGCGTTACGACGATGAGAAAGCCGGTCTGGTCGAGGACACCGAGTGGGAATGCGTGCTGTACCCGCTTACCCAGCAGCCTGATCCCAGTCAGGCCACGGCAGTCGACTACGACGACCGGGACCTTGTGACCGAAGCTCCCGCTGGCGCCACCTTCGCCATCCCTGAGGGCGCCATCAAGAGCAAGACCTATTGGGCCGACATCGAGCGCGGCCTCATCGACAATCTGGTGCGCACGCAGAGCATGAACGTGTCGGCCAACAAGGCGCTCAAGCTCTTCTCCCGCTCGGGTGAAAGCCCCGAAGACTTCGCCGCCCGCTGCCAGAAGTCCGCCTCCGACGCGTCCGATGCCGAAGCAGCAACCCTGCGCGGCAAGTACGAGGACAAGGCCAAGAAGATCCAGGATCAGCTCGACCTCTCGCAGCAACGTTTGGAAGCAGCAAAGTCGGCCGAGCATGCGAAGGCCGCCGGCGCCATCTTGTCGACGGCCGGCAGCATCCTCGGCTCGTTCCTGGGTGGCCGCAGCAACGCCGGCTCCATTCTCGGCCGTGTGGTCAGTGGCGCAGGGCGGGCATCCGGAACGGCCACCGCCAAGCAGCGCGCCGACGTGGTGGAGACCAAGGTGCAGCAACTCACCAACGACCTGCAAGGGGTCGAAGACGAACTTACGAGCGAGCTCAATGACATCAGCAGCAAGTGGAGTGGCGTTGCCGGCCAGATCGAAACCATCCCGGTGTCGTTAGAGAAGACCGACATCAACATCGTGCAGTTGGTGCTGGCCTGGATCCCCGTGAAGTGATGAACGACTCGATGGCTGCTTCCGGGGAACCACTCCCCTGGAAGCAGCTTTCGACCAAACCGATCTACGACAATCCGTGGATCAGCGTGCGCGAAGACCAGGCCCTCATGCCCGACGGCCGCACCACGGTGTACGGGGTCATCACCACCACTCCGGCCGTCGGCGTGCTCGGGTTTGTGAACGACGAACACGTCGTGATGGTCCGTCAATGGCGCTACGTGGCCGGGCGCGCGATGTGGGAAATCCCGACAGGCGCAGCGCACCTTGGCGAGGCGTTGGAGGATGCCGCTCACCGCGAGATGGTCGAGGAGAGCGGCTACCGAGTCGGTGCGTTTCAGCTGCTCACGAGCTATCACTCCTCCAAGAGCGTGATGGACGAAACGTGCACCGTGTACCTCGGGACCGATCTCACCCTCGGAGCCGCCCGACCCGACCCCACCGAGTTCATCCGGGTCGAGGTGCTTCCCTTCCGCGATGTGGTCACCATGGTTTTGTCCGGTGAAATCAAAGACGCCATGACCGTTGTGGCCGTCCTACTCGCCGACCGGTCACGCTCCAGCCGCTAACGGGGTGGGGCTGTGCGGCGCGGTCGCGCAAGAGAGGCCTTGCATTCGCGCATTAGCCCCCTAAGCGTGCCCGAGTAGCCCACATCCTGGCCTAACGCGCGAACGAATCGCTCGGAACGCGCGATCGGCCCCCTTACGAGTACCAAACGAAGGCGACAGGCGCAATGCCGATCGGCCAAACTGGGCGGGTCACGTGGGCGTGGCGGAATGGCAGACGCGCTGGACTTAGGATCCAGTGAGGAAACTCGTGGGGGTTCAAGTCCCCCCGCCCACACGCTGTAGATCGCCATGGATTTTGGCGAGGCCAATTCATAGGGGTTCGCAGCGGCACCCGAATACTGGGTGGACACGAACGCCGACCAGCCTGGCCCAGTGACCAAAGACCCGGTTGTGGCTCCACTCCAAAAATTGCAGGCCGTAGTGCGAGACCGGAGTGAGACCGGAGTATCGGCTGGATCGAGCCGGTTGCCCCGAGATTTCACCGAGCAACGGATGATCCAGATCACAACCGCCATGCGGGAAGCACTCGACGCAGCCGAGCAAGCGCTTCGCAACGACATCAGATTTGAACACCTTGCGAAACCCGAGGATGTCGTTTGGCGGTTTGCGTGCCGTTGTCTCCTGAGACGTACCGATAGTCACGTAGCCATGGAGTGGATCGAGCGCGCTGCGTTCGCCGGCGACCCGCTTATCGAGACTCTCTACCACTTCTTTGGACTAGAGGCCCTGCTCGGCGACAAGTCAGAAGGCATCAAAGGACCGTCCCTGGCGTTCAGGCAGATGATCCTCGACCACCTTGTCAACGGATACTTCCACGATCCCGGCCCCACTCCGCTCCGGTACGACGAGGTTCGGTCGGCGGCCGTACACGGTGAACATGTCGAGACGGTATCGGCAGCGGAGGCAAACAACTTCGGTATCGCTGTCAGGCACACGCTCCTCGGCTACCTGCAGCTTGCTAATGAAAACAGTTGGACAAAAAGAAGCGAGCTTCTCACTGCGCTCGATCACAGCGTCGACCGGCAAGAGTTCCTGAAGTGGGTTGAACAAAGCAATGGCTCCGGCAATTGGACAAGATTCCTGAACAGCATGCACAGCAAATCGCGACATCAGCGTGTGTCGAACGTACTTCCTCTCCAGAGCGCCGGAGTGGCCGCGGGCCGCGGCAAGGAATCCCTTCCCGCCGAAAGGCGAAGCGCTTCGATGAACTTGCCCGAGTAGCGGCCGGATCTGTTCGGCAATGACTCGACGGTATCTCATAGCAAGTTGACGAAATACTCGACAAGGTGACGAAATAGTGTCAAGGTGGTGGAGTGGACCTTCGGCACCCGCTTCGTTCGCTTGTTCCCTCGCTCGACGGGGCGGTGCTTGAGGTTCTTGCCGGCACCGAGTCGGGTCTGGGTGCTAGCCAGATCGCTCGGCTTTCTTACGACGGGTCGCGTTCGGGTCAGGCGCCCATCCTCGATCGCCTGGTGCGGCAAGGGCTAGTGACGGCGGAGCCAGCGAATCAGGGCTTCCTCTACCGGCTCAACCGAGATCATCTACTCGCCCCTGCAATTCTGCACGCCGCCGGACTTCGAGGTCGTCTGCTTAAGCTGCTCGGAGCGCAGGCCGGGACGCTCACTCCGAGGCCCGTGCACGCCTCGGTCTTCGGCTCCTTCGCCCGCGGCGAAGCTGGTGAAGAAAGCGATATCGATCTTCTGCTGATTGCGGCCACCGATCAGGACATAACAGAGTGGGAATCGGCTATCGAACTCATCGAGCGCACTGTGCGGCTCTGGACCGGCAACAGCTGCTCATGCATGGCCTTCAGCCTCGAACGGCTACGTGAGCTCTTCGCTGAGCGCGAACCGATCGTGGATAGCTGGACTGTGGACGGCGTGCTCGTGATGGGCGATCCACTGCGACGCATCGTCGGTGAAGCCGTCACGCCGAAGGCCGCTCGCAGGAGGGCGCTATGAGTCCGAAGAAGGTGCAAACCAGGAGGGTGCGGCCGGGCGAAGGTCGAGGACGACGGCAGGTCGCCGAGAAGTACCTCGAAGTCGCCGGCCTCATCGACTCCGAGGATGGCACGGCGATCAACGTGTGTGTCGGCGTTGCAGTGCTCGCAGGAATCGCCGCAGCCGATGCCATTTGTGCGGCGGCACTCGGCGAGCGCTACTCCGGCCCGGATCACGACGTTGCTGTGGAGATTCTCAGCCGTGTCGATTCGAAGCTTGGCAAGCAACTGCGCGATCTCGTCACCCTGAAGACGACGAGCCACTACGGCTTCGGTCTACTCACTCCCAGCCAACGCAAATCGGCCGTACGTTGCGCAACCGCTTTGGTCGCCAACGCCCGCCTCCGTCAGCCCTAGCGCATCGCGCAAGGAACTCGAACGCCGCCAACGTGCGCTCACGAACTTGTTGAATACATCCAAATTCTTGACCCACCGTCGGGACGAGCGTAGGCGATGCAGCCATACGTTCTGTGGGTGGAGCGATCAAGACATCTCAGCGGTCTCCAAGCGGCACTGAACAGAGATGTGAAGGACAGCAATCCCGCACTCTCCATTGTGTTTCTCGCAGTCATCGTTGCGGTTGAGACCCGAATGATGGCAGGGACCTCGCGTCGCATTTCGCTCGACGGCTTGATAGATGGGTTCTACAAACTCTTCGTTCTCTATTTCATTCTTCATCCGCTTGTGGTCGCGTACCACGAGACTGCCCATGCCTTGGTCGCAGCATCCCTCGGGAATCGACCTCGCATCGTCGTTCTCTTCAAGGGAAAGCAGCTCTTGAGATTCCGATTCTTTGGGATCGTCGTCATCATTAGCTGGCAAATACTTGCCGGTGGTTTGACCATCCACGAGATCACGAACGGTTCACGCTGGCGGATGCGTCGAGTGGCCATCGTAGCGGCGGGGCCGCTGGCC
>JANNZM010000024.1:0-34979 GCA_031410595.1 Actinomycetes bacterium | reverse complement strand
CCGCCTGCTTTCGCTCCGGCGCCGATGCTGCTGCGCTTCCAGCCGCCGAAGGGTTGGCGCTGCACGACCGCGCCCGTGATGTGTCGGTTGACGTACAGGTTTCCGGCTTCGGCGGTCTCCAGGAACTCTTCGCACTCGGCGGGATCAAGAGAGTGAATACCCGCCGTAAGTCCGTAGTCGGTGCCGTTCTGCCAGGCCAGAGCCGTGGCCAGATCGGGCGCCCGCATGACGGCCAAGACCGGACCGAACCATTCGGTCCGATGGCTCCATGAGCCAGGTTGCACACCGAGCTTGACGCCGGGTGACCACAGGTTCGGGTTGCTTGCGTCGGCTTCGGGCGCAACCAACCACGACTCGCCGGCGTCGAGTTGGGTAAGCGCCCGAAGCAATGGCCTATCGGGTGGTCGGATCACAGGCGCGACCCCGGTCGTTGGAAGCCAGGCCGGTCCTGTTCGAAGGCTGGTGACGGCATCATTCAGTTGCTGGCGGAACGACGGATGGTCGTACACCGGAGCCTCCACGATGGCCAGGCTGCCCGCTGAACATTTCTGGCCGGCGTGACCAAAGGCCGACTTCACGATGTCGCGAACTGCTGCGTCGATATCGGCCGCCGCGGTGACGACGGTGGCGTTCTTGCCACTGGTCTCCGCCAGTAGGTGAAGGTCGGGCTTCCACCTTGTAAACATCTCGGCGGTCGCGAAGGCGCCGGTCAAAATGACCGTAGCAACATCGGCGTGGGTCACCAGGCGTTGGCCGACCTGATCGTCATCGGTCGGAACAAACTGGAGTACGTCGTGCGGCACCCCGGCGTCCCACAGTTGTTGCATCAGCAACCAACTGATGCGTACTGCCTCGGGTGCGGGCTTGAGTATCACGGTGTTTCCTGCGGCGAGGGCGGCCAGCACGCCGCCAGCCACGATGGCGTAGGGGAAATTCCACGGAGGTGTGACGAGGACGACACCGAGCGCGCTGCCGGTCACGAGCGTGACATCGTCGACCAATTGTTCAGCACTGCGGGCGTAGTAGCGGGCGAAGTCGATGGCCTCGGAGATCTCGGGGTCGGCCTCGGCGACCGTCTTTCCCGTGTCGACAACCATGGCGGCCAAGGTCTGGAACCGCTGCTCGGCCATGACTTCGCCGCATCGTCGAAGGATGTCGCCTCGCTTGTGCACGTCTGTGGTGGACCAGGTCTCAAGCCCGGTATGGGACACCTGCACTGCTTCGTCGACCAGGTCCGCGGTAGCGACCGCGTAGCGAAAGCGCAGGCGAGCGGGGTCACTCGGGTCAAACCATTCGCGGGTTGCACCGTCGTGCTGCACACCGTTGATCACGACCGGCACGTCGGTTGGAATCGCTACCTCGCCGTTCAACGGGTCGGCTTGCGTTTCACCCGTCGGATACGGCTGACCCGCGTCACCGCATGATGTCTCGTGCCAGCGGGCGACTGCCTGGGTGACCTGCTGTCGAACCTCGGGCAGAACCAGGTCGCTGTCGGGTTCGTTCTCGAACGCCGCCTCGGCGTGCAGTGGTAGCGAGCGCCGTCGGCGATTGGTGGACAGAGTGTGGCGCCCGTGTACGGCAGTGCGGAAACGATCGGCCTGGTCGACGAAGGCTGGCGATCCGGGCTCGATGGCAAAGGCCTCACGCAAGAAGTTGCCTTTCGTGGTGTTCTCATCGAGACGGCGCACGAGGTAGGCGATGGCCGATGTCCGTTCCTCTTTGCGCGTGATCGGCGTGTAGAGGCGAACGCTGCCCACTTCTTGGCGGAGCTGATCGGCTTCGCCCGGCGCCATGCCTTCCAGCATTTCGAATTCGACGCGGTGAAGCACCCCGCGTTCCTTGGCCAGAAGCAGGGCCCACGCCACGTCGAACAGGTTGTGACTGGCGATGCCGATTCGCACGGACTGCATCGAGTCGATATGAAAGGCACGGTCGACCATGCGCTTGAAGCTGGCGTCCACATCGGGTTTGTTGTCATAGGGCGCGGCCTGCCAGCCGTGAAGTTCGGCTTCCACCTGCTCCATGGCCAGGTTGGCGCCCTTCACGATGCGAATCTTGATACCGGCACCGGTGCGCTCGAATCGCTGGCGGGACCAGGCGGTCAAGCGGTCGAAAGCTTGGTGCGAATCAGGGAGGTACGCCTGCAGCACGATGCCGGCTTCAAGACGCTCAAACGCGGGTTCGTCGAGGATCTGCATGAAGGCCACCAGGGTCAGCTCGAGGTCGCGATAATCCTCCATGTCGAGGTTGATGAACTTGGCCGGACTGGCCGAAGCGGCCGCGGCGAAGAGCGGCCGGAGTCGGGCCAGGATGCGAGCAACGCTGTCGTCGAAAGCCATGGCATCGAGCTGCGTGGTGACGGCCGAGACCTTCACCGATACATACTGCACGTCGGGCCGGGCCAGTACGGCTGACACGGCGGCCAAGCGCCGGGATGCTTCGCCCTCTCCAAGGATGGCCTCACCCAGCACGTTTACGTTGACCTGGAATCCGCCTGCGGCCCGCATAGCCAGGTGCTTGGCCAATGGCGCCGTCTCTGCCGGAAGGATCACTCCGGCGCTCTCGTTGCGAACCCGGCGGCGTACGAGCGGCATAACGATCTGGGGAATGAGGGGCGCCACGCGCTCGGCCACCCGAAGACCGAACTGGTCAAATGCGGTCATCGACGATGGGATACCGGTGCGGGACACCAGCGACTGGAACAGCAGCGCCGCCCGTCGCGGCTGCGCGACGCGAAGCACGGAATCGGCCAGGCCGACCGAAAGCTCGATGGCCTTATCGTTGGTAACCACCCGACTCAGCCGACGGCGCCGGCGCTGCTCGGCCGGGCTGCGGTGCGACGCCTGCAACCAACGTGATGCGAGCGCAATGGCCGCGTCGGCGCGAACGCTGTCGACTTGCTCGATGTCGATGCCGGCTTCGTCGGCGTTTGTTTCGGGAGGAGACGAGAGGGGTTCCACTCTTTCATCATCCGCCGACGGTCTTGTACCGTCTTCGCTATCGACGGTGTCGTATCCGTACCATGAGGGTGTGCCTGACCCGTTCGCTCCCTTTGTGCAGATGGCCGACCTGCTCGATACCGCACCCGGCATCATGTATTGCGTCAAGAGCGCCGATGGCCGTTACGTAGCCGTCAACCACGCGTTTGCAGAGAGGGTAGGCAAGGCCGATCGTCGTGAGGTGGTTGGTCGACGAGCTACCGACCTTTTCCCGGCCCACCTGGCCGAGCCGTACGAAAGCCAAGACCGAGCAGTCATCGAGACGGGCCGTCCGCTGCGAGATGCGTTGGAACTCATTGCCGATCGCAACGGTCATTCGGGCTGGTTCGTAAGCAACAAGCAAGCAATCCGCGATGCATCGGGGGACATCGTGGGTGTGGCGGTACTGTCCGTCGATCTTCGACGACGTCAGGAGGACCGCGTTGACGTCGATGCGTTCGCGGCGGTCATGGCGTTGGCCCCAGAGCATCTGACGCGCACGGTGGAGGTCGCCGAACTGGCTGCGGCCGCCGGTCTTTCAGCCACACAGCTTGAGCGGCGGATGCGGCGAGCGCTTGGGTTGTCGCCTCGGCAGTATCTGCTGCGCACGCGTGTTGACGAAGCGACGCGGCGGTTGGCAACGACCGATGAAGCGCTCGCCGATATCGCTCACGCGTGCGGCTGGTACGACCAGAGCGCGTTCACCCGGCAGTTCACGCGTGTCGCGGGCTGCACACCGGGCGAGTACCGCCACCGTCACCACGTTCGCTAGTTGGCCGGTTCTTTGGGCTTGACGACGTGCTCGTGAATCTCCTCGGTCAGATGTTGGATGGCCTTCACGATGTTGTTCGCTTCAACATTGGTGGCGTAGTCGTGGGCGGCCAGCTCTGACGAGATCTGGTCTTCGCGTTTGGCTGCGATCAACAGGATTGCACCCTGCATGGCAGCCAGGCACGACAGGATCAGGTTCAGCAGAATGAACGGGTATTTGTCGAAGCCCACGTTGCGATTCCCGAGCATCCACCCGAAGAGGAAGATGAGCGCGCTGAACACGAAGCCCCACGATCCCATGCCGTTCCGCAGCTTGTCGGCAGCGCGTTCGCCCCGGGTGAGGCGGTCGCCAGACCTGACGCCGGGGTGATGATGCCATTGCGGCAATCGAAGGTGCTGCCGCATCTCGTCGTCAGGTATGGATTCGCCATGAGGAGTCATACGGCGCAGGATAACGACTGAAAGTTCACGGTCCGGTAACACGCGCACACACTGCCGAAACACCCGTCGGATAGACCTGCTGCCAACGTGCACGGGTGGGAGAGGAAACGAGGCAGACTGTTGTGACGATGGCTGAGCTGGAGACGTTGACCGGGAGCTGGGACGAGCTGCTCTTTGCCGATGGAACCCCTCGACCTGCGGCCGCTGCGCTTATCGTCCAGTTGCAAGGTATGGGTACCGCCGAACTGCAGGAACGGCAGAACCTGGCCGAGCTTGACATCCTGGGCATGGGCATAACATTCACGGTGTACTCCGACGGTCGTGGCACGGATCGGGCCTGGCCGTTCGACATCATTCCGCGGATCATTGAAGCTGCGGAATGGAGACGGATTGAAGCCGGCCTCGTGCAGCGGCTCGGTGCGCTCAACCGCTTTATCGATGACCTGTATCACGACCAGAACGTCATCAAGGACGGCATCGTGCCCGCGTCCATCGTGGAATCCTCACCGAACTATCGGCCCGAATGCGCGGGGGTTTCGCCTCGATTCGGAGTGTGGGCCCACATCTGCGGAACCGACTTGGTTCGAGGTGGTGACGGTACGGTCTTTGTGCTTGAGGACAATCTGCGGGTGCCATCAGGTGTGAGCTACATGCTGCAGAACCGAGCGATCTCCAAGCGGGCGTTTGCTGATGTGTTTCGTGAGCAGAGCATCTTGCCTGTTGATGACTATCCCATGCGGTTGCGGCGCCTGCTGCTGTCGCTTGCCCCTGATGAACGAGCAGGGCGTCCACCCACCATGGCCGTGCTGACTCCGGGGGTGTTCAACTCGGCCTACTTCGAGCACGTGTTCTTGGCCCAGGCCATGGGCGCGGCGTTGGTGGAAGGCGCCGATCTGTACGTCGATCGCCAGGACCGACTCTTCATGCGCACCATCGGTGGATCTGAACCGGTCGATGTCATCTATCGGCGCGTTGATGACGCATTCCTGGATCCCGAAGTCTTCCGACCCGACTCGATGCTTGGTGTACCTGGCCTTATGCGAGCGTGGCGGGCCGGCAACGTCGCTATTGCCAACGCCCCGGGAGCCGGCGTGGCCGACGACAAGGTTGTGTACAGCTGGGTGCCCGACCTCATCAGGTACTACGTGAATGAAGAACCGATTTTGGCGAACGTACCGACGTACCGCTGCGGTGATCCAGACGAATTGGCTTTCGTGATGGCCAATGCGCACGAACTGGTGTTGAAGCCGGCGAATGAGAGTGGTGGCTACGGCATCACCGTCGGCAACCGGGTCACGTCAGAACAGTTGGCAACGGCCGTCGCGACCGTGCAGGCCGAGCCTCGTAACTGGATTGCGCAACCGATCGTGGCCCTGTCCACTGCACCCACGTTGTGCGACGGCAAGATCGCCCCACGCCACCTCGACCTTCGCCCGTTCGTCCTTTCTGGCGAGGACACCTACGTCACTACCGGTGGGCTGACTCGGGTGGCGCTGGTGGAAGGCTCGCTCATCGTGAACTCATCGCAGGGTGGTGGCTCAAAAGACACCTGGGTGGTTGAGGTCGCCTGATGCTGCTCTCACGGGTTGCGGCCAATCTCTACTGGGCTGCGCGCTATCTGGAGCGGGCCGAAGGTACCGCTCGGGTGGTGCGTGAGCACACCAGTTTGTTCATGGACGTCCCCCTGTCATTGCAGCTTTCCTGGGATCCGCTCCTTGCGGTGTGCGGCGTGGAGGACGTGTTCGAGGCGAGTTCGGCTGCGCCAACCGAAGAAACCATCATCGAGTTCCTGGTGTCTGATCTGGACAACGCCGGCAGCATCCGGTCCAGTGTCGGTCGGGCGAGGGAAAACCTTCGCAGCGCACGGGAGGCCTTCCCTGCATCGGCCTGGGTCGTCGTGAATGACCTCTACCTGTACGTGGAGTCTCACGTGGCAGAAGGAGTGCATCGCCGCAGCCGTGATCGGTTTTTGGCCAGCATCATCACCGAGCATCAACGCTTGCTCGGCGTGATGGCATCGATGATGACGAGGGACGATGCGTACACGATGTTGCGGTTGGGCCGGCATGTTGAACGGGCCGATATGACGTCACGCGTGCTCGATGTTCGAGCCGGCCAACTTCTGTCCAGACGGGAAGCTGCCACCGAGCTTTACGATGACTTGCAGTGGATGTCGATGTTGCGGTCGCTCTCCGCTGCCCAGATGTATCAGCGCCAATCGCTGCTAGATGGTGGCAGTCAAGGCCCGATTGGTTTCGTATTGCACCAGGAGGCGTTTCCGCGTTCGGTGCGGTACTGCCTGGGAGCGGCTCGCCAAAGTGCCGCCCACTTACCGAATCCGGAGATGACCGTTGCTGCGTGCGATCGGGCGCTCGACCTTGTGAACAACATCCGGCTCACCTCCCTTGATGCCGCGGCTCTGCACTGGACTTCTGATCAGATGCAGTTGGCGATTGCGACGATTCACGACGCCATCTCCACGTCGTACTTTCCGGCAAGCTCGGCATAAATGCGACAAGCTAGAGAGGTGACGCGGCCGGGTCTTGACTCCTATCGACCGGTCGCGGGCCGCTTTGATGAACTGGTGGACGAACGAGGGGAGGTACGGCCGCATTGGCGGCCGTTTTTCGATACCTGGTTTACGCTCGGGCCTGACGAAGTGGTGCGGCGGCAATCGGTGGCCCGCCGCATGGTGATGGCTGAGCGTTCGGCTCACGTCACCGACAGCGAACCAGAGCGGCCGGAGGAACTCGACCCGATTCCGTATGTGGTCAGTGCCGAGACCTGGCGAGTGATTGACCAGGGGATGATCCAGCGGTCCGTCCTCCTTAACGCCATAGTGGCTGATCTGTACGGCGAACGACGCCTGGTGCGGGAAGGCGTCGTGCCAGCGTCGCTGCTGTTCGGCAATATCGCCTATCAGGCAGCACTCACCGATGGTGCGCAGTGGCTGGGTGGCGGGCACCTCACCATGACTGCTGCTGATGTGGTGCGTACGGCCGATGGCGAGTTTCGGGTCACCCGAGACGTCACCGACGTCGCAACAGGTAGCGGCCACGCAGCGCTGTATCGCTCGGTGATGGCCAGGGTATTTCCAACGGCTACGCGGGACCTTGCAGTGTGTTCGCTCGACCCGTGGTTCTCGTCGCTGCACTCCTCGTTTGCTCACCACACCCCCGTTGATGTGCAGAGCCCACGCACCGTCGTGCTGGGCCCGGATGACGATGACGACGTCGCTGTGGAGGCGTCATATCTGGCAACCGCGCTTGGGTTTCACCTTGCGGACGCCAGCGATCTGGTCGTGCGAAGTGGCCGAGTCTGGCTGCGAGCCCTGGGCGGCCTCGAACCGGTGAACGTGCTCTGGCGCCGAATGCCTGAACGCTTGTGCGATCCCTTGGAACTCGGGCCAAGTGCGTCCGGTATCCCGGGTTTGGTGCAGGCCGTTTGCTCCGGATCGGTGGTGGTGAGCAATGCATTCGGAAGTGGCCTGGTGGAAGGACAGTGGCTGCACCCGTTCCTGGAAGGGGCGTGCGACATCCTGCTTGGCGAGTCACTGCAGCTCCTGTCGCTCCCCGCGCATTGGCTCGGTCACCCCGATCATCGGAACGCAGTTCTGAGTGATCTTCAACGCTTCGAGATCTTCGACGTCACGGGCATCCGAGCCCCACAGATCGTGGCTGCGCTTCCCGAACCTGAGATCGAGGCATGGATTCGGCTCGCCCATCAAGAGCCGCACCGCTTCGTTGCCCAACGTCGCCCCGATTGCGGTACGACACCCACGGTCGTGGGGGGAGTACTTCGCCCGCTCGCCAGTTCGCTGCGTATCCAAGCAGTTCGGACCGATAGTGGTGTGTCGGTGTTGCCCGGGGGTGTTAGTCACCAAACCCCAACTGCGCCGGGTGGAGCGACGGGTCTTGGCAAGGACGTGTGGATCGTGGGAGGCGTTGTTTCCGAACGAACAGCGCGGCCCCTGCCGAGCGTTGCGGTGTTGCCACAGATTGATCTGCGGAGCTCGCTGCCGACCCGGTCGGCGGAATCACTCTGGTGGCTGGGCCGCAATGCCGAGCGCGCCGAGATGACTACCCGTTTCGCCCGTGTGTTACTGGCGCGCAACGACGTCGATCCTCATCTCGCGTGCTCGTCGTGGCTTGAACCCGTTCTTGCTGGGCTTCGGAGCGTGAGTGGTGGCGCCGGGGGCGACGCTGTTGTGGAGGGAGGCCGCAGCGAACAACTTTCCCACGAGGTGGCCTTGGCCCTCGGTAGTCGGCCCGGCGCGCTGGCCGACAGCTTGCACTATCTGCTCTGGTCGGCCCGCGCCGCACGAGGGTTTCTATCGGCAACGACGTGGAAGGTCTTGAACGACCTTGCCTGCGAACGGGCCACGCTTGAACTCGCCCTCGAAAAGGACGACGGGTTCTTGGTGTCGGAATCACTCGACCGCACGCTGGTGGAACTCACAGCACTGAGCGGCCTCGGCATAGACAGCATGGTACGCGGACCGGCGTGGTCTTTTCTGAACATCGGGCGGGCGTTGGAACGAGCGCTGCAGTCCATCAACCTGTTCGATGAGACGCTGACTGTAGAGCCCGGCGAGGCGGAACCGTTGTACAGCACCTTGCTGGCCGCGGCCGAAAGCTTGGTGGCGTACCGGCGCCGCTATCGCAGCGATCTGCGTATCGATTCGGTCGTAGACATGCTCGTTCGTGATGTCAGCAATCCGCGCTCGGTGGTCTTTCAACTCGACCGCATCGCACACTGTCTCGCCTCGCTCCCGGAGAGTTCGAATCGGGTAGGGCCTGCCGCCCGGGTTGCCGAGATTCGGGATTTGTTCACGTCGGCCGATGAGCACCTATCGGTCACCTTCTCCGCCGCCCGCCCTGCGCTGCTCCAACTGATTGGCGACTTCGCCAGCACGTGGTTCACCCAGTCATTCACCCAGGAACTGAGTACAACGAGATGACCACCCGTTACCGAGTCATCCACCGCACCGAATACGCCTACGGAGCGTCGATCAACAGCGAGCAGACCATTGCGCA
The DNA here is from genome assembly GCA_031410595.1 of Actinomycetes bacterium. GTDB lineage: Bacteria > Actinomycetota > Acidimicrobiia > Acidimicrobiales > Ilumatobacteraceae > JANMCE01. The sequence goes on along the minus strand of JANNZM010000024.1, from coordinate 25,753 downwards.
TCTCCTGCCGCGCGACACCTATGTGCAGACCGCCATTCATTCAGAAGTGACGTGCGTGCCGGCCCCAACGTTTCGACGCGACTATCTCGATGCGTTCGGCAACCGCACCACTTATTGGTCGATCGAAGAACCGCACGACGGTTTGGTTGTCACCGCGATGTGTCTGGTTGACACTGATGTCTCCGTCATTCCGCCCGAGTCGCCGGCGTGGGACGACGTGGCCTGGCTCATGGCCGACGAGCACTCAACCGACGCGCTGATGGCCATGCTGTGCGCCCAACGCTCCGGCCTCGCTCCTGCCTCCGAAGTACTGGCTTCCTACGCCCGGCCATCGTTCCCGCCCCGGCGACCCGTGTATGACGCCGTGGTTGAGTTCTGCCATCGGCTGCATGAAGACATCACCTTCGTCCCCGGTTCGACCGACGTCACCACGCCGGCTGAAGAAGTGCTGCGACGTCGGGAGGGGGTGTGCCAGGACTTTGCCCATCTGGCTATTGGATCGTTGCGATCTCTTGGCCTTCCTGCCCGCTATGTCAGCGGCTATGTCGAAACCGAAGCGCCGGAGGGCATGACCAAAATGGTGGGCAGTGATGCTTCGCATGCATGGTTCGCCACGTTTATCCCGGGGTGGGGCTGGCTCGACCTCGACCCGACCAACGACCAGGCCCCGCCAGAGCGCCACGTGACCCTTGCGTGGGGTCGCGACTACACCGACGTCGCACCCCTGCGCGGTGTGCTCTTCGGCCCCACTGTCGAACAACGGCTGTCGGTCTCGGTCGACGTCGCCCGCGTCTGACGAAGCGAGGTCGTACGGGGTCGCGCTGGCGTTGTATCGGCAGTGGTTACGCTCGCATTCCATGAGCGACCGGGAAGAGGAAGCCGAACGGCATGCGACGAATCTCGAGTTGTTTGTCGACCTGGTGTTCGTGTTCGCCGTCACCCAGATCGCGTCGTCGATCTCGCGCGATCTGACTTGGTCGGGGCTCGGCCGCGGGCTACTGATCGCATGGCTGGTCTGGTGGCAGTGGTCGCAGTACACATGGGCCGGTGCTGCGACTGATCTGCAACGCGAGCCGTGGACTCGGGTACTGGTGTTGTCCACCATCCCGGCGACCTTGCTGGTCGCGACTGCAATACCCGGCGCGTTCACCGATAAGGGCGCGTGGTTCGGTGTGGCGTTTCTGGTGGTGCAACTCCTCGTGCTGGGGATGCAGGGCAGCATGGCGCTACGCGACCAGGCCACGCGCTCGTCTTTTATCAAGTACGCATCCGTTGCCGCCATCATGCCGATGGTCGTCGCGATCGGCGGGTTCCTCAATGGGTGGGCTCGCGTTGCAGCGTGGATTGTGGCCGGTGGGCTGAACGTGGTGAGTGCGTTACGGGGAGGGTCTGGCGAGTGGGTCATCAACCCGGTGCACTTCGCGGAGCGCCACGCGCTGTTCATCATCATCTCGCTCGGCGAGGCCCTCGTTGCCATTGGTGCGGCCGCGTCGGATGCCGGGTTGGGGGCATCGACAGCGGTCGGACTGGGGGTTGCGGCGGCCCTTGCCTGCATCCTGTGGTGGAGCTATTTCGCTTACATCCCCAACGTGGTCGAACAGCAGTTGCGTCAGGCCGCCCCGGCCCAGCGCGCCCATATTGCGCGTAACTTGTTCACGTTCGGGCATTTCCCGCTATCAGCGGCATCGTGTTCTTTGCTATCGCAGCCAAGCACATGGTGCCCCACCCTGGCGACACGCTGCCAACGGCCGACCGATGGCGGCTCGCCGGTTCGGTCGTAACCCTGATCGGCGGCTACCTAAGCATGCAGTGGCAGATTGCCCGCTATCTTGCCCGCGAGCGGCTGGCTGCCATCGGAGCAGTGGTCGTGCTCTGCGCCGTATCGGGTCGGCTTGTTGGCGCCGGCGTCTTCGGCATGATCGGCGTCATTTTGCTGGCCGTCCAGAGCATCGCCTGGCGAAGGTTTCGGCGCGGCAACCTCAGCCACATCTCTCCCAACCGTTGAGTTATTTGCCAACTCGGTGATCCGATCCGCTCCGACTGACGAAGGTACTGCTGAATGGTCGAAGGGGGTCCGATGTGGGTCGAGAACATGTTCTGGAAACCGTGGGCGGTTGGACAGTAACCCCGAGCGAGCCCGGGGGTCGGCTCCGCTGCCTGCGATTCGGGTTGGTCCTGAACGCGGTCGTGGCTCTGGCTGGGCTGGGGATCAAATTTTACGAGACGGCGAGAACAGCCGATCCGGACTTTGCCACGCGGCCAGCGCGAGTACTCAACGAATTCTGCTATTTCACGATCCAATCGAACCTACTCGTCGTGGTCACGTGCCTGTTGGTTGCCGCACATCAGGGCCACCTGGGTCGAGCATTGGCGGTCGCTCGATTGACCGCGCTTGTCTGCATCACCATCACCGGCATCGTTTACTACGCCTTGTTGGCAAGTCAGAACCACTACACCGGGGTTGCACTCGTCGGCGACTACCTCTGCCATTTGGTGTCACCAGTCCTGTGCATCGCGACGTTCGTGCTGTTCGGGGTGCGTGGCTCGTTGTCGCCTGCGAGGCCGACATGGGTGCTCGTGTATCCGGTCGCATGGGTCGCATTCACCCTGGTTCGCGGCCGAGCGACCGGCTTCTATCCGTATGATTTCATTGATGCGAGCCAGAACGGGTATATCTCGGTGTTCGTCACCATTGCGGTCATCTTTGCGATCGCCTTCGCCCTGGCAGTGCTGGCACGTATGATCGACAGACGGCGTGTCGTGCCTTCAGGCCGTGTACAGCGACCGGATTCGCCCCGTTTGAGCTGAGACTGCCATCGAACAAGCGAAGACCGCAAAACCAGACGCCCACGCGGGCGCCGGACCTTAACAAAACCTTGCTCGGTTCATAAGACGCTCGTGTCATGCAGCGTGCGCCTAGGCCGATATGAGGAGTATGACTGCGCAAGTTGGGCCGCCAAATAGCGCCGTCCTGCTTGATGGATTCGCCATCGAACGTGAGTGCATCCGCCAGGCCGTCATGTCCACGTGGCTTCGCACCGTGTCCGGCATGATCACCGCGGCCCTGCTGGTGGCGTCTCTGGTCGGCCAGATGAGTCTCGCGGTGGGTGTGCTCTGGTGGCTCGCGGTGGCAGTTGTCCGCATCTGTATCCGCACGATCGGCCAGGCGTTTGTGCGCAACGACGACCTCGTCAACCCGTGGCCTCGTCGGCGCTATCTTGCGATCGAATTCGCCGAGGGACTGCTCTGGGGCGGCCTGCCGTTTATCGCCCATGTGAAGGAAGAAAGGTATCTGGTGCTGATCACGACCTCGGTCGTGGCAATCAGCACGGTGGCCTCATTGGCTGCATGCGCCATCCCCGCAATTGCCCGAGCCTTTACGATCCCTGCCCTTTTCCTCATGGGGATCTGGGCGTTCGGTAACGGCGGACGATGGGGCGTCACGTCAGGCATCGGGGTTCTGCTCATTTACGTCTTCGCGGCGGAAGCGTTGAAGGTGAGCAGCGCAGAGCTACGCGGTGCGATTGCCGGACGACTCGTCAACGAATCGCTCGCCCGCGAGTTGGAGTCGGCCAAGGCCCGGGCCGAATCGGCCAACACCGAACTGCACACCATGAATGAGCAGTTGCACGATGTCGCTCGAAGGGACCCGCTCACCGGACTTCACAACCGGCGTCATTTCATGGAGCTTCTCGATGAGTTGCAGCACGCCGACGCGGCGTCCAGCCCGTGGTACCTCGTGATACTGGACGTCGACTATTTCAAACGAATTAACGATGAGTTCGGCCACCAAACCGGTGACCGGGTGCTCGTGTCGTTGTCCGCCGCAGCCAACGCCGAAGTTCGAGCATCGGACTGCCTGGCCCGAATCGGTGGTGAGGAGTTCGCAGTGCTGCTGCGAGATGTCGACTACCACGGGGCTGTCCGCATCGTGGAGCGCATCCGTGCCGCGGTGCACGCCCTCGACGTCGGCGTGGGGCGACTCACGATCTCGGCGGGCCTCGTCGCTGGTGAGCCGTCTTTGCACCCGACCGTCGCCCTTTCACGAGCCGACCACGCCCTCTATGAGGCCAAGCGTTCCGGTCGGGATCAACTGATCTGCGACCCGCCCCTCGTCCACTAACTCCCTTCAGCGAGGCCATTGTCCACGCGAGGTTGAAGGCCGCCCTGAACGGGCTGGCGTGCAGGGAACGGTCTAGCGTTGGTGCCACCAACGATGGGAGCCGATATGGATCTGGCAATAGCTTTGGCCTGGGCCGCAAATAGGACCCAGGGCATATTGATCACGCTTCGCGCCGACGGGAGAGCACAGTCCTCGGATATCTCCTACTCCAGTGACGGCCCGTCGATGCTGATTTCGCTTACGCGCGACCGGGCGAAAACGAAGAACATGCAGCGCGACCCCCGAGTCGTTCTGCATGTGACCGATCGGGCCTCGTGGTCGTATCTGTCTTTCGACGGTCTAGTCGAACTCACACCGCTCACCACGACGATCGATGACGCCGTGAACGATCAGCTGGTTGCCTACTACGAAGCGGTCGCCGGCAAGCCGCACCCGAACTGGGTCGAGTACCGCCAAGCGATGGTGGACGAGGGCCGGTTGCTGGCGCGGGTCACGCCGACTTCCGTCGTCGGACAGATCAACCCGGGCCGCTGACGCCGAACGCCCGGTGAGCGGGCGCCTACCAAACGAAGAGGTCGGTGACGTTGGTGCTGAAGCCGGGGAGCACCGGAGACACGACGAGGTCTCCATCATGCTTGGCCTCCGGGCCGTAGACGACGGACGAGTCGGATCCGGCACGAAGTACGAGCACACTCTGGGCGTCGGGATCGATGAGCCAGTACTCGGGGATGCCGAGTGTTCGATAGTCGTTGGCCTTTCGGACGAGATCGAACTGCCGGGTGCTGGGTGACAGCACCTCGACCACAATGGCCGGTAGGCCGTCGAACGCCGCTGGTTCGCCTGGGCCTGCGCATTGCTCAACCGGGAACCAGGAAAGGTCAGGCTGATAGCCACGGTCGTTCACAACCTTGACGAGTTGCTGCGTGGTGGCCTCGCCAAGACGAGACCCATGGGTTGCAAGCAACTCGTGCTCCTGCCACCGGTCGAGTGCGACGATCAGTTTTCTGATCACGCGCTCGTGTTGCGCATTCGGAGGGTTCACAATCATCTTCCCATCGACGAGGTCCGTGTTCCGGGTCTCAAAGGGAAGGCCGATAAATTCGTCCCACGTCATCAATTCTTTGACATCGCGTGCGATGGACATATGTCAAGCGTAGCAACGGGTGTTACAGAGATCGTTCCGGATTGTTTGAGCGAAGCGAGTCCGAGCGAGGGAAAGCGGTAGCGGCCGAGCGAGGCAATGAAGGGATAGCCGCGGCTAACTCCAGAGCGTGACGTAGATGGGGGGTTTGAATTTGCTGCGGGGGATGCCGCCGTCGGCTTGGTGCATTGCGTGCATGGCGTCGGGGGTCACGAGGTAGCGCTGCAACTTGGCTACGAGCGGCCGGCGGCGATCACCGGCGAGGGCGCTGACGTACCAGAAGCGTTCGGCCGTGAAATCCACAACGTTCAATTTCCTGAGTCGTGATGACGATGCCTCGCGTTGCCAGAGATGCTCGACGACCGGTGCAATCCCGGTGCCTTCCACTGCCGCGGCGCAGGCGGTGGATTGGTTGGCGAAGACGGTGATGCGTTCAGGCGTAACGCCGAGTTGCTCAAGCACTTCGCCGACGGGCGAGCTTGGGTCGCTGCCTTCGGGGTCGACCAGCCAGCGCTCGTCAGTCAACTGCCGCACGCGGGTTTCTGACATTCGAGTCAGGCGGTGCTTTACGGATGCGACGAACGCGATTCGATAGCGCATGAGGGGCTCACAACTGAGTCCATCGCGGGCGGCATTCGGAACGGCCGGTCCGAGCGCAACATCGGCCAGACGCTCGTGTAGTAGCGCGGCCATCTCGGCCGTTTCGGTGATGCCCAGCGTTGCTTCCACATGGCCGACCCTCGCCGTGAACGACTGGAGCAACGCCGGCGCGACCGCGTGGCCGATCGTGCTGGTTGCGACGATTCTGAGTAAATCGGGGGCACCCTGTGACTGGCGGACGGCTGCCTCAGCGTCTTCGGCGAGATGCACCATCTGCGATGCAATCGACACCACGCGCTGGCCTGCGCTGGTGAGTTCCATGCCCGTCGGCGTACGCGTGAGGAGTTGATCTCCCAAACTCTGACGCAGCGCGGTCAGGGCCTGCGACACCGCGGGTTCGCTGACACCGAGCGCGGTCGCGGCCTGTTTCAAGCTGCCGAGGCGCGCGACCAACACGAAGACCTTGAGCTGGGTGAGCGTCACGAAACCTCACACTAGATGGGGATTTACCGCGAGACCGTGGCGCGATAACCCTTCCCTTATCCCGCGATTGACGGAGTGCTCAATCCCAACGAGAGTGACAACTGACACGCCGGGGGATTCGGCGTGCACCTCCGCACCTATCAAGGGGACCGATGCAGACGCCACCACCATTTGAGTATGAGCGCGCAACCAGCGTGACTCATGCCTTGCAGCTACTCGAACGCCACGGACCAGAAGCACGCTTGTTAGCTGGGGGCCACAGCATGTTGCCGATGATGAAGCTTCGCCTTGCGCGCCCCGAGCTGCTCATCGACATCAACGACTTGGTCGAAGAGCTGAACTACATCCGTATCGAGGGCGACGAGCTTTGCATCGGCGCGATGGCCCGCCATGCCGACGTGCTCAATTCAGCGCTCGTCGGCGAGCACTTCAAGATCCTCCACGACGCGGAGCGAGTCGTGGCCGACCCCATCGTGCGCAATCGCGGCACCGTTGGCGGTTCGCTCGGTCAGGCCGATCCCTCTGAAGATCTCTCGGCTGCGTTCGCGGCGATTCACGCCAACGTGATCGTGACCAACTCCAGCGGCAAGCGCTCGGTGTCGTCCCGCGATTTCTCCACCGGCATGTACGAAACGGTATGCGGCCCGGCTGAGATGATCACTGAAGTACGCATCGCCATTCGTCCCGGTTCGGGCAGCTCGTATCACAAGGTTGAGCGTCGCATTGGTGACTGGGCCGTGGCGGCCGCAGGCGCGTGCGTGTGGATGAAGGGTGACACGGTGACCGACGTTGGCATCGGGGTCACTGCCGTTGGCGCAGCGCATCACTGCTCGCCAGAAGCCGAGGCGGTGTTGCGTGGCAACGTCGTCACCGACGAACTGATCGAGGCAGCTGGTGCGGCCGTGTCGGCCAACTGCAATCCGCAGGCCGACCAGCGCGGACCCGAAGATTACAAGCGGCACCTCGCCGGAGAACTCACCAAGCGCGCTCTGCGCACCGCCATCGCTCGAAGCAAGGGACAGGCATGAAAGTCAATATCACCGTGAACGGCGAAGTGCGCTCGGCCGACATCGAGGCGCGTCACCTGCTTGTGCACGTGTTGCGTGACGAGCTTGACCTCACCGGCACCCACTGGGGTTGCGACACGTCGAACTGCGGCACGTGCGTGGTGTGGATGGATGGCGAGCCGGTCAAGAGTTGCACGGTGCTCGGTGTCATGGCCGACGGTCGCACTGTCGACACGGTTGAAGGTTTGGAGAAAGGCGGCGTGCTCGACCCGGTGCAGCAGGGCTTCATCGAGTGCCACGGACTGCAGTGCGGTTTCTGCACGCCGGGCATGATGATGACGGCCCGGTGGCTGCTTGATCACAACCCGAACCCGAGCGAAGCCGAGATCCGCGAAGCGATCTCGGGTCAGATCTGCCGTTGCACCGGTTATGACGGCATCGTGAAGTCGATCCAATGGGCCGCGGCCCACCCCGCAATCGAAGGAGCCTCGGCGTGACCATCATCGAAGAACCACCAGCAGTACCAATGAGCAAGGCGGGCAATCCGATCGGGTTTGGGCGCATGCTCCGCAAGGAAGACGCTCGCTTCGTGCGCGGTCACGGCAACTACGTCGATGACGTGAAGCTGCCCGGCATGTTGTACGGCGCCTTCCTCCGCAGCACCTTTGCCCACGCCAAAATCATCTCCATCGACACCAGCGCAGCCGAGGCGCACCCGAAGGTGAAGGCCGTCATCACCGGCAAGACCCTTGAGTCTTTGGGCCTCGCCTGGATGCCGACCATGTCGTACGACACGCAAGCCGTCATGGCAACCGACAAGGTTCGCTTCCAAGGCCAAGAGGTGGCGTTCGTGGTGGCCGAAGATAAGTACTCGGCTCGTGACGCGCTCGAACTGATTGAAGTCGAGTACGAAGAGTTGCCGCCCGTTATGGACGCGAAACGAGCGATGGACGCTGGTGCACCCATCATCCGGGATGACAAAGAAGGCAAGACCGACAACCACATCTTCGATTGGGAAGCGGGCGATCAGGCCAAGTGTGATGAGGTGTTCGCCAACGCCGACGTGATCGTGAAGCAGGACATGCTTTACCCGCGCTGCCATCCGGCTCCGATGGAGACCTGCGGATCCGTTGCTCATATGGACAAGATCACCGGCAAGCTCATCCTGTGGTGCAATACCCAGGCACCCCATGCCCACCGCACGGTGTACGCGCTGGTGGCTGGTCTACCTGAGCAGAAAATCCAGGTGATCGCGCCCGACATCGGAGGCGGCTTCGGCAACAAGGTGCCGATCTACCCCGGCTACGTGCTGTCGATTGTCGGCTCCATCGTCACCGGCAAGCCCGTGAAGTGGATGGAGGATCGAAGCGAAAACCTCATGTCCACCGGCTTCGCCCGTGACTATCACATGCAGGGCGAAATCGCGGCCACCAAGGAAGGCAAGATCCTCGGCCTTCGTGTGAACGTTTTGGCCGATCACGGTGCGTTTAATGCCACCGCACAGCCGACCAACTATCCGGCTGGGTTCTTCCACATCTTCACCGGCTCGTACGACTACGGCGCGGCGCACTGCAAGGTGACGGGCGTCTACACCAACAAAGCACCGGGCGGCGTGGCCTATGCCTGTTCGTTCCGTGTGACCGAAGCGGTGTACTTGGTGGAGCGCATCGTCGACTGTCTGGCCGATGAATTGAAGATGGATCCTGCGGCGTTGCGCATGCAGAACCTGTTGCGTCCCGAGCAGTTCCCGTACATCACGCCGACCGGGTGGGAATACGACTCAGGCGACTACCCGGCCACGCTCAAGATGGCCATGGAAATCGCCGGGTACGACGACTTGCGCAAGGAACAGGCAGAGAAGCGGGCCAAGGGTGAGTTCATGGGCATTGGCCTCAGCTTCTTCACCGAAGGTGTCGGGGCCGGTCCGCGCAAGCACATGGATATCCTTGGCCTCGGTATGGCCGACGGCGCCGAACTGCGCATCCACCCGACCGGCAAGGCGCAACTCCGCCTTTCGGTGCAGACCCAGGGTCAGGGTCATGAGACAACGTTTGCGCAGATCGTGTCGCACGAGTTGGGTATTCCACCCGAAGACGTTGAGGTCATCCACGGTGACACCGACAACACTCCGTTCGGTCTCGGAACCTACGGCTCGCGCTCCACACCAGTGTCGGGTGCTGCTGCCGCCGTCGTGGCTCGCAAGGTTCGTGATCGAGCCAAGATCGTGGCTGCTGCCGCGCTCGAATGTTCGGTCGACGACCTCGAGTGGGAGCTTGGTCGCTTCTTCGTGAAAGGTGACCACGAGAAGGGCAAGACCATTCAAGAAATTGCGATGGCTGCCCACTCCACGCTTGAGTTGCCCGAAGGCGTCGAGGGTCACCTCGATGGCACCACGGTGTATAACCCGCCGAACCTCACCTATCCATACGGCGCCTACATCTGCGTGGTCGATGTTGACCCGCTGACCGGCACGGTGAAGGTACGTCGCTTCATCGCCGTGGACGACTGCGGTCCGCGTATCAACCCGATGATCGTCGAAGGTCAGGTGCACGGTGGCCTAGTCGACGGCATCGGTATGGCGCTCATGGAGGTCATCGCGTTCGACCCGCAGGGCAACAACCTGGGGGCGTCGTTCATGGACTACCTGTTGCCCACCGCAATGGAGTGCCCGAGCTTCGAGTTGGGTGCCACCTACACGCCGTCGCCGCACCATCCGCTTGGCATGAAGGGCATCGGCGAATCAGCCACGGTCGGCTCGCCGGCCGCAGTGGTGAACGCGGTCATCGATGCGCTCAAGCCCTACGGCATTCGTCATGCCGACATGCCCTTCACGCCGGCACAGGTGTGGCGTACGGTGCAGGGACGGCCGCTGCGAATGGATATGGCAATCGAATGAGCAGACCCGAAATCATCGAACGGGCCACGGAGTTACGCTCGCAACGAGTGCCATTCGTGCACGCCCGGGTGGTGCTGGCGGAACGTCCCACCAGCGCCAAACCGGGTGACGAAGCGGTCATTCTTGGCGATGGCACGATCGTTGGTTTCGTCGGAGGGAATTGCGCGGAGTCGACAGTGCGAGCCCAAGCGCTCGCCCTGCTCGATTCTGGCGATTCCGTCCTGCTACGCATTTCTCCTACGCCAGAGCCCGATCAACCGGGCAAAGTCGTGGTGCACAACCCCTGCCTCTCCGGCGGCACGTTAGAGATCTTTCTCGCACCCGAAATCCCCGTGCCGCTCGTGGTGGTGCTCGGTGATTCACCGGTGGCTCGCGCGCTGGTTTGCCTCGGTGGACCGCTTCGGTATGACATGCACGTGTACGACGGCGCACTGCCTGCCGACGCTGCCGCAGTGGTGGTTGCGTCACATGGTCGTGACGAGGAGCAGGTGTTGTCCGACGCCATTCGTGCGGGTGTGCCGTACGTCGGTCTTGTCGCATCGCGCAAACGCGGTGAGGCCGTGGTCGCATCGCTCGACATGTGCGGCTCGATGAAGGGCCGCATCGTCACGCCTGCCGGGCTCGACATCGGCGCTCGCTCACCGGAAGAAGTGGCGCTTTCGATCCTGGCCGACATCGTCGCCCGCCGTCCGCAACCAAGCGGCCGCCCTATCTCCAGCGAGGGCACCTCGACTGCTACCGCGCTCGACCCGGTCTGCGGTATGACCGTTGCCACCGTCGAGTCCTCCCTGCATCTTGAGCACGAGGGCGGGTTGATCTGGTTCTGCGGCAGCGGCTGCCTCCGAGCCTTCGCATCAAACCCGAGCGCATACGCAGTCTCGTGAGCGACCTCGCCGAACTTCTTCCGAACGTCGCTGCCCTGCGCGGGCAGCTTGACGCGATGGACTACGTAGCCGACGAAGGCCTTGCGACCGCCCTGTTTTGCGCGGCGCGATTGGCGCAGCCGTTGTTGCTTGAGGGTGAGGCTGGCGTCGGTAAGACGGAGGCAGCGAAGGCGCTTGCCGCAATGCTCGACACCCCGCTCGTGCGACTGCAATGCTATGAGGGTATCGACTCGGGTGAGGCGCTGTACGAGTGGAATTACCCCCGTCAGTTGCTTGCCATCCGGCTGTCGGAAACGTCGTCGGCAGCGCCAGCTTCGACCGGTGATTTGTTTACCGACGAGTACCTTGTCGGCCGACCCCTGCTACGGGCTTTACAGCATCCCGGGCCACGACCCGCCGTGCTGCTGGTGGATGAAATCGACCGGGCCGATGACGAGTTCGAGGCCTTCCTACTGGAACTCCTGGCCGAATCGTCGGTCACCATTCCCGAACTCGGCACCATCAAAGCCACCCATCCGCCGATCGTGATTCTCACCTCGAACCGCACCCGTGACCTGCACGACGCGCTGAAGCGTCGGTGCATCTATCACTGGATCGACTATCCCGATCTCGCTCGCGCCGTCGACATCGTTCGGCGTCGGGTGCCGTCATCGATGAAACCGTTGGCCGAACACGTGGCGGCGGCAGTGAAACGCCTGCGGTCGCTCGACGTGCAAAAGCCACCCGGCATTGCCGAAGCGATCAACTGGGCTGCCGCGCTCGATGTGCTCGGAATTGAACGCCTTGATGCCGCCGCAGCCGAACTCACGATCGGCTCCGTTCTAAAATACCGCGAAGACGCCCAAGTAGCAGCCGAAAAAGGCTACGCCTGGGTGGCCGGATCCGAACACTAGTGGCTGATCTCGCACTCGTTGCTGCGACCTTTGGCGATCGGTTGCACCAGGCTGGGCTATCCACCACACCCGAGCGCAGTGCCCGGTTTGCCCAGATGCTCGACCTGATCGGCCCGACCACATACCACCAGCTGTACTGGACTGCCCGGCTGGCCTTCGTGATCGATCTTGTCATGCTGGAACGGTTCGAAGCGGTGTTCGCCGAGGTGTTTCGCGGTCGCGTCGATGTGGCTGACATCGTCCGTAACCCGAACGCGCCCGAGCGGGAGAATCCGCCCCAGGCGAGGGGCGAGGACAAGCAGGACCGGCAAGGTAGCCCGGCCCCCACTGAGGGAAATTCACCGCCCGGCGTAACCACACCATCGACCGACACCAACGACGAAGACAACGATGACGGTCGAGAAGCGCTGGTGGCCATGGCCGCCGAACATGATGCGCTGCGAACCAAAGCCTTTGGCGTGTGCACGCCTGCGGAGTTGGAGCAACTCGGTCATCTCATCGCACGGCTTCCGCTCGTGCCGCCGCTGCGGCGAGGCCGGCGCCTCAGGCCGCACGACCATCGTGGCGATATCCACTGGCGAGCCACGTTGCGCCAAGCCCACCGCACGGGCGGGGACCCGATCCATCGCCAACTACGACAGCCGCGTCGACGCCCTCGACGCATCGTGCTGATCGCCGATGTGAGCGGGTCAATGGAGCACTACGCCCGCGCGTATCTCTACCTCTTGCATGGTGCGGTGCGCGCCGTAGGGGCAGAGGCATTCGTCTTTTCCACCAAACTCACTCGTCTGACGCGTCTTCTCGGCGGCCGGCATCCGCAGCTCGCGCTCAACAAGGCGATGATGTCGGCGTCGGACTGGTCGGGCGGAACCAAGATCGGCGAAGCCCTCGCCGCGTTCAACGACGGCTGGGGTCGGCGTGGTGTCGCCAGGGGAGCCGTGATTGTCATCGTGTCCGACGGGTGGGACGCCGGCGATGTCAGCATTCTTGCGCGTGAAATGGAAAGACTGGCTCGGCTGGCCGATCGCATCATTTGGGTGAATCCCCGCCGTCAGAACCCGAAGTTCCAGCCCCTCACCGGTGGTATGGCCGCCTCGCTGCCGTTCGTCGATCACTTCGTCAGCGGTCATTCCCTTTCCCACCTCGACGACGTTCTGGCCGCCATATCAGGGGGTTGATTATTCCTCGCTGTTCGTGGTCCGATCTGTCCGGCTGGCTCCGGCCCTGAGCCCCGATCTCAGGCCTTGGTCTGGGATCGGGCCAGGCTGATGGTGGACGATAGGGCCAGAACCACGCCCAACCCGGCGGCTGGTCGCCAGCCGGGGCGCACATTGTCACCGAGTATCAGCCATCCGATCGTTGTGGCGACCACGATCTCGGTGGCCCACATCACCGCGGTTACCGAGCCGACGTGACCTGCCTCCAGCGCCCGCGCGTACGACACCAATCCGATCGTGCCGAACCCGACGACAGCCCAGGCAAGCGGAGACCGAACCACATGAAGTACGCCCCCATCGACATGGGTGGCGCGCGCCGCGAACAGGCTGCTGGCAAACGACAGCCCGGCGATGATGGCGGACACGAAAGGTGAGATGCGACCAAGCGAGATGCTCAGGGCAGCCACGATCGGGACAGCGAGCAGTACGGCTATGCTCACCCGATTCGAGGGCACCTCGGCGGTGTCCAGATCGGCCGACGCACCAATCAGCACCATGCCGACCACCGTTAGCGCGATGGCCAACAGATCGCTGCGATGAAGACGGGTGTGCATTACGAAATGGGCCAGAACCACGGTGACGGCCAGGCTGCTGGCCACGATTGTTTGGGTTGCGAACAACGGGAGGCGCCTCAGCGAGAAGACCGTCATGGCCCACGCCACGAGATCGCAGCCGAGTCCACCGAGGTAGGGCATCTGGCGAGCCACCAGGACGAAGCTCGCCCTGCCGGGCACGGTGGACGAGGCTCGTCGCGCACCCACGGCCTGCAATACCGCGCCAACGCCATAAACAAGGGCTGCGAGGACTGCCGCTCCGAGCGACAGGATCACGAGACTCCCACCTTATTCCGCACGTCGATGCTCAACGTTACCCGCCGGTCTCTCGGGAAGTACGGCTCGAACGTTGGAATTGGCCTGCTCACGTTCTCGATGTCACATCGCCCAGATCGCGTTCGGCGGATCATGCCCGGTACCATGACCACGTGACGCGCCTGTTTCCTCCTCTTGATCGAGGAAGCGTCAGGGAGGGCATCGGCTCGATGGCGCCCGCCACGCTTGCGCTGGCGGCGTGGGGAATCGTGACCGGCGTGGCTATGGTGAAGGGCGGCCTCCCCGTCGGCGTTGCGCTGGTATTCAGCCTGGTGGCGTACGCGGGCACGGCGCAGTTGGCCACGTTGCCGCTGATCCTCGTTCATGCACCGTGGCCACTGGTGATGGTGACGGCAACGTTTATCAGCCTGCGCTTCGTTATCTTTTCCGCCGGTATTCGTAGCGCTTTTGTTCGGTTGCCGCTTCGGCAACGTCTGGCCAGTGCCTACTTCCAGGGCGACTTGCCCTTCGTGCTGTTCAGCAAACGCTTCGGCACGGTGGAGCACGACGGAAACGAGACGCACTGGGGCTTCTACTACGGAGCCGCGCTCACGTGCTTCGTTGTGTGGCACGTGTCCGCCGTGGCGGGCATCCTGCTGGGCAGCCTGGCGCCGACCTCGTGGGGCCTTGACTTTGCGGCGGCGCTGGCCATCACTGCCGTGCTGATCCCGATGGTCACCAACGTGCCTGCCGTCGTCGGATTGATCGTGACCAGCGTGCTTGCGGTGCTCACTATTCGGGTGCCATTTCGGTTGGGTTTGCTTGCATCCATTGTTTGCGGCCTTGGCGCGGCGCTGGCAATCGAAACGGTTCTTGATCGACGAACATCGCCCGTGGTTCATACGGTGGAGACATCATGACTGGCGTGCAAGACGTGCCCTATCTGGTCGTCACCATCGGGTGTGTTGCGGCGGTGTCGTTTCTGAGCAGAGCCAGCTTCGCGTTCCTGCCCGAGTCGGTGAAGCTGCCACCCGGAGTGCAGCGATCGTTGCGTCACGCACCGGTCTGCGCGCTGGCGGCCATCGTGGCGCCGGCAGTTTTCACCGAGCACGGGGCGAGCGCGCTCAGCGTGCACAACTACCGTATCTGGGCGGTGCTGGCAGCAGGAGCGGTGTTCGCCAAGACCCGCAACATGCTGGCGATGATGGTTGTCGGCATGGCGGTCTTCACCGCGCTCCGCCTGGCGTAAAGGGTCAAAGACCTCGCAGCGTCATATCGCTGATCGCAGCGCCTCCACGGGCTGCAGCCGGGCCGCGCGCCACGCAGGATACAGACCCGAGATCAGCCCAATACTGGTCCCCACGAGCGGGGCGAGGAGCGGTACTTTCGGGTCGAGAATCGGCGTCCAGTGGCGATAGATGGCCACCAGGACGGTGGCGCTCGTGCCAAGGCTGGCCCCGATGATGCCGCCAAAGAGTCCCATCAAGGCGCTTTCGGTGAGGAACTGGGCCGCGATGTGGCGCCTGCCGGCGCCAAGCGCACGGCGTAGACCGATTTCGCCGATTCGTTCCAACACGGAAACGAGCGTGACATTGGCAATGCCCAGGGCACCTACCAGGAGCGACACCAGCCCCAGGATGATGAACAGCGCGTTGAGGTCGTTCTTCACGGCATTCTTGGTGCCCTGGGCATCGGGCGGTTGCGCAACCCGGAAGAGCGCCGGATTGTCTGGGTTGAGGGCGATCGGTGCCTGCTGTGCGATGAGACGGGCTGCGCCGATCTCTGTGTCGATCTGAACCGAGCCGGGGGCGACAAGACCGAACTCATGGCGGGCCGTGCCCTCTGGGATGATCACCGCGCCCAGCATGTCGGCCTGGCGGGCGACATCGGAGAGTACGCCAATGACGAGGTATAACCGCTCGCCAATGAAGATGGCCGGTTGCTGGTCGACCCCGGTGAGATTCAGTCGATCCGCGGCGGCGGGCCCGATGACGGCGACGCGGTCACCGCGGACGGAGTGACCCTCATCGAACACGCGTCCACTGGCGACCCGGGCGCGGATCGCCGCGAAGAGTTCGGGCGACGCAGCCTTCACGGGAAGCTGGAATGTGGATTGCCCACTGGGATCGTTCAACGGCACGGAACGGACGAGCGCGCCCTTTACATCGACATCGGCTGAGGTGCCAGCGGCGACCACACCCGCAAGGCGCCGGATTCGGCTGGCAGCATCCCATGGAATGACGCGGGAGACGACCGGCCCGGCGGCGGTGCGCGGCGTCACGGTCACGTCAGTGGCTGCGAGCGCGTCGAACCGGGCCACGATCTGGCCGCTCGCAGTCTTTGAGACTCCGAGCGTCGCCACGAGCGCGGCGATGCCCAAAACCGTGCCCAGGACCGTCAAGGCGGCGCGGGCAGGACGGGCGAGACAAGCGGCCACGGCCTCGGACCACAGGTCCCGCAGACTGATGCGTGACGGGCGTAGCGCGGGCGTCTCTGGAGTCACGTCGTGTGCCGCCGAATTTCCCCCGCGGGAATAAGACCCATGTCGGTCACGTGCTCGGTGAGCTGGCCGTCGACCATGCCAACGATGCGGTTCGCGTGGGCGGCCACGGATGGATCGTGGGTGATCATGACGACGGTCAACTGGTCGGCTCGGAGGCCGTCGATCAACGCCAACACGCCCGCCGTGTTGGCGGAGTCGAGGTTTCCCGTCGGCTCGTCACACAGCAGGAGCGGAGGTTCCGTGACAAGGGCACGGGCAATGGCCACCCGCTGACGCTCGCCGCCGGACATCGCACTCGGCAGGTGCTCGGCCCGGGCTGCCAGCCCAACCCGGTCGAGTGCCGCGAGCGCGCGGTCGCGTCGCCCGGACCGCGGTCGGCGCAGATAAACCTCGGCCAGCATCACGTTGTCGATCGCGGTACGAAAGCTGAGCAGATGAAACGACTGGAAGACGAAACCGATGCGCTGACCTCGCAACGATGCGAGAAGGCTGTCGCCGATGTTGCCGGTGTCGATACCGTCAAGGCAGTAGGTTCCCGACGTTGGGCGGTCGAGACAGCCGATGATGTGCAGCAACGTCGACTTTCCGGAACCCGAAGGACCGACGATGGCCACCGAATCACCCGCCGGGATAACGAGGTTCACGTCTCTTAAAGCTTCGACCGGAGTATCCCCGTCGTAGCGACGACAAACGTCCACCAGTTCGATGAGCGCCACGGTCATCCGCCGTTCGGTGCCGGCGGGTTTGTCGCCTGCCCGGAAGCGGGAAGGACCTGCCGCTCATTGCTCCGACCGACCACGACGTTGTCTCCCTCAGCGAGGCCGCCCGCGGGCGGGGTCACCTCGACGAGACCCTGCGCGACCAGTCCCGGCACCACATCCACGAACCGTGTTGTTGCTCCTGCAACCACCTCGACGCGCGAGGACCCGGATGCCCCCACGGCCAACGCACTCAGCGGAACGGCAAGGACATCGCCGGCGGTGGACTTCACCGGAATGGTGAGCTTCACCGACGCCCCGACCAGGCTGTCGGGCGCATTGTCCGGGGTGACTTCCACGTAGAATTTCTGCGGATCAACGGCGTTCGTCCCGGGCTGCTCTGACCGAACAGTGACCGAGCCGGTGGCTTTGATGCCCAGATCGGGTTCCTCGATGGCTACCTTGGCGCCGACGTTCACGAGCTTGGCATCGTTGGATGAGAGCGACGTGTCGATCGAGAGGGCGAGACCGCTCACGGTCATGAGCTCGGCGCTGACGGGGTCGCCGCGTTTGACCTTCACATCGTCGACACGGCGCGGCAGATCGGGAAAGAACAGCACCTCGTCGGCGGGAACTTGGATGCCCGTGCGGTCGGAGAGTGCCTGAAAGTCGGCCGTGGCCGACGCCTCGTCCTGCTTCGCACTGTCGGCTGCCTGCGAGAGAATAGACACTTCGCGGGGCGACGAAGTGATCCGGTTCGTGGCACGGTCGAACCCGGCTTGAGCCCTCGCGAGATCGTCCTGCGCCGCGTCGGCGTCCCGTTGCGCCACGACGACATCGTCCTGGGCCCGTTGCACCGCTCCGGCACCGGCGATCTTTACCGATGCCAGGTTGCTGTGCGCTGACGCCAGATCCGATGCCGCTACCGCTGCTGCCTCGTTCGCCTTCACGACGTTCGCCTGCAGGACAGCGATTTCGGCGGGGGTAGCAGTAGGCGGCGGGGCCTTGGCGAGATTCTGGGTATCGGTTCGGGCCGCCTCGGCGGTGTGGAGCGCTGCGGTCTTGGTGGCGACATCAGCGTTCGCCACCGCGACGTCGCGATCGGCGGTCGCCTTGGCTGAGTCCACCGCACGAGCTGCTGAGATAGCGGCTCCCGCCGCCGTAGGTGCCTTGGTTTCGGCTGCCGCCAATGCCGCAACCGCGGTGGTCTGATCGGTTTGCAGCTGGAGTCGAGTCTGGGCCAGGGCCAGCTCGGCCTGGAAGCGCGCCTGCTGAGCTTTGGTGGCGGTCTCTCGGGCCGTCGTGACGGCTTGACGTTGCTGTTCGGTAGGGCCGAAGGGCGTCCAGCCCGCTTTTCCGTACCATGCGGTGACACCCGAGGCCGTCGCGGCGTCATAGACACCGTCGACGGGACCGGGATCGAATCCCAGCCGTTGGAGCGCTTCTTCCAACTGGCCAACGTCGTCGCCGACCGCGCCGAGGGTCAGGTCTCTGAAGCCAGGAACCGCCCCCTTGAGCACGAACACCGGTCGACCACCGACCGCCAACGCGACTTTGCCCTCCTCCAGTTGGGCACCCTTGTCGGGCGCGAGCGTCACCAGGGCGGCCGACGACGGCTTCAGCGCTGAGGACGCCAAGTTGACTTTCACCTGCCCCCGGTGCCGCACCGTTCCCCGCGTAATGACGTCGGCCGACAGGGTGAGTTTCTGCACCGGCACGGTGATGAGCGACGCGGCTGGCGGCGCCGATTCGGCCGCGAGCTGGGCCGGTGACTTGATCCGGGTGGCACCCCACCAGCCCACGCCACCGCCGATGACCACGATGGCCACCACGATGACGGCCACGCGTTTCGACCGCACGTTGCTCATTTCGTCAGCTTGGCGGCCAGACCGGGGTTGGCCTCGAAATAGGCCTTCTCGACGGCGGCGATCACCTTGGGCTCGACCGGGACCTTGTATTTGAGTTCGCACGACCAGTCGGCTTCGGCGGTGCGCAGTTCTTCCTGCTGCAGAGCGGCGAGGACAGCTTTGTCGTAGCCCGTGTTGCCGGGGGTCGAGCCGACAATTGCTTTCAGGGCGTCCCGGAAGTGCGAATCGATCTGGTCGCTGGTGGAGTATTTGAAACCGGCTGAGGCCAGGCAGTCTTTCCATTCCCGTTCCGCCTTGACCATTTGTGGATCAGCGCTGACCCGCTTGTCCACCTCCTCGACGGTTGAGGAAACGACGTTCAGTGCATCGGCCCCTCCGAAGACGTCTGTGGCCGCCGCCTTATTGCAACCGCCGAGCTTCCCGAAGTCTCCCTCGAATATGGCGTTGGCGAAGCTGCCTTCTTCGCTCCCGCCGTTCAGGGCCTTGTCGTACGCCTTTTGATCAGACGGACTCAGCCCGTCCCGGATCGTGACGTTTGGGTTGACGCCGGCCGATGTCCCGGTCGCCGGCTTGAGGTCGTACGTCGTGGAGAACCCGTAGCCATACTGCTTTCGAAATTCATTCTCGCTCAGCCCGGTGACGACAAATTTCCCCCCTCCGACCACGACCACCGACGGGTCCAGCGGCACGTAGTCGAAGCCTTGCTTCTTCATGCACGTGGACACGACAGCCTCGATCTTCAGTCGCCGGGCCAGCAGGCCCTTTTTGTCCAGGCCGAACGCCGACTCCGACTGCGACGCTCCCGCGATAGTGGTTGTCGGTCCGGTTGGAGACTTGGTCGCAGCCGTTGACCCGCTGACTGAGGTAGACGCGGGGGTGGTGGCTCTGGTTGTTGACGCGGCAGAGCTGCAGCCGGCGACACTAAGGAGCACCACGAAACCGATCACTGTGCGACGAGTTGTCATGGTGTACCTCCGGAATGTGCGGTCTCTGTCTCTATAGCCGAACCCTAAGAGCCCGGCCCTGAGAATGGGCTGAGAGCGCCGGATGAGGATCATGGAGCCACACCAACAACTTCGAGTTGGATCGCCGCGGGGGTCGTCGGGTCATCGGTCGACCGACGGCCGAACCTGAGATAGAGCGAAGGGACGATGAACAGGTTGAGAAGTGTCGACGTGACCAGCCCGCCGACAATGATGACGGCCATCGGATGCTCGATCTCATGGCCGGGGATGTCGCCCGCAGCAACTAATGGCACTACTGCAAGTCCCGTTGCCAGGGCGGTCATCAAGATGGGAGCCAGGCGTTCACGAGCGCCGCGGATAACCATCTCCGGACCGAACTTTTCACCCTCGTACCGTTCGAGATGCTGATAGTGGTTGATCAGCATGATGCCGTTCCTGGCCGCGATGCCGAGGATGGTGAAGAATCCAACGAGCGCGCCAAGCGAGATGATCCCCCCGTTGAGGTAAGCCGCCAACGCCCCGCCGACCAACGCCGACGGCAACGTGAGGAACGACAGCAGCGCCAGGCGAATGCTATGGAACGCCATCCACAGTAGGAACAGCACACCGAAGGCAGAAACGATGGCGAACGAGGCGATCCGCCCCTGTGTCGCCTGGCGTTCGGCGTACTCGCCGAGGACTTCGGTGTGATAGCCGAATGGCATGCTGAGCTTGGCCAGTTCGACGTCGACATCGTGGGCAACAGCGCCGAGGCCACGCCCCTTCACGTCGACGTCGATGTCGATGCTCCGCGAGTTCGCCTCGCGGTGCACGACGTTGGGCGTCGGTTGGACACTCACCCTGGCCAGATCGGCCAGACGAACCTGGCCGCGCAACGGCGTGTCGATAGGCAGGTTTTCGATGTCCGTGATGTTCTGCCGAGTAGCGGGGGTGCTCCACACCTGGACGTCATAGGCCTGACCGTCGCGGAACAGGTCGCCGACCTCCTCACCCGCCACGAGTGTCGCCGCCGCTCGCCGTACGTCGCCGGGTTTGACCCCGTAGCTCTGAGCCGTGGCGAGATCCACCTGCACGTTCACCTGCGGCACGTCCTCTTGAAGTTCGACGTGGGAATCCTCCACTCCGTTGATCTTGCCAAGGGTGCTCTCCACAGTGGCTGCCGTCTGCCGGAGCTGGTTCAAGTCGGCGCCGAACAGCCGCACCACGATCGGGCTACTGGCTCCCGCGAGCACCTCCTCGATACGTTCATTCAGATAGGTCTGGACATTGTGGAACAGACCGGGATAGCCGTCTATCACTTCCTTGATATTGGCGAGTGTCTTGTCGTAGTCGACATTGCGATCGATGCTGATCCAGTTCTCCCCGAAGTTCACGCCGACCACCTCCTCGGCCAGAAAGGCCTGGCCGATGTGCGATCCGAAGTTCCGTACGCCAGGGATCTGGCGCAACTCGTTGCTGATCCTTTGCACCATGCGCACCTCCTCTTGATCAGAGGTGCCCGGCTTGGTTATCCAGTGGATCAGGAAGTCCCGCTCCTTGAACTGCGGGAACAGTGACGACCCCAGCCGCGGTACTACTACGGCGCCGAGCATGAGCACGACACCCACCGCGAGAAAAGCGGGGCGAGGGGTGCGGATGATGCGGGCAAGCACACGCTCGTACCGCCCATGGAGCCATCGCACGAATGGCGACTCCCGGCGTTCGCCATGCGAGTGCACAAGCAGGATCATGCCGAGCGCAGGGGTGACGGTCAGGGCCACGAACATGGAAGCCAGCACGGCCAGCCCATACGAAACGGCGAGCGGCCGAAAGAAGGAGCCCGACAAACCTTTCATCATCAGCACCGGCAGGAGGGTCATGACGTCGATCAGGGTCGCGAAGACGATGGCACTGCGAACCTCGAGCGAGCCCTCCAGAATGATGCTCGGCGTGGTCTTGGTTCCTCCCTCTTTACGGTTCTGTCTCAGGCGCCGCAGGATGTTCTCGATGTCGATGATCGCGTCATCCACCACCACCCCGACGGCGATCACCAGACCGGCCAGGATCATCGTGTTCACCGTGCCGTGCCGTAGATGGAGCACCAGCAGCGCAGAAAGCAGCGACAGCGGTATGGCCATGACGCTTATGAGCGCGCTGCGCCACGAGAACAGGAACATGATGAGAATGAAGACCACCAGCAGCGTGCCGATCAACAGGGTTCGCGCCAAGTTGTGGACGGCCATGTCGATGAAGTCCGCCGACCGGAAGATGGTGGAGTCGATTTGTATGTCGGGCAGGCTCGGCTGCAAATCAGTGAGCGCCGCCTCAACTCCCTTGGTGACCTCCAGCGTGTTGCCCCACGGGAGCTTTTGCACGATCAGCATCAGCCCGCGGCCATCGTTGACGATCGCGTCGCCGAAAAGTGGTTGATGATCGATCTTCAGATCCGCCACGTCGCCGAGGACGAGCGACGTGCCATCTGGTTTGGAAGCCACCGCTACTTTGGCCATGTCATCCGGCGTCACGATGGGAAGCACATGGTGCACGGTGAGGCGCTGGTTGGGCGTCTCCACCGCGCCACCGGTGCCGATGACGCCGCCGCCATCGGAGAACTTCAGCAGCCCGGCATCGAGTGCGTCCGATGTTGCGGTCATGACCTGTTCCAGCGTCACTCCCTGCTGACGCATGCGTATCGGGTCGGCCTGCACCTGGAGCATCTTCAGTTGTTCACCCCAGATGGCGACATCGGCCACGCCGGGCACCCGCAGCAACCGTGCCCGTATCTTCCAGTACGCCAGCATCGACATGTCCATGAGCGAGACCGAGTTTGAGGACATCCCCACCTTCATGACCCGACTGGTCGCCGAAACGGGTTGGATCATGAAGGGTGGCGCCGCCCAGGTCGGCAGCGTCGGTGCCACGGTCGCGACCCGCTCCTGGACAACCTGACGGGCCGTCAAGAGGTCCGAACCCTGCTTGAAGATGAGCGTGATGGACGACAGTTGGGCGACGGATTTCGAACGCATGACGTCAAGTCCGGGCAGTCCGTTCAGACTCTGTTCCAGCGGCACCGACACGAGGCTCTCGACTTCGGAGGCGCTCAGCCCGAGGCACGCGGTTTGGATCTCGACCCGAGGGGGCGCGAACTCGGGGAAGACATCGACGGGCATCGCCCGCACCTGGCCGATCCCGAAGACCACCATGGCCCCGGCCAGAGCCAGGATGAGATAGCGGAACCGCAGACTTGTCCCGACCAGCGCTCTCATCATGTTGCTACCGTCCCTTCACATACAGTGCGAGGATTTCAGTCAGCTCTCGCCAAAGGTCGATTCGGCGCCGTAGAGTTCTTGTGCCCCGGTGGTCACGACGTTGCTGCCAGAGGGAGGACCCTCCGACAGAAAGGCATCACTGCCGGAGACATGGTCAACGGTGATCGGTGTTCGAACGTAGCTGCCGCCGGCGAAACTGACATACGCCCAGGTTCTACCCGTTGGGTCGTAGAGCACTGCGGCGTTCGGCATCGTCAGCCGGGCGACGAGGCCGCCCGGTGCATCCTTCACCACTGCGGTCTCCAGACCGATGCGCTTCGTGGCCTGGTCCGTCAGGGTGACGCGTGCGCCTTCGGACCCGGCTATCCGTTCCACCGTCGCCGGGTGATTGGCGACGCCGTCGTCGGAAGCCGAGGTTCGCGAGCACGCCCCGAGCGCAGCGAGTGCAATCAGCGCCAAGAGTGTCTTTCGCGATGAATATCTCATTGGTTGTCCCTCCCAGCAGTCGTTGTTCTTTGAACTCCGTCGCCGTTCCCACTGACCTGCGACGCTGCGGCGGCCACGGGAGCCCGTTCTGGCGGCTCCAAAAGCTCCCAGACGTCGGGCTCGGTCGGGCGGCCGAACCGAAGGTATAAAGCGGGGACGATCACAAGCGCGAACAGGGTCGTGCTGACCAGCCCGCACACCACGACTACCGCGAGCCGGTGGGCGATTTCGAAGCCGGCGGCATCACCGAAGACGAGGAACGGCAGGAGCACCAAGGCGATTCCGGCAGCGGTCAGCAACACAGGTGCGATCGAGTCACGTGTGCCCTTCAGCACAAGTTCGGCCCGGTCGGTCGTCGACTCATGCAGCTCCAGTTCCCGGTACCGGCCGATCAGCATCAATGTCGACCGGGCAGCCAGCGCGAACAAAGCGAAGAAACCGACCATCGATCCAAGGGAGAACGGTGCGGCGACAAGGGTGCCGACCACACCGCCCACGAGCGACGCAGGCAGCGTTACGAACACGACGACAGCCAACCGCCAGCTGCGGAACGCCGATTGGAGGAGCAGGAAGATCCCTAACGCCGCCGCGACCGAGAGCACCAGAAATTCCCGACGCTCGTTTCTCCGCTGGGCATAGTCGCCCAACAGTTCCGCTCGATGTTGTAGGGGAAACGAGATGCCCTTCAGGGCGTCCGTGGCATCCGCAGCCGCCGACTCGGTCGCTCGTCCGCTCACGTTGGCGTCCACGTCGATGTATCGGGAGACATCCTCGTGCCTGATGGCGCTGAGGCCCGGAGCGATGGCAACGTCGGCCACGTCACCCAGGCGAACGTGTTTGCCTGTCGGGCTCTCGATGGTGAGGTCCTTGATGGCCGTCAGGCTTGCACGGGTCGCTGGCTGTCCGACGACGACAACGTCGAATACCTTTTGCTCCTCAAAGAGGGCGCCAACAGTCAGTCCCGACACCAGAGTCGTGGCGGCGCGACGGACATCGCCGGGCTTGATCCCGACCTTGTCCGCGGCGTCGAGGTTGACCTTCACCTCCAACGCTGGCTCCAACGGCGCCGAATGAATCTTCGGATCACGCACACCCTTTACGGCCCCGAGGACCTTTGCTACCTCGGCCGCCTTGCTGTTCAGGACAGCGAAGTCATCCCCAAAAATTCGTACCGTGAGATCTCGACCGGTGCTGTTGAGCATGTGCTGGATCCGCTCGGTCGGGTAGGTGATGACAGTGTGCACCATGCCCGGATAGCCGCTGACAACCGACCCGATGGACTGGAGAGTCTTGGCATACGCGGCCGACGATTTCATCGTCACCCACATCTCACCGGAACCTGTTCCGACGATCTGATCACCGCCGACAGCGCGGCCGACGTGGGCTCCCACTCCCCCAATTCCGGGCAACGCGCCGATCTCCTGACTGGCGCGAGCAGTGATGCGGCTCATCTCCGTGAGCGACGTTCCGGGAGCAGCCTCCCAATGGACGAGCACCGATCGATCCTTGAAGGATGGAACCAGCGAGTCGCCACGCTTGACGAAAGGCAGGGCCACCAGGCCCACCATCAGCAGCGCTGCGAGGGTGCCGAACGAGGATCGGGGCGACTCTAGGAGGCAAGACCCGACTTTGCTGTGAAGCGCGAGAACCCGGGCCATCAGTGGCGAAATGCGAGGAGCGCGGTCTCGACCTCGAAAGACGACAAGGCTCAGTAGCGGTGTGAACGTGACGGCAACGAGGAGCGACACCAAAATGGCGATGACAAAGGCGAACGCGATGGACGGGACAAACGCACCGGCCTCTCCGTGGAGAGCTGTGATCGGTAGAAGCGCGAGCAGCAGAGCAAGGGTGGCGTATACGACTGGCCCCCGGGTCTCCACGGTGCCGTGGACCGCAACCGCTTCGCTCGACGAGGCGAGCTCCGGATGATGC
>JANNZM010000023.1:0-4866 GCA_031410595.1 Actinomycetes bacterium | reverse complement strand
ACGTCCAACCTCAACCTGGCAGCCGGGGAGACGGCCGCCAATCTCGCGATCGTGGCGGCTGGTAGCGGAGGCAGGCTGTCGTTCGCCGCCAGCATGACGACTGATTTGGTGGTTGACATCATGGGCGCCGTTTCGGCGACCGACTTCCGCCCCGTCGGTCCCAAGCGGTTGTACGACACCCGCAACACCGGGTCGGTGCCTCCGGCTCGAAACGAGCAGGTGACCACCGGTGCGGGTGCGGGCGAGGCCGTCATTGTGAACGTGACTGCCGTCGATGCGCTCGCGGATGGGTTCGTGACCGTCGAGCCGATTGGCCCGACGAGCCTGGCTCCGACCACTTCGAATGTGAATGCCACGGCGGGACGAACGACACCGAACCTGGCCGTGGTCCCTTCCTCCTCAGTTAGTGGTGACATCACGGTCCGGTGGACTATGCCTGCCAACATCGTGGTCGATCTGTTCGGCGTGTTCCGAGCCGGTTCGAGCTTTCACAGTGTTGTACCGAAGCGCATCGTCGATACCCGCTCGCAAGCCCAGCCGGGAGCGCAGGTACGGCACGGATTCCCCATCGCAGCAGGCACCAATGTCGGCTACGCGCACACGCACGCGAACTACACGGCCACCGATATCTTCGCCGCGTGCGGCACACCGATCCTGTCGCCGGTGGACGGTGTCGTAACCGACGTAAGGCGGGTAGATAGTTACCGCGCGTCGAATCCGGCAACGTTTGGCGGACGATCCGTCGCGGTTGTTGGCGATGATGGCGTGCGCTACTACGGCTCCCACTACGACACCATCGAGGCCGCAACAGTTCCGGACGCTCGGGTAGTGGTTGGCACGCGGCTTGGCACCATGGGTAAGACCGGCGACACCACGGTGTGCCATCTGCACTTCGGGCTCTCGATACCGTGCCCCGGGCCGGAGTGGTCGGTGCGACGGGGCATCGTGTGGCCTTGGCCGTACCTCGACGCGTGGAAGGCCGGACAGAACCGCAGCCCACAAGACGAGGTGCGCAGTTGGCGCGCCGCCCATCCGACCGGATGCTGGGATGCGATGAACGACCCCTTCGCGGCGTCAAGCGTCGGCCCGTGAACGTCGGCATCTGGCTTTACCCGAACGCACCCGTGCATGATCTCATCGAAGCGGTCGTCGCAGCCGATCGAGCAGGTGTCGATGAGATCTGGATCGCGGACGAAGGCGTCGCCCGGGAGCCAATCGTCATCTTCAGCGCAGCGGCGCCGCTCACCACACGCATCCGGATGGGCGTCGGCATCACGTCTCCGGCACTACGTCACCCCGGCGCCATAGCGTCATCGATCGCAACGCTTGATGAACTCAACGGCGGGCGCACCATGCTCGGTTTCGGCGTCGGAGGTCACGAATCGCTCGGCCCATTTGGCATCACCGTCGACAGGCCAGTGGCGCTCGTGCGCGACGCCATCCGGATGAGCCGGGCCGTATTGCAACGCACCAAGATCGATGGCTACGAGCCACCGGACCACGCTGCTCCCGCCCGCGATGTGCCGATCTATGTGGGTGCCAAGGGTGAGCAGCTCAACCGACTCGCATCCCGAGAAGCCGACGGCGCGTTCCTATCCGGTTTTGCGCTTGACCACCTCGACACACCTGTGGCGTGGGCTCGCTCGGTCCGTCCGATCACCGTCGCTCTCTACTCCAGTGTGCGATTCCGCCCCGGCGCCCAGGCCGATCCCACCTCGCTGCGCGGCACACCGACCCAGGTGGCAGCCGGCATGGCCTCACTCGCCGCCGTACACCAACCCGCATGCATCGGGCTCGCCCTGGTCGACGGTGATTCGATCCCCGCGATGATGACCCTGGCGCTGGAGACCATTCAGCGATACCGATCGCAGTAGGGTCAGGTTTCCCGGGCCACGTCGAAGATGCGCATGCTGGTAGCTTCGCGAAACCATTCGCCCATGGTGGCGTCGATCTCGGCCACTCTCGCCGATGTGATGGAGAACCATTGCTCCTGGGTCTCCCACCAGATGACGGCGTGGACTTCCCATGGATCTTCCCGGTTGGTCCACATCTCTTTGCGGACGAAGCCGGGCTGCTTTTCGAGAAACCGGCTCCACGTCTGTTCCTCCACCGGCAACCACTGCGACTGCTCGCGTGGATCGACGCGGAAGGTCAGGAACTCGACGACCATTACTCGGCTCGCAGCGCGGCGTAGCCCGGTTTGATCTGGTTGTCGATGATGGCGAGCCGCTCATCGAAGTGGGCGAATGCGCTCTTCATGGCGTTCACCGTCACCCATTGGAAATCGGTGTCGTCGTAGCCGAATGCGTCTCGGAGTTGGATGAATTCGTTCGTCATCGACGTGGCGCTCATCAAGCGGTTGTCGGTGTTCACCGTAACGCGAAATCGCAACTTGCGCAGCATGTCGATGGGGTGTTCAGCCACCGATGCACACACGCCCGTGTTGACGTTGGATGTCGGGCAAAGCTCGAGCGGAATGCGACGGTCGCGGATGTATGTGGCAAGCGGGCCGAGTGTCGTCGTGCCGTCGGC
The DNA here is from genome assembly GCA_031410595.1 of Actinomycetes bacterium. Lineage (GTDB taxonomy): Bacteria > Actinomycetota > Acidimicrobiia > Acidimicrobiales > Ilumatobacteraceae > JANMCE01. Next base: position 2,334 of record JANNZM010000023.1, on the reverse strand, counting down.
GTTGACTGTGATGTCATCCACAATGCGCACGCCATGACCCAATCGCTCGGCGCCGCACCACTGCACCGCTTCCCAGATGGAAGGAAGCCCGAACGCCTCCCCGGCGTGAATGGTGGCGTGGAAGTTCTGCTGCTTCACGTACTGGAAGGCGTCGAGATGGCGGGTAGGCGGATGTCCGGCCTCGGCTCCGGCGATGTCGAAACCGACCACGCCACGGTCGCGCCAGCGCACCGCAAGTTCGGCAATCTCGGTGCTGCGGGCCGCCGTTCGCATGGCACAGAGCAGCGAGTAGATCGTGAGCGGTGTGCTGGCGGCGCCACGAGCGAAACCGGTGGTCACGGCCTCGACGACCTCATCCAGGGTCAGGCCCTTCTCGGTGGAGAGTTCGGGGGCGAAGCGCACCTCGGCGTAGACGCAACCGTCGGCGGCCAAGTCTTGGGCGCATTCGAATGCGACGCGCTCGATGGCGTCTCGGTGCTGCATCACTCCGCAGGTATGGGCGAACGTCTCGAGATAGAGCACAAGGTCGTTGCGTTTCGCGCCGCGATGAAACCACTTCGACAGGTCGGTGACGTCGGTCGTCGGCAGATCCTTGTAGCCGTACTCGCCGGCTAGATCGATGACGGTCTGAGGCCGTACCCCTCCGTCGAGATGATCATGCAGCACGACCTTGGGTGCTCGAAGGAGCTGATCATCGGTCGGTAAAGTCATGCCGAGAGGGTAGCGGCGACTCGGTCGCGGCGCTTGGCCAAGCACGAACCCGGACTACGGAGAAAGTTGGCTGGCGTCGAAGGCACCCGGCAGCACGTCACGCATTGGTTGCACCCGCCCGTCGCCGTTGAGGAGGCAATCGGCGCCGCCGTGTTCCCACAACAACTGTCGACAACGGCCGCACGGCATGACCGGCTTCGGCTCGCCTGACTCGGGGTTTAGCGTGCACGTGACGACGGCAACCAACCGACCGCCGCCCCCCATGTGGAGGGCAGAAATGAGACTGCATTCGGCGCACAGCGTTAAGCCGTAGCTGGCGTTCTCGACGTTGCAACCCGAGATGACCCGACCATCATCGACCAGCGCTGCTGCGCCAACCGGGTAGTGCGAGTACGGGCTGTAACTGCGGGTGGCCGCCTCGGCCGCAGCCGCATGGAGCACCGGCCAATCGATCACGTGGTCTGGCCCTTACGCCACGGCATTCCGGACGCGGCGGGGGGTCGCAATCGTCGACTGAAGCCGGCGAGCACGACCAGCGTGACGAAATAGGGGAGCGTCTTCACGAGGGCGTCGGGCATCTTGAACTTCGTCTCAAACAGAAGGTACATCGCTACCGCCAAGGCCAGGAGCAACACCGGGCCGGTTGCCTTGCGCGTCCTTCGCCATGCCACGACGGCACCACCGAGTGATGCCAGGGCAGCAAGCAGATAGAGAGCACGGATGGATCCGGCCGACGTGAGCTGGAGCTGATCGAAGAACCCGAACAGTGCCGAACCCGCGGCCACGCCGCCCGGCCGCCAGTTGCCGAAGATGAGGGCGGCGATGCCGAGGAAGCCTTTGTTGTTCGTCTGGCCTTCCAGGTAGCCGCCGTTGTTGTTGAGTACCAATAACGAGCCACCAATGCCGGCTAGCGCACCCGACAGGGCCACCGCGATGTAGCGGGTGCGATACACGTTCACACCGAGGGAGTCTGGCGCTGACGGTTTTTCGCCGGAGGAGCGCATACGTAATCCGAAGTGCGTTCGCCACACCACGTACCACACGATGGGCACCAGCAAGATGGTGATCAGCTCGTACACCTTGAGATCACCAAGCAGGCCACGCACCACGCCGGCCAGATCGGACACCACCGGCCAGTGATGGTTCTCGAGCTTGGCGACCCAGCTGCCGTCTTTCAGTCCGGGAAACCGCAGGGCTCCCATGCTGGAGTTGAACCCAGGCGAGTTGGTTTCCGATCCGGATGATCCCCGGCCCTTGAACAGGCCGCCCGACAAAAAGCGGGCCCAGCCGAAGGCCAGCAGGTTGAGCGCCACGCCCGACACAACATGATCGACCCCAAACGTGACCGTAGCCAACGCATGCAGCAGGCCGCCGATTGCCCCACACGCCGCGCCGCCAAGCAGCGCGGCCCAAGGTCCGAAGTGGTAGCCGAAGAATCCAGCACCCCATGTGCCCAGGATCATCATGCCTTCAAGTCCGATATTCACGACACCCGATCGCTCGGACATGAGTCCGCCCAGACCGCACATCATGATGGGCAACGTGGCCGACAACGTCTGCGCCACGGTGAACTGGGACGTGAGCGCGTGTTCGCCCGACAGAGCCCGCACCAGCGACACCACC